>NZ_CALPDG010000006.1 GCF_943193195.1 Mediterraneibacter agrestimuris | reverse complement strand
AATCCATAGCGTATATCAAACTTACGTTCTTTTCAGACCGTAGGTTTATTAAGGTTACCCTTTTCCCTGAAAATCTTCTTAAAATAACTCTTGACTATTTACCAAATTGCTTTCTGGAAGTAAGTTCCATATGCTGTATGAAACAACTGCATTTTATTGTTGTTTCCAGTAGCATATTGTCATAGGAACTTATTATTTTCTGGGCATTGGAAAGCCCGATCCCTTGATGTCCAATTTTAGTACTAACCCCTTTTTGCTTCAGCTTATGCAGCACCATGCCGTTATCCCGAAAATGATTGCTTATGATGATTGATACACCAGTCTTATTCTGAATGATATTTAAGCCTATTTGCGGATGTTCCGTCTCTAATGTGGCTTCAATTGCATTGTCAAAAAAGATTCCCAATATTCTGGCAAGGTCTACGGTGTCTATCAGAAAACTGTCTACTTTGTCAGGAATATCAATCGTGACATCAATTCCTGACTCATGAGCATAAATTATTTTCGCAGAGAGCAGGCTCTTAATTTCCAATACACCGATGTTACTAAGTTGATTCAGTTTGTAATCACCTTGGTCAATCAGATTCTTTGTTGGGAAGATTTTATTTTCAAAAAAATCCTTTAATTCGTCCATATCGCCATTTTCTATATAGCCAGAGATAGAGAGCAAAATGTTAACATAGTCATGCTTAAAGGAGTGTAGACCATTATACATGACTTCCAGATTGTGTGTGTAGTCTTGTAAATCCTGCAAGGCTTTCTGCTTTGCCGCTGTTTGTATTTGTTCCAGATAAGAATGACGCATAGCAAGGAGTAAAAAAAGCATAACAAGCAAATACCCTAAAACATGTAATAAATTATTATATATCATTCTGCCGATAGAGCCATTTTGTCCCGGAATTATATTATCAAATAGATAGATGGTTATAAGGAGCAGTAATGCAGCATCAATCAGATACCACGTTTGCTGAAGACATAAAACACCACTGCCTGACAGTAATAATTTTTTTAACAGCTTGCCGCAAAGCAGCGTAATACAATAAAACAGAAAAATATGAATCAGTCTGATACCAAAAGAAACATACTGCTGATTGATTAAAGACAGGGGGATCAGCATATGCAGAAGATTTGTCAAAAAATTATCTGTTACGATGGCAAGAACACATCCAATCATACCCATGCAAACATTCTGTGGTGCGTTATCACGATAAGTAGCCAATCCATAAATACAAATTGCCGCCAGAATACCGAACAAGCCATATGGTATACAGGACATGAGTGTTACAGGCATTCCGGTAAGTAACAACAACATATAAAGAACTATATGCGCTTTTAGATTCATACGTTTGGGCCACACATTGCGAATGGCAAGGGAAAGCTGAAAAAAAGACAGTAGCATTTTAATATTTTCCTTCTTTCGAGATTTACTTCCTTGATTATACTGTATGTGATTCTTTGTATCAAGCATTGTTCTGCGAAAATGATGCATAAATGCGCGCTTAAGCAGGAAAAAAAGCACTTATTCACGAATTGTAGTATTTTATGACTACTTTAAGAGAATCGTTGTTTTCTCTGGTATACTATCTTGTAATAAATATATATTTGCTTTGGAAGGAGATATAAAAGATATGAAGAATTTATTAAAAGGAGCTGCTGTAGCAGCAGTGGTACTGGTTGTTTTAATAGTAATCAATGTGTTCTGCAATATGCATGACATTCACTTGGATCAGACAGCAACAGGTACAGTGTCAGCAGTTTGTGCTATGCTGTTTTATCATGGATTGACCAGAAAAAAATAGGGGGATAAATAGGCATGAGCAAATCGGGAAAATCGCGCTATAATAGACCAATCGGTTCTATGTGAAGATACATTGCAAAGTAGATTTTACCAGCCGGATTTATGTTTCGGCTGGTAAAATTTTAGTGTGAAGGGTTGCTGTTACAGCACTTTATAATAATTCAAAATTGCACTAGCGGCAGATCATTCTACACCTTGTGAAAGAAAGGAGCATAGCGGAGAACCAGTTCCAATTGTGATCAGCGGAAAAAGTGTCCGCCGGGATTTTGTAAAAGAATATAATGAGATTGCCTGTAGCATGGGTGGTTTGGGAAGAATAAAAGGAAGTGATTTTATCAGAATTTTACTTGATTATCTTGAAGTGACTGTGAAACAGGGAAATTGATGGAATAGCGAAATTCATAGTGGCACAGCTTAAGGAAACTTAGGTTGTGTCACTATTCACTTTTTTAGGATTATGTCGTATAATGAAAATCACAGGAAATATCTGTGACATTAAAATACAGGAAATTGAAGATCCGTTGATGAAAATTTCTAGTAGAGAGGAAATGAATATGACAATTTATGATATTGCAAAACTTGCCGGTGTATCAGCAAGCACAGTATCACGAGTGATTAATAATAAAGCAGGAATTAAAGAATCTACACGGCAAAAAGTGAAAGCTTTATTAAAAGAATATAATTATACACCCGATGAAAACGCAAGAGGACTGGTCAATAAAAACACAAAATTGATTGGTATTATGCTGGCAGACATCAGAAGTGCACATCATACAGATTTGACTTATGTGGTAGAGAAATATTTAAGACAGAAAGGATACTGTGGAATTATTTTAAATGCTGGTTCTGAGACGGAAGAGATGGAAGAAGCTGTCCGTTTATTGGAAAAGCGTCGTGTAGATGGGATGCTAGTTGTTGGTTCTGTATTTCAGAATGAACGAGTAAAAAATGCGATTTCAGAACATTTCTCTAAAATACCTGTGGTATTTGCCAACGGGGAATTTGATCTTCCTAATGTGTATAGTGTATTAGTGGATGAATGTGGTGGTGTAGAGCGCTGTGTAGATTTGTTGGTTCAAAAACAGAAAGGAAATATTGCGTTCATCGGAACATTGAATAGTCCAAGCAGTCAGGCAAAATTAAAAGGGTTTAAACGTGCTATGACGCGATATGGAAAGTCGGAAGAATCGTTGGTCATACTAGATGGACAGCCTTCAAAAGAGAGCGGCTATCAAATGACACAAAAATTATTAGAACAATATTCTGAAATACAGGGTGTAATATATTCCGAAGACTTAATTGCAGCAGGAGGAATGCGGGCATTTTGGGAAGCAGGTGTGAAGATACCAGATGAGATGGCGATAATAGGAATTGATAATACGATTTATGGCGAATTAAGCTGTCCGCAATTTACATCTTTGGATAATAAGATGACAGATATGGCATCTGAGGCAGCAAGGATCTTGGTAGATGCAGTTGAGGGGCGGAAAAATCCACGGAAGATTATGTTGTTTTCGGACATTATAGAACGAGAGAGTACTTGATTTTAATTAAGTAAACAAATGATGCTTGATATACTGTGCAATCAATATTGTAAGTGAATGAGAAAAGGACAATAATTAAAAATATTGTCCTTTTCTCATTTTAACAAAACAATCGATTGCAAAATCATAAATTTATAAAAATGATAAAAAAGAAAAAAGTTAGTAAATATGCATAAAAAAATGAAATAAAAAATGTGGAAAATAACGGATAAAACAATATTGAAATAGAAATTAGTGTATGATACTATAAAGACATGAAAGCAATCGATTGCAAAATATAAGATCAGGAGGGAATTAAAATGAAGAGAGTACCATATGAAACCATGGTGGAGGAGTTTAAAAGAGTTTTATTAAAAAAAGGATTTGATGAAGAAAGAGGAAAGGCCGCAGCTGAGATATTCGCACAGAATAGTTTGGCAGGAGTATATTCTCATGGGCTGAACCGTTTCCCGAGAGTAGTAAGTTATCTGGAAAAGGGAGAAATCGATCCGAATATTACAGCAACCTGTGAGTTTCGGTTTGGAAGCTTTGAACGTTGGGATGGTCATAGGGGATTCGGACCGTTAAATGCGAAGCTTGCCATGGACAGAGCGTGTGAACTTGCCAAAGAATTTGGGATAGGTATCGTGGCTCTCGGAAATAACAATCATTGGATGAGAGGCGGAAGCTATGGTTTTCAGGCGGCGGATCAGGGATGCATAGGGATTTGTTGGTCTAACACAATGCCTAATATGCCGGCATGGGGAGGTACGGACAGAAAGATTGGAAATAATCCGCTGATTTTTGCAATACCAAGAAGTAACGGACAGCATGTTGTGATCGACTGTGCAGTATCACAATTTTCATATGGAAAGATTGAAGATTGTAAACTGAAAGGAATTCAGCTTCCTGTTCCCGGAGGATACGATACGAAAGGAAATCTGACTACGGATCCGGCTGAGATTGAAAAGACATGGAGAGTACTACCAATGGGATATTGGAAAGGAAGCGGAATCTCTATTGCATTGGATTTGATCGCGACAATTCTTACAAACGGTAATTCTGTACATAAAATAGGAACATTTGGTGATGAGATAGGACTTTCACAGATCATGATCGCTGTAGATCCATCAAAAGCAAACAGTGCAGAACTGACAGATAGTATAGTGAACGATATTATTGCTGATGTCAAGTCTTCTGAACCAATTCAAGAAGATGGAAAAGTATTATATCCTGGAGAACCAGAAGCGATTACAATTCAGGATAACAAGGAAAACGGGATTCCGGTAATAGAAGAAGTATGGGAGTCCGTTCTGTCAATGTAAATAGAAGAAAAAGAAAGAAAAGGTGATAAATAATGAAAAAAATATGTTGTTTGTGTTTGTCATTGGCGCTTCTGTTTACTAGTTTGACCGGCTGCGGTTCATCTAAAGGAGACGGAGGCACGGAGCCTGAGTTAAATATTATTTTGGCGCATAATCAGACTTCACTGGAAAATCCTTATTCAAAAGCAGCAATCCGTTTTAAAGAAGCATTGGAAGAAGTTTCAGGAGGAAAGGCTACAGCAACTTTACATCATGGAACCTTAGGAGAAAATGAATCTGAACTTGTAGAAAAATTAGAGCTGGGAGCAATTCACCTGACAGTAGCAGCTCCAGGATTTATGACACTTCTCGGAGTGGATGAGATTGATATGTTTTCTTTGTTGTATCTGTTTGACAGTTTTGAACATTGGGAAGCATGCGTAGATGGAGAGTTTGGCAGGAGTATGAGTGATCTGCTGACTGAAAAGATGGACAATCGTTTTAAGATCATGGGGTATTGGTCATGTTCTGTGCGTGATTATTATGGAAAGAAACCGGTTGTATCTCCGGCTGATTTGAAAGGTATGACAATTCGTACACAAAATACTCCGGTAGTACAGGAGTTCTGGATAAAATGCCAGGCAATCCCGACTTCTGTTGCCTGGGGAGAGCTATATCAGGCACTTAGCCAGGGTGTGGTAGATTCCTCTGAAAATGACTACACCAGCTTTAGTCTGAAGGAACACCATAAAACAGATAATGGAAAATTTGTAAGTGAAACTCATCACGATTATACAACACGTTTGTTCCTGACTACAGGAAAATTCTATAATGCATTAACAGACGAACAAAGAGGATGGTTCGACGAAGCATGCCGGATCTCTACAGAAGAGAACCGTGAAAAAACATATGAAATGTTTGAAGAATCGAAAGAGCGGGTAAGAGAAGACGGGGCACAGATCACAGAGTTTGAGGATGTTGATATAGAAGCTTTTAAAGAAATTGCAATTCCTATACAGGATGAATTTGCAAAGAAGAATGGTATGGAAGATTATTTGGAGATGATTCGCCAAGAAGGAGAGAACCTAAAATAAAAGGGCAGGAATAGGAGAAAGAATATGAAGAAAGCATTGGGGTATCTGCAGAAAGTGCAGATTGTAACGGGTGGAATCTTTTTAAGTATCTTTTTGGGAAGCGTAGTGATCCAAATGGCATGCCGCTATATGGGGATTGCAGCAGTCTGGACAGAAGATGTGTCTATGTATTCCTTTATTTGGGCTGCATTCATGGGAGCGGCAGCTATGGTTTATGAAAAACAGCATTTTGCCTTTACATCTATCAGTGATAAGCTGACGAATAAGAAAGTAAAGACAATTCTGAGTATTGTAATTGCCATTATTATGTTGATTGTTTCAATTTTAATGTTTTATTATGGATGTCAGCTTACGAAACAGTTCTGGAATTATCGCTGGGTAAGTATTCAGGAATTTAAAAGAGGACCGACATGGTTATGTATTCCGGTGTGCGGCGCTACTTCAACTTTATACTTAATCGGAGAGATTATTGAAAATGTCAATAGTCTGATGAAAGGAGGAAAATGATCATGGAAGCTCTATTGGTTGTTCTGTTTGTAATATTTGTAATTATTGGTGTTCCTATTTCCTATGCCTTGGGCTTTGTGTCTTTCGCAGGAATAGCCACCCTTCCTATTATACCTAATAGTGTAGTGTTTTCTAAAATGTTCAACGGATTGAATAGTTTTACACTTTTAGCAGTTCCGCTGTTTATTCTGGCGGCCAACCTGATGAATGAAGGTTCTATATCCGACAGGCTGATTGATGTATGTAAGTCTACAGTAGGGCATGTGAGAGGCGGTCTGGCACATGCAAACATTCTGGTATCCATGATTTTTGCTGGTATTTCAGGTTCTTCTCAGGCTGATACTGCCAGTGTAGGTAAAATATTGATTCCGGCTATGGAAAAACAGGGATATGATAAAGGAACTGCCGTAGGTGTCACGGCGGCATCTTCCACACTGGGATCAATTATTCCTCCAAGTATTACGATGGTGGTATTTGCAGGAATTGCCAATGTAGGTACAGGTGCACTGTTCATGACGGGGTTGGTACCAGGAATTATGCTTGGATTGGCTATGATGGCAGTAGTTGTATTGTATTCTAAAAAGAAGAATTTCCCCAAAGGGGAAAAAGTGCCGACGAAAGAAGTGCTGAAACAAGTATGGACATCACTTCCGGCACTGTTGACACCAATTATTTTGATCGGCGGTATTGTAACAGGGTTATTTACTCCTACGGAATCAGCAGCAGTTGCGTGTGTGTATGCATTAATCATTGGTGTTTTCTTTTATCGTACGATTAAAATCAGACGGATTCCGGGAATTTTAATTGAGACGATGAAGCTTTCTTCTTTATCCCTGTTTGCATTGGCAGCAGCAAATGCTTTGGGCGAGTTGTTAAGCTATTACCGTTTGAATGAGAAAGTGCAGGAACTTTTCGTGGGAATGCCAGGCGGCAAAATTATATTCTTATTTATTGTTGTTCTGTTTTTTATGTTTGTGGGAACTTTTATGGATGCAGTACCGGCGATGATTTTGTTTGTACCAATCATTTTGCCGTCTTCAACTGCTCTGGGAATTAGTCCGATTATCTTAGGATTAATTATAATTGTAACATTATCTCTTGGACTGGTAACCCCGCCGTATGGTTTATGTCTCTTGTTAGCAGGATCTATCAGCGGGCTTAGTATTGAAGATTCATTTAAAGGAGTACTGCCATACTTTATGTCTTCAGTTGCTGTACTTGTACTGTTAGTGCTGTTCTCGGATATATTTCTTGCTATTCCGACAGCATTGTTCCCGAATTTATTCTGATAAAAAGGAGAAAAGTTTATGTTGACGGCTAATCTGAAACTGGCTGATAAATACGATTATCTGTCAGAAAAATTTATAAAAGCCTATCAATTTCTGAGAACACAAGAATTGGATGCCCTACCAACAGGTATCATTGAAATTGAAGGAGATGTGATATATGCAAATGTACAGGAATATACTACCATGCCTTGGGAAGAGTGCAAGTTCGAGGCACATGATCGATATTTTGATATTCAGTATGTAGTTTCCGGAAAGGAAATGTTTGGTTATGTAAAAAGAGAGAGTCTGAAAGAAGCTGTACCCTATGACAGCAAAAATGATCTGTTGTTTTTTGAGGAACCGGAAAACAGTGGGAAGATTTTTCTTGAAGCCGGAGATTTTGCAGTGGTTTCTCCAGAGGATGCACATAAACCAAGATGTGTAGCGGGAGAAAGCTGCAAAGTAAAAAAGATTGTGTTAAAGATAAAAGTATAGGATGACAGAGGAGAAGTAAATGCGGTTACAGACAGCAATAGACAGGGTATCCCTGGAAAGGGCAGACGAGATTATAAGACTGACCGGAGGTTATGCTGATATTATTGAAGTGGGAACTTCGCTGATTAAAGATTTCGGACTGGCAGGCAGTGTAAAAATATTGAAGGAAAAATATCCGGAACAATGTATTTTAGCAGATATTAAGACTTGTGATGAAGGGGAATATGAGTTTAGAGAAGCGTATAAAGCGGGATGTGATATTCCTACGGTAATGGGTTTTGCTTCTGTATCAACGCTTAAGGCATGTCAGAAAGTTGCACTTGAATACGAGAAAGAATACATGATAGACCTTTTAGAAGTGACGGAGGAAAAACTTAAGGTGCTGAAAAAGGAATTTTCAGATGCGATTTTCTGCGTGCATCTTCCTTCGGATGATCAAGGAAAGAATCTTAAAGAGCTGGTTGTTCATATGTGCAGTCAGTTGGATGGAATTAAAAAAATTGCTGTGGCAGGCGGTGTTACATTAGATACGATAGAAATTATGAAGAGGGCAGGAGCAGATATCGTTATTGTAGGCGCCGCAATTGCCAGAGCAGAGGACATTACAGCGGCTGTAAAAGAATTTGCAAAGATGCTTAGGAGGTAAAGGTCTATGATAGATGTGCTGCGCACTATAATGAACGAAATAGATGAGGTTATTGATAAAGTTGATGAAAAAGAGCTTCAGGCAGTTATTAGCGAAGTAAATAAGGAGAAAAGAATCTTTGTGTGCGGAGAGGGACGGTCAGGGCTTTTGGCAAAGGGATTTGCTATGCGTCTCATGCATCTGGGGTATACGGTGTTTGTTGTGGGAGAAACTATTACTCCGGCAGTAGATGAAAAAGATGTGTTTATTGCAGTATCTGGTTCGGGTAAAAGTATAAATGTAGTAAACGATGCAAAAAAAGCAGCGGATAAAGGCTGTGTGGTAATCGCAGTGATAAGCAAAGCGGACTCTCCGCTAGCGGATTTTGCGAGATTTGTTCTTATTATTCCGGGTACAGTGAAATGTGATGCCAAAGAAACGAGAGGTTCCATTCAGCTGTTAAGTTCACTGTTTGATCAGAGTCTTCATATTACACTTGATGCGCTATGTTTATTGTTAAGTTATCGTGATAATACCTCAAACGAGTCGGCTACAAATATGCATTGGTAAAGGAGAATAGTATTATGAAAATGACATTCCGTTGGTACGGAGAAGGAAATGACAGTATTACTCCGGATATGATCAGACAGATTCCGGGAGTGACAGGTCTTGTATGGGCATTGCATGACAAGGCAGCCGGTGAAATATGGGAAATAGAAGAAATAGAAGAAGCTCGCCGTCAGATTGAAGGCTCAGGCTTTCATATGGAGGTGGTAGAAAGTGTCAATGTACATGATGATATTAAAATCGGACTTCCTACGCGAGATAAATATATCGAAAACTATAAGGCGACACTTCGTAATCTGTCTAAATTTGGTGTAAAAGTTGTAACTTACAATTTCATGCCGATTTTCGACTGGACAAGAACGGATCTTTTTCATCCGTTAGAAGATGGTTCTACGGCATTATTTTATGAAAAGGATCGCATACAGGATGATTATAAAGAGATGGCAGAATATATATTAAATAATCTGCATGGTATGACGTTTCCAGGATGGGAACCTGAGAGAATGGCAAAGTTGGATGAACTTTTCGAGGCGTATCGTCCTGTTACAAAAGCAAAATTATGGGATAACCTGAAATATTTTTTAGAGGCGATCATGCCGACATGCCATGAGACAGGAATTAAAATGGCAATCCATCAGGATGATCCGCCGTGGGACATTATTGGCATACCCCGCTTGCTGTGTGATAAGGAATCTATCGGACGGTTCCTTGAAATGGTAGATGATGAATATAACTGCCTCTGTTTATGTTCCGGATCATTAGGCGCAAATCAGAAAAACGATGTTTCAGATATTATCAGGACCTATTGTGACCGAATTGCATTTGCACATATTAGAAATGTACGGCACTATCCAAATGGAGATTTTACAGAAGCATCTCATCGTGATTGCGATGGCGATACAGGAATTTTGGATATTGTGAAAGCATATCATGACTGTGGGTACAAAGGCTATGTGAGACCGGATCATGGACGGCATATTTGGGGTGAAAAGTGTAGACCGGGTTATGGACTTTATGACCGTGCACTCGGAATAATGTATCTGTGGGGATGCTGGGACATGTTAGAAAAGACAGATGGTAAAGTGCAAGAATAAAGAAGGAATGCCAGATCGCCGAAAAAAATATTTTGAAATTTCGTTTATACTAAAAGCAGACAGCAATTTTGGCTGTCTGCTTTTAGTATAAACGAAGTCACTGTTTACATCCGGGCCGTGCACTACGCTGCACGGTCGCGGATCAGTACAGTATCGGAGCTGGATATTGTTACTGGAGCACCCGTAGGGTGTGAACAGTAACTAAATGAAAACGGGGTAATAGTAGTAATAGTAGTGTGAGGTAAAAAACATTTACGAGAGCATACATCCATGATAGAATTAATTAGGAGAAATAGACTGGTAAAATGATAAAAACTTATGAAAAACTAATTTGTGCTGAGAAGAAGGAAGGGGATAGACGTGAAAAATTTACAAGGGATTTTATCTTACCAAAATAAACTGACAGATGCCATGCATCAGGATATCCTTGAGATGTTTCCGGGAGGAGCAATTTGCTGCAGTATTGAAAATGGGCATCTGATTCCTGAATGGTTTTCTAAAAAATTACCGGCATTTTGCGGATATTCCCATGAAGAGTTTCAGGCGCTGTTAAAGAAAGATTTTTTAAATGTAATATATCAGGAAGATTATGAGAGGGTAATGAGCACACTCCAAACCCAGTCTCGTTTGGATTTATATTTCAGGATACTTCACAAGAACGACGGACTTAAGTGGTGCCATATGAATGGGGCAGTGGAAGGAACAGAACTCAAAATGCTGTATGGATTTCTTGTGGAAATGTCTGCTCAGGAGTACTTGTTCCAGAGTATTGCCGATGAAACAGCAGATGAAGTCTATGTCATTCACAGAGAAACCTACGAACTGCTTTATATCAATCACCATAATGCTGCATACGAACCATCATGTTATATTGGTCAGAAGTGCTATGAAGCGCTTCATGGCAAAACAGCCCCCTGTTCTTTCTGTACTTTGAAAAGCCATGAGCATGACGGAAAATATCATGACATGCCGGTGTATGAAGAGGAACGCTTTTTGGAAACTAAATTTCATAAGATTACCTGGAATGGAATGCCGGCTTACGTAAAATATATTCGTGATGTGACGGATGAAATCTTAGCACGGAGAGAGAAGGAACGGCTGGAGCAGTATTTTCAGACAGTACTTCAGTTCCTTCCCGGCGGTGTAGTAGTTCTATGTAATAAGAGAGATGGTTCGATTGTACCAGAGTTTATATCAAATGGGTTTGCAAAAATGGTGGGTATGACCTATGATGAGGTGCAGGATCTATATACAAAGGATACTATGGAAGGGATTCACCCAGAGGACCGGGAATATGTCAGCCGTAACATAAGGCGCTGCATTGCTGAAAGGTGGGATCGCTATGAAATGTCATATCGTCTGAAAAAGGGGTCAGACATGTATATTTGGATAAAATCATCATTTTCTGTAATTCAAAGGGAGGGTGAAGATGTAAGAATTTGTGTGAGTTTTAATGATATTACGGAAGAACGGGAAGCGCAGGAGCAGATGCGCCAGCAGTATGAAAACATGATTTTCCAGCATCACAGGCAGTTCGGAAAAGAGACTTTGATTTTGGGACATTGTAATGTAACTAAGAACGTGATTCTGGAGATTGATGATTATACGAATTCCCATTTACTTGAGATATTTGGTAATGACAGAGAGGTGTTTTTTACAAATGTTGGCAGCCTGATTGTAGATGAAAAAGAACGGGAACTCTTTTTGAATACATATCTGAATGAACCGTCTCTGAAAGCTTTTCAGAGAGGGGACACGGAACGTATACAAAACTGTTATATCAAGCTGCCTAATAGATCTCAGGGGCTATACGTTCAGTTTAAGGTGATTCTGGTAGAGACTCCGGATACAGGAGATGTGACTGGAATTCTTACGGTTACAGACATTACCGATCAAACCATAAGAGAAAAGCTGGTTCATCAGCTGACTGCGGAAAGCTACGATATGGTTGCAGATGTAGATTTGATTCATGACCAGTATCGTATGCTGGCAAGTAATGATTTTGATGATGAGATGGCGGACGGACAATATTACCATAGACTGGAACGGCTGTTGTGGGACAAGGTACTTCCAGGTGAGCGAGAAGAAGTGGTCAGGAGACTAGATCCGCAGTACATTCTGCACCGCCTCGAAAAAGAAGGTTCTTATTCCATGTCCTATTCTTTGATGGCAGAACATGGGAATATTAACACAAAGAGTCTGAAGGTTTTTGCAGTGGATCTTCGCCTGGGCAGAGTCTGTCTGGCCAGAACAGATATTACAGAATCTGTGCGGGAGCAGCAGGGACTTTTGAATATGATTGCATATACCTTTGATATGGCATGTTTTCTTGATCTGGACAGCGAAATAATGACGGTTTATACTCGGGATATGGTGCTAAAAAATCTTTCTCCTTATGTTTTTCCCAATTATGCTGTGGTGTTGAAGCAACTGGAGGAATTTTATGATTCCGAGGAAGTGCCGGATATATTTGATTTGAGGAAAATGAGTCAAAAACTGGAAGAAACACCGTCAGGATATGATTTTGTACTTTCTCATCGGGGCAGTGAGGAGGTGTGTTATAAACAGATCAACGTTTTATGGGGAAATGAAACGCACAAAACGATCTGTATGGTACGGGCAGATGTAACGGATACGCTTGCGGCAGAGCACCAGGCAAAGGTGGCTCTGGAGGAAGCGCTGGAGCAGGCGGAGAAAGCCAGCAGGGCAAAAAGTGATTTCCTTGCTTCTATGAGTCATGATATCCGTACTCCTATGAACGCCATCATGGGAATGACGTCCCTGGCATTGGCTCACCTGGATGAAACAAAGAGAGTGGAGGATTACCTTCAGAAGATCTCAGTTTCTTCTAAACATCTTCTGAGCCTGATCAATGATATCTTGGATATGAGTCAGATTGAGCAATCTAAAATTCAGTTGAATGAGACAAGAATATCAATAGTAGAACAGGTAGAGCAGTTGAAGACAATCATGGCTCCACAGGCAAAAAATGCGGGTATTTTGTTCTCTGTGTATATGGACGATGTTTCACACCCATATTTTATGGGAGATGGTCTGCGTATTAATCAGATCCTCATTAATATTTTGGGTAATGCGTTTAAATTTACGGCAGAAGGCGGAACTGTAGATTTTTATATAAAAGAGATTCCGGCAAAGCAGCAAGGAGAATGGGTCCGGTATCGTTTTGTGGTCCGTGATACAGGAATCGGAATGTCTGAGGAATTTAAGAAGCATTTATTTGAACCATTTATACGCAGTAAAGAGACAGTGAAAGTGGAAGGAACTGGTCTTGGGCTTAGTATTACCAAAGGATTGGTAGACCTTATGAAAGGAACCATCAGCGTGGAAAGTCAGCTGCATCAGGGAACAACTTTTCAGATAGAGATGGAATGGAAAATAGCAGAAGAACAGACAGGGCAGAATTTATATGACCGGTCAGGAGAAGTAAATAACGAAAATATTCTTCAGGGGCTTCATTTCCTGGTTGTGGAGGATAATGCTATTAATTCTGAGATTTTATATGAGCTGCTGGAAATGCATGGAGCAACATCAACAGTGATGGAAAATGGTCATATGGGAGTTGCAGAGTTCCAAAATACAAGTCCGGGAACATATGATGCCATCCTTATGGATATTCAGATGCCGGTGATGAACGGTCTTGAGGCAACTGCTATGATCAGGAATTTAAAACGGCCGGATGCAAAGATGATTCCAATTATTGCCATGACGGCAAACGCTTTTGCTGAAGATGTGCAGGTTTCCTTAGAAAGCGGCATGAATGCTCATGTGGCAAAACCTATTAGTATTGATGCGTTATGCGATGCAGTAGCGAAGCATGTCATAAAATGATTAATAACAGCGCCAAAGGACAACATTCTATTAAAATAAAGGAGCATATAACAAGCATGACCGGATCAGAGCGAAGAGCATATATTATTGAACAAATAAAAAGCAGCAGAACACCCGTATCGGGGACAGCGCTTGCGAAGCAGTGTGAGGTAAGCCGGCAGGTGATTGTGCAGGATATTGCTCTGCTACGTACAGCAGGCTATGATATCTTGTCTACAAACCGTGGGTATATTCTACATGTGCCTGATATTGCAAGCAGGGTATTCAAGGTCAGGCATACGGATGAGCAGCTTGAAGAGGAGTTGAATCTGATTGTGGATTTGGGCGGTTATGTGGTCAATGTGTTCGTCAATCACAGAGTTTACGGACATTTAGAAGCAGAGTTGGGGATTCGCTCCCGGAAGATGGTGAAGGAGTTTTTAAGAGATATTGAAAGCGGTGTGTCCAGTCCGTTGAAAAATGTGACGTCAGGATATCATTACCACAAGGTGGAAGCAGATACAGAGGATACTTTAGACGAGATTGAAGAGATGCTGAGAGAAAAGGGACTTCTTGTAGAACAATAAGTAACAGTGCAGCCGAAAGGCTGAACTGTTACAACAATAAAAACAGAAGAGAGAGGGAGTATGTAAAATTAATTGTGTTTATGATATACTAGAAAACATATAATATATACAGACAATAAAAGGAAGAGAGGATTACATTATGAAAAAAGTATTAAACAGCCTGCCATTTCGGCTATTACTGGGGGTAGTTATCGGAATTTTGATTGGTCAGGTGGCAAATGTAGAGGTAATGAATGTTGTAGTTACATTTAAATATGTGCTCGGACAGCTCATTAACTTCTGTGTACCGTTGATCATCATTGGTTTTATTGCACCGTCAATTACTAAATTAGGGAATAATGCGTCCCGGATACTGGGAGTGGCAGTGGGAATTGCTTATGTGTCATCAATTGCGGCAGCACTTGGTTCTATGGCAGCAGGATATGGACTGATTCCGCATCTGTCTATTGTGTCAGAGGTAGAAGGATTGAAGAAGCTGCCCGACGTTGTATTCCAGCTTGACATTCCGCAGATTATGTCTGTTATGAGTGCACTTGTATTTTCTGTACTGGTTGGTTTGGCGGCTACATGGACAAAGGCACGTGTGATTACAGGCATTCTGGATGAATTCCAGCGTATTGTGCTGGAAGTTGTGAAGCGTGTGGTGATTCCGGTACTTCCGGTATTTATCGCACTGACTTTCTGCAGTTTATCTTATGAAGGTACAATTACAAAGCAGCTTCCGGTATTTATTGAGGTTGTTCTGATCGTTATGGCAGGACATTTTATCTGGCTGACAGTACTTTATGCAATTGGTGGAATTTATTCAGGAAGCAATCCACTGAACGTAATTAAAAATTATGGTTCGGCATACATTACGGCAGTGGGAACCATGTCTTCAGCAGCGACACTGGCAGTTGCTCTTCGCTGTGCGAAGAAATCAGAACCAACTCTGAGAGATGATATGGTAGACTTTGGAATTCCTCTGTTTGCAAATATTCACTTATGCGGCTCTGTGTTGACTGAGGTATTCTTTGTGATGACAGTATCTAAGATTCTGTATGGAACAATTCCGTCTCTGGGAACGATGGTTCTGTTTTGCCTGCTGCTTGGTGTCTTTGCAATTGGCGCGCCGGGAGTGCCGGGAGGAACAGTGATGGCGTCTCTCGGACTGATTACGGGAGTGCTTGGATTTGACGAGACAGGAACAGCGCTGATGCTGACTATCTTTGCATTGCAGGATAGCTTTGGAACAGCCTGCAATGTGACGGGAGACGGAGCATTGACGATGATCTTGACTGGATATGTGAAGAAACATAACATTGAGAAGAATAAGATCCAGTCGATTGAGTTCTAGGGTATTAGATTGAAAGAAAAACGATTTTGAACAATGGTAAAAATACGGCAGGATCCTGCTAAAGAAAAGCATGGATTCAGTGGGAAAAAGATAGACAGGAGGGAATTATTTTGGACAATACAAAAGCGGCAGAAATTATTAAAACTGCACGGACAACACTTGGGATTGAGTTTGGTTCTACCAGAATCAAGGCAGTTCTGATTGATGAGACTTATCAGACGATCGCATCAGGGAGTCATGATTGGGAGAACCGTTATGTAGATCATGTCTGGACATATACTATGGAGGACATTTGGACGGGGCTTCAGGAATGCTATGCAGATTTGAAGAAGGATGTGCAGGAGAAGTATGGTGTTACACTGACTACATTTGGTGCAATTGGTTTCAGCGGTATGATGCATGGCTATCTGCCGTTTGATAAGGACGGGCGGCAGCTTGCAGAATTCCGTACATGGAGAAATACAATCACAGAGGCGGCTTCTGAGAAATTGTCAGAGATATTCCAGTTTCATATTCCGCAGCGTTGGAGTGTGGCACATCTGTACCAGTCTATACTGAATGGAGAAGAGCATGTAAAAAGGATTGCGTTTTTCACTACTCTGGCAGGATACATCCACTGGCAGATGACAGGAAAAAAAGTTATTGGAATCGGAGAGGCAGCAGGTATGTTCCCGATTGATTCTGCGAAAAACACATGGGATGAGAGTATGCTTGGACAGTTTGATGAGCTTGTGGAAGATAAAGGATTTCCATGGAAGTTAGAAGAGATTCTGCCGACGGTAATGGTGGCTGGGGAGAATGCCGGTACATTAACCGATGAGGGAGCAAGACTATTGGATCCGGATGGAGACTTGAAAGCTGGTATTTTGATGTGTCCGCCGGAGGGGGATGCGGGTACAGGCATGGTGGCAACGAACAGTGTAGCTGTTCGTACCGGAAATGTATCTGCCGGAACGAGTGTATTTGCAATGGCGGTATTGGAACACCCATTGTCCAGACCGTATGAAGAAATCGACATGGTAACAACACCGGCAGGAGATCCGGTGGCGATGGTGCATTGTAATAACTGTACATCTGATCTGAATGCGTGGGTGGGACTGTTTCAGGAATGTCTGGAAACATTCGGAACAAAGGTAGATATGAATACTTTGTTTGGAACCTTGTATAATAAGGCGCTTGAAGGAGATGCGGACTGCGGCGGACTTCTGGCTTATAATTATTTCTCAGGAGAACATATTACCAGATTTGAAGAGGGAAGACCGCTTTTTGTACGCAGACCGGACAGTAAATTTAATTTGGCGAATTTCATGCGTGTGCACCTTTGTACATCACTGGGAGCGCTGAAAACGGGAATGGATATTCTGACAAAGCAAGAGAAGGTAGAACTGGATAAGATGCTCGGACATGGAGGATTATTCAAGACCAAAGGTGTGGGGCAGAGAATTTTGGCTGCTGCCATTGATACGCCGGTGTATGTGATGGCTACGGCAGGTGAAGGCGGTGCATGGGGAATTGCATTGCTTGCGTCCTATATGAAGAACAAAGCAGAAGGCGAAAATCTGACAGAGTATTTGGCGCAGAAGGTATTTGGCGGCGCAGAAGGTGAACGGATGGAGCCAGTGGCATCAGATGTTGCAGGTTATGAGAAATTCATGGAATTGTATACCGCAGGATTGCCTATTGAAAGAGCGGCTGTAGAGGCTATGCAGCCATGAGATATTCGAGCTATGGAGCGTTGGATTGTTCGTGGTAAGGGAATTGTTATTGCTCATACGGTAGGAATGAGCAGTAGTAGAATATTGTGCATCACAGATAAGAATTGTAAATGAAATTGACCGTATTTTCATTTTATATAGTTGCTATGACAGCAGCAGTGACGGACTGGAGGAAACATCGGATTCCGAATGGCTGCTGTGTGGCAATTGTTTTTATTGTATTGATGGATTGTTTTTTGGGGAATCATATTCCTTTTATGGAACGTGCATTGGGCTGCGTGGCGGTTAGTATGCCTATGTTTTTGCTGGCATTCTGTGTCAGGGGGAGTTTTGGCGGCGGGGATGTTAAGTTCACGGCAGTATGCGGATTATTTTTAGGCTGGAAAATCATGCTTGTATCAATCGTGTATGCAATCGGAATGGCGGGAGTGTATGCGTTGGTCTTGCTATGCAGGGGAAATAACAGAAAGGCATGCGTTCCGCTGGGACCTTTTCTAGTGTTTGGTATGACTGTTGCAATAATACGCATATTGTGAAAGGGAGAAATAGGTGTTGAAATTCCGTGCAATTCCTTTTATAATGAAAATATTAAAGGGGCGTAAGCCCGGAAGGGGTAACGGGATTGGTGAAGAACCCGGACAGGAGGTTAAGATGACCGATAAATACGAAGGAATGGCGGTAGGCGTATTTGAATTGGATAGTGAATGTGCTTGCTTTGTAGCGTTGGATGCGGCGGCGAAGACTGCGGCAGTGAAGATCCAGGGAGTGGAGAGGAATCGTCTTTCAGCAGGCGCGTGTGTTAAAATGCGCGGAAGAGTTTCAGAAGTGAAGGCAGCGATGGAAGCAGCCCTGGATGCAGCGGCTCCGATTTCCAAGATTGTTTCCCATACTGTGATCGCAGCACCGTCAGAAGACACAGAGACAGCGCTTGCAATGACAATCAAGAAGTAAGACGGGTAAAGTTGATAGGATTATATGCAACAGTGGAGCTGGAGGCTTTATTGTTGCGATTATAACGAAAGCAGAGGTGGTACATATCTATGAAATATGGCGCATTTGGACTGGTGGAGGTTCTTGGAGACGCAAATGCAGTGCTGGTAGTCGATCAGATGCTCAAGGCGGCAGACGTTGTATATGAGACAAAGGATACGAAATGCGGAGGTCATGTCCTTGTATTTGTCAGCGGCAGTGTTTCTGCGGTGAAAGCAGCAGTTGAAAGCGTGGAGAGCTCTTCTCCGTGTAAGATTTTTAATTCAGCAGTGATTTCCAATCCTTCTGAAGAAATGATTGAAATTGTAGAAGACTTTAAGAGTCGTTACAATAAGTGAAAAATAAAATGTTATACAGAAAATGTGATAAAACAGCTTCGGCAGAGAGGCTGTTTTTCTTTATTTTCTGATACAAAAATGTGCACAAAAATCAGTTGAAAAAATTATTATTTTTGGTATTGCACTTGAGATAAAATTTACTTATAATGAGGGCTATGCGTTAAAAAATTACGGAGAACAGGAGGAGTACAATGAAGACATTACAAAGAGATATGACAGTTGGTAATCCGGGGAAGATCATACTGGATTTTACGTTTCCTATTTTTCTGGGGAATGTATTCCAGCAGTTTTACAATATGGCAGATACTGTGATTGTCGGCAAGTTTGTCGGAACGAAAGCTCTGGCAGCAGTGGGCAGTACGGGTACGATTATGTTTTTGATCCTGGGATTCGTACTGGGGATGACCGCAGGATTTACAGTGCTGACGGCACAGAAGTTTGGAGCAGGAGATATGAGAGCCATGCGTCAGACTGTCGGAGGCGCGGCAATTTTAAGTATCACGGTCACAGTTATTATGACTGCGGTGAGTATGTTGTTTATGAAACCGCTGCTTCGTTTTATGCAGACACCGGAGGATATTTTTGCAGATGCTTACGCATATATCATGGTGATTTGTGCAGGAATCGCGGCACAGATGTTGTATAACCTGCTGGCAAGTGTATTAAGAGCAGTAGGGAACAGCAAGATACCGCTGTATTTTCTGATTCTGTCGGCTGTCTTAAATATCGTGCTGGATTTGATACTGATTATCTTATTCCACATGGGAGCAGCGGGAGCCGCCTATGCAACTGTTATTTCACAAGGTGTTTCAGGTGTTTTGTGTCTGATATACATTATGAAAAAGGTTCCGATTCTCAGAATGCAAAAGGACGATTGGAAGCCGAAGGGACATCTGATGAAAATTCAGCTTGCAGTTGGATTTCCGATGGCGCTGCAAAATTCGATTACTGCAATCGGAACCATGATGGTGCAGACTGCTCTGAATATGCTCGGATCCACATTGGTAGCGGCTTTTACAGCGGCATCCAAGATCGAACAGGTGGTAACACAGGCATTTGCAGCTATTGGAACAACGATGGCGACATATTGCGCACAGAATATGGGTGCAGGAAAGGTGACGCGTATTCGCCAGGGATTTCGTTCGGCAACGCTCATATCCTGTATATATGCTGTTGCAGCCGGAATTTTAATTATGTTTGCCGGAAAATATATGACATATTTCTTTGTATCGGGTAATGCGGAAGAGATTATGGGGGCTGTGGATGTTTACCTGAAATGTGTTGGGATTTTCTTTATACCATTGGCTGTCATCTTCTTGTACCGAAGCGGGATACAGGGGATGGGATATGGAATACTTCCTATGATGGCGGGAGTTGCAGAGCTTGTCGGCAGAGCAATTGTAGCAGTGATCGCAGCTAGGCAAAAGAGCTATGTAGGTGTTTGTATGGCAAGTCCGGTGGCATGGGTTTTTGCAGCGGTATTGCTGCTGGGGATGTATTTTTATATTATGAAGCATGATATGAGGAAGTTTTTTGAATTGGAAAACTCATAAGATGTAGAAAATATGATTATCAATATACCCCGTTGCTAAAGTGTTTCCAGACACGCTTTTAATTTCCAAAAGCGTAACAATACTAAATTCAGCATTTACATATTTCGTTAAGCGCTGATGCTTTTTGAGAGTCTGGAAACATCTTTAGTGGTGGGGGAATTACATGTAGTTTTTAAGTGTGATTCGGTTTATGAGGCGGTCAGGCGATCTAGCGGCTTAAAGGTGTAGCCCATTTCTTCCCACTTGGTGAGGAGTTCATCCAGGATTTGGGCATTGGTCTGGGATGTGCTGTGTAGCAGAACAATTGCGCCGGGATGGATTCTGCCCAAAAGTTTGTCGAAGGCTTCTTCTTTGGTAGGCTGGTCATTTTCATACCAGTCTACATAAGCAAGACTCCAGAAAAAGGTGTGATACCCCATCTCTTTTGCCATCTGCAAGTTAGTTTCGCTGTACTTTCCCTGCGGAGGACGGTAGAATTTCGTCATTTCTTCTCCTGTAATTTCCTGATATTGTGTTTCTACATCTTTTAATTCTTTTTCAAAAGCCTCTTTTGTGGCAATCTGTGACATATCAGGATGATGGTATGTATGGTTTCCGACAGTGTGTCCCTCATCTTTCATTCGTTTAACTAAGTCTGGATTATTTTCAATATAGGTTCCTACAACAAAAAATGTGGCGGGTACAGAGTGTTTTTTCAGTGCATCCAGAATGGCCGGTGTATTGCCATTTTCAAATCCTGCATCGAAGGTGAGATAGATTACTTTTTCATCTGTATTTTCCGCATAGTATGCGTCATATTTTTTCAGCTCTTCATAAGAAGCATTAGCAACAGGTGGTTCTCCATCCTGCTGGAAGCTCAGTCCCCAGTTTCCGTCAGCAGCCGTCATGACTGCTTCCGGTGTATTACCGGTTTCATTGGGAAAGAAGTGTTCTTTTGACCGGGCAGCGAGACTGCCTAACAGAAAAGCTCCGGCAAAGAGAAGAGAAGTGCGTATGACAGCAGCTTTCTTACGAGACAGATATTCAGAGATTTTCATAGTTCACCAAATGTTTTTGTTGTAATATATGCGAAATGAGGAAGGAAAATACCGGGGATTGAATTTAAAGTCAGGACATGGTAAAGTGGATGAGGTTGTTTGATATGACAACAGAATGATTTTTATAAGGAGATACCATAATGAAACAAGCAGTATTATTTTTTGATATAGACGGTACAATACTCAGTAACAATACACATAAAATTCCTCAGAGTGCATTGTATGCTATGGAAAAAGCACAGAAGAACGGGCATCTATTGTTTGTCAATACGGGACGGACAATCTGCGCGCTGCCAAAGGAGCTGTATGCTTTTTCCTTTGATGGATATCTGTGCGGCTGTGGATGTTATCTTGTTTATCGTGATGAAGTTCTGCTGGAGAGTCATATAGACAGAGAACGGGGGAGGGAGATTGCGGGGAAAGCAAAAGAATGTAATTTTGGCATCGTACTGGAAGGAACGAAGGATGTCTTCTTTCCGAAACGGAAATCACGTTTTAAACAGTTAGAGCAGGCGCGGGCTCATTTTGGAGAGCTTGGTCTGGGAAAGAAGCAGTATATCGAGGATGGAAACTGTGACTATGATAAATTGTTTCTCTATGAAGATGGGATGACGGATAAGGCTTCGTTTGTGGAATATGTTGCATCTGAGCTGAATTTGATTGACCGTGGAATTGGCATGTATGAAGTGGTGCAGAATAGATTCTCTAAGGCAACAGCCTGTGATTTTATTTTGAAGAAATTTGGAATGTCTAAGGAACAGGCTTATGCATTTGGCGACAGTATGAATGACCTGTCTATGTTTCAATATGCGGATCATACGATTGCAATGGGAGAACATGCAGAAGGATTAGAGCCATATACAGAGTTTGTAACAAAACAGGTTGATGATGATGGTATTGCATATGCAATGAAACATTATGGGCTGATTGATTAGATCAGCCCTGCGTTTTCAAAAAAAGAAAGATCGGTTGGATGAATGTAGCTGTCCCCGATTTGTTTTAACAGGATGACATTCAAACTGTTGTTTAGGTTTTTTTTATCTAATTTTACTGCGCCAAGCAATTCGCTTATCGGTAGCTGACACTCATAGGACAGTTTGTAGGTGACAAGTACTTCTTTGATCGTCTCCGCAGTTCCGGGAACGGTCAATCCTTGCTGTTCAGCCAGTCTGCTGATTTGGTACATACCGATGGCAACTGCTTCTCCGTGACTTTCCCGTTCATAATGATAATATTGCTCAATGGTGTGTGCAAGTGTATGTCCAAAATTCAAAAGCATCCGTTCCCCAGTGTCGAACTGGTCTGCTTCCACAACCATTCGTTTGATATTAACACAGTTATAAATGATTTCTGGCAGATATTCTTTCAAATCTTCAAAGGAAGTTTTGTTTTTCAGTGTTTCAAATAGTTTTGCGTCTCTGATACAGCCATATTTGATAACTTCCCCCATACCATCAAAGATGTAGCGCTGAGGGAGAGTATTTAGTGTCTCTGGATCGATTAACACCAATTTTGGATGATAGAATGCCCCTACCAGGTTTTTTCCCTGCTGCAGATCAACAGCTACTTTGCCTCCTACAGAGGAATCCACCTGTGCCAGCAGAGAAGTAGGGATCTGTACCAGTTTAATACCTCTTAGGTAGCTGGAAGCGGCAAAACCGGCAAGGTCACCGATGACGCCGCCGCCCAGTGCAATGACCAGATCGCTTCTGGACAGCCCGGCGCTTAACATGGTTTCATAAATATTGGGAAGAGACTGGAAACTCTTCGTCGGTTCTCCATGTGGGAGTATCAATGAATGGCATTCCCAATCGTCTAAAGCAGATATCAAAATTTTCCCGTAAAGTGGAAAGACGTTATCATCTGAAATAATAAAGATCTTCTTTCCGGAGAAGATCTTTGCAATATAGTGTCCTGCATTTGCAAGAATTCCGTTTTCAATATATATCGGATAGCTGTTAGTTCCTAAGTTTATTGTTAGTTCCATAATGTTATCTCCATTAATAAAGTTTCTTGCCTACCACTTCTGCAATCTTGCGGATCTGTTTCAGGAGTTCGTCATATTTTTCAGGTTTCAGCGATTGCGCGCCGTCACAAAGGGCACATTCCGGATTGTTATGAACCTCGATCATCAGACCGTCTGCTCCGGCTGCAATAGATGCCTTTGCCATTTGTTCTACAAGCCACCATTTCCCGCCGGCATGGCTGGGGTCAATGACAATCGGAAGATGTGTTTTCTTATTCAGCACAGGAATGCTCTGCAAATCCAGAGTATTTCTTGTATAAGTTTCAAAGGTTCGGATGCCCCGTTCACAGAGGATGACGTTTTCATTTCCGGCAGCCATGATATACTCAGCGGACATAACCCATTCTTCATAAGTGGCATTTAAGCCGCGTTTTAACAGAATCGGACGGTCAATTTTACCGAGCTGCTTGAGCAGATCAAAATTCTGCATATTTCTGGCGCCGATCTGAATCAAATCGACTTTTTCATTAAAAACATCCAGATGTTCCGCCGACATCAGTTCTGTTACGATTGGAAGCCCTGTTTCTTCTTTGACAGCACAGAGAATGTCCAGACCTTCTAATCCAAGTCCTTGAAACGCGTATGGACTGGTTCGTGGTTTGAAGGCACCGCCCCGGAGCATATTTGCGCCAGAAGCTTTGACTGCTTTTGCAACCTCAAGCACCTGTTCGTAAGATTCTACGGAACAGGGACCGGCGATCAGCGCCAGATTGCCGCCGCCAACCTTTACACCGGAGACATCAATGACAGAATTTTCCGGGTGAAAGGCACGGTTTGCCAGCTTATAAGGCTCCTGTACGTGCATGACCCGGTCGACAGAAGAGTCTACTTCAAACAGTCTGGAATCTACAGAAGTGGTGTCGCCGATACAGCCGATAACCGTCATTTCTGTTCCGCGGACGGTATGTGTGTCAAGTCCATGACGTTTGATCATAAGTTCTACACGGGAAATATTTTCCTCGCTTGTACGTGGTTTTAATACAATGATCATAAAAAATCAACCTCCCTATCTCTCTCGTTCTTTATTCTAATACAAGATGTTCTGATTAGAAAGTATAAAATCTGTTATAGTAATATTTTGATACTTTAGCTGTTTAAAGCGTGAAAACATAATTATAATAAAACAAGAAAACAGAAATGTCAATATCATGTTACCGTTAACCAGTAACCATCGAATGTTAGTTTTGGAAATTATGGAAAAGGAAATACTATTCAAAAGCAACAGATTGTTATATACTTATACCATGGGAAAAAAGATACATCTTATGCTATATGAATGGTAGAAAATCAAAGTTAAAGAATGAGAAATGAGAGGTGTAAAATGAAAAAAGATACATCTTATACAATCCGGCGTGCAAGACGTTTTCCCGTAATTTTAATCGGGGAAGGTCTTCTGGTTGGTATTATAGGCGGTCTGGTTGTACTGTTTTACCGAATTGCATTGAGTTATGCAGGGGATTGGTTAAATCAAATTCTGTCATATATAAAAGGGAAACCGCTGGCTATACTGGGGTGGTTTGCTGTACTGGCACTGTTTGCGGTCATTGTCGGCAAACTGGTGAAAATGGAACCAATGATTTCAGGAAGCGGGATTCCGCAGGTAGAAGGAGAAGTGACAGGAAAATTAACGCAGAACTGGAAGCGGGTTCTTCCGGCGAAATTTTTGGGCGGTTTTTTATGTCTTTTGGGTGGATTGTCTCTGGGACGGGAGGGACCGTCTATCCAGCTTGGGGCTATGGCAGGAAAAGGTGTTTCACAGATATTGGACAGGGGCAAAACAGAAGAGAGGTATTTGATGACCTGCGGAGCAAGCGCAGGACTGGCGGCAGCGTTTCATGCACCTCTGGCGGGAGTTATATTTGCAGTTGAGGAAATCCATAAGGGATTCTCAGTGTCTATTCTGATATCTGTCATGACAGCTTCAGTAACAGCGGATTTTATTGCATCCAGCCTGATTGGTCTGGAACCGGTGTTCCAGTTTGATCTGGAACATTCTTTGCCCCAGAATTATTATTGGCTTCTGATAGTGCTTGGGATAATTGTGGGTGCTGCAGGTGTTTTCTATAACTGGGCAATGTTAAAAGCACAGGACTTATATAAGAAACCAAAATGTCTGAATGAAACAGGTCGTATTCTGATTGCCTTTTTGACAGCAGGTGTTCTGGGATTTGTGATGCCCGCTGTATTAGGCAGCAGACATAATCTGATTGAAGCCCTGACAGATGGCGAAATGGTTTTAAAAATGGCAATTACTGCCTTGATAGTGAAGTTCTTATTCTCAGCAGTCAGCTTCGGTTCCGGTGCGCCGGGAGGGATTTTCTTTCCATTGCTGATTCTGGGAGCGTTGATTGGAGGAATATTTGCAATGGCAGGTGTGAATTTTTTCGGTCTTCCGGAAATGTATATCAACAACTTTGTACTGCTTGCTATGGCAGGATTTTTTACAGCCATTGTGCGTGCGCCGATTACGGGAATTATCTTGCTTTTTGAAATGTCTGGTTCAGTCAGTCAGATGTTGTCTTTAAGTATCGTGTCGGTGACTGCATATATTGCGGCAACACTTCTACATTCCGACCCGATTTATGAAAGTCTCCTGGAACGGATTTTACAGAAGCAGAAAAATGTGGAAACAGAACCGAAAGCTGGGCGGCAAAAGGTGTTGAGTACATTTGTCATTATGGGAGATTCGGTGTTAGAAGGACGATGTGTACATGAGATTACATGGCCGGATAACTGTCTTCTGGTGGCGCTTGAGAGAAATGGAAACGAAATGATTCCGAAAGGGAGAACACGGCTGCTGGCAGGAGATGTACTGACCACCATGACAGATGAAAGAGATGTGGGATATATACATGACAAAATGGAAAAGTTATGTTATACTTCATTTTAGATTGTATGATAATGAGATGTACATGACAGAGACGACAGACGGAGGAACAAAACGATATGAAAAGAGTATTGCTGAAGTTAAGCGGAGAAGCTCTTGCGGGAGATAAGAAAACAGGATTTGACGAAGCAACCTGTATCGGTGTGGCTGAACAGGTGAAGAAGCTTGTGGATGACGGAATTCAAGTTGCGATCGTAACAGGCGGCGGCAATTTCTGGAGAGGGCGTACAAGTGAGACGATCGACCGTACGAAGGCGGATCAGATTGGAATGCTGGCAACGGTGATGAACTGTATCTATGTTTCTGATATTTTCAGACATGTGGGAATGAAAACAGAGATTTTTACACCGTTTACATGCGGTGCATTTACCAGTCTGTTTTCAAAGGATGCTGCTGTGGAGGCGCTTGAAACAGGAAAGGTAATTTTTTTTGCAGGCGGAACCGGACATCCGTACTTCTCAACAGATACAGGCGCCGTACTTCGTGCAATTGAAATAGAGGCGGATGCAATGTTGCTTGCAAAAGCCATTGACGGTATTTATGACAGCGACCCAAAGGTGAATCCGGCAGCGAAGAAGTATGACGAGATTTCCATTCAGAAAGTGATCGATCAGAAGCTGGCAGCAGTGGATCTGACAGCATCTATTCTCTGTCTGGAGAATAAGATGCCGATGCTTGTATTTGGACTTAATGAAGAGAACAGTATTGTAGAGACAATGAGTGGTACATTTACCGGAACCAAAGTAACGGTATAATAAATAGATTTTTTAAGAATCAGGAGGACAGCAACATGGATGAGAAATTAAAAGTATATGATGAAAAGATGACAAAGACAATGAGCAGCTTAGGCAGCGAACTGGGGACAATTCGCGCCGGACGCGCCAATCCGCATGTGTTGGATAGAATTGTGGTAGACTATTATGGAACGCCGACACCAATCCAACAGGTGGCTAATGTATCTGTTCCGGAAGCACGTATGATTCAGATTGCGCCATGGGAGAAGAACATGCTGAAGGTAATAGAGAAAGCAATCCTTGTATCTGATCTTGGGATCAACCCGACTAACGATGGTTCTGCCATACGGCTGATCTTCCCGGAACTTACCGAGGAACGAAGAAAAGAACTGGCAAAGGATGTTAAGAAAAAGGGTGAGGCAGCGAAGGTTGCAATCCGCAATATCCGCCGTGATGGCAACGATGCTTTTAAGAAATTAAAAGGCGGTGAGATTTCTGAAGATGGAATTAAGGATTTGGAAGACCAGCTTCAGAAGATGACAGATAAGTATATCAAGGAAGTAGATAAGACAGTAGAGGCTAAGACAAAAGAAGTTATGACTGTGTAACAATTCAGCCAGAAGGCTGAACTGTTAAATGACTGTCTAAGAGTCATGAGAAATAAGGAGGGGACCTTAGAGTCCCCTTTTCGCACGTTAATATTTATAATATAACGGGTCGGCTGATAGGTTCGTGAAAGACCTAAGTGCTCATAACGAGGAGGTATGTAATACAAATGAATGTACCGCAGCATATTGCAATTATTTTGGATGGTAATGGACGCTGGGCGAAGGCGAAGGGAATGCCGAGAAATTATGGTCACGCCCAGGGAAGCAAAAATGTGGAGCGTATCTGTGAGGAAGCGTGGAGGATGGGAATCAAATATCTGACGGTTTATGCATTTTCCACCGAGAACTGGAACCGTCCGCAGTCGGAAGTAGATGCATTGATGAAACTGCTCCGTAATTATATGAAGACTTGTTTAAAAACAGCTGCAAAAAATGATATGAAGGTACGCGTTATCGGTGACAAATCAGCTTTGGATGACGATATCAGAAACCGGATTGAGGAACTGGAAGAGGCGAGCAGGAATAACAATGGTCTGAATTTTACCATTGCATTAAATTATGGCAGCAGGGATGAGATAGTGCGCGCAGCACGGGCTTTGGCAAAAGACTGTGCAGATGGTAAGGTGGCGCCGGATGAGATTGATGAAAAACGGTATGAGTCATATCTGGATACAGCAGAGATTCCTGATCCAGATTTATTGATCCGTACAAGCGGCGAGCAGCGGCTGTCCAATTACCTTTTGTGGCAGCTTGCATATTCAGAATTTTATTTTACAGATATTCCATGGCCGGATTTTACAAAGGAAGAATTGGCCAGAGCGATTGAATATTATAACAGCAGAGATAGACGTTTCGGCGGTATAAAGGAGGAACAGGATGTTTAAAACAAGACTGTTGAGTGGAATACTACTTGTAATCATTGCACTGATTACGCTGATCATGGGCGGACCGGTTCTGTTTGTGACCGTGGCGGCAATCAGTATGATTGGACTAAGAGAATTATATCAGGTGTTTCACGTAGAAAACAAACCCCTTGGCATGGCGGGATATGTTTTTGGCCTTTTGTATTATGCTTTGCTGCTTGTCAAAGCAATAGGTACCTTGCCGGGAGAACTGACCTACTGGTGTATTATGCTGTTTATGTCATTTTTAATTTGTCTGATGGCAGTGATGGTGTTTGCTTATCCGAAATATCATCCAAGTCAGGTGATGGCGGTGTTTTTTGGATTTTTCTATGTGGCAGTGATGTTGTCCTATATTTATCAGATTCGGCTTCTGCCGGGCGGTGTTTTTACAGTCTGGCTGGTATTTATCTGTGCATGGGGATGTGATACTTGTGCATACTGTGTAGGTATGCTGATCGGCAGACATAAGATGGCTCCGGTGTTGAGTCCGAAGAAATCTGTAGAAGGCGGAATCGGGGGGATTGCAGGAGCGGCTCTGATAGGAGCGCTGTATGCACTGGCAATTAACCATTGGGGCGGTGCAGGAGTGTCAGCAGTAGAATTTGCAGTCATCGGCGGAATTGGCGGCGCAATCTCCCAGATAGGAGATTTGGCTGCATCTGCGATTAAGCGAAATTACAATATCAAAGATTACGGCAGATTGATTCCTGGACATGGCGGGATTCTGGACCGTTTTGACAGCGTCATTTTCACGGCGCCGATTATTTATTATCTTGCAATGCTTTTGTAGAAAGAATTGCTTCATTTAGAAGAAATGGGAATGGTTTTCATAATAGAAAGCATAAGATAAAAGAGGAAAGAATATGAAAAAGATAACAATATTAGGTTCTACCGGTTCCATTGGTACACAGACTCTGGAAGTAGTTAGAGAAAATGGGGATATCGAGGTACTGGCTCTAGCAGCAGGTAATAATATCAGACTTTTGGAAGAGCAGATTCGGGAGTTTCATCCGAAGCTTATCGCAGTCTGGACAGAAGAAAAGGCAAAAGAGCTTCGAGAAAATGTACGTGATCTGGATGTGAAAATTGTATCCGGTATGGATGGGCTTCTGGAAGCGGCAGTGATGCCGGAAGCAGAAATCCTTGTCACAGCAATTGTAGGAATGATCGGAATACGTCCCACTATTGAAGCAATTAAAGCGGGCAAGGATATTGCTCTTGCCAATAAAGAAACACTGGTGACAGCGGGGCATATTATTATGCCGCTCGCAAAGGAATGCGGCGTCTCGATTCTTCCTGTGGACAGTGAACACAGCGCAATTTTTCAGTCTTTACAGGGAGGGCAGGAAAAAGCGCTTCACAAGATTTTGCTGACCGCATCAGGAGGGCCTTTCCGCGGAAAGAAACGAGAAGAACTGGAACAGATTCAGGTGGAGGATGCATTGAAGCATCCCAACTGGGAAATGGGGCGGAAAATTACGATTGATTCTTCTACTATGGTCAATAAAGGTCTGGAAGTTATTGAGGCAAAATGGCTCTTTAATGTCAGTGTGGATCAGATAGAAGTTGTTGTACAGCCGCAGAGTATTATTCATTCTATGGTGGAATACGAGGACGGTGCGGTTATTGCCGAGCTTGGAACACCAGATATGAAACTTCCGATTCAGTATGCTCTGTATTATCCCGAGAGACGGTATCTGCCGGGAGCACGTCTGGACTTCCAAACGTTGTCAAAGATTACATTTGAAAAACCGGATATGGAAACATTTTATGGATTAAAACTGGCTTTTCAGGCGGGGCGTACAGGCGGATCTCTTCCGACTGTGCTGAATGCGGCAAACGAAAAGGCAGTGGCGCTGTTTTTAGACCGGAGAATTAAGTATTTACAGATTCCCGGGCTGATACAGGAATGTATGGAACGGCACAGAAACATTGCAGAACCATCACTGGAACAGATTCTGGAGACAGAACAGGAAGTATATGCATATATTGATTCAATAGTTCATTCATAACTGGTATGGTATAATGAGTGAATTATGTTTGTATATGGAATATAAAAAATAACTTGTAAAGGTGGAAGTTGAATGGGTATTATATTGGCAATTTTTGTGTTCAGTGCGATTATCATTATTCATGAGCTGGGACATTTTCTATTAGCCAAGGCAAACAAAATCCGGGTGGATGAATTTTCACTCGGTCTTGGACCGACCTTGTTCGGTAAACAGATTGGAGAGACGAAGTTTTCGCTAAAACTGCTTCCTTTCGGCGGAGCATGTATGATGGGTGAGGATGATGTGGAAGATATGTCAGAAGGAAGCTTCAACAGTAAATCTGTTTGGGCAAGAATATCTGTCATTGTGGCGGGTCCGGTGTTCAATCTGGTTTTGGGATGGATTTTCTGTGTGATCATGACGGTGTGGGTTGGTTATATTGCTCCGGTAGTTACAGGTGTAGAACCGGGATATTCTGCGGAAGAGCAGGGCATGCAGGAAGGAGATGTGATTACAAAAATAGATGGAAAACGGATTCATTTATGGGACGAAATCAGTTTAAAGAACTTGACAAATGTGAACAGTAAACCAATGGAAATCACATATTTAAGAGATGGAAAAGAGACAACAATTATAGTGGAGCCGCGTCAGTTAGAGAACGATTTGTTTCCGCGTATGGGTATCAGCGGGCCGTCTGAGCGTACCAGGACAGGAATCATCAGTTCTTTACAATACGGTGCATATACCGTAAAGTATTGGATTGATTATACGTTTGAGAGTTTGAAGATGCTCGTGACAGGGCAGGCAGGGATCAAAGATCTGTCTGGTCCGGTAGGAATTGTAAACGTGGTGGATGATGTTTATCAGAATTCAATTCAGTACGGAATCAAAAATTTAATTTTGAACATGATGAATTTCTGTATTCTTATTACTGCCAACCTGGGAATTCTGAATCTGCTTCCGATTCCGGCGCTGGATGGGGGAAGGCTTGTATTCCTGATTTTAGAGGCAATCCGCGGCAAACGGATTTCGCCGGAGAAGGAAGGTATGGTACACTTTGCCGGATTTGTGGCACTGATGGTGCTGATGGTAATTGTAATGTATAACGATATTATGAAAATACTGTAAATGAAGAAAAATAGTTCAGCTGAAAAGCTGAACTATTATAAAGTATACCCAAGGGCACACCGCAATACATGCCCTTCGGGCGGGTGGATTTTGTCCGATAATGTATAACAGGAGGAACGGTACAGATGATGCGTGTGTTTTATTGTATTAAATGTAAAAAATACCAATATACGAACCAACAGAACCGTGCGTTCTGCTGCGGGGAACCGATGTATGAAGTAGATGTGGAATTTACTGATTTTGTGAAGATGGATTGCGAAGAAAGGGAGAAGTTACTATCAGATCGTAAAAATCTCCGTAAATAGAGTTAGCATCATCATCTTTTTAATCTTTTGAGAATTATCTGCATATAGTAATAGTGAGTTTTTATCGAGGGATAGTACATTTATGAATATTGTGCAGGCAACACAAACAGACAACAGAAATCCGGGAGTTGACAAAGGCAAGCTCCGCATTGCTGTTACATCGGAGATTACTTCTTATCCGGTTGCAGATGCAACCATTTCTATTTCTTATACGGGAGTCCCTAACAGTACATTAGAACAATTAAAGACGGACAGCTCCGGGCTGGCGGAGGAAATTGAATTAGATACTCCGCCATTGGAATATAGTCTTGATCCGGCGATTGAATCACAGCCGTATTCAGAGTATACGCTGAATATCAGTGCGCCGGGATTTGAGAATATGAGTATTGCAGGAACGGAGCTTCTTCCTGAAGTGACGGCAATTCAAAATGTCCGTCTTCGTCCGCTTAATCCGGAAGGGGAGACAGATATTTTTGTGATTCCGGGGCATACCTTATATGAGGAGTATCCGCCGAAGATTGCCGAGGATGAGATTAAACCGACCAATGAGACAGGAGAAATTGTATTGAGCCGTGTGGTTGTGCCGGAATATATAGTAGTCCATGATGGTTCTCCGAGGGATACGACTGCAAGAAATTACTATGTGAAGTACAAAGATTACATCAAAAATGTAGCATCCAGTGAGATTTATGCCACATGGCCGGAGAATACCATCCGGGCAAATGTGCTGGCAATTATGTCTTTTACACTGAACCGGGTTTATACAGAATGGTACAGGAACAAAGGGTATGATTTCACAATTACTTCTTCTACAGCATTTGACCATAAATGGATACCAGAACGGAACATTTATGATACTATCTCTGCTGTTGTGGATGAGTTGTATGGGAATTATCTGTCCAGACCGAATGTACGCCAGCCGATTTTGACACAGTATTGTGACGGAAGGCGTGTCCAGTGCCCTGACTGGATGACACAGTGGGGGTCCATGTCTTTAGGCGAACAAGGCTACAGTACCATTGAGATTCTCCGGTATTATTATGGTGATAATATGTACATCAATACAGCGCCGGAGATATCGGGTGTACCGTCCTCATGGCCGGGATACACGTTGGAAATCGGCTCACGCGGAGAAAAGGTACGGCAGATGCAGGAACAGTTAAATGTGATTGCGGGGGCTTATCCCAAGATTCCCAAGATTCAGGCAGATGGGATTTATGGTCCGGCAACTGCTGAAGCTGTCCGGGTGTTTCAATCTGTATTTGGGCTTCCACAGACAGGAACGGTTGACTTTCGCACCTGGTTTAAGATATCAGAAATCTTTGTAGGTGTTTCAAGAATTGCAGAACTTGTGTAGAGAGTATATGGGCGGGGCTTTTTGATCAAAAGCTCCGCCCATGTACACATGATGAAAGAGTTGACAAAAGCGGGATGTGGTATTACATTTTATATAAGGCTGTAATTTGGAAAGAGCTGGATTGTGGGGATTTCAAAGAAAACAAATTGAAAGATACCAGAAGAATGAGAATATAGAGACAGGAAAGAAGAGGTAGTGACAAAATGTTGCAGGTGGAACATTTATCATATGATGTACAGGAAGAGGGCAGACAGGCCGAGATATTGTCGGATGTCAGTTTTTCCGTGAAAGACGGGGAAATGCTGGTGATTACTGGTCCAAACGGCGGAGGTAAGTCAACGCTGGCTAAGATTCTGATGGGAATTAACCAGCCAATGTCAGGCAGGATTGTGTTAAACGGTACAGATATCACGAATATGCCGATTGATGAGCGGGCAAAAGCGGGAATAGGGTTTGCGTTTCAGCAGCCGCCGAGATTTAAAGGGATGACAGTGAGAAGACTGCTGCATTTGGCTGCGGGGCGTGGTCTGAGTGAAGATGAGTGCTGTGATCTACTGAGCAGTGTAGGATTATGTGCCGTGGAATATATAGACCGTGACGCAGATGCTACATTATCTGGCGGAGAGATGAAACGTATTGAGATAGCAACTGTGCTTGCGAAACACCATGATATTTGTATTTTTGATGAACCAGAGGCGGGAATCGACCTTTGGAGTTTTTCCATGCTGATTAAGCGATTTGAGCAGATTCACAAGGATAAGAAGGAAAGTTTAATTTTGATTTCCCATCAGGAGCGGATTATTCAGATGGCAGACCGTATTATGGTGATTTCAGATGGTAAGGTGGAGTCTGTAGGCGAGACGGCGGCAATTATGCCGCAGCTTTTCAGCGGGAACGAAGGAGTCTGTGCGTGCAGACAGCAGAAAGGAGGCGGTCTCTGTGGAGTTGAATAAGGTAACGGAAGGTATTTTGGATATCATTGATTCATATGGATTTAAACAGGAAGGCGCATACAACCTGCGTCTGAACGCAGCGGCAGTCTGCCATGGAGACAGCCGTCATATCCAGATTGTAAAGAAAGAGGACAAGCCGGGAATCGACATTCATATCAGCGGTGAAGCGCAGAATGAACAGGTGCATATCCCGGTGGTCATGACAGAGGCTGGAGTAGATGAGGTATATAATGATTTTTTCGTTCAGGACGGCGCAGATGTGACCATCATTGCAGGATGCGGAATTCATGGTTCTGGCTGCAGTGAGACAAGACACGATGGAATTCATTCCTTTCATGTAGGGAAGAATGCCAGTGTAAAATATGTGGAAAATCATTACGCAGAGGGAAAAGGGACAGGGAAAAAGGTACTTAATCCTGTGACTAAGATTTATGTTGGTGAGAATTCAGTATTTACGCTGGAGACAACTCAGATTAAGGGCGTGGATTCTACTAAGAGGGAGAGCTATATTGAATTGGCAGAGAATGCAAAGTTAAATGTGACTGAGAAGTTGATGACCCACGAGGATCAGATGGCAGTTTCTAATATGGAAATTGTGCTGAAGGGCAAGAACAGCTCGGCAAGGATTATTTCCCGCTCTGTGGGGAAGGGTACATCCAGGCAGATTTTTCATCCGAAGGCTGTCGGTGTGAACCAGTGCCATGCTCATGTACAGTGTGACTCTATTATTATGGATCATGCAGAGATTAGTTCAATTCCGGAAATTAACGCAAAGCATGTGGACGCTCAGATTGTTCATGAGGCGGCAATCGGGCGTATCAATGATGAGCAGCTGATTAAGCTTCGTACATTTGGTATGTCTGCAGAAGAAGCGGAAGCCGTGATCATCGATAATTTCCTGAAGTAACGGGGGGAATAATGAAAAGGAAACAGAAATATCTGGGGATTATCTATATCATTCTTGCTGCATTTTTCTTTGCTTTAATGGCAATGTTTGTGCGGCTGGCAGGAGACATTCCCTCTATACAGAAAAGCTTTTTTAGAAATTTGGTATCTTTGGTTTTTGCCGGTGTGATTCTGGTCAGAGAAAAGGCTTGGTTTTCTGGGAAAAAAGAAAATATCAAGTATCTGCTGATGCGTGCGGCAGCGGGGACGATCGGAATCCTGTGTAATTTCTATGCAGTAGATCATATGGTGCTTTCTGATGCTTCTATGCTGAATAAAATGTCACCGTTTTTTGCAATTATTTTCAGCTATTTCATTTTAAAGGAAAAAGTAACAGTATCGCAGGCAGTGATTGTAGCGGGGGCATTTCTCGGCAGCCTGCTGATTATTAAACCGACAACTGCAATCTTCAGTTCTCCGGCGGCTTTGGTAGGACTGCTTGGCGGTCTTGGGGCAGGTGTGGCATATACATATGTTCGTGTTTTGGGAAAGAAGGGAGAGAAAGGACCATTTATTGTCTTTGTATTTTCCGCCTTTTCCTGCCTTGTGACACTGCCCTGGCTTATTTTAGATTTTCATTCTATGTCAGGGATTCAGTTTTTGTATCTGCTTTTGGCAGGACTGTCGGCGGCGGGCGGTCAGTTCAGTGTGACAGCGGCATATTTCCATGCTCCGGCAAAGGAAATATCTGTGTATGATTACTCACAGATATTATTCTCAGCGGTGCTTGGATTTGTTGTATTCGGACAACTGCCGGATGTATTAAGCTGGATGGGATATATTGTTATATGTTCTATGGCAGTTGTAATGTTTTTGTATAACCAAAAAAAGGAAAAGGCAATATAAAATTTTATAAAAACGAGGAGTGATTAGAAATGACTGTATCAAAGGTATACTACACAGATTTCCGTGCACATTTAGGGGAAGGGCTTCCTACCAAGCTGAAACGTCTGCTCTACGCAGCGGGGATTAAGCAGATTGACATGGACAATAAGTTTGCGGCAATTAAAATGCATTTTGGAGAAATGGGAAACTTAAGCTTTTTACGTCCTAATTATGCGAAGGCAGTTGCAGATGTGGTAAAAGAACTGGGAGGACATCCTTTTTTGACAGACTGTAATACGTTGTATCCGGGCAGCCGGAAAAATGCACTGGAGCATCTGTACTGTGCATGGGAGAATGGATTTACTCCAATGACAGTAGGATGTCCGGTTCTTATTGGGGATGGTCTGAAGGGAACAGATGATATAGAGGTTCCGGTAGCCGGCGGAGAATATATTAAAAAAGCAAAAATCGGCCATGCAATTATGGATGCCGATGTATTTATCAGTCTGACGCATTTTAAGGGGCATGAAATGACCGGATTTGGTGGTGCCATTAAAAATATCGGTATGGGCTGTGGTTCACGTGCAGGCAAGAAGGAACAGCATTCTAACGGAAAGCCGTTTATTTCACAAGGAGAGTGCAGAGGCTGTAAACAGTGCATGAGGGAATGTGCAAACAACGGACTTGAATTTGATGAACAGACGGAGAAAATGTCAGTGAATCTGAACAATTGTGTAGGATGTGGACGCTGTGTCGGCGCTTGTAATTTTGATGCTATAGAGTTTCAGAATGATGCGGCTACGAAAGAGCTGAACTGTAGAATGGCAGAATATACGAAGGCAGTTGTGGACGGCCGGCCGAATTTTCACATTTCACTTGTTGTGGACGTGTCTCCGAATTGCGACTGTCATCCAGAGAATGATGCGCCGATTTTGCCGAATATCGGAATGTTTGCGTCATTTGATCCGCTGGCTCTTGATCAGGCATGTGTGGATGCTTGTTTAAAAGCAGCGCCGCTGCCGAACAGCCAGCTTTCGGATAATTATGGACATGAACACTTCTGTGATCATCATGACCATTTTGAGAATACCACACCTAATTCAGAGTATAAGACCTGTCTGGCACATGCAGAGAAGATAGGACTTGGTTCCAGAGAATATGAACTGATATTTATGAAGTAAGACATAACAGTTCAGCGTAGGACTTTGCACTTGCTGCAAAGTCCGTAAAAATGCGTGATGGAAAAATAGAATCCGCCCTTTCACCGTAGGTGAATTTAAAATAGGGCGGATACTGTGACTATGAAGCCAAAAGGCTGAATAGTTACAATAAGATTGGCAAAGGGACTAGAGGATCTGGATAAAATACATAAAAGCAGCAGAATTCAGAAATTAACTGAGTTCTGCTGCTTTTGAGCTGTCAGGCATGCGATAAAACAGTCCAGCGGAATGTTTTAAGCTTACAATAACTGAATTCCGTTTTTTAATGCACAGTCAACGATTTCCTGCGGCCACAGCGAAGCATGGACCTCGCCTATATGTGCTTTGCGGAGGTAATACATACAGATACGGGATTGCCCGATTCCACCGCCGATTGTATAAGGGAGTTCACAGTTAAGCAGAGCTTTCTGGAATGCAAGTTCGGAACGCTCTTCACATCCGGCAGCTTTTAACTGTCTTGCAAGAGAACTTTCATCTACGCGCACTCCCATGGAGGACAATTCCAGTGCGATATCCAGTACGGGATAGTATACGATGATATCACCATTCAAATCCCAGTCATCATAGTCCGGCGCACGTCCGTCGTGCTTTTCTCCAGAAGCAAGTATACTTCCGATCTGAGTAATAAATACGGCGCCTTTTGCTTTTGCGATGTTATACTCCCGTTCCTTTGGAGTACATTTCGGATACATGTTTTCCAACTCTTGAGAACTGATGAAGAAAATATCATCAGGAAGCAATTCCTCTATGTAGTTGTAACGCCGGCAGATAAAGCTTTCCGTTTCCTTCAATGCGCTGAATACTTTGCGGACTGTGTATTCCAGAGTTTCCATATTTCGTTCTTGCTTTGAAATCACCTTTTCCCAGTCCCATTGATCCACATAGAGAGAGTGGATGTTGTCTGTATCTTCATCTCTGCGGATGGCTGTCATATCGGTGTATAATCCCTCACCTGAGTGAAAATCATAATGCTTCAATGCGTAGCGTTTCCATTTTGCAAGGGAGTGTACAATCTCAGCAATGGAGTCATCCTGCTCCTTGATACCAAACGCCACCGGACGCTCTACACCGTTTAGATTATCATTCAAACCTGATTCAGGTGTTACAAACAGTGGGGCAGATACACGGGTCAGATGCAGTGCTTTTGCCAGTGAACGCTCAAAATGATCCTTGATCTCCTTGATGGCAACCTCGGTTTCCCGGATTGTCAGAGGGGAGGAATATCCTTCGGGGATAATTAAATGTTCCATCTTCTATCACTCCTTTATATATTAATACCAATAAATAACCAAAGATATTCATATTTTAAAGAGCAGAAAGGCAGATGTCAAATCTTTTTAAAAAAAATATAAAAGTTGCTGTACATAAAGGAGAATTTTCTTGGTCTATAAACAAACGATAACAGTCTATTTTTATTCAGAATAATAATTGTTGTATAATTTAAAAAAATATAATTAAAATTACAAAAATATATTGACAAAAATAAAATAGAGTGTTAATATCTAATCAAGAAATAAATACCGATTCCATCTCGAAAAAGATAAGAAATAAGATGAAGAAATTATTATAATGACGAGAAAGTTATAAGAGAAGTAAAATTCATCACGGGACGGAGTTCTTATCCGAGAAAAGGAAAAGGGAAAAATTTATGAATAGGAGGTACGGACCACCGAAAACGTAATTTAAAAAACAGGAAAACTATCCACAAGGGTAGAAAGAGGTAAAAGAATGATTGAAATATCAAGATGAAGATGAATATTAACCAAAGTGCAGGTTGATATTCATCTTCATTTTATGGTATATATATTATACTTGTGTAGCAGGGGAAGTAACAGTTCAGCATAGGAGTTTGCACTTGTTGCAAACTTCGTAAAAATGCGTGATGGGAAACTAGAATCCGCCCTTTCACCGTAGGTGAGCAGTAATTATATACAATTCTCTTGAATAATGATAAAAATATTGATAAAATGGAAACGAAATTTGGGGAAAGCAAGAGAGGAGTGTAATATAATGACATTGGATGTAAATTCTTATTTGAATCAGATGAGAAGTATGTCGCTGGAACAGATTTTTGGCGGCTCAAAAGTTTCACTGGATAATTTACGGGGAACAGTGTTGATTTCACTGATTGTGCTGGCAGTATTAGGAGTATTGTGGTGTTTTTTCGGCTTAAAAATGGTTCGTGTGTGGGCTGCAATTCTTTGCTTTGCTATTGGATGCGGAATCGGGGGATGGATAACGGCAACACAATTTGAGCTGGAAGCTACAGCCACAATGATTATTTCCATTGCAGCAGGTATCGTTATGGCATGTCTAGGAGCAATCTTGTATAGGGTCGGGGTCTTTCTCGTTGCATGGATAGCAGCAGCATCACTGGCATATACTTTTTTGAATCCGACAGATATGACGATGGTATATGTTAGTTTGGGAATTGGCTTGGCAGCGGCACTTCTCACTGTTGCATTTGCAGAGCCTGTAATCATGATTTTGACAGGTTTGTATGGTGCGGCAGGTCTTGGTGCTATGGTAAGTTTGTTTATTCCGATTGATGCAGAATGGGTGCAGATTGCAGCTATTGCAGTATTTGCAGTCTTAGGTATTTGGGCGCAGTTTGTAATGGAGTCTGGAAAACGTAAAAAGCACAATCTGAAGAAGGCAGCCGAGATCCGCGAGCAGCATTCTACGGAAAATGAAGTAGAAAAGGCACGTGCCATGATGGAGAATCTGGACAGTATTCCGGAAGATGAGGAGGGCAGAAAGATTAGTCATGCATATGAGGAATATGAGGTTGATTCTCAGTTTGACGATGAATATGACATTGAAGAAGATGATGATATTACATACATTGAATGATCAGATGAAAATATAATATATAACGATATGAGAAAGGAGCTTGCATATGAAGATTGATATGCATTGCCATGTGAAGGAGGGTTCCATCGACAGCAGGGTCAGTGTGGATGAGTATATTACGCTTTTAAAGCGTAAGGGATTCCAGGGGATGGTCATTACTGATCACAACACGTATAATGGATACCGTTACTGGAAGAATAATATTAAGGGGAAAAGGCATACGGATTTTGTTGTACTCAAAGGGATTGAGTACGATACAAGGGATGCGGGACATATGCTGGTGATTATGCCGGAGGGTGTAAAGATGCGTCTGTTGGAGCTGCGCGGAATGCGGGCATCGGTTCTGATTGATCTGGTGCATCGTAACGGCGGAGTGATCGGGCCGGCGCATCCCTATGGAGAGAAGTACCAGAGTTTTGCCAATACAAAGCGGTTCTACAAATCTCCTGAATTGATTAAGCGGTTTGATTTTGTGGAAGCATATAATTGCTGTGAGAATGCGGAGGCGAATGCCAAAGCATTGCGGCTGGCAAAGAAGTATAATAAAGTAACAGTGGGCGGAAGTGATTCGCATAAGACGAACTGTGTGGGACGGGCATACACTGTATTGCCAGAACCGGTGACCTGTGAGACAGAGCTGATTTCTATGATTCATAAGAAGACAGCATTTGAAACAGGAGGCACATATTATGACAAGACAACGAAGGAACGGATGGGTAAGGTCAATAAGATTCTGGTGTATTCCTTCTGGGTATATAACAAGGCGGGCGAGTTGATCAGACGGCGTGGGCGCAATGTGAAGATGGGGCAGGAAAATCCGGTAGACCCGATTGATCCGATCGAGTTATATTATACGGAGTAGAAAATGAATATAAAAAGTATATAGCAATGTATAGTCAGCCTGGATGTCTGTGGGAGGGTATATTTTTGAGGACCTTTCCAAGACAGGCAGGCTGTTTTGTTTATGCTGCAGTGATATTATGTTAAATTGCAAAAGGGAGTGTGATTTAGAAACCTTCTGTTTTGCGCTTCTCTCTCATAGCGCGGCGCTTCTTAGCTCCTTCCCATTCGGCTTTTTCCTCTTCAGATTTGATGTCTAATCTGGGAACCAGACAGGGTGTGTCGTTTTCATCCAAAGCAACCATTGTGAAGTATGCACGGTTGATTGGGCGTCTCATGCCGTCTTTATCTTCGACATAAGAATCAACACGTACTTCAAGAGATGTTGTTCCGACATAAGTGACTTTTCCGATAATGACCACCAGTTCTTTCTGATATGCACCTCGGATAAACCGGAGGTTGTCCACGGAAGCAGTGGTACAGTTACACCTTGTATGGCGGCTGCCGACAATACCAGCAACCTCATCCATCCACTGCATTAGGATACCACCGAAAAGACGTCCTGCGCCGTTTAAGTGATTCGGACGTACAATGTGTACCGTTTCCACTTTGGATTCTTCTATAGTTCTCATTTCTATCATAATGCTTCACCATTCCTCTATCGTTTGTCCGTGTAAAACAGCACAGCCGTTTCCATTCCTATTATAATTCCATTTATATAGAAAATCAATGCAGCCATTTTGGTGGTTGACCATTATTTTATGTGTGTTACTGTCATCACTTCATTGGTCGGACACCTTGCAGCGCAGTGCAAGATGCCGTGTGAACTGTAACATGTGTGTTTCATTTCTGATTATTTATCAGTTCTCCCAGGGTTGTTTCGCCCCAACTGTAATTCGTCAGGTAATTACCTTTGAAAAGGTGTGTATATTCACTTTTGCCGGAAAGATAATTATACAGGTCACATTCGACTTTATTCATTACGATACGGCGCTTTCCGTCTACGGATTCGACAATATCTGAAATTCCGTATTCCTCCAATGTGCTTTTCAAACGGAGCGCGACCTTCCGGTATCTGGAAAGTGTTAAAGTATTGACTGGTTCATCCTCCCACAAAAAGCAAATAGCCTCGTCTGAGGTCACATAGCCGCCTTTGCGGTCAACAAGCAAAGCAAATAGTTCTTTGGATTTTTTATTACGAAATGCGATCGGACTCTCACCAACAAACACATCAAAGTATCCAAATGTGCGGATAGAAACAGTACGATTTTCCGGTAAAGTTTGTTTATAATCAGGCTTGCCGTCTTCTACAGCATAGAGCATAACATACCGTGAAGAATTGGCAGCCGGCTCTTTTTCAGAACAAATTGCTTTTATTTTTCGTTCGGTTTTCGTCTGATAATCAAAGTATGTGAATTCGGCTTCGCCTGTTCTCAGAAGATCTGTAAGGTCCTCATAAGTAGCTTTGCTGTATGCTGCAAAATTTTCTAATGGAGTAAAACAGTCCGTCAATGGGAGCCATTCTTCTTCAGTATAACCAAAGAACCTGCATACATTTTTGCTGGCGTATAATGGCTTTACAGAGCATTCTGGTGATATTTCAAAGGCGGCAATCCCGTCAGAAAATTGCATAACCAGATCACGCATTGTTTCTTTTAGCTGGCTGTTCTCTAATTTTAATGCAGCGGCATCATTCAATTCTTTCTTTTTACGGCAGCAATAAAAGCTCATGGATTCATCCACTTTAATAAATACGCCTGTATACTGCCTGATACTATTATCAGAGGAATGGGCTTTATAAGTGATCTGCGGCGGTTTTCCGTCAATTCTATGTAGACTTTTCTGGCAGAAATCTTGAAAGAAACGTCGGATATCATCTTGATTTTCTGGAATGACCGAGGCGATCAGCCATTTTTCCAACGCATCTTCGAGCTGCATTGCGATATTCTCGAATCGTTTAAAATATGATGTTTCATCACAATACAAACATTTCACAGTATTAGCATCCAGATCAAACTCAAAAATCTTATCGTAGACATCAGCCAGAGCTTTTAGATAACGCTTGGTTTCATTCGTTTTTCTTGCCTGATAACGTTCTGTAATATCCATACAGACACTTTGAAATTCCGCTTCACCCTGTTCATTGATACACTTTGTGACCCATCCAAATATATTGGCACGAGTACCATCACAGCGAAGCAGAGTCATATCTCCGGCAATAGGAGTATCTGCGGAATAAACACGATTTAGATATTTTGAAAATCTGCGGTGTTCCTCCATTGGAATCAACAGGAAAATATTATTTTTATACATTTCCAGATAATCGATTTCTCCGTCTCTGGTTTCCGGGAAACGCAGAAGTTCAATCATTTTCTGGTTGATATATGTGATCTTTGGATGTTTTTCACATGTATACCTTAAAAATCCGCAAGGAATAGATTCGCTCAAAAACTGCAGATCGCTGTTTTCATTTCTGATATCAGTGATATCTGTTAAAACAGAATTTCCAATAAGGACTCCGCAGTCATTTCTTTTAGATATGACAGTATCTCTTACATGGATAATTGTACCGTCCTTTTTGATGAGACGGTATTCACCAGTAAGAGTCTGTTCTTTCAATGCCGTTTTATGTATAAAGCAGGAATACTTTTCACGGTCGGCAGGGTGGATCAGTTGTACATAAAGATCTCTGCTGTCATCTAATAATTCATCTTTTTGAACACCCGCCATTTCACATAAATTATGACTAACATAACTTAGATGAATGGGGGAGGTCAAAACATACTGATGAAAGCCGCAAATTTGATTACTAAGTATTTCCTCTATATTGCTTAGCATATTGTTCATAGTAACTCCTTTTGCAGAGCTTCACTCTCTGCCAATGGGATTGTATACAAAACTGCATTATATTATAGCATACTTATTTTTGACTGCGAAGTACTGTTTTTTGAATTTTTTCGCTGATTGTCTTAGGCATTTCAGTTGTGAATTCAATCCGACGGATCCACTTATATTCTGCAAGCTTCTGATTGCAGAAATTTTTAATTTCCAATTCAAGTTCTGTGGAAGGAGTATATCCTGCATCAAGAACGATCACAGCCTTGATCGCCTGACCTCTAAGCGGGTCCGGTACACCGATAACACTGCATTCCAAAACGGCAGGATGCTCCATCAATACATTTTCCACTTCATACGGACCTACACGGAACCCTCCGGTTTTGATAATATCATCAAACCGTCCGTGGAACCAGTAGCGGCCGTTTTCATCCATATATGCCGCATCACCTGTGTGATACACTCCATCACGCCATACATTATCGTACTGTTCCTCATTGTTAAGATATGCAGTGAACACGCCGGGGTGTTTACCGGATTCATCTGGAATGATAACCACTTCGCCAATCTCACCGATACCGACAGCCTGACCGTTTTTTCCTCGAAGCTCAATATTATAAAAGGGGGAAGGCGTTCCCATAGATCCTTCGACAGCATCATATCCTTTGAAGTTTGCCATCAAAAGGGTTGTCTCGGTCTGACCGTAACCCTCACAAAGCGGCAGCCCGGTGCGTTCTGTAAATTTGCGAAATACTTCGGGAGCCAGCATTTCACCAGCAGTTGCAGCGTGTTTGAGAGTCGGCATATCAGGAATACCTTTGCGCACAAGATATCGGTAAACGGTAGGGGGAGCGCAGAAGGAGGTTACGCCGTAGCGGTTAATCACAGCGGTTAACTGTTTCGGCTCAAAGTTATCAAAGTCATAAACCATTACAGCGCTGCCGATCAGCCATTGTCCATAGATTTTTCCCCAAGAGGCTTTTGCCCATCCAGTTTCTGCAACAGTAAAATGTAAGCCATTGTCTTCTGCCTGATGCCAGTATTTTGCAGTTACGATATGAGCTAACGGATAGGTGTGTTCATGAATTACGCCCTTGGGATAGCCGGTAGTACCCGATGTAAAATACAACATCATCGGATCGGCTGCAGAAGACTCTATACGCTCCAGTTCTTTACTTGCGTACTTCATAGCAGCGGTCAGATTTTCAAATCCATCCGTTTTTTGCTGTACGCACCAGAGCTTTGCTGTCATGCCGGACTCTTTTAATGCAGCGGTTATCTTCTGTGGAACTTCATTTTGAGTGGTGCAGATGATCGCCTTTGCGCCGGAAGATTTGATACGATATACAAAATCACTGACTGTCAGCATATGGGTTGCGGGAATCATCACTGCACCCAGTTTATGCAAAGCTACTGCCGCGAACCAATACTCATAGTGGCGTTTCAAAACCAGCATAACACGGTCACCATGACCGATTCCGGCGCTGCGGAATACATTTGCCATCTGATTGCTGTATTTTTTTATATCTGCAAATGAAAAGATGTGTTCTTCGCCCTCGACATTACACCACACAAGGGCGCGTTTATCCGGTGTTTCATCTGCAATTTTATCAACAACATCATAACCGAAGTTAAAATTGTCGGGATATGTGAGTGTTATTTTTTTCAGTCTGCCGGTTTCATCTATAATTTCATTACAATACTGTTTGTATATACTCATACTTACTCCTTAATTACTGCACTGACGCCAAGATTACGAAATCTGCCATATCGGTTTTGCGTCAGGTCAATGTCGTTGGTCAGGGTTTTAAGTTCTTCCGTTAAAAGAATACGGATGTGGTCATAAAACTCCTTTTTTCCAATATCATTTTCGGAAAGGATGCGTTCGATCACACCCAGGTTTTTAGCGTCCTCAGCCGTTAGTTTCAGGCTTGCTGCCGCCGCTTCTGCCTTGCTGGAGTCCTTCCAGAGAATGCTTGCACAGCCTTCCGGAGAAATCACTGAATACACGGCGTTCTGCAGCATCCAAACCCTGTCTGCAACAGCAAGTGCAAGTGCGCCGCCGCTGCCGCCCTCACCGATCAGAACGGAAATAATAGGAACACAGAGAGTTGACATTTCCAGCAGATTTTCGGCAATGGCCTGTCCCTGACCTCGTTTCTCGGCGCCGATTCCGCAATATGCACCAGATGTATCAACAAAGCAAATGACTGGTCTGCCGAATTTTTCTGCCTGTTTCATCAAACGCAATGCTTTCCTATATCCCTCTGGCTGAGGTGCGCCGAAATTGCGATAAGTACGTTCTTTGGCAGTATGGCCTTTTTCAATTGCAATTACGGTTACAGGATGGTCGTTCAGTTTTGCAATACCACCCACAACGGCAGGATCATCTGCATAGCGGCGATCGCCATGCAGCTCGATAAAGCCTTTGAAAATATTTTTTATATAGTCAAGCCCGGTTGGTCTTTTGTTATCACGGGCAAGTTTCACGCGTCCGTATGCCGTTTCACTCATATGATTGCCCTCCCATCGTGCAGTTTTAACAGCTCAGTCAGATATTTCTTTTGGTTGGAACGAGAGATGATACTGTCAATAAACCCGTGTGCCAGTACAAACTCTGACTTTTGAAATCCATCGGGGAGAGCTTTCTTTGTTGTCTGTTCAATGACTCTAGCACCTGCAAAGCCGACAGTTGCACCGGGTTCTGCAAGAATGATATCAGCTTCCATAGCAAAGCTGGCAGTTACACCTCCGGTCGTCGGGTCGGTAAGCACTGCAATATACAACAAGCCTGCATCACTATGACGTTTAACTGCAGCGCTTGTTTTTGCCATCTGCATCAGAGATAACAAGCCTTCCTGCATACGGGCGCCGCCCGAAACGGTAAAGCCGATAACAGGCAGCCTGTGCTGTACGGCATATTCAAAAAGTGAAGTGATCTTCTCGCCGACAGCGCTGCCCATACTGCCCATCATAAAATAGGATTCCATAACAAATAAGCAGCAGTTTTGCCCGCTGATCATAGCAGTGCCGCATACTACAGCTTCTTTTTCACGGCTTGCGACACGAACGGTTTCTATCTTGTCGTTATAGCCGGGGAAGTTCAGCGGATTGTCTGATTTCATATTAGAATACAGCTCGTGAAAGCTTCCTTTATCGGTAATCATCTGAATGCGCTGGCGGGCTTTCATACGGAAATGATAACCACAGGGGCAAACAAGATCATTCGCCCAGAGCCGGCTCAAAGGAATATCTTTGCGGCAATTGGGGCATTTTTTTTCAGGCTCTCCGTCATCGCGCTGTATGGGAGCAGAAGTACGGCCGCCTTCTTCTAATTGGTTCTTGGGTTTCAAAAAATTCAACAATGTCATTTCATCACCTGTTTCCCATAAATGTTAAATCATAATTTCCTGATGCAAAACGTTCGTCTTCCACGATCCGCAGTTGTTCCCCGATATTTGTCGGTATTCCTTCGATTACCAATTCACACAGTGACGCCCGCATCTTACGCAGGGTTTCCTCTCGTGTATTTGCGTACACGACCAGTTTACCCAGTAAAGAATCGTAGTATGGAGAAACAACTGTACCTTCGATCAGGCAGGTATCAAATCGGACGGATGGACCGCCCGGAACATGAAGCATTTTCAAAGTTCCGCAGCTTGCTGCATTGATACGGCATTCAATCGCAGAGCCTTTGATGTTAATATCTTTTTGCGTGAAATTCAATGGAATTCCTGCGGCAATACGAATCTGCCATTTTACAAGGTCGAAGCCGGTCAGCATTTCTGTAACACAGTGTTCTACCTGTAAGCGGACATTCATTTCCATAAACCAGAAGCTGCCCTCCTGGTCAAGCAGAAATTCAAGTGTGCCTGCACCGACATAGCCTATCTTTTTTACGGCGTCCGCCGTAAGCTCCATGATTTGTTTTCGCTGGGCATCACTGACAGCGGGAGAAGGGGTTTCTTCTAATAGTTTTTGGTTTCTTCTCTGAAGAGAACAGTCACGGTCTCCAAGACACACGGCATTTCCATGTTCATCGGCAAGAATCTGCAGTTCCACATGCCTTGCAGGGAAAATGTATTTTTCAAGATATACGCTGCCATCACCAAAAGCGCTGATTGCTTCATTTGTTGCCTGATGATAGGCGTCGTCAAGTTCATCCTCAGAACGGATCAGACGGATTCCTCGTCCGCCGCCGCCGGCACAAGCTTTGAGCATTACCGGATATCCGATCTTGTCAGCCGCCCGTTTAGCTTCTTCCACGGATGATACTGCCTTTGTTCCGGGAATTACTGAGAGACCTGTACTGCGGATCAGATCTTTCAAAATTGCCTTATCGCTGAGGCGTTCCATACTTTCGGGATCGGGTCCGATAAATACCAATCCATTCTTTCGGCAGGTACGGGCAAAATGTGCATTTTCAGAAAGAAAACCGTAACCGGGATGGATTGCCTGAGCGCCTGCCAAAATAGCGGCGCTGATGATTTGATTCTCATTTAGATAACTTTCTGAGGCTTCAGCACCGCCGATGCAATAGCTTTGATCGGCAAGCGCCACATGAAGGGCGTTTTTATCTGCCTCAGAATATACAGCCACCGTAGCAACGCCCATTTCCTTACAAGCCCGAATGATACGGACCGCAATTTCACCACGGTTGGCGATTAATATTTTTGAAAACATAGTTTACGCTCCTGTAATTGCGAAGGAAAATTCAGCCGATACACAGAGCCGTCCATCCACCGTAATGGTGCCTTCTGCAAAATAAAAAGGGTGCTTGGCACGTTTGATACAGCACTGCGTTTCAACCGTATCGCCTGGTTTTACGGGAGAACGGAATTTTACATTGTTGAGTCCTGTATAAACAGGCAGCTTTCCGTCATCCATTGCATCCTGCATCAGTATACAAGCGGACTGAGCCAATATCTCACAGAGAATAACGCCTGGAACAATGGGATTGCCGGGGAAATGCCCGTTTAAAAAGAATTCATCACCACGGACTGTGTAGTGTCCGATAGCTGTTCCATCGTTATTTTCCACATCGTCAAGCAAAAGCATATTATTTCTGTGAGGCAATATGTTCATTATTTCTTCTCTATTCATATTCCTACCTCTTGATACGGAACAGTTCTGTACCGTACTCTACAACCTGACCGTTAGTAACACAAATCTCTGAAATTACGCCATCTTCCTCAGCAATGATCTCATTCATCAGCTTCATTGCCTCGACAATGCAAAGTATCTGACCTTTCTTAACATCATCACCGATGGAGATATATGGATCTGCATTTTCAGCAGGAGCCGCATAAAACACACCGACGATCGGAGATTTCACACTGATATAGTCCTTGGCTTCAGGTATAGTATGTATGTTGGCTGCAGACTCGGGAACAGAATAAACAGTTTCTTTTGCTGACCTTGAAACAGAACGTTCCAAACGGACTTTACTGTTTTCATCTGTAATTTCCAGTCCGGTAAGTTCAAGTTCTTTCATCAGTTCAGCATATTTGCGGATATCTGTTTCTTTCATTGGATTACACCTTTCTGAAAGCAAGACAAGCGTTGTGACCGCCAAATCCGAGAGAATTTGAAAGTGCAAGTGTAATATTCGCTTTTACAGCAGTTTTCGGTACACAGTTCAGATCACAGTTTTCGTCTTGCTCGCTTAAATTGATCGTAGGAGGAATAATATCCTCGTTCAGCGCAAAAAGACAAGCCATCGCTTCAATCGCACCTGCAGCGCCCAACATGTGTCCGGTCATGGATTTTGTAGAGCTGACGAAGGCGTCTTTCGCCTTATCCTCTCCAAGTGCTTTCTTAATAGCCGCTGTTTCAATTACATCGTTCATTGGAGTGCCTGTACCATGTGCATTGATATATACGATATCATTCTTATCATAGCCAGCTTCCTTCATTGCTTCTATCATTGCCTGGGCACCGCCGCGGGCTTCTGGATGGGGGGCGGTAATATGATATGCGTCGCAGGTAGAACCGTAACCACATACCTCGCCATAAATCTTAACCCTGCGGGCTTTTGCATGCTCATATTCTTCAAGAACAAGCGCTACTGCACCTTCACCAATCACAAAACCGCCTCTGCGTTTATCGAAGGGCAGGGATGCTTCATCGGGATTTTCAGAAGTAGAGAGCGCCTGCATATTAACAAAGCCGGCAATCGCAGAGGGAACGATAGCTGCCTCTGCGCCGCCAGTGATCACTGCGTCTGCATAGCCATGACGTACAAGACGCAGTGCTTCACCGATTGCATTGGAGCCAGATGCGCAAGCGGTAACTGCGGGCATGGCAGAACCACGGCAATCGTGACGAATGGCAATCATGCCTGCAGCCATGTTTCCGATCATCATTGGCACAAACAGCGGAGATACACGACGGGGACCTTTTTCCATCAGCTTTGTGTGTTCGGTTTCAAAGGTACCGATACCGCCGATACCTGTACCAAACATTACAGCAAAGCGTTCCGGCTGTACAGTTCCTTTTATGCCGCTTTCATCCACAGCCTGCTGTGCTGCTGCAACAGCAAACTGGGCGTAACGGTCGGTACGAAGCACATCATTGACCTCTAAGTATTCCATGGGATCAAAGCCTTTGACTTCAGCGCCTAACTTTGTCTTGAATTTTTCTGTATCAAAAAGTGTAATGGGAGCAATACCGTTTTTACCGTTTTTTAAACCGTTCCATGTTTCAGCGGTATTGTTTCCCAAAGGGGTAATTGCACCGATACCGGTGACAACTACTCTTCTGTTTTCACTCATAATTTTTCTCCTTATATGGCGATACCGCCGTCAACACGGAGGACTTCGCCAGTTACATATTTTGCAGCCGCAAGATATACTGCTGCATCTGCCACATCATCTGGTTCTCCCATTGTTTTGAGGGGAATCATTTTCAGAAGTGGGTTGTCTGTCTGGTTACCTGTCATATCGGTTGCGATAAAGCCGGGGGCAATCGCATTGCAGCGTATCCCTTTAGGAGCAAGTTCTTTAGCCACAGATTTTGTCAGACCTATCAGACCTGCTTTGGATGCAGAATAGTTGCACTGCCCCGCATTCCCCATCAATCCTGCAACCGAAGTAATGTTAATGATACAACCCTCGCGGCCTCTGATAAACAAGCCTGCCATATGGCGGATCATATTGAAAGCGCCTTTTAGATTTGTATCCAAAACTGCGTCAAAATCTTCTTCTTTCATCATAGCAAGCAGACCATCGCGGGTAATTCCGGCATTATTAACGAGAATCTGTGCTGTACCAAAATCTGCTTTGATTTTTGCGACGGTATTCTTTGCTGCGTTAAAATCTGCCACATCACACTGATAAGCTCTGGCTTCTATAGCATATTCCAGCCTGCATTTTTCACAAATACTTTCTGCGGCAGTTACATTGCCTGCATAGATTACGGCAACATTTACACCTAGAGACGCCAGTTTATATACAATTGCTTCACCGATACCACGAGAACCTCCGGTTACAACTGCTGTTTTCCCATTCAACATACTTCCACCTCCGCAAGATATTCTGCAGCGCTTACGGCTTTTACATCTGCGCTGATTTTTTTGATCATATTAGTAAGTGTTTTACCGGGACCTATTTCAATGAAAGTATCCACGCCGTTTGTTTCCATATTTCGGATTAATTTCTCCCACTGTACAGGATTGCAGATTTGTTTTGAGAGCAGACCGGGAACATCATCTTTGTACGGCTCTGCCGTCATATTGGAGTAGAGCGTGATCGTTTGTTTTTTCACGTCTGCACATGATAACTCTTGGGCAAAAGCCTTTGCCGCTTCGTCCATAAACGGTGAATGAAACGCCCCTTTTACTTTCAGGGGAACGGCTCTGCCGCCTGCCTCTTTTACATCTGCAAAGAAATCGTTCATTTGCGAGGAAAGACCAGATATGGTGGTCTGTCCGGGACAGTTGAAGTTTACAGGATAAATATCGGAATATTTACTGCATATTTTCTGTGTCTGCTCTGCTGTGAGCTTCACAACTGCAGCCATAGAAGTATCGAACTTTTCAGCTTCATGCTGCATCAGTTTTCCACGTTTGCAGACAAGCCGAAAACCTGTTTCGTTATCGAATGCTCCGCTAACTGTAGCTGCGACCACTTCTCCAAGAGAAAAACCTGCAACTGCGTCTGGAACAATGCCCTTTTCAAGCAATACACTTGCCTCAGCCAGTTCTATTGCAAAAAGGCAGGGCTGTGTATTCTTTGTTTCTTTTAATTCTTCTTCTGTGCCGTAAAAGCATTGAGCAGAAGTACCGGGACGGATTCTGTCGCATAGAGCATAAATTTTCTTTGCGACCGAGTATTTTTCCCACAGCTCTTTCCCCATTCCAGGATATTGATCGCCTTGACCAGAAAAAACAAATGCTATTTTACCCATTGTGATGCCCTCAGGAGGATAGGCGCGGCTTCCTCCACAACTTCCTTAACAATTTCTGCCGCGGGCTGCTCTCTTTTTACCATGGCGGCGATCTGTCCTGAGAGGAAACATCCCTTTTTGTTATCGCCCTCCTGAACAGCAAGCCTTAACGCTCCGGTTGCCAGTTCTTCTAGTTCTTCATTAGGCATACCGCCGTATTCTGCCTTGGAATATTCTCTTGCAAACTGTGTTCTGAGACTACGGACCGGATGCCCCAGACGTTTTCCCGTTACCATCGTACAAAGGTCAGTAGCCTTTAGGATTTTTTCTTTGTATATATGATGAATGTCACACTCATTTGCTGCGAGGAAGCGGGTTCCCATCTGCACGCCCTGAGCTCCCAGCATAAATGCTGCCGCAACGCCTCTGCCGTCTGCAATGCCTCCTGCTGCGATAACGGGCAGGGTAGTAGCGTCGCAGATTTGCGGAACAAGAACCATAGTAGTCAGTTCACCTACATGCCCGCCGCTTTCGCCGCCTTCAGCGATAAGGGCAGACGCGCCGAGCCGGGTCATCAATTTTGCCAGAGCCACAGAAGCGACAACGGGAATTACCTTGATACCTGCCGCAAGCCATTCCTTGATGTATTTGGAAGGATTGCCCGCACCTGTAGTTACGACTTGAACTTTTTCCTCAATGACAACTTTAGCTACTTCATCTGCAAAGGGACTCAGCAGCATAATATTTACGCCAATCGGTTTATTGGTGATATCCTTGGCGATGTGAATCTGCTGTCTGACATAACTGGCAGGAGCATTTCCTGCAGCAATAATGCCAAGACCACCGCCATCGGAAACGGCGGCGGCCAGTTTGCCGTCAGCGATCCAAGCCATACCACCCTGAAATACAGGATATTCGATACCCAGCATTTCACAAATTGCTGACTTAATCATAAGCATTAACCCTGTTTGCTCTGGATAAACTGATCCAGATCGTCGATGGTTTCTACTTTCTGATCCAGGTCGATTTCGATACCAATTTCGTCTTCGAGATTCATAAGAAGTTCTACTGTATCAAGAGAGTCGATACCAAGTTCAGAGAATCTGCTTTCCGGTTTTACAGCAGAAACATCACAGCCTGTGCGTTCTGCAACAATTTTAGCGATAGCGTCAAAGTACATAATAAATTGCCTCCAAAATAATTTTTCAAGCAGTTTTCTGCTGCCTGTAGCAATTGATTATAGCAACCTGCCGTTCCTACAAAGAGACTATTGCGTTCTTAAAGCGTTCCAAATTTATAAATAATTTATGAAATCGGGGATTTACGAAAGATATTAAGAGCTATAAAAACTACTTTTTCAAGTGGACTGGGATCAGTCCACTTGAAGCGTAGAATCATAGCAGCAGATAGAAACAAGGGTGGAATACTATTTTAAAGTACCATGTTTATTCTCATGCTGTGCGATCGCCTGCCGGATTAAATATAAAACTTCTCCATTTATGGAACGCCCGTCAAATTCAGCAAGACTTTTTAATTTCTTATGAGTTTCGGAATCAATACGTAATCCTAGATGTTTATTTTTTTCCATAACTTTTCCTTTCTACTTGAAATAAGTACAAAACGAGTACAATATATAAATTAAGTACATTTTAAGTACAAATTATAAAAGAATGTTACAAATAGACTTGTTTTAAGTACACTATATTTTGTCAAAAAGGGGAAAAAGTATGAGCGGAAAAGAAAAGCAATATTATGAAATCGGTAAGTGCCATTTGTGGATTGTCGTTGTAATTATGCTGTCTGTTATTGCAATCACATATTTTAGACAGGATTTGTTTGAGATATGGCTGCATCAACAGGGAAGAGAGTATGTGGTTTATAAAGGGATTGAATCCATCTTGGAAGATGAAGGAGAGTGTTATTTATGCTTTAACAGTGACCGCAGTTTAATGGGATATTATCGAAAATTTGATACGATTGGTTTAATATCACTCAATGATTGGTATGTAGTAGATTTTGGTTTGAGAGAGTGCGGCGGGCAAGGAAATGCTTTAGAACATGATAACGCCCATACATCTACTCATATGACAAATACGGGTGAGGTATCTATTATGATATCTAGTTCGCCTGTCAGGGGGATGGCGTCGGTTAATGTTAGTCTGCCAGAGAATTATAAACCGGATATAAAAATGTTGCGAGAACATTTATGCTAGGTGTGTTTAGATAAGGTTATTGATTCGCTGGAAATATCTAAATGGAAATACGAGAAAAAACAAGCAATTCCACTGTGCCTGGTGGACTTTGAGACACTGGAGATTTATTCCTTACAGGACTGGCATATGGGATGTTCTATAAGGGATTATTGGGTTGATATGAGATATGATGAAGAAAAGGTGGAAGTTCGTGTTTATTATCTTCCAATAAGGAAATAAGCAGATAATCGTGGATAATATTTTTTTAAAAATCCATGATATGCTTTTTGGTTAAAATCTGCGGCGTTTTTTTGGGTTGTAATAATCTGAAAAATTCGATAAAATATAATTTATCTTATTGATTATACAGGAGTTTTCTATGGGAATTAGAAATATCAAACTTACCATTGAATATGACGGAACCCGTTATTATGGATGGCAGTCTCCAAAAAAGAACAACATTGCCACAGTTTCAGGCAGAATAGGAGAAGTGCTTCGGAGAATGACAGAGGAAGAAGTGGCGCTGTTTTGTGGAGAAAAAACAGATCCAGGCGTACATGCACTTCAACAGACTGTGAATTTTAAAACTTCTTGTCAACTGCCAGAAGAGGAAATCAGACGGTATTTGAACCAATATCTTCCGATGGATATTGTGGTCCGTGATGTGACAGAAGTTCCAGAACGGTTTCATGCAGAGTTAAATCCTCATAGGATTACTTATCGATATGAAGTGTTAATTGGAGATACGGAAGACGTATTTCAACGCAAATATGTAGATTTTAGAACAGAGATGCCGAATATAGAGCAGATGGAAAACGCAGCAGAGCGATTGAAAGGATGTCATGATTTTAAAGCATTTTCAGTGGCAAAAACAAAGAAGTCAACAGTAAGAGAAGTTACGGATTTACAGATTTTAAATATATCATTGGATGCACAGCCTTTGGGGAGCTATGCATGCAATATAGAATATAAGGCAGTTTATATCATTATAAAAGCAAATGGTTTTCTAAAGCAAATGCCACAGAAAATAATTGGAACCCTTTTAGATATCGGGTATGGAAAGAGGGAAGCTGCGAGTATTGAGCATATTTTCGAGGGGAGTGCACCGGCATCAGTAGATTGTACAAATCATGCGTTGTTTTTGGAAGAAGTAAAATATAAAGAAAAGCAATAATAAATTCGTGGGAGGAAGATGAGTATGGATATTTATTTTGCAGCGCTTTATTTCTTTGTTTACAGCTTTTTAGGTTGGTGTACCGAAGTCGCTTTTGCGGCATGCAAGGAACGCCGCTTTGTCAACCGCGGATTTCTGAACGGTCCGTTTTGCCCGATTTATGGATTCGGTGTGTCTCTGGTTATTGTGTTTCTGACATCATATCGTTCAAATCTGGTATTTTTGTATATTGCTTCCGTTTTTCTTGTTACAGTGTTAGAAGGTTTGACTGGATGGGCAATGGATAAAATATTTCACAATAAATGGTGGGATTATTCGGATATGCCGCTGAATATCGGTGGATATGTGTGCCTGATCTTTTCGCTTATATGGGGTGCTGCCTGCGTGGCAATTATGAATTTGATTCATCCGCTGATACATAAAGGGCTGACATTTTTGCCCCATACACTGGGAATTGTATTGATTATATTGCTGGGAATTCTGCTCATTGCAGATACTTGTGTAACCGCTTCAGCAATCTTCAAGTTCAACAGGCAGCTGGAGCATATGGAAAAGATCGCGGCAGAGCTTCACGAGCTTTCCGAACAGCTTGGTGAAAATATTTATTCAACCACAGTCCGCGTGATGGAAGCAGCAGATGATATTCAGGAAAAGACCCAGGACGCTGTGGAAGAATTGCATGATCTGCGCCAGAATAGAGCAAAGATTGTTCGTGTGAAAGCGCAGAAAGCTATGGAAGAGATTTATGAGCGCCGGCAAGACACTGTCGAGAATGTCCGTGAGCATATAGAGGATTTGAAGAGGCGCTACAGCGAGTTAAATCAGAGTACAGGGAAAGTTACAAAACGTCTGCTTTGTGCATTTCCATCGCTGGAATCCCGCCGGCATAAGGAACGCGTCAGTGAAATACGCCGTCAATTAAAAGAAAAACAGAAAAAATAACACGGAATCATTCTAAAATTTGGATAAGGGAAGAAATATATTATAACCGTAAGTATGTCTTTGAAGAGATATACTTACGGTTTATATATACTTCTACTTTCCATGTTTCAAAAGCATCGTTCTGACCATTGCAATCATTCGGTCCATCTGTGCCTGCTCTTCTTTTGTTTTTCCTTCTTTCAAAATCTCTAAAATCAGATTGATTTCCTCCGAGGTAAATTGTATGCCCTTTTTGTTTGCGTTAGTGATCAAAGCCATCAGAATCGGAGCCAGATCCTTGCCGGATTTCCCATTCGTCTGGGAGGCTGCCATCCGAATCAGTTCCAGTTTTGCTGAATCCATGTTTTTCAGAAGCGGGTTGTTCATCCATTCGTTCATAGTCATCATCTCCTGTCTTAGAATTTTCCTGATTTTCATTCCCTGAGAACATTCCCTGATACATTTGGAACATTTCTTGCTGCTCAGGGGACAGCATACCCATCATCATGTCCATCGGATTCATACCGCCTGCGTCCGAAGAATCATCAGAAGGAGCAGCAGAGGTTTGAAACATCTGCATCATTTCCATTATATTCATGATATTGTGAAATGTATCTGCCATCTGTGCTTGTTCTGGAGGCAGATAGGGTGCAATCTCATCCAGCAGCTCTGCCGGTGAATCCGGGAAATGTCCGAGGGACTGACTTTTCAGCAATTGCCCGGGGCGTTTAAGAATGGAAATGGTGTATTGCAGTTCCATGAATTTGACCATAATCCAGAGAGAGGAACCACTACCCGGACTAAGATAGGGAAGCAGCAGTTTCAGTATGCTGAATGGATATGGAGTTGTTAATTCATCAAAGGGCGTCATTGGTCTGGGTGTTTTCTTTTCCATAAAAAGCTCCCCTGTTCTCTCTTCTGATATATATATGCTGAATAAATTTGGAAATACCGGAAAAACTAAAAATAATTTCTTACATAGTATAAATGTAGAAAGAATTCTATCGCAAAATCTGTAAAAGGGTTTTATGTATAGAAAAAGGAAAGGAAGGTATTGAAAATGAAAAGAAAACTGATTATTGACGGAAATGCAGTCTATGAGATTGATGAGGAGTGTATGGTACGGCAGCGTTTACAGAAAACAGACGAATTACCTGAAAAGGTGGATCAGAAGAAAGGTAGAGAAAAACAGATGAATCGTGTGGAAAAGTAGAAATATAAAACGGTTCAACGTTTTTACAAAAAAATTTGTAACAGAAAACCCCGGTGCCGAAGATGACACCGGGGTTTTTCGATTACCTTACATCCGGCAGACTCTGCCGGATGTAAGGCTTTAGAAAAGAACAGAATCAGCGTTATACTTGTAGGTAAACCTACAAACAGCAACAGAATTAGCAGCCGCATCCTCCACAGCAGAAGAGAAGCAGGATAATCCACAGACAACTGTCATTGCCCCAGCTGTTACCACAGCCGTTACCGCATCCGCCGCCAAATCCGCCGCCGCAGCAGCACAGAAGCAGGATGATCCACAGACAGGAATTGTTTCCTCTTCCGAATCCGCCGCCACACTCATTATTTTCGCATCCGCATCCACAGTTTGTAGCACTTAAATCACTCATTGTAAATCCTCCAAAAAAATTGTTTACACTTCATACTATGTGAGTGATGAAAATGTGTGAGGGATATAATGAAAAATTTTTAAAATTATATAGATGGCACCATGCTTCGCCCCGTATTCTCCCGCTGAGGTATTAGTGTAATATCGAAAATCTAAGGGCTTATTGAACTGTCATTTTTTATCTGTTACAATACAAATGTCTAACGACAGTTTTTTAGAGGAGGCAGGAAATGAAGAAAATAAAAATTGCGTTTTTTGATATTGACGGAACTTTAATTGATCTTAAGACAAAGAGGATTTCTGAGAAAATGTTGGAAGCTTTAGTGCGCTTGAAAGAAAAGGGAATTCTTCTTTGCCTTGCGACCGGAAGATCGCCGATGGCTCTGCCGGATTTTAAGGAAGTTGAATTCGATGCTTTTTTGACTTTTAACGGTTCCTATTGCTATACTCCTGAAAGGACTATTTTCAGCAATCCGATTCCGATAGAAGATGTTAAGCAGTTGATTCAAAATGCAGCAGAGATTGGCAGACCGGTTTCCATTGCAACAAAAAACAGGCTGGCAGCGAATGGAACCGATCAGGATTTGAGTGATTACTATGCAAATGTAAAACTTGAAGTGGACGTTGCCGATGATTTGGATATGGTGCTTGGAGAAGAAATTTATCAGGTAATGATGGGGTGTTATGAATCGGAGTATGAATGTATGATGAAACATATCAGGCATGCAAAAATCACTGCATGGTGGGATAGAGCGGTAGACATTATTCCGGCTGACGGAGGAAAAGGGAAAGCCGTTGAGAAAATCTTAGAATATTACAACATTGATAAATCAGAGGCAATTGCATTTGGAGACGGGAATAATGATATTGATATGATTCAAAGCGTTGGTACAGGAGTGGCGATGGCAAATGGTTCCAAACAGTTAAAAGCCGCGGCGGATGTTGTGTGCGGAGCTGTAGCGGAGGATGGGATATATTATTATTGTTTAGAGCATGGGTTGATATGATGGGAGTGGGAAAAGAGTTATCGGAGATGTCTTTAGAGGAATTATGGGAACTGTTTCCCATATTCCTTGTTGCGCATAATGATAAATGGAATGTATTCTATAAGGAAATGGAAAATTTCCTGAAAAACATATTGTCTGAATGTCCGGTTAAGAGAATCAGCCATATTGGAAGTACAGCTATATCCGGGATATGAGCGAAAGATATTGTGGATGTCCTGATTGAAGTATTCTGGGATTCGGATATGGAGACTACTGCGAGGGTGATTGAAAAGAACGGATTTATTCGGATGTCTACGGAAGTAAACAGAATATCATTTAATCGGGGATATACAAAAAACGGGTTTGCTGACAAAGTGTTTCATCTACACCTTTGTTATGCTGGGGATAATGATGAACTGTATTTTAGAGATTATTTGAATGAGCATACACAGATCGCTGAAGAATATGAAGCAATGAAGCTGCAGTTGTGGAAATTATATGAGCATAACAGGGATGCGTATACGAATGCAAAGACAGAGTTTATCAGGAAATGGACAGCCGAAGCAAAAAAAGTTTATGTGGGAAGATACTAACAACTGTTACGACTTAAGGGATGGAATGCTAATGTGAACGTTGCAGGTTTACATAAATCTGTTATAATGAAAATAAAGCACAGGAGACTGCACATAAAAAAGCATAGACACGCAGGAGTAATCTGATTATGAGAGTACAAGAAATTGTAAGGAAGCCGATGACGGAGGCGAAGTATCTAAATGTAGATAATACGGACAGATATCGCCCCATCATTCGGCTTTTTTATTTAAAATATGAAAAGTTAAAATATTGGCTGTATCAGGAAGAGGTATATGAAGAACTGAAAGAAGATGCATATTTTACAGAATATACATCCGAACAGTGCCAGCAGGATCTTGCGGCTTTGACTGCATGGGGAAATCTGTTGACGATTCAGGACACAAGAAAAGTATCAACAATTGAAGAGTTTAAGAATAAAAAATTCCGTTATCAGCTTTCGGAGGCTACGGTAGAGATTGAAAGAATGGTTATCCGTGTTGAGAATCTGTTTATTGAAAGTTCATCGCTGGAACCGACGCTTCTGGAAAGAATCCGGATCAGTCTCAACAGAATCCCTGAAATACTAGAAAAAGAGCAGGAAAGTATTTATGCATGGTGGAACGACCTTAATAATGACTTTATCCGTTTGAATCAGAACTATCAGGATTATATGCGGGAATTAAACAGTGTAAAAGCAGAAGAAATGATGAAGACAACAGAGTTTCTTGTGTTTAAGGATCATCTGATCGAGTATTTGAGAAGCTTTGTAAAGAGCTTGCAGAACAATGCGGCGTCCATAGAGCAATGTCTTAAAAATTTGGACAGGAAGATGCTGGAGACTTTATTGGATCAGATTGTATTGTATGAATTGTCTATTCCCCGAATGGATGTGGAAGTGAGAGAAGATCTTCTCGTTGATAAGATACAAGGACGCTGGAAAAGTCTGCAAGAATGGTTTTCTGGTACAGATGGGAAGGAGTCAGAAGCGGCGAAAGTGTTCGATACGACAAATGAGATTATCCGGAAGATCACAAGATACGCGGCGAGAATCAGTGAAATGAGTAACAGTGGAGCGAACCGCAGAGAGGAGTACCATAAGATTGCGGTGATGTTTTCAAAATGCAGTGATATTTATGAAGCACACAGACTGGCGGCTTCTGTGTTTGGAGTTGAGAAGCCGCTCCATTTGAAAGGGCTTCTGGGGCGACAGACGGAGAGCATTAACAGCGGCGTATTTGAGGAGGAACCCCATGTTATTACAGTGACACCGAGAGTGCGTACATATAAGGAAAAGTCAAAGCGGAGTGAAATTATCGATCGTTCCAAAGAAAAAGAAGAGCTGCGGATCGCTACGATAGAGAGACTGAGAGAAGAACAACGGCTGCTGAAAAGTTATATTCAAAATAATCGTCTGGATTTTGCGTCACTTCCGGAGATTGAACCGCATGTAAGAGATGTGTTTCTGACGTGGCTTTCCAAAGCGCTGGAGAACAGAAGTCTATGCGGCAAGACGGAGGAGGGGCAGGTTTATCATGTGGAACCTCCGGCTGATCATGAAACCTGTATTATAAAATCGCCAGACGGCAGGCTGCAGATGCCGTCATATACAATTGTGTTTGAGGAGAAGCCATGAAAACTCTGGAAATTTTGTTGGAAAAACGGTGGATTTTAAAAAGCAGAGACAGGGAGTTGTATTATCAAGTTAAAGATGAGCTTGGAACGGTAAAGAAGTTCTTAATGGAAAAGCTGGGATATCAGGTGATCGTAAATCCTTATCTTGTGAAGGTGGAGAAAATGCCTGCGAAACCGGAAAACTGGATGGGAATCATGGAGTTTACACAGAAGATAGAATATGTGTTTTTTTGTATGATTTTGATGTTTCTGGAAGAAAAAGAGGCAGAAGAACAGTTTGTGCTTTCAGAACTCACTGAATATGTACAGGGGCAGTATCAGGAAGAGCAGATTGATTGGACAGTATACCGGTATCGGAGACATTTGATTAAAGTTATTAAATATTGTGTGAATTGTGGGATTTTGAATTTGAACGATGGAAATGAAGAGAATTTTGCAAAAAACGACACTGGTGAAGTCCTCTATGAAAATACGGGGATTTCCAGATATTTTATGAAAAATTTCACACAGGATATTATGGGATATACCTGTCCGGAGGATTTTGAAAAACAAGAATGGATCGATGTGAATGAAGACAGAGGTATTATCAGAAGACAAAGGGTTTACCGCAAGCTGCTGATGACCATGGGAATGTATAAGAGTCCTGAGACAGAAGAGGACTTTGCCTATGTGCGGAATTACCGAAATATGATTCAGGGAGAATTGGCAGAGCTTTTTGAATGTGAGCTTCATGTACATCGGACAAGCGCCTTTCTTGTGCTGGGGGAAGAGTGCCGTATGGGGAGATGTTTTCCTGAAGAAAATACGCTGTCAGATATTGTGCTTCTGACTCATGGAATCATAGATGAGTGGATACAGGAAGGGGAAATGATTCCCGGGGCGGAAGAACAGATACAGGTTCCAAGGGAAGTTTTCAGGGAAATACTGGAATGCTGTAAAGAACGATATGGAAAAGGTTTTATAAAAACTTATCGGGAGATGACAACGGGAGAATTCTGTGAAAGTGTACAGAACTATATGATGGAGCTTGGTTTGATTGTTATAGAGACAGGGACCGTCAGAATAAGTACGGCTGTGGGAAAGGTAATTGGGAAATATCCAAAAGAGTTCTTGGAGAACGGAGGAAGAGATGAATAGTAAGTGGCGGATACACAGAGTAGGACTTTTGGATTTTTGGTTTTACGATGAGGAAGAATTTTATTTTCTGGATGGAAGAATGCTTTTGAGGGGAGCAAATGGTTCAGGGAAATCTGTTACAATGCAGAGTTTTATTCCCCTTCTTCTGGATGGGAATATGCGCCCGGAACGTTTGGATCCATTTGGCTCCAGAGCGCGTAAAATGGAAAATTATCTTTTGGAAGAAAATGATGAACGGGAAGAACGGACCGGTTATCTGTATATGGAGTTAAAACGGACAGAAAGCGATGAATTTCTTACGTTTGGGATAGGTATGCGGGCAAGGAAGAACAAGAAACTGGAATCATGGTATTTCTGCCTGACAGATGGACGCAGAGTCGGCAAGGATTTTTATCTTTATAAAGAGGGGCAGAGTAAGATTGCCTGTACAAAATTGGAATTGCGTAATCGGATCGGCGGCGGAGGTCTTGTCATGGAAACCCAGGGAGAATATTCTCAGTGTGTGAACCGGATCTTGTTTGGATTTGAAACCCAGGAGGAATATAAAGAGCTGCTGGATTTATTGATTCAGTTAAGAACGCCAAAACTTTCCAAGGATTTTAAACCTACGGTGATCAATGAGATTTTGAGTAGTTCCCTGCAGCCTCTTTCAGAAGACGATCTGCGTCCGATGTCGGAGGCAATCGAAAATATGGATAACCTCAAGACAAATTTGAATACGCTGGATGAAAGTATCCATGCTGCGGATCAGATTGAGAAGGTATATGATCAGTATAATGAAATCACGCTGTATGAGAAAGCGCGATGGTTTACAAAATCTGTAGAAGAGTACGAGAAATTAAGAAAAAGGGCAGAAGAAATCAGAAAAAAGATTATAGAATGCAGACAGTCATGGGAGGCAGAAAAGAAGCGTTATGCGGAGTTGAAACAGGAAGAAAAAATTTGTATAGAAGAGAAAGAGTCCTTATCCGACAGTGATGCGGCAAAGTTAAAAGAAAGGGAATTTCATATCCGAAATGAACTGGAAGAACTGAGAAAAATGATAATCGGAAAGAGACGGCTGGAAGCGGAAAAACAAGAAAAATATCAAGAAACGGAGCAGAGACTCAAAGGTCAGTCTCAGCAGAATGAACTGCTTTGGGAAGTGATTGAAAAGCATTTGGAGGAAATGGAAGATGAGATAGAGGGTATTCCCTTTGATGATTTTGCGTTTTTAAGGAAAGAACTGGAGGAGGCAAAGGGGGAAGAATATTCTTTTGTATCTCATAAGGAGTTGCTGAGAGATTATATACAAAAGGTCGAACGGGGAAAAACAGTACTTACAAAAGAAAAGGAGTGTCAGGAGCGGTACAGCAGGTTTTTGCAGGAGCTGGATTCATATCAGGAAGAGAAGAATCGTGCGGAACGGGAAGTTTTGCAGTATGAGAATCAGCTTCATGAAATAAAGCAGGAAGTGATCGAACAGATTTATCGGTGGGAAAGAGAAAATGAAGAACTACATCTACAGCCGGAAACACTGCAGAAGATGACCAGAGCAATTGAAAGCTATAATACAGAAACGGATTATTGGAATATCAGAGGACTTGCAAATGGTGAGTTTGAGCAGAGAAATCGAGAGATTTCAGAGGAAATGCTGAAATTGCGTCAGATACTGTCAGGAAAGCGTGCGGAGCAGGAACAAGTCCGTGAAGAACTGGAACAGTGGAAGAATAAAAAAGACCCGGAGCCGGAACGGACAGAAGAAGTAGAGAAAAATCGGACACTTCTGCAGGAAAAAGGGATTCCGTATTTGCAATTTTATAAGGTGATAGATTTTGACAGTAAACTGAGTGAAACGCAGCGGGCATATCTGGAAGAAGCGCTTGTTCAGATGGGGATTTTGGATGCATTGATCGTTCCGGAGGAATACAGGGAGCAGGTACTCTCCATGGATGAGGGAGTATGTGACAGGTATATTTTCAGTGATGTTTCCTATGTCAGAAATAATATCATGGATTTGCTGGATGTGGACAATGAGGAGGAGAATATTCTGCTGTACCAGAATGTTTCAAAAATTCTCACGTCGATTGGATGGAAAAACGATGGGGATCCGGCAGATGGAAATGGGTCATGGATTGACAAAAACGGTAATTATGGGATGGGCATCATAGAAGGAACCGTTACCAAAAAATATGCACCGTGCTTTATCGGAGCACGTGCAAGAGAGCAGTACCGTTTGCAGAAGATTCAAGAACTGGAAGCAGAATATCAGCAGATTGAGGGCAGCATTCAAAGTCTGGAGGAACAGTCGGAAGGATTGGAAAAAAAGAAAAACCGATTGGAGACCGAATGGAGAAGCTTTCCGAAAGAACAGGATTTGAAAGTGGCGGCAAAAGAGCTGGAGAGAAAGACAAGTGTGCTGGAAGAGGCAGGGCGTAAAGTCCGTAAGCAGAAAGAATTTGTAGAAAAAGAGAGAAAAGTATTGGATGAAGTGCGGATGCGGGTACAAGAAGTATGTCAGAAATGCTACTTGTCTCCAAGACTGGATTTGTTTACGGAAACAGCAGCCGCTTTGGCAAGCTATAAAGAATTGCTTACAAATTTGGAGATTGACTATGGGAATTATGTCAATGGAATCAGTTTCATAAGGGTACAGCAAGAATATTTGGAAGAAATTGACGCAGTACTGGATGATATACGTTATGATCTGAACCGTATGATACAGAACGAACGAGAGAAAAAAGGGACGCTGGAATCCATACTCGAGCAGCTTGCGCTGACGGATTATGAGAAAATCAGGGAGAGACTGGAGTGGTGTATCGAACGTCTTGGGAAGATGCCGCTGGAAATCGAAGAATCTGTCAGCAGGAAATCTGCGCTTGAAACAACGGAAAAACAGCTTCTGGAAAATCAGGGTGATATAGAAATAGCTGTTGGTAAGGCAAGAACACAAAAAGCATGGCACTGCCGTTCCTTTGAGCTGGAATATGGACTGGGGTATGTAGAGTGCAGTTATGCAGCGAAAGAAGATGCAGAAGAACTGGCTGGGAAAATATGCAGTATGTTTTCAGGAAAATTTGGAAACAAAAAACAGAGTGAAATAGTGGAAAGCCTTCAGGAGGCATATCATAAAAACAGAGGCTATCTGCTGGAATATCAGATTACTCTTCAAGCATTATTTGGAGAAATAGATGAAGAAGCCAGAGCATTTGGCATAAACATGAGGCGGATCGACATTTCTGCAAAATATCGAGGGACGACTGTAAAGTTTAAAGAATTAATCGCAAGGATGCAGGAAGATGCAGAAGTACAAAGAAAACTTTTAAGTGATAAAGACAGAGAGTTGTTTGAAGATATTCTGGCAAATACGATCAGCAAGAAAATCCGCGGGAAGATTCAGTCCAGTAAGCGATGGGTAGAAAAAATGAATACACTTATGGAATCTATGAAAACTTCCAGCGGACTCACTTTAAGCCTTCGGTGGAAAAATAAGCGTGCAGATAAGGAAGAACAATTGGATACGAGAGCGCTCGTGGAACTTTTGCAAAAGGATGTTGAGATTATGCGTCCGGAAGAGGCACATCAGCTTTCAAGGCATTTCCGTTCTAAAATTGATGAGGCGAGGAAGTCAGTAAATGATGTGGGAAATGTACAGTCGTTCCATGCAATTATGCGGACTGTTCTGGATTATCGTCAATGGTTTGAATTTCAATTGGAATGTCAGAAGACAGGAGAGAAGAAAAAGGAACTGACGGACCGTGTATTCTTTACCTTTAGCGGCGGCGAGAAAGCTATGGCAATGTATGTCCCCCTGTTCTCGGCAGTAGTGGCTAAGTATGCCGGAGCCAGGAAGGATGCGCCGTATTTGATTTCTCTGGATGAAGCGTTTGCCGGAGTAGATGAAATGAATATTCGGGATATGTTCCGGCTGATGGTAGAATTTGAGTTTAACTTCATGATCAACTCACAGATTTTATGGGGGGATTATGATACAGTACCTGGGCTTGCGATTTATCAGTTAGTCCGGCCGGAGAATGCAAGATATGTTACCGTGATACGTTATGTCTGGAATGGAAGTATAAAAAGTATGGTGACTGAAAAGGATTTACAGCATGGATAAAACAGAGCAAAAAGTGAAGTTAGAGGAGTGCGTATCGTATTTTAAAGAACGTCCTGTATATAAAAAACTGTTCCTGAAAATGAGAGAGAAATACGAAGGACTGGGGCGTTTTGGGGGAACCGTATGTCTTACCGGGCTTGACAGGGAAGAGAAAAACCAGTTAGGCGGCTTTTTCCAAAAGGATTATACGTCTAACAAAACAATCTCTATTTCTGCAAAAAAGATGGAACAATGTCTGAAGGACAGTAAATTTTCGGAATTCACATGGGAAATAATCCTGGAGGCTTATTTCAAAGAATCTCTGATAGGAAGAAAGGAAATTGAGCGGCGAAGATCTGAGAAAAGAGAGAGTTATTTTGCAGAATTATTGGTATATTTTTCTGGACATGAGGGCAGAGCATGGCTGGAAAGTGTGCTGACAGAGCAAAAAGAAGGATATCTGCTTTTGATGCAATTGTATAAAGAAAATCAGGAAAATCTTACAGATATATTGAATCATGTGATGCAAGGGATTTTGGAATTGAAGATGCTGCAGGATAAAAAGAAAAAAGAATTACTGGCAGTGTTCTCGGCAAAGGCAACAGGAAATCCACATTATTTCGATGAAGGAAAGCAAGGGGAGAAACTGCTTTTTGCCTATATCAGGAGTCAGGTTTCTGATGTGAAATCAGAATCTCTTTCCAGGGTGGAGTATAAAAATAAATTGTATTACGAGGCGGGAATCCTAAAGGACGAGGTGTCGAATGACGTATTGGCATATGGAATTCACGGTTGGAAGGCGGATGGAGAACTTCATGAGGGGATCGAGGGATTTCTGAAAAATAAGGAACCGGTGAAACTGACATTACAGACAATTGGGAATCTGCAAAAAATCTGCGGTCAAGAGAAGCGGGTATATGTTGTAGAAAATCCGGCAGTATTTTCAGTATTGGTCGGCGAACACCCGGAATGGACGATTGTATGTGGAAACGGACAGCTTCGGCTGGCGGTGCTTATTCTTATGGATAAGTTTACTAAAGACAGTGTTTTCTGGTATGCCGGAGACTTTGATCCGGAAGGGCTGTTGATCGCACAACGCCTAAAAGTGAGATTTCAAGACCGGCTTATATTATGGAACTATCATGTGTCCTGGTATGAAAAATATTTATCAGAGGTTGAGCTTACCGAAAAAAGAGTAAAAAAACTGGAACAGGTTTATATCGGGGAACTTCAGGAGATGAGGGAAGCGATGTACAGAAAAAGAAAAGCAGCGTATCAAGAAACTATGATAGGTCTGTTATTATATTGATATCGGATTGTGTTTTTGACAGCTTCCTTATCTGACCGAATCAGTTTCAGGAAGCTGTCAAGCTTTTTTTGTGTGAAAAAGTAACAAAAAAGAAGAATGGAATTTGTGGAAAAAGTAGAAAAACATAAAATATATTAAATTTACGACAGGTGTCGTATGGCGAAAAAACATAATTTATTAAAATGATTAAAACAAACAGTTAAAAAAATATAAACAGAAAGGAATAAAAATTATGTACAACAAATTAATGAAATGCTTAGCAAGTGTAAGAGAAAAAACTGATTTCGTACCGGAAATAGGTTTGATTTTAGGTTCAGGGCTTGGTGAGTTTGCAAATGAAATCGAAATCGCAGATACGATCAGTTACACAGAGATTGAAGGATTTCCAGTGTCAACAGTGAAAGGTCATGCGGGACGCTTTGTATTTGGTTATGTTGAAAAAACTCCTGTAGTGATCATGCAGGGACGTGTTCATTATTATGAGGGATATCCGATGCAGGACGTTGTTCTTCCGACACGTCTTATGGGGATGATGGGCGCAAAGAAAATTCTTTTAACAAATGCAGCCGGGGGGAGTAATGAAAACTTCAAACCGGGTGATCTGATGATTATCACAGACCATATCACAACAGGAGTTCCAAGCCCATTGATCGGACCAAACGTTGAAGAACTTGGAACAAGATTTCCTGATATGAGTGAAGTTTACAGTAAACGTCTTCAGGGAATAATTAAATCATGTGCTGCAGAACTTGGGCTTACAATGCAGGAAGGTGTATATGTACAGTTTACAGGACCGAACTACGAAACACCGGCAGAAGTCAGACTTGCACAGACCTGGGGAGGGGACGCAGTAGGTATGAGTACAGCGTGTGAGGCGATGGCAGCCCGTCACATGGGACTTGAAGTGTGTGGAATATCATGTATTACAAACATGGCAGCAGGAATTTCCAAAGTAGAACTGAATCACAAAGAAGTGCAGGAAACGGCTGACAGAGTGGCAAAAGATTTCAAGGCATTAGTTGCTAAGATTGTAGTAAATATGTAATTTATTTTTGCAAATCCATTGAAAAAGCGGTCTGTGAACAGAATGCGGATAGAATTTAGAAATGGTATAGTGCTTCGTAAAGAAAAAAATGTTACAATTATGGAAATAAATGTAACATTTCAGCGCAAGACCTTGCACTTGCTACAAAGTCTGTAAAAACGCATGATGGAAAAAAGAATAGAGGGTAAGCATGAAATCAAAAGAGCGCTTATACGAAATGATATCCAAAATGGAACGTGACAGAGGTGAATATTTAAAAAGATTATTCAAGAATATGCCGGAAGAGACTGCAAAGGAATTCTCTTATATTGAAGTGGAGAAAAATAAATATCTTATTCAGGCAGGAAAACCTTGTGAGACGGTATACTTTATCTTAAAGGGCAATGTGAGAGGAATGGATTACCTTAAGACAGGGCGTGCATTGTCTTTTATGGATTTTTCAAGAATGTACATTATAGGGGATTTTGAAGCATTTTCGGGGCATCAGGATTCTTGTATATCTGTATGTACGGCAGAAAAGTGTAAGCTGTTAAAAATTTCAGTGAATAATTATCTGCGCTGGATACAGCATGATGAAAATGCACTGCTTCTGAGACTTGAAAATATTCTCAAAATTTTACTCTTTGAAAAGAAAAGTGACAGGGAATATCTTGTTATGGGGTGTACGGACAGACTGGTCAGTTTTTTGGTGAGGTTCTATGAACGGGAATCAAAATCTCCGGAGGTGAGTGTGAAAATTGATTTTACACAAACAGAACTGGCTGATAAGATTGGATTTAATGTGCGCAGTGTTCAGAGAAGTATTGCTTCTTTAGAAGAAAAAGCAATGATTTCTGTTACAAAAGGCAAAATTGTTATGTCAGCCGGACAGTACGCACTGCTGAAAGAACGTGAAATTGAAAAAGAAAGAAGGAACTAAAATGGGAAAATATAAACGTATATTCACAATCGTTGTAGATTCTCTCGGAGTTGGAGCATTACCGGATGCTGCTGACTACGGCGATGTTGGAACAGATACGCTGGGACACATTTCTCAGTACAGAGATGAGTTTCACATACCGAATCTTCAGAAGATCGGTATGGCGAATCTTCATCCGTTAAAACAAGTTTCTCCTGTAGAAAATCCGCTTGGGTATTATACATATTTGCATGAAGCAAGTACCGGAAAGGATACAATGACAGGACATTGGGAAATGATGGGACTTCACATAACAACACCTTTCAGGACATTTACAGAGACAGGGTTTCCACAAGAACTACTGGATGAACTTTCAAAAAGAACAGGAAGAGTAATCATAGGCAACAAGAGTGCGAGCGGTACAGAAATTCTAGAGGAACTTGCAGAGGAAGAAATCGCAACAGGTCATATGATCGTGTATACATCCGCAGACTCGGTATTACAGATTTGCGGAAATGAGGAGACATTTGGGCTTGAAGAGTTATACCGCTGCTGTGAAATTGCCCGTGAAATTACAATGAAAGACGAATGGAAGGTTGGCCGTGTTATTGCCAGACCGTACGTTGGAAAGAAAAAGGGGGAATTCAAGCGTACGGCAAATCGCCATGATTATGCATTAAAACCATGTGGACAGACAGCGCTCAATGCATTGAAAGATGCTGGATATGATGTGATTTCAGTCGGAAAGATTTATGATATTTTCGACGGAGAAGGAGTTACAGAATCGAATAAATCGAAGAGTTCTGTACATGGTATGGAACAGACAATTGAAATCGCAAAGAGAGATTTCACGGGTCTTTGTTTTGTAAATCTTGTAGACTTTGACGCATTATGGGGGCATCGCCGTGATGCGGAAGGCTATGCACAGGAAATCGAAAAGTTTGATGTGAAATTAGGAAAATTATTAAGCTTATTAAATGATGATGATCTGGTGATCATTACAGCTGATCATGGAAATGATCCTACACATGCAGGGACAGATCATACAAGGGAAAGAGTTCCATTTGTTGCATACTCTCCATCTATGAAAGGATGCGGAAAATTAGATGATGCAGATACATTTGCGGTGATCGGCGCTACGATCGCTGATAATTTTGGTGTGGAAATGCCGGAGGGAACAATTGGAAGCTCAATCCTTGAAAATTTAAAATAAAGAAAACGGGGAAAATTAAAATGAAAATTTTGTTGAACGCACTTGGACTCGTATTTGTATTTGCGATTTGCTGGCTGCTTTCCTATAACCGTAAAGCTATCAAATGGAAAAATATTGGAATTATGTTTGCGGTAGAATTTATTATTGCATTCATTATTGTAAAACTTCCGATCGGACAGAAAATCGTAACAGTATTATCCGATGCTGTAACAGCCGTTATCAACTGCGGCAATGAGGGACTTGAATTTGTATTTGGCGATCTTTTCACAGGCGGTTCAACAGGCATGTATGTATTTATTGTACAGAGCCTGGGCAACATTATCTTTGTATCTTCATTAGTAAGCGCGTTATATTATCTTGGCGTTCTGGGATTCATTATTAAATGGATCGGCAAGGCAGTTGGTAAAGTAACTAAGACTACTGAAGTTGAAACATTTGTAGCTGTGGCAAATATGTTCTTAGGCCATACAGACAGCCCGATTTTAGTTGCAAAATATTTACCAAGATTAACGGATAGTGAAATCTTTGTAATTCTTGTATCGGGAATGGGAAGTATGTCAGCATCTATCCTTGGCGGATACTCGGCGCTGGGGATTCCGATGAGCAATCTTTTGATCGCAAGCGCTCTTGTACCGATCGGAAGCATCATGGTATCAAAGGTGATGTGTCCGCAGACAGAACAGGTGGAATCTATTTCAGAGGTTAAGATGGACAATAAGGGAAATAACACAAACGTTATCGATGCCCTTTCAGAAGGATGTAATACCGGAATTCAGATGGTCATCTCCATTGGTGCGTCTATCGTAGGATTTATGGGTGTGATGGCGATCTTTGATATGATTCTTGGAGTAGTGGGAATCAGTATGTCACAGATTTTTGGATATATTTTCGCGCCGTTCGGGTTTTTATTCGGATTTGAAGGGGCTGATATTATGACAGCGGGTACTTTGCTAGGACAGAAATTAATCCTTAATGAGTTTATCGCTTTTGGCAATCTGGCGCCATTACTTGAATCATTAGATGCCAGAACCGGTTTGGTAGCGATTATTTCACTTTGTGGTTTTGCAAACATTTCTTCTATGGGTATGTGTATCGGCGGGATTGGTGTTCTTTGTCCGGATAAGAGAGGAACAATTTCACGCCTCATCGTAAAAGCAACAATCGCAGGTGTATTTGTAAGTATTAACAGTGCTTTACTGGTAAGTATTGTTTCGTTATTTTAAGATATTTTAGAATTGTGGGAGCATGAAATGCGGATAGAAAGAAAGGAAATTACTATGGATCAGAAAAAAGTATTAGAAATCGTTGATCACACATTACTTGGTGTGACATCAACATGGGAGGAAATGAAAGTTATTCTTGATGATGCTATGAAATACGAAACGGCATCTGCCTGCATTCCTGCGTCATATGTAAAGGAAGCGGCAGAATATGTAAATGGTAAGCTGCCGATTTGTACAGTGATTGGTTTTCCGAACGGATACAGCACAACAGCAGTAAAAGTATTTGAGACAAAAGATGCGATTGCGAACGGTGCAGAAGAGATTGATATGGTGATCAATGTGTGCGCTCTTAAGAATAAGAGATATCAGGATATTGAAGATGAGATCCGTGCGGTTCACGAAGCATGCGGCGGGAAAATCTTAAAAGTAATCATTGAAACATGCTTACTTACAGAAGAAGAAAAGATTAAAATGTGCGAAATCGTTACAAATGCCGGGGCGGAATATATCAAGACTTCTACGGGATTTTCTACAGGCGGGGCAACATTTGATGATGTAGCGCTTATGAGAAAACATATTGGTAAAGATGTAAAAGTAAAAGCTGCGGGCGGTATTTCATCGTTTGATGACGCTGAAAAATTCATGAGCCTTGGTGCAGACAGACTGGGAACGAGCCGTTTGATTAAGATTATGAAAAATACAGACAACGGAACCGGATACTGAAAGGTAATAGTATAAAAAAAGGAGTAACAGTTCAGCCCAGGACTTTGCACTGGCTGCAAAGTCCGTGAAATAACGTATAGGTAGAGATGCATCAAGCCACCACGAAGTGGTTTTGCATGGCTTGATGCTTGTAACAGGAAGCCGAAGGCTGAACTGTTACTAAAAAGAAGTGCTGTCAAGAAAAAATACTTGACAGTACTTCTTTTTTCGTGTAAGATAGCAGAGGTGATAAAAGTGAATGATATTTTGGAACAGGCATTGCTGTATGATTTTTATGGAGAACTTCTCAATGCTCATCAGAAGGAAATTTACGAGCAGTTTGTGCTGGAGGATTTATCCTTGAGCGAGATTGCAGCAGATGCGGGTATCAGCCGTCAGGGTGTACATGATCTGGTGAAGCGGTGTCAGAAGACACTGGAAGGATATGAACAGAAACTGCATCTGGTGGAGAGATTTTTAAGCATTAAGAGAAATGTAGAAGAAATCAATGTAGTTTTGAGTGAGTATGAGAAGAACGGGCAGCAGCCGGAAGAAATGGCAGCAAGAATCCGAAAGATTTCGGATTTGATTATAGAGGAGTTATAGAATGGCATTTGATAGTTTAACAGAAAAACTTCAAAACGTGTTCAAGAATCTTCGGAGTAAGGGCAGGCTGACTGAAGAGGACGTAAAGGCAGCGCTTAAGGAAGTTAAGATGGCGCTTTTGGAAGCGGACGTCAATTTTAAGGTTGTGAAAGGATTTATCAAGAGTGTTCAGGAACGTGCGGTCGGTCAAGACGTGATGAATGGATTGAATCCGGGACAGATGGTAATTAAGATTGTAAATGAAGAGATGGTTTCTCTGATGGGTTCTGAGACAACAGAGATAGCGCTGCAGCCGGGGAGTGCGATAACGGTCATTATGATGGCTGGTCTGCAAGGGGCAGGTAAAACAACAACAACAGCGAAGCTGGCGGGGAAGTTTAAGCTGAAAGGCAAGAAACCGCTGCTGGCTGCCTGTGATGTCTATCGTCCCGCAGCGATCAAGCAGCTTCAGATTAACGGTGAGAAGCAGGGTGTGGAAGTATTTTCTATGGGGGATAAGATCAAACCTGCGGATATCGCCAGAGCGGCAATAGAACACGCTGTAAAAAACAAGAATAATATTGTGATCCTGGATACGGCGGGACGTCTTCATATAGACGAGGACATGATGACCGAGCTTCAGGAAATTAAAGAAGCGGTGAATGTACATCAGACAATTCTCGTTGTAGATGCGATGACGGGACAGGATGCAGTTAATGTAGCAGGAAGTTTCCATGAGAAGATTGGAATTGACGGTGTAATTTTAACGAAGTTAGATGGAGATACAAGGGGCGGTGCGGCGCTGTCCATTAAGGCAGTTACCGGAAGACCGATTCTCTATGTCGGTATGGGAGAGAAGCTGTCTGATCTGGAACAGTTTTATCCGGACAGGATGGCATCCCGTATTCTCGGAATGGGAGATGTGCTGACCTTAATTGAAAAGGCCGGCGCAGAACTGGATGAAGAAAAAGCCAGACAGATGGCACAGAAGATGAAGAAAGCTCAGTTCGACTATGAAGATTATCTGGAAAGTATGAGTCAGATGAGGAAGATGGGCGGACTTTCCAGTATACTCGGTATGATGCCGGGACTTGGGGCTATGGGCGGCAAGAATATGCCGGAGCTGGATTCTGAGGAGAATGAAAAGAAGATGGCTCGGATGGAAGCTATGATACAGTCTATGACTGTGGAAGAACGGCAGAATCCGGACTTACTCAATCCATCCAGGAAGCACCGGATCGCAAAAGGCGCGGGAGTTGACATAGCCGAAGTCAACCGGATGGTGAAGCAGTTCAATGAAACACGGAAGATGATGAAAAAGCTTCCGGGACTCATGGGCGGAAAGGGTGGTAAAAGAGGCAGATTTAATCTTCCCTTTTAACATATAAAATTACAACAATTATATCAAAAAAGAAAGAAGAGAGGTACAGTAAAATGGCAGTAAAGATCAGATTAAAGAGAATGGGACAGAAAAAGGCTCCTTTCTATAGAATCGTAGTAGCAGATTCCAGATCTCCGAGAGATGGAAAGTTCATCGAGGAAATCGGAACATATGATCCGAATCAGGATCCGAGCGTATTTAAAGTAGACGAGGAAGCAGCTAAGAGATGGCTCAACAATGGAGCTCAGCCGACAGAGGTTGTTGGAAAAATCTTCAAAGCAGCAGGTATCGAGAAATAATAGACCTTCCGTGGAGGTACGCGCAAATGAAAGAATTAGTAGAAGTAATTGCGAAAGCGTTGGTTGACAATCCGGACGGCGTGTCTGTAACAGAGAGACAGGACGGCAGAACCACAGTCATCGAAGTACGTGTGGCAGACGGTGACATGGGCAAAGTGATTGGAAAGCAGGGTCGTATTGCGAAAGCAATCCGCGCTGTTGTAAAAGCAGCCGCAGCAAAAGAAGATAAAAAAGTGGTTGTCGACATTATGCAGTGAACTTGAGGGGCTAGAAGTTTCAAGTGTTGTATGGCAACAGAAAAAGGGGCAGGAATCCATTTGGAAAGACTGCTCCTTTCTTAAACTGTAGAAATATATAAGTGAAATCTTTATCTACGGGTAAGGAAAGTTCGTGTAAGCGACAGATTTAATTTAGAGAAAAGCAGGAGAAACGAATGGAACAGTTATTGCAGGTGGGAGTGATTTCTTCCACACATGGAATCCGGGGAGAAGTCAAGGTATTTCCTACGACTGATGATGCCGGAAGATTTAAGAAATTAAAAGAAGTAATTTTGGATACAGGAAAAGAGCAGATTCCGTTGGAGATTCAGAGCGTGAAGTTTTTTAAACAGTTTGCTATTGTAAAATTCAAAGGAATCGATAATATAAATGATATTGAGATGTACAAAGGGAAAAGTCTGCTGGTCACCCGGGAAAATGCGGTGGAACTGGAGGAAGACGAGTACTATATTGCTGATCTGATCGGTATGAAGGTTGTGACAGACGAAGACGAGCAGGGAACTCTCCAGGATGTGATCGAAACCGGGGCAAATGAAGTCTACGTGGTACAGTTTGATAATCTGGGCGAGGTGCTGATTCCGGCGATCCATGATTGTATTTTAGATGTAGATGTGGAAAATATGGAAATGAGAGTACATTTGCTGGAGGGACTGATATAATGAATTTTCATATATTGACCTTATTCCCGGAAATGGTGATGAACGGTCTGAATACAAGTATTATCGGGCGTGCTGCAGCAAGAGCTCTTTTGTCTATTGAAGCGGTAAATATCCGTGATTATGCCTTTAACAAGCATCAAAGTGTGGACGATTATCCATACGGCGGGGGAGCCGGGATGCTGATGCAGGCAGAGCCGGTGTATCTGGCTTACAAAGCAGTGGAAGAAAAAATCCGGGTATGGCAACAGACCGAAGAAATGGGCGGAGAACAGACCTCTACAACAGATTTCGTTGAACAGGAGAATATGCAGTCCGGTGAAGTGGGGATGACAGAGGCAAAGAGTGAGAAACAAAAAAAACTTCGAGTAGTATATCTCTCTCCCCAAGGAGATACCTTTACTCAGAAGATGGCAGAAGAGCTGGCGCAGGAAGAGGATCTGGTATTGCTCTGCGGTCATTATGAAGGAATTGATGAACGTGTGCTGGAGGAGATCGTAACGGATTATGTGTCGATCGGAGATTATGTTCTGACCGGAGGTGAGCTTCCGGCGATGGTTATGGTAGATACCATATCCCGGCTCGTACCGGGAGTGCTGCATAATGATGTGTCAGCAGAGTTTGAGTCTTTTCAGGATAATTTATTGGAATATCCACAGTATTCCAGACCGGAAGAATGGCATGGAAAAAAGGTTCCGGAAATTTTGTTGTCCGGACATCATGCAAATATTGAAAAGTGGAGACGGGAACAGTCTATTCTTCGGACAAAGGAGAGAAGACCAGATTTATTGGAAAAATGTAATCTGACAGATAAAGAAAAGAAGTGGCTGGCAGAAATATGTAACGATTCAGCCCATTGAAAAGTCGCCTGACGGCGAGGGCTGGATGCCTTGCAGAGGGGTGCAAGGTACCGTGAACAGTAACTTCATAGTCACTGAATATCAACAAATGTTTCAAAACCTCTTGCAACTTCCAGAGGAATGTGATAAAATACAACAGTTGTTTGTGTAAAGAAGAGCGATGGTCCTCTGGCACCGAACAGGCGAGTGTTAAGAACGTCAAAGATTTAAGGAGGTCACACAATGAACGATATTATTAAGAACATTGAAGCTGAGCAGATCAAAGAGAATGCTCCGGAATTCAAAGTTGGTGATACTGTTAGAGTACACGCTAAGATTAAAGAGGGTAACCGTGAGAGAATTCAGATTTTTGAAGGAACTGTTCTGAAGAGACAGGGCGGCGGAGTCAGAGAGACTTTCACAGTCAGAAAGACATCCAATGGTGTTGGTGTTGAGAAGACATGGCCGATTCACTCTCCACACGTAGAAAAAGTTGAAGTTGTCCGCAGAGGTAAAGTAAGAAGAGCAAAACTGAACTACTTAAGAGGACGTGTTGGTAAGAGAGCGAAAGTAAAAGAATTAGTAAAATAGTAACAACATTGAGAGGGGCAATTACAGATTTGTAAATTGTCTCTTTTTCTATAGAGAGGCGTTTAAATGGCAGATAAGGGACTTCATAAAAAGCGAAAAGCGGCAAACAAAAAAGGACACAGACAAAAAAGAACACAGAATGTGAAACGTGCAAATGCACGCAAAAGGAAACATTTGCGCCGGAAGCATAAGAAGAATGGATTACAGCTGCATTTTCCAAAGGAGAAATTGAAATTGGCTGCCCAGAATCCGAAGGAAATCACACGATGGACAGTAGAAATTGTAGTAGTCTGCCTGCTTGCGGTGATTTTGGTGCTGTCGTTCGGTCAGAGAGTGAGTATTGCGGGAGATGCCATGAGTCCGGCTTTGAAAAATGGAGATGTACTGCTCATCAATCGCCTGGTATATAATTCAAGAAAACCTGAACGAGGAGAGATTATCGCTTTTAAGCCAGGGGGGAATGAGAATGCACATTATACCATCAAACGTGTAGTGGGACTACCCGGAGAGACTGTACAGATTAAGAACGGACAGGTGTATATCAATGGGGAAATTCTGGTGAAAAATATTTACTGCTATGAAATTACTACGCCGGGAGTTGCGGAAAAGCCGATTGAACTGGGGGAAAACGAGTATTTTGTGCTTGGAGACAATCACGAGAGCAGTGATGACAGCCGTATGGCAGACGTGGGGAATGTTCACAGGGAAGATATTTACGGCAAAGTCTGGTTTGTTGCCAATTTTGGTCCGGACTTTGGCTTTGTTGACAAGCATACGGTAAAGTAGTCCAATGGACTATTGCGAGCGAAGTAAGACAGGAGGAAAGAAATGCATTTTCAGTGGTATCCAGGTCATATGACCAAAGCAAAACGAATGATGCAGGAAAACATGAAGCTGATCGATCTGGTAATCGAGCTTGTGGATGCGCGAGTGCCCTTGAGCAGCCGGAATCCGGATATTGATGAGCTGGGAAAGAATAAAGCAAGATTAATTCTGTTAAATAAATCAGATTTGGCAGAAGAAAAGTGGAATGATGCATGGATGGAATATTTCAAAGGGATGGGATTTTCTGTTGTTAAAGTGAATGCAAAGAAAGGAAGCGGAATCAAGTCCATCAACAGTGTGATTCAGGAAGCTTGTAAAGAAAAAATTGAGCGGGACAAAAGGCGGGGAATACTGAACCGTCCGGTACGTGCAATTGTGGTTGGAATCCCGAATGTAGGGAAATCTACATTTATCAATGCACTGGCTGGAAAAGCCTGTACAAAAACAGGCAATAAGCCGGGTGTCACAAAAGGGAAACAGTGGATCCGTCTGAACAAAAATGTGGAATTGCTGGATACACCTGGGATTCTCTGGCCGAAATTTGAGGATCAGGTGGTAGGCTTACGTCTTGCCTATATTGGATCCATTAAGGATGAGATTCTTCATACAGAAGAATTGGCAGCAGAGCTGACGAAGTTCCTTGTGAAGGAATACAGCGGAATACTTGCCGGAAAATATGAGATTGCGGAAGTGGAGGATGGATTCGGGAATCTGCGCAGTATTGCTAAGAGCAGACACTGCCTGGTCAAAGGAAATGAATTGGATACAGAGAAAGCGGCAAAGCTTTTGCTGGATGATTTCCGAAACGGACGTCTGGGAAGAATCACGCTGGAGACTCCGGAGGAATCCGGAGAATAGATAAAAAGGTAACAGAAAGAAGGAAGACTGACATGGAAGAGGGAAAAGGAATTCTGAGAGAGTTGCTGGAATGGATTGTCTTTTTACTGATTATTATCGGAGCGACTTATTTGATCATTACCTATGTTGGACAGCGTACTAAGGTGAGCGGACAATCCATGGAGACAACGCTGCATGACGGAGACAATCTGATCGTAGATAAGATTTCTTATCGTTTCCGTGAACCAGAACGTTTTGAGATTATTGTATTTCCATACCAACATAAAGAAAATACTTATTATATTAAGCGTATTATAGGCTTGCCGGGAGAAACTGTTCAGGTAGTAGAAGGCTGTGTATATATTGACGGAGAGCCGTTGGATGAGCATTATGGCAATGAACTGATGGAAAATGCGGGGCTTGCAGAGGAGCCGATTGTTCTTGGAGAAGATGAATACTTCGTACTGGGAGATAATCGAAATCACAGTTCTGACAGCCGTGAGCCAAGTGTTGGAGTCCTTCATAGGGAAGACTTGCTGGGAAGAGCATGGATCCGTATCTGGCCGCTGAATAAATTTGGGGTGATCAGGCATGAGTAAGAGCATTTCCGAGATTAAGAAGGAGTTTGAACAGACAGAGGATAGGGCAGCATTGTATATACAATATGCAGAAGATAAAAGAGCCGGAGTCCGAAATCTGATCATAAAATATCAGAAGCAGGAACAACGTCTCCGGGCAGAACGGGCAAGGCTGGATCAGATGTGGAGTTATGAACGCCAGTATGCGGACTGTACTTATATCTGCGGTATTGACGAGGCAGGCAGAGGACCGCTGGCAGGACCGGTGGTAGCCGGGGCAGTGATCTTGCCGAAGGATTGTGAAATCTTATACCTCAATGACTCCAAAAAGCTCTCAGCAAAAAAGCGGGAAGAACTTTACGAAGAGATTATGGAAAAAGCAGTTGCTACAGGAATTGGGATGGCATCTCCCGCAAGGATTGATGAGATTAATATTTTGCAGGCAACTTACGAAGCCATGCGTACTGCCATTGAGCAGTTAGGTATGACTCCCGATGTGCTGTTAAATGATGCAGTGACCATTCCAGAGATATTGATTCCTCAAGTGCCGATTATTAAAGGAGATGCAAAGAGCGTATCCATTGCGGCATCGAGCATTTTGGCAAAGGTAACGAGGGACCGGCTGATGATTCAGTATGATAAGATTCTGTCGGGTTACGGATTTGCACAAAATAAGGGATATGGCTCAGCAGAGCATATTCAGGCATTGAAGGAATTGGGACCGACCCCGATTCACAGAAAAAGCTTTATCAAAAAGTTTGTGTAACAGTGCTGCTGGAGGGCTGGACTGTTATGTGTCATCATAGAAGAAAAACAACATATGAACCAAAGAGAAATAGGAAGCAAGTACGAACATATAGCGGGGCGTTATCTGGAACAGAAGGGTTACAGAATTTTGGAATACAATTATCATTGCCGCCGGGGAGAAATTGATTTAATCGCACAAGATGGAGAATACCTTGTATTTTGTGAAGTTAAGTACCGGAGGGGACGTATGACAGGTAGTCCGGTAGAAGCTGTTGATGTGTACAAACAGAGGAAGTTGTGGAAGACTGCAGAATACTATCTGTTAAGACACAGATTATATAACGTGCCATGCCGATTTGATGTGATCGGGATTGAGGACAGCAAAATCACTTTGATTAAAAACGCATTTGAAGAGAACAGTTTGTTTTAGAAGGCGGGAAGAGAATTGTGGTTGTACATAGATTGCAGAAAGAATCAGAAAAGGGGAAAATATGGCAGTAGAATTGAAGTGGAAAAATCAATCGCATAGCATGCGGCTCGCAGAGGGGAGAGTTCCTTATTTGGAATACCCGATGTTTGCGGACAGCGGAATTGTCCGGCATGGATTTTCTACCCGCTTAGGCGGTGTAAGTGAAGGCTGCTATGCGTCTATGAACTTGAGTTTTACGAGAGGTGATAATGAGGAGTATGTGCGGGAAAATTTTCACAGAATAGCAGAAGCAATTGGGGTTCGCTGCGAGGATATGGTATTTTCTCAACAGACTCATACGACCAATGTGCGTGTAGTAACGGATGCTGACCGGGGGATGGGAATCCTGCGTCCGTTGGAATATACCGATGTGGACGGACTGGTGACGAATGTACCGGGAATCTGCCTTGTGACGTTTTATGCAGACTGCGTACCGCTATTCTTTCTAGATTCGGTGAAACATGTTATCGGACTGAGCCATTCAGGCTGGAGAGGTACTGTCGGTAAGATCGGTAAGGCAACCGTAGAGTTGATGAAGAAAGAATACGGCTGTGAGCCGGAGAATATTCTGGCGGCTGTGGGACCGTCTGTCTGTCAGGACTGCTACGAGGTAAGTGAAGAAGTGATAGATCAATTCCGTGCAAATTTCAAAGAAGAGGATTGGGACAGCTTATTTTACAGAAAAGCGAATGGCAGATACCAGTTGGATTTATGGAAAGCGAACGAACTTATTTTCAAAGAGACGGGAATAACAGAGGAACATATTGCAGTGACAAATATTTGCACACACTGTAACAGTGATGTATTGTATTCACACCGTACGATGGGAGATAAGCGGGGGAATCTGGCAGCATTTTTATCATTAAAGAGTGAAGTGTAAAATGTATTGGCATGTGGCTGTGCAATGTGGCGCACAGCTTAGGAAGGAACAGAAAGGAGACTGTATATGGAGACAACATCGGATATTATCCAGGAATCTGCGGAAGCTTCTGTAAATGAAATGCAGTCGGAGATGAATAGTTTTATACAGTATATACAGGATCATATCCCGGACATGGTGTCCTTTGGAATCCGTCTTTTGATCGCTTTGCTAATTTTTGCAGTTGGACGGATCGTGATTCAGATTATCAGGAAAAGCGTGCGTCTTTCTATTGAAAGAACTCATGCAGATGCCGGAGTAGCACAATTTACGGATTCACTGTTAAAATTCGGACTGTATGTTTTTTTGATCATTATCGTGGCGGGTAATCTGGGAATGGAAATGACGTCTATTACGGCTTTATTTGCGGCGGCAGGCGTTGGTATTTCACTTGCGCTGCAGGGAACGCTGTCCAATTTGGCAGGCGGTATACAGATTTTGGTTTTGAAGCCATTTGCAGTCGGCGATTACATCATCGAAGATACAAATAAAAATGAGGGTACGGTCAAAGAAATTAAAGTGTTTTATACAAAGCTGTCTACACTGGATAACCGTACGATCGTCATTCCCAATGGAATTTTGACGGGGAATAGTCTGACGAATGTGACGGCGAAGGATGAGCGTCAGTTAGATCTGAAGATTGGTATTTCGTATGAATCTGATTTGAAAAAAGCAAAATATTTGTTGGAAACAATGCTGGAGAAGAATGCAAATATCATCAAAGAAGAGGAGTGCAGGGTGTTTGTGGATTCACTCGGCGACAGCGCGGTAATTATCGGCGTCCGTGCATGGGTCAAAACCGAGGAGTACTGGATGACCAGATGGAAGGTGCTGGAAGACATAAAGCTTATGTTTGACGCAGAGGGTATCGAGATTCCGTATCACCAGTTGAAGGTGCATATGAGTCGGGAATCTGGCAATAAGCTGAATTATTAAAAAGATAGAGAATATAAAAAAGTAGCAAAAATTCTGTATTTTGAATTTTTGCTGTTTTTAATTTGGAATATCTGTATAGAAAGCCGAAAATCGGACTTGAACCGACGACCCCTTCATTACGAGTGAAGTGCTCTACCGACTGAGCTATTTCGGCATAAAACAGATCTTTTCTATTATAGCGTCTTTATATAAAAAATTCAATACTTTTTTATAAAAATTTCCCCTACCCTACACCTGTATATTGTATTGAACTTCCACTGAAATTCCCCGCAGCCCGAAGGAATTATGAGTACTTTTTGGATATTTTTTGTTCCCTGAAATATTTAGGCGACATTCCATATACATTTTTGAATGTACGTGAGAAATGAAGCTGATTTTCATATCCCACAGCATTTCCGATTTCATTTATAGAGAAATTGGTGGTGATCAGAAGCTGTGCGGCCCGGGACATCCGATATTTGATTAGATATTCTTGGGGCCCTTGTCCGATTCTTTCTTTAAATATTTTTAAAAGTTTGTTTCGATGTATATTGCATTTTGCAGCAATAGATTCTACCGAGATATTGTTCATAAAATTTTTTTCAATATATAAAAATGCAGTTTGCAGATAATAGTCGGAGAATGAGCCGTTGGAGCTTAAAATAGTGACAGGTTTTTCGGTAGCGCGAATCAGGCAGTCTGCAAAATCATATAATCGGGATTGTTTATAAAAATGTGTGCCTTCTGCAGGTGAAGCTAATGCCATCATGGTTTCGCAAAGTTTACGGGCAAGTATCTTATCGGAAGATTTCCAGATAGGAGAATCTACAGAAAATCCGGCCATGGAAATAACCTCCGAGGCATAGACACCGTCAAATTCAATCCAGACATATTCCCATGGATGGTTTTTATCTGCCCAATATGTCGTGACTTGCCCGGGGAAAATCAGAAATCCCTGCCCGGTATGAATGTGAAAATGTCGTTCGCATTTCATCTCGTCTTCAGTCATCAATGTTCCTGCGCCTGATATTACATAATGAAATAAATAATGGTTTCTCGTGCATGGTCCGAAAGATGCAGCCCCATCATTGTCGGCGTATCCTGCCTGATACGGGTTTAGATCAAGAAAGTTTTCATTTGGAAAAAGATAAAATAATCCCGGCTTCATAATGAATAATCCTCCAGTGTATAATAGAATTATTTTTAGTATATACCAAAATGCACCTAAATGTATACCATTTTTTTAAGCAGTGCATTTTGGTATAAGATGAGGTTCATGAAGCTATGTAGAGAAATACATTATATTGCTAAACTATATCTACAATTGGTTGTTGCTCCGGCGGCAGTAGCTATGGTGTGGAGATGGATGTTCAATTCAGAGTATGGGATAATCAATACAATATTTCATATTGATGCAGGCTGGACGACAAATCCGCAGCTGGTGATTCCAACAGTTGCGATTGTAGCAATTTGGAGTGCTGTTGGATATGATGCTGTATTGTTGCTTTCGGGGATTCAGAATATTTCAAAAAGTTATTATGAGGCTGCGGGACTGGATGGATGTACAAAGCTGCAGCAATTTCGATATATAACGCTGCCCATGGTATCTCCTACTTTGTTTGTAGTGTTGATTATGCGATTAATGGCCTCATTAAAGGTGTATGATCTAATTTACATGATGATTGGAGAAGGAAACCCGGCACTGAGTAAATCACAGTCATTGATTTATCTGTTTTACAGAGAATCTTTCATTAAAGGCAATAAGGGGTATGCGTCAGCCATTGTCATTGCAACGGTGCTGTTGATCGGAATCATCACAGCTGTTCAGTTTTTAGGACAGAAAAAATGGGTTAATTATGAAGTATAGGAGGCAGACGACATGAAAAAGAAAAAAACATTGTCAACCGTATTGATTTATGTTGTCCTGATAATCGGGTCGCTGATGATGGTATTCCCATTTATCTGGATGTTACTTACGGCAGTTAAGACAAATGCGGAGGTACTTCAGATACCTCCAACTATTCTGCCGCAAAATTGGAATTTTGCTTCTTTTGGAAAAGTATTTGACCTCCTTCCTTTTGGTCAACTGTACCTGAATACAGGTCTTATGATATTGTTTCGCGTATTATGTGCGGTAATTTTCAGTTCTATGGCAGGATATGCTTTTGCAAAAATAAATTTTAAAGGAAAAAATATACTGTTTACACTTGTAATTGTACAGCAGATGATTCCGGGACAGATTTTTATCATTCCACAGTATGAAATGGTGGCAGCGTTGGGAATAACGGATACGATACTTTCGCTTGTATTTCCTGGATTGGTGAGCGCCTTTGGTACATTCTTCTTAAGGCAGGCATACATGGGAATTCCGGATGAGATTGCAGAGGCGGCTTATTTGGATGGGTGTAACCGATGGCAGATTTTTACAAAAGTTATGTTTCCGCTTACGAAGTCTTCAGTGGCTGCTCTGACTGTGTTTACGGCAGTATTTTCTTATGCAGATTTGATGTGGCCTCTGGTTGCGAACACGAATATCAATTCGACTACATTGTCTGCCGGACTTTCAACATTAAACAGTCTGTCAGGCACAAACTATCCGGTACTGATGGCAGGATCTTTATTTGCAATGCTGCCAATGGTAATTCTGTATCTGATTTTCCAGAAACAGTTTATTGAAGGTGTTGCAATGACAGGGGGAAAATAGAAAGGGATAATTTATGGAACTTATTACATTGCATACAAGAAATACGACTTATCAGATGGGAATAGATGAGATGGGATTTCTGCTTCATTTATATTATGGACCGAAGGCGGAGGGGGATATGAGTTTTTTACTTACCTATGCTGATCGGGGATTTTCAGGGAATCCTTATGATGCCGGGGAAAACAGAACTATTTCTATGGATGTCTTTCCGCTGGAGTATCCGTGCTGCGGAAATGGGGACTTCCGCAGCGCGGCATTTAATGTCCGGGATAAGCAAGGTGTTTTTGGCGTAGATTTGAGATTTCAGCAATACAGCACAAAACCAGGGAAGTATAATATTCCCGGACTTCCGGCAGTCTATACGGATGAGAAAGAAGCATATACTATGGAAATTATATTGACGGATGAGAGATTGAGTCTGGAAGTTGTGCTTCGTTATGGCGTGCTGCCTGAACTTGATGTTATTACAAGAAGTGTAATTGTACGTAATCAAGGAAATGAGACAGTATTTATCAATAAGGTATATAGTGCTTGTATAGATTTTCTTGGCGGAAATCATGAACTTTTACATTTTTATGGCAGGCATACTATGGAGAGAAACTTGGAACGAATTCCTGTGATTCATGGAAAACAACAGTTTGGAAGCCGGAGGGGGATGTCCAGTCATCAACACAATCCGTTTTTTATTCTGGCAGGTGAGGAAACAACAGAGGATTACGGGTCCTGTTATGGGATGGCATTCTTATACAGCGGTAATTTTTCCTTTGAGGCGGAAAAAGATCAATACCATCAGACCAGGATACAAATAGGACTTCTCGATGAAATGTTTGATTATTCTCTTGATCCGGGCGAAACATTTTACAGTCCGGAGGCGGTGCTTGCTTATAGCTCCAAAGGATTGACTGCATTGTCACATATTTACCATGAGTTGATACAGGAGCATGTATGTCGTGGAAAATATAAGCATGCTGCGCGGCCGGTTCTGATTAATAGCTGGGAAGCTGCTTACATGGATTTTGATGGCGATAAAATTATAGACATCGCCCGAAAGGCAGCAAAATTGGGGATTGATATGGTGGTTCTGGATGATGGATGGTTCGGGAATAGAGATACTGACCAAAGCGGTCTGGGAGATTGGAAAGTTAACGAAAAGAAGCTGGGAGGTTCACTTTCAAGGATTGCGGATGCAGTCAATGAACTTAATATGAAATTCGGGTTATGGATTGAGCCGGAAATGGTGAATGAGGATAGTGAACTGTATCGAAAGCACCCGGATTGGGCATTTGTCATACCGGGGCGGCTTCCGGTAAGAGGCAGAAGCCAGCTTGTACTCGACTTTTCCAGAAAGGAAGTTGTGGATTATATTTATGATAATATCGTAAAGGTAATCAGTTCAGCAAATATAGAGTACATAAAAATGGATATGAACCGAAGTATTTGTGATGTATTTACTATAACAGAGGGGTATCAGAATTACGGGAAGATTATGCACGAGTATGTATTGGGGGTATATGATTTCCTTGAGCGGCTGAACCAGAATTTTCCAGATATACTTATTGAGGGATGCAGTGGCGGCGGAGGCAGATTTGATATGGGTATGTTATACTATACGCCTCAAATCTGGTGCAGTGATGATACAGATGCTATTGAACGGATTCGTATCCAGCATGGTACTTCATTCTGTTATCCGCCGGGAACAATGGCATCTCATGTTTCTGCTGCGCCCAATCATCAGACAGGACGGACAGTTGAGTTTAAAACAAGAGGAGTGGTTGCAATGGCGGGAAGTTTTGGGTATGAACTTGACCTGAACCTTTTAACAGACCAAGAGGAGCGGGAAGTAAAAGAACAAATCAGAACTTATAAAAGAGATGAAAAATTAGTACGGGGTGGTGATTATTATAGACTTCATACTCCGGGAAAGGATGTGGAAGCAGCGGCATGGTCTTTTGTGAGTAAAAAGAAGGATGAGGCTTTATTAAACATTGTAACACTTGACACGCATGGGAATGAGCCTACAAATTATGTGCGCATGAAGGGGTTAGAGCCCCATATAATGTACTATTGTAAAGAGACAAATAAGTGTTACAGTGGTGCTGTACTGATGCATGTTGGGTATCCTGTACCACTTGTAATGGGGGAATATAAGGCATGGCAGTTCCATTTTGATGCTGAGAATGCGTGATGAAGTGTATAAAGAACCATTTACAAATAAGAGAAGATAAGGTATACTTGCTATGTTCTAAAAAAATACCAGAAGGTTTGGAAATCATTTGGTATCCATAGTACTTATAGAACGAGCAGTGTTTATCATCATAGTTATTGGAAAAATAATATAATGCACATAAACTGCGCATTTCGACCGTGAGCAGTAACATATTTTCGCAATAAGAACGGTAAGGACTGTTTTAAAGAATGAGTAGTTAAAGAGAGGGAATGAGGATGAAAAGAGAAAAGTTTGGTTCACGGCTGGGATTCATTTTGATATCTGCAGGCTGTGCGATCGGTCTGGGAAATGTATGGAGATTCCCATATATAACAGGAGCTTACGGCGGAGCGGCTTTTGTGCTGATCTATTTGTTCTTCCTGTTGGTTTTGGGACTTCCGATCATGGTTATGGAGTTTGCAGTGGGACGTGCAAGCCAGAAGAGTGCAGCGCTGTCTTTTGACAAGCTGGAGCCTGAGGGAACAAAGTGGCATTGGTATAAATATGGCGCTATGGCTGGGAATTATCTGCTGATGATGTTCTATACTACCATCGGCGGCTGGATGTTTCTCTATTTTGTGAAGATGGCGGTTGGAAAGTTTGAAGGACTTGATGCAGAAGGCGTCGCGGGAGAGTTCGGTGCATTGATGGGGCAGCCGGGATTGATGGCGCTATGTATGGTGATTGTTGTTGCAGCTTGTTTTGCAATCTGCAGCCGGGGACTCCAGAAGGGTGTTGAGAAGATTACAAAAGCAATGATGGTTCTTTTACTTGTATTGATGATTGTACTTGCAGTACGTTCCGCAACATTGCCGGGGGCGGGAGAAGGTCTGAAATTCTATCTCTTGCCTGACTTTAGTAAAATCAAGGAAGCAGGTTTGATGGAAGTTGTCTTTGCGGCAATGGGACAATCCTTTTTTACATTGAGCCTTGGTATCGGGGCAATTGCGATTTTCGGAAGCTACATTAATAAGTCCAGAAGCCTGACAGGAGAAGCTATTTGTATTACAGCGCTGGATACTTGTGTGGCATTGATTGCGGGATTGGTCATCTTCCCGGCGTGTTTTGCTTTCGGAGTCAATCCGGACAGCGGTCCGAACTTGATTTTTATCACGCTGCCGAATATTTTTAACGCTATGGGCGGCGGAAGGATCTGGGGAAGTCTTTTCTTCTTATGCATGATGTTTGCAGCGGCATCTACGATTATAGCGGTGTTCGAGAATATTCTTTCTTTTGCAATGGATCTGACTGGATGCAGCAGACAGAAGGCTGTTCTCTGTAATCTGGCTGCGATCATTATTCTGTCGCTCCCATGTCTGCTTGGCTTTAATGTGTTAAGCGGTGTACAACTGTTGGGAGAAGGTTCTACAATTTTGGATTTTGAAGACTTTATTGTAAGCAATAATCTTCTGCCGTTGGGAAGCCTTGTGTATCTTTTGTTCTGTACCAGCCGTTACGGATGGGGATGGAAAAGGTTTACAGAAGAAGCGAACAGCGGAGAGGGTATCAAATTCCCGAAATGGGCAAGAGTATATGTGTCTTATATTTTGCCGTTAATTGTATTATTTATCTTCGTACAGGGATATTGGTCCATGTTCAATAAATAAAAATTTTACTTTATGAAAGGATTTGCAGGTGCTGATCGTATTATAATTAGAGAGACATAAGTGATCAGATAACAATGGAGGAATATGCTATGAAGAAAAAAATATTGGTAGTTTTGACGATGTGCGGAGTGCTTTTCTGCGGAAGTATGAATACATTTGCAGCAGGCGGCAGAAATTATGTGGATCAAAACAACGACGGCATCTGTGATTTTTACGGGATATCAGAGTGTATGGGTAAATTCTGCGGAGGCTTGAGGCAGAGTGGATTAAGAGTGGGATCTGCTGCGCAAAATATCAAGAATCTGAGATATGCTAATGTGGCACAGGATGTGCAGAATGTCGAGAATGGAAATAGTGTACAGAATGTTGAGACTGATAATGTCACATATGTGACAGAGGAAGTTTTCAATCAATGCCCGGTATGCGGTACAATGCATGAGGGTGTGTGTATTTACGGAGATGGAGCTTGTGTAAATCCGGCTTATGACGGAAGCTGTGACCAGTATTACGGTAATGGAAATGGAGCCGGAACGGGGTATTGTAACGGAACCGGAATGGGCTATGGCAACGGAGCCGGAATGGGCAATGGCGGCGGAGCCGGTATGGGTCACCATGGGAGACATGGAAGATAATTATTTCTTAGAGGGATAACAATGCGGAGTGAGGCGGAAGTGAACAGGGCAGTCGACGCATATGCGGATACGATTCGCCGGATTTGTATGGTTCATTTGAAAAATTACGCAGATACAGAGGACATATTTCAGACAGTGTTTTTGAAATATGTCCTTAGTTCTATTGTTTTTGAAAATGTAGAACACGAAAAGGCATGGTTCATCCGCGTGACAGTCAATGCCTGTAAGGATTTGATGAAGAGTTTTTTTAGGAGCCGTACCGTTTCTTTGGAGGAATGTCTGCCGCAGACGGTTGAATTGAAGTCTGAACATAGTGAAATACTGGAAGCTGTTCTTTCACTTCCGGAAAAATACCGGGATGTAGTGTATCTGCATTATTATGAAGAATATACAGCGGCTGAAATCGGAAAAATGTTGGGAAGAAATGTCAATACAGTGTATACACTTCTGAAGCGTTCCAGAGAGAAGCTGAAGGAGCAGCTGGGAGGTGACGGATTTGCATGAAAATATAAAACAGGCTTTTGGAGAAATACAGGCAGAAGAAGAACTGAAAGACTATACAAAAAATGCTGTTTTACAGAAGATGCAGGAAAAAGGATGTGGGTATCGAAGGATGCAATGGAGAATGGCAGCAGTCATGGCATGTTTCTTTTTTCTGATGATCAGTGTGTGGGGATGGACTGTTTTTATGATACCGGTTTCTGCAGTCAGTGTAGATGTGAATCCATCAGTAGAGCTTGGGATTAACCGATTTGATAAAGTTGTATCGGAAAAAGGCTATAATAAAGATGGAGAGGTTCTTCTTTCTGAACTGGATTTGAGATATATGGATTACAGAGATGCGATAGAGGTGTTGCTGGGAAGTTTTGAAAAGGAGAAATATCTGGAAGATGCACAGGCAGTTTCGATTACAGTATCCGGTGAAAATGAGAAGACGAATGAGAAAATGATATCAGGTATTACATCCTGTACAGCGATGGCGAGCAGAAATGTTACCTGTAGTTCCTGCAATCCGGAGGAAGCAAAAGCCGCACATGAGGCGGGGCTGTCACTTGGCAAATACAAAGCATTTTTAGAATTGAAACAACTGGATGCCGCCGTGACAGTGGAGGAGATAAAGGATCTTCCGATGCATCAGATCCGAAGTTGGATAAATGAACTGTCGGAAGGTGCGGACGGAATAGAAGTGCAGAATGAAGAGAATAATAATTTGTGTTCCGGTAATAATTGTAATCGAAAGCATGGAAACGGAAACGGGAGAAGACATAAAGGGAGGAACAGATATTAAAAAGATATTTCAAAAAAATGCAGATTTTTGTTTTGTGTTCTGATATAATATTGCACAGTGTATGAAGACACAAAGCATAAAACTATTTGAGAAATACAAAAGAAAAGAGGAATCAAATCATGATGTATCTACTTTTGCTGGCTGGATTTTTCCTGTTAATTAAAGGTGCAGATTATTTTGTAGAGGCAAGTTCTTCTGTTGCGAAAACGCTTCGTGTGCCGAGTATTATCATCGGTTTGACAATTGTTGCGTTTGGGACAAGCGCGCCGGAACTGGCGGTCAGCGTGACGGCTGCAATGGCTGGAAATAATGATATTGCAGTGGGAAATGTGATTGGATCCAACTTATTTAACTTGTTGGTAGTTCTGGGAACCTGTGGATTGATTCTGCCAATTAAGGTGAAACTGCGGTGGGATTATTTTGCTACGGCGCTTGTTACGGTAACCCTGTTTGTACTGATTGCATTTGATATGAAACTGGGACGGATAGATGGTCTTTTTTTACTGAGTGTATTTGTTGTATTTATAGGCCTGGCAATCAGAGATGCGTTGGTGAACCGAATCCAGAGTACAGAGGAATTTGAGGTGCTTTCACCGCTGCGGTGTGTAGTATATATCGTAGGAGGTCTGGCGGCGATTGCATTCGGCGGAGAGTTGGTTGTGGACAATGCAAGTAAGATTGCCGCATCATTCGGACTGAGTCAGAATCTGATCGGTCTGACAATTGTTGCCTTGGGAACTTCCTTACCGGAGTTGGTGACTTCTATAGTTGCTTCACGAAAAGGAGAGAACGGTCTGGCAATTGGAAATGTGATTGGATCCAATTTGTTTAATATTATGATGGTGCTTGCACTTTCAGCAGTGATTTCCCCGATTCCGATTAATCCGCTGTCAGTGCAGGATACAGTGCTTTTGATTATCGCAACGGTCATAACATTGATTTTGTGCCGCAGAAGGAATGAAATCAGCCGTCTGGACGGAGCAGTCATGGTTGGTATGTATGCAGCATATATGGTGTTTATTATTGTGAGATAATTTGAGTAAATAAATAGAACAATGATTTGGGACGCAGTAAATTATAATTTACTGCGTCCCAAATTGCATATTGTAGTGTATAGACTATAGTTTTTATTCTTATTCTCCCACCAGTACAACGATACTTCTCGCACGAATAGTAATCTGATCGCCGTTCAGCGGGCGGATTTCCTGGTGTGCTTCCCATGTATCTACAGCAATCTGCCAGCACATAGAAGCCGGAAGAGCAGGCAGCGTTACATGCACATCTTCCCAATAGGCGTTAGAGGCAATATAGATGGTCTGGGGACCAGAACTTTGGTCCTGTCCGGCAAACATTACGCCTACATATCGGTCATAGTCGGCAAATTTTCCGCACCACGGAGAAGTGCCGTGGAAGCTTAGATCCGGAAATCCGCTTGCACCGTTGCTGACATTAGTGCGCAGTATACGATGAGATTTGCGGAAATGGATCATATATTTGAAAAATTCAAACATCGCCCGATTTTTTTCAAGCAGATTCCAATCCAGCCAGGAAGTAATATTGTCCTGGCAGTATGCATTGTTGTTGCCGAACTGTGAGTTGCAAAATTCGTCTCCGGCAAGAAACATGGGTATACCGCGGCTGCACATAAGGAGTGTAACAGCATTGCGCATCATCCGTCTTCTGAGTGTCAGGATGTCTGGATTGTCTGTGTCGCCCTCGATTCCGCAATTCCAACTGTTGTTGTCATTGGCGCCGTCGGTATTGTTCCAGCCATTTTTTTCATTGTGCTTCGTGTTATAGGAGAATAGATCATTTAATGTAAAACCGTCATGGCAGGTGAAGAAATTAACAGAAGCATTCTTCCGGGTGCTTGGTTCGTAGATATCCCGGGAGCCGCCGATACGCAAAGCTGCAGCATGTGCCATTCCCTCGTCTCCTTTTAAGTATCTGCGCATATCATCACGGTATCTTCCGTTCCATTCAGCCCAGCGGTTCCAAGACGGGAAAGAACCGACTTGATAGAGTCCGTCAGCATCCCATGCCTCGGCGATCAGCTTCACATCTCCTAAGATCGGGTCGAAAGCAAGGGCTTGCAGAAGCGGCGGTTTGTTCATTGGAGAACCATCTTCATTGCGTCCGAGGATGGAGGCAAGATCGAAACGGAAGCCGTTGATATGGTAAGTGACGACCCAGTAACGCAGGCAGTCTAAAATCATCTGGCGCACAATAGGATGATTACAGTTCAATGAATTACCGCAGCCGCTGAAATTGTAATAATGGCCTTCCGGTGTCAACAGATAATAAATATTGTTGTCAAAGCCCTTGAAGGAAAAGAAAGGTCCTTGTTCATTCCCTTCTGCTGTGTGATTGAGTACTACGTCCAGATATACCTCGATTCCATGCTGGTTGAAAACCTGGATCAGATGTTTTAATTCATTGCCTTCACGGTTATATTCTTTACTTGCTGAATAACTGGTGTTGGGGGCGAAGAAGCTTACTGTATTATATCCCCAGTAATTATACAGCTTTTCGCCGTCAATTTCCCGGTAATCCTGCATCTCGTCAAACTCGAAGATCGGCATCAGTTCTACCACATTGACTCCCAGTTCCAGAAGATGAGGAAGCTTTTCTAAAAGACCGGAAAAAGTTCCGGGGTGCTCTACACCGGAAGAATCGTGCCTGGTAAATCCTCTTACGTGTACTTCATATATAACCAGATCTTCTGTGGGAAGACGAGGCGTTGTTATATCACCCCAGTCAAAATCATCCTTTACAACGCGGGCTTTATAATGCTGTCCGCGGGGAGAGGTATCACCCCACTGACTCTGACCTGTGACCGCTTTGGCATAAGGATCCAGAAGATATTTGTTTTTGTTAAATATCAGACCTTTCTCTGGAACATAAGGTCCGTCTACCCGGTAAGCATATTCAAAATCTTCGATGTTAAGCTTAAATACGATCATGGAGTATACATTTCCAATTCGGTAATGGTCTGGAAATGGAAGAACAGCAAAAGGCGTCTCTTCCGTCCGGTGAAATAAGAGCAGTTCAATAGAGGCTGCACCATGAGAATATACAGTAAAGTTAACACCTCCGGGAATAGCGGTGGCACCATTAATCTCATAGAATCCGGGACGTACTTCAAAACCGCTGATGATGTCCAATGGGACCATATGTATGGTGCGGGGAAGATTCAGTTTATTGATCATTTTCTCCGCTTTTGTTTGAGGTGTTGTCTGTGTTATTGTGAACGGTTCCTTGTTGTTCATGTTTTACCTCCTAAATGGCTGTCTCTGAAGATGGTCTGGATATCAGAAACGCCTGTATAATATATATATCGGCAATATATACAGAATTAATTATATAATACTGTCATTTTACGTCAAAATGACGAAAAAAGAAGGAATGCAGTAAAAACCACATTCCTTCTTTATGGGGCATTATCTAAGGAAAGAGGAGTTGATCCTTTGATAATAAAATTATTTTTACCTCGGCATTTCCCACGCATTGTGGTCAGTGTGCAGAAGCATATGTGCCTTATGGGAAAGCGGAGCTTCCATAAAGTCTTCGTATAGTTTCAGTACGTCTTTGTTTTCATGAGAGAATCTTAAGTTATTGGTTTCATCTAAGAAATACAGTCGCTCTCCGCGCTCCAGAGCAAGTTCTTTATTGTCGTGGATCGGTTGACCGCCTCCTCCTACACATCCGCCAGGGCAAGCCATAACTTCAACAAAATCAAAATGTACTTCTTCACGTTCAATCTGGTCAATAAGACGGCGGGCATTGCCAAGTCCGCTGACGATGGCTGCTTTTACAGTGATATCGCCGATTGGTACTTCTGCCGTCATCGTAAATTCATCTTCCTGTGTACGGCGTACATCCTTAAATGCATCAGCATCAGGATTCTTTCCTGTGATCAGGAAGTAAGCGGAACGAAGCGCAGCCTCCATGACACCGCCGGTTGCTCCGAAGATGACTCCGGCGCCGGAAGCGTCACGCATCAGTTCATCACATTCGACGTCCTCAAGTGTCGACGGCTTGATGTGTGCAGAACGAATCATACGTGTCAGTTCACGGGTTGTAAGTACGGTATCTACATCATGCCCGGCATATTCTTCATAGAAGAGTTCCATATTGCACTCGCCTTTTTTTGCAGTACATGGCATGATAGATACGGTGTACATATTCTCAGGATTGACGCCGATGGATTTTGCAAAATAGGTTTTCATCACTGCGCCGAACATCTGCTGCGGTGACTTAGCCGTGGAAAGCTGTTTCACCAGATGAGGATACTGCGATTTAATGAAGCGGATCCATCCCGGACAGCAGGAAGTGAACATGGGTCTGTCTTTTAATTCACCGGAGGTGAACCGTTTGATAAACTCGTTGCCTTCTTCCATGATCGTCAGATCTGCCGTAAATGTAGTATCGAATACATAATCAAATCCCAGCCGTTTCAAAGAATCTGCAATTTTTCCCATAGTTGCTTCTTCACGGCTAAGCCCCAGAGCTTCGCCCCATGCGGTACGAACGGCAGGAGCTACCTGAACCACAGTTACCTTCTTTGGATCGTGGAGGGCTCTCCATACTTTTGTTGTATCGTCACGTTCACGCAGTGCTCCAGTCGGGCAGTGCGTGATACACTGACCGCAGAGAGAGCAGTCTGCATTTTCAATCTTGCGGTTCTTGGATACATTTACAGTTGTACGGGAACCTGTGCTTTCCACATCCCAGATATTTAGGCTTTGTACTTTGTCGCATATTTGAACACAGCGCATACATTTGATACATTTCTTGGAGTCGCGGATCAATGGAAAATCCTGTTTCCATGGTGTGATCTCCAATTCTTGACGGAATGGTAAGTCAATGATATTCAGATCATTGGCAAGCTTCTGTAAAGAACAGTTGCCGCTTCTGACACAGGCTGTGCACTGGCAGTCATGCTGGGACAGTATCAGTTCCACTGTATTTTTACGGTTCATACGGACTCTCGGGCTGTTAGTATATACGATCATGCCTTCTTCTACTGTATTATTGCATGATGGAATCAGTTTATCCTGTCCTTCTACTTCCACAACGCAGACACGGCAGGCGCCGATTTCGTTGATGCCTTTTAAATAACATAATCTTGGGATTACGATATCATTCTGTTCTGCGGCATCCATAATTGTAGTGCCGGCTGGAACACTGATCGCTTTATTGTCAATAGTAAGATTTACCATAATCTGTTCCGACCTCCTTTAAAGACTCCGAATCCAAAGTGGTCGCAGCGCAGGCAGCGGTTTGCTTCCTGATGTGCTTCCTGTTCGGTCATGCAGTTTTCAACGCCGTCAAAGTCACAGACTCTTTCGCAGACTTCACGTTCTGTCATATTGACTCTGCCGCACGGCGTGCGGTCAGCCATACGAGGTTCTGGAATATCTACATCGCAGGAAATGATGTGATGGTAGCCCAGGTACTCGTCAACATTTGCTGCCATAACTTTCGCAGCTGCAATGGCACGGATGACTGTTGCAGGTCCGGTTGCACAGTCTCCTCCGGCAAACACACCCGGAAGATCTGCAAATCCGCCGTTTTTCTCAGACATAATGCGTCCGCGGACAACAGGGATTCCGGCTTCTGCAAAGTGATTGGATTCAATATCCTGACCGATGGCAACTACAAGTGTTGTACATGGAATCAAGATATCTTCCTCACCTGAAGGGCGGATACTAGTACGTCCGTCTTTGATTTTGCTGACCATCTGCGGAGTGACATAGATGCCCTTTACGTGACCGTTATCATCCAATTCAATGCGGGACGGTGCTTTTAATACCTGAACTTCAACCCCCTCTGCGACAGCCCCTTCGATTTCATCAGGGAGGGCGGTCATATCTGCAATGCGGCGGCGATATACAATACTTACCTTCTTAGCGCCCAGACGGACTGCTGTGCGGACCGCATCCATAGCTACGTTGCCTCCGCCGATGATAGCCACTTCCTGCCCGGTAAGATCCGGTGCATTGCCGTGTCCTACGTCACGCAGGAAATGTACTGCAGAAAGAACCCCCTCAGCTCTTTCATTTTCAAGTCCAAGTCTCTTGGCTGTGCTGGCGCCGATGGACACCAGAACGGCATCGTATTCGTCACGGAGCTGCTGGAGGGTAATATCCGCTCCGATCTGCTGTCCGTATTTTACCTCTACACCAGTATCCAAAATTGCCTGGATATCATCATCCAGACGGTCTTTCGGAAGACGGTAGTTGGGGATTCCGTAACGGAGCATGCCGCCAAGCTGAGGAAGCATTTCATATACGGTTACCTGATGTCCCATAAGCTGCAGATAGTAAGCGCTGCTAAGACCACTGGGACCTCCGCCAACGACTGCCACGCGCTTGCCTGTAGAAGGAGCGCATTCGGGAGGCGAAACCTTGCCGGCAAAATCTGCTGCGACACGTTTCAGACCCCGAATATTAATTTTATCATCTACCATGTTACGGCGGCATCTTGCTTCACATGGATGTTCGCAGATAAAACCGCAGGTGGTTGGGAACGGATTGTCTTTCCGGATAAGACGGATTGCATCAGCGTATCTGCCTTCTCCAACCAGTGCGATATAGCCGGGGATATCCACTTCTGCCGGACAGAGGGATACGCAAGGAACAGGCTGGTGATATGTACAGGTACAACGTCCCTGACGGATATGTTCTTCATAGTCCTCCCGGTATCCGATCAATCCTTTGTATACCATGTGCGCTGCTTCGTAACCAATGGCACAGTCTGCGGAATCCATAATAGAAAGTGCAAGGTCCTCCATTACATCCAATGTTTGCAAGGTTGCATTTCCATCCAGAACATCTGTGATAAGATGGCTCAGCTGACCAAGTCCGATACGGCATGGGACACATTTGCCGCAAGTCTGTGCGTGGCACAAATCCAGAAATGCTCTGGATAAATCAACCGGACAAAGTCCCGGAGGGCTGGATTCAATTCTTCGTTCCAGGTCTTTGTATAAGCCCTCTACAACGAGCTGAGCTTTTGTGGGAGTGGCTAGTTCAAGTCTGCTCATAATTGTTTATCTCTCCTTTTATTTTATTAAAATATGGTGAAAATTTCCTAAAGATAGGAAAAATAATCATATGTAAATTGTAACAGATACACAAAAAATGGCAATGATCGTTATTTTTTAGACAATATACAAATTTAGAAAGAAAGGGAATAGATATGAGAAATAAACAAAAATGATGAGTGAACTGAGAAAGAAAATTGTGCAAAATGGATAAGATGAGACAATTAATATGAAATCCATGGATAAATGTACTAAAAAATAGATACATATTTTGTGGATAATCTCTAGTAAAACCGTGTGTTTTTAAGAAGATAAAATCCTCCGCCTGCCAAAACAGGGGAGGACTTTTGAAAATTAAACACATGGACTGTTATTTTCTGAGCAAACAGTATCTTCCGCAGAAGACATTAGCTTGTTCAGAACAGTTCCAAATAATTTATCGTATATATTTATAAATGATCCAATTAAAAAGGCAGAAATAATCGTGCCTTCCCGGACACCACGGAACTTTCCGAATAATACAAAGGAAGCGATCACTGCAAGAATCGTCAGAACAGTGTCAAAATAAATCTCAACTGTGCCGTAGTTCTTGTGAAGCTGACCAGACAGTGCATTTACAAATGCATTTCCCGGGGTCATGATTAAATCTGCGGTAATGGTCAGCTTGATGCCAAATGCCATAACCATACAGCCCAAAATAAGAAGCAGTATGGAATACAGATAATTGCCTGGTTTGAACTGTACGAAGAAGGACATAAACAGGTCGATCAGCGTACTGAACACGATGGTAACCGGAATCTGTAAGAACTGAATCTTTGCAAAGTTCTTTTTTAATATGACAATCTGACCTGTGAAAAAAATCATATTAAATACAAAGGTCAGTGTGCCGAAGGATGGCGGCAGACCCAGACTCAGTACAAAGGGCAGGCTTGATATCGGGGAGGTACCCAGATAAGCCTTGGTGATCAGTGTGATACCGAATGCATTAAAGGCTGTTCCGAGAATGAAAAGGATAATGCGAAGCGGTAAGCGTTCTTTTTTCATAGTGGGTTCTCTTCTTTCTTGTGGGGTATTATCATTATACTTCGGAGTTTGGAAATATAATTCTATAGAAAATAGTAGCTTATGCACAAGAAAAAGTCAATAAAAACCTAAAAAATATTTAGAATTACTGATAAAACCTAAAAAATATTTAGAAAAATGAAATACACTGCTTAATATCTCTTCAGATACCACTTTTCAAGTAGATTGATAAGGGCATACAACCCCATTGCCATAATGCAGAGAAGTAATATAGACATGAGAAGCCAATCCATTTTAAATACCTGACTCGAATAAATAATCAGGTATCCCAGTCCGCTTCGTGCCGCAAGAAATTCTCCTATAATAACACCCACCAGACAAAGTCCGATATTGACCTTCATGTTACTGATGATGGTGGGAACGGAAGCAGGCAGGACGACTTTAGTCAGGGCGTGCCGCTTATTTCCCCGGAGCGTATAGATTAACTTGACCTTTTCTTTATCAACAGTAATGAAGCCTGTATACAGATTTAAAATACTTCCAAAGATTGCCACGGACATTCCGGCAACGATGATGGTCGTCTGTGTTGCGCCCAGCCAGACAATAAGAAGCGGCGCAAGAGCAGACTTCGGAAGACTGTTTAAAACAACGAGATAGGGATCCAGAATTTCTGAAAGTTTTTTGCTGCTCCAGAGCAGCACCGCCATCAGAATACTAAACACCGTCACCAGTACAAAGCTCATAATTGTCTCATAAAGTGTGGTCCAGATATGGAGAAATATTGTCCAATCCAGAACCATACCCCAAAAACAAAGGGCGATCTTAGACGGACTGCTGAAGATAAAGGAATCGATAATTCCAACATTTGCGGTGAATTCCCAGAGAAATAAGAAACTTAACAGGATAGCAATCCTGGAAACACGCACAATCCGCCGGTGTCGTTTACGGCCGTTCAGATATTTTTGCTGTCCCGCAGAGATATCATTTAATAGTTCACTCATCTTGATTCAACTCCTTCCAAATCAGATTAAAGTAGGTTTTAAATTCCGGGGCGTTCCGCCTGTGCATAGGGGTATCATCTTCCAGATGAAAAACAATCGGAATAATGGATTTAATTGTGGCTGGACGGGAAGTCAGTACGATCACCCGGTCAGCAAGGCTGACGGCTTCGGATAAATCATGGGTAACAAGAATTGCGGTTTTGTGGGCGTTTCGGATAATCTGTCCGATATCATCGCCAACTGTCAGCCGTGTCTGATAGTCTAATGCAGAAAATGGTTCGTCTAAAAGTAAAATATCCGGTTCCAGAACTAATGTGCGGATGAGAGCGGCACGTTGTCTCATTCCTCCAGAGAGTTCCGATGGTCTGGAATCTGCAAATTGTTTCAGACCATAGGTATCCAGAAGTTCATCTGCTTTTGCACGGGAGCGGGCAGAGAGCATATGCTGAATTTCCAGACCAAGTAAAACATTTCGGCGAATGGTCCGCCACTCAAGGAGGTGGTCGTGCTGCAGCATATAACCAATGTTAGACGTATGCTCCTGCATGTATTTTCCGTTTATTTTAATCAGTCCTTTTTCTGCCTGCAAAAGCCCGGAAAGTATGGAGAGCAGAGTGGATTTGCCGCAGCCGGATGGTCCCACGATGGCAATGAATTCGCCGGGGGCAACGGAAAAGGAGATATCAGTCAGTGCTGTAGTTTCACCTTCCAGTGTATGGTAAGCATAATTGATATTCTTAAGTTCTAATACAGGTTCCATGTAAGCACCCCTTTCAATAGTGATCATAATAAGATGTAAGCGTCAAAAGATATTATCATCATATAGTTGAATAGAATAGAGCCTGACAAGAAGCAATCATATATAGACAGTGTATGAGAACAGGGAGATTCCTGTGACTGTGTAAAAAATTACAATTCCTACAAAAGAATTTTTATAATAATATATAAAAAAATAATTGAAAAAACTATAAATTATATTTTATAATTATCTCGAGTTATCAAAACGGGTTTTTGGTACAGAATAAGGGGAAGAAAGAAGGGAGATATTTATGAAGAGAATGGTTTCATTCTTGCTTGCTGCAACGCTGGTAATGACTCCTGCTATGCAGGTGTCGGCGGAGCCTGACATCTCGGTTATAACGGAAGAGCAGGGCACACAAGACGGATTGCTGGAAGTACAACCAGGCAGTCAGATAGAGGAGAGTCCGGCAGCAGGGGAGGAAGATCAACCGGAATCTGAAGCAGCAGAAACAGAACAGAAATCAGAAGCGGCAGACACAGAGGGAATAAATGTCTACAGCCAATCGGAAGAACTTGTGATACAGAGTCAGGCGACAGATATCGGACAGGTTCATGTATCTGTCGGAGCCGCAGTAATTCTGGAGAAAGAGCTTACGCTTACTGTGGAGCTTACAGGGCAGGAGTCTAAGACAATTACACTGCCTTCAGATAAAGACGAACCCGGGGCAAAGAGGATGGTTTCTTTTGAAAAGCTTCAAGAAGGAACGTATACACTGAAAGTGACGGCGCCGGGATTTACGGATTATACGCAGGATATTGAAGTAAAGGGCCGGGCATATACGGTGAATCTTTTGACCGGATTTGTAAAAGGCTATACATACGAGAACGGTGTTCCTCATCCGGGCGTGATTCTGCTAGGAGACGTAGAGAAAGACGGCATCATTGATGATATGGACCGTGATAAGCTGACAGATGCTATTGATGCAGGAGTTTTTTCTGCGGAGACTGATTTAAATGGGGACGGAATCACGGATCTTGCTGATCTGGAATATTTTGCGGATAGCTATCAAGAAAACGGGGACACGCAGGCATTTGCAGAGGATTCAGTTTCTGCAGATGCAGTTACGCCTAAGGCAGGAGCTGACACGGCAGTGGAAGGCAATCTTGCCGACATTCTGTCCGGGAACGGGAGTGTTTTTCTAAAACCAACAAGCGGCGAGATTTCGGAGGGGCATCCGGTCGTGCTGGAATTTGAACTGTTGGAGAATACAGATACACAGGCAGACGGGATTTTGATTAAGACAAGTAAAGAAAATCCGGTTTCCAAAGCAATAGTAGATGTCACATATATGAATGCAGACGGTACAGAAGGGACTGTAACAGTGCCGGTAGAAGAGAATGTACAGTTTCTGCTTACGGAGAGTGAGATTCACCCTGAGATAGATGGGAATGGGAATATCCAGATCCATCTCGGTTCTCAGATTGCAGTTAAGAAGGTGACGCTTAAAATCATCGGGATGAAGAAGAACAATAACCTTGCAGAGATTTCCAAAGTGCAGTTTCTAAATGGCATGGAAAATAGAATTCCGGAACCACAGATGGATATTCCACAGCATTTAGAAGTGAAGGAAGGAAGCAGGGAGTTTGTCTTGACATGGGATCCGTGTCAGAACGTGACAGGCTATGAAGTACTGATCTCCAGTGAGGGAAAAGAGGAGACTCGCATGGCGAAAGCGCCGGCATTGACTGTGTCCACTTTCCAGGAAAAAGAGCTTGTCAATAAAACAGAGTACCATGTGCAGGTGCAGTCTGTAAACGGTGCATGGCGGAGTGGATACAGCGATGCTGTGACAGCAATTCCGCATGCGGAAAAGGTACCGGATGCTCCGGATAATGTAAGTGCGGTCGGAAAGTATAAGAGCATCGATGTTTCATGGAAGAAGATGAAAGATACGGACTTTTACCGTCTCTTCTACCGTGAGTCGGGTACAGAGGACGCTTATCAGGTTATTGATAATATTACGGAAAATCATTATACGATTACAGAGCTGAAAGATAAGACAAAGTATGAACTTTATCTCACCGGCGTCAATGAACTGGGAGAAGGGAAGCCGTCATTAAAGAGTGTTGCACAGACGGAGAGCCTTGATCCGGTGGAGATGCCGGAATATAAGCTGATCAACACAGCAGAAGAAGGCAGTGTGGGAAGGCATATTGTAAGCGCAGCAAGAGGCCGCGGTGAGATGCGGGATAGTCCTCTTGATACAGAAGGGAAAACGGCATGGGGAATGGTGGATCATAACCCGGCATCGTATTTCTATACAGCAGACTGGGATGAGGGAGCCTCATATCCTGATTTTAATAACAAAGGCTTTACATTTGAATTTGATCAGAATTATACGATTGATACGATAGGATTTCATGAACTGAATGAACTCGGAAGCCTTACTGCGTCTGCTGTCGAGTATTGGGATGCGGGAACAGGCCAGTTTCAGCGTCTGTCTGGCGTGAAGGTGGAGCGAAGAAGCGACAGTAATGGAAAGCATTATTATTTCATACGATTGGCAGACCCGGTTCAAACGAGTAAACTGCGATTCAGTCTTGGAAGGGGAAATGGTTATATACGCGAAATTACAGTGTCGGAAGTGTACTTCTATCATTATGATTCATTAGAAGACGACATTATGGCGCTTTATGAGGATAGTTTCCATACGGTACTGAAGGAGGAAGTGAATCAGGGAACCATTGATGCCTTCCGCACCCGTCTTGAGACAAAAGACACTGCAAGCGGAGAATATCATCCGGATAAGGAACGTCTGGAACGGGAACTGAAAAATGCAGAAGACATTTTAAACGGTGACTTAAGTAATCCGGTAGAAATCTATAATACCATTACGACGAAGGATGTCGGCAGAGGATTCAGCGGACTGAATGCATGGCAGCCTGTCGGAATTACGGCGGCAGCCGGTGAAGAAGTTACAATTTTTGTGGGACACAATACTTTGCAGACAGGAGCGAATACCAATCTGCAGCTTATAGCGACCCAGTATCATGCAGAAAGTTCAGCAATGAGTCAGACAGTTGCAACTTTGAAGGTCGGAAGAAATGACATTACGATTCCAAAGATCGGCTCAACGGAAGCAGAGCGCGGCGGCGCACTGTATATTCAGTACACAGGAAATAATGTGAACGACCGGTATGCGGTTCGTGTAAACGGCGGTGTAAGGGTTCCGAGACTTGATCTGTATCAGATAACAGACCCGGCGGAACGGCTGGCGCGTGCAGAAAAGTATGTGGAGGAGCTGAAGACTTATACAGCGCAGGTTGAGACGATGCATCAGGAACTGCATCAGGATTCTGAAAATGCGCTTGTAAAGTATCCTTACCAGAAGGAGAACTGTATATTAGAAGCGTCTGATATCCTGATGGACAACATGATGCTGTCGATTCCTGCAAAGCAGATTTTAGCAGGCTGCAGTCAGGATGCACAGACATTGCTGGATTCCCTGAATGCGATGGAAGACATGATGCATCTGTTCTATCAGCACAAGGGACTGAACAAGGATGCGGAAAGTGAAGTAGACAGACTGCCGAAAGGACATCTGAATATCCGGTATCAGAGAATGTTCGCAGGCGCATTTATGTATGCGGCAGGAAATCACATCGGAATTGAATGGAACGAAACCGCAGGACTTGCAAGCGCCAAACCGGTACAGTCTGAGAATGGAAAATATGTGAGCGGGCAATATTTTGGCTGGGGAGTTGCCCATGAGATCGGACATAACATTAACCAGGGAAATTATGCAATCGCAGAAATTACAAACAACTATTTCGCACAGCTTGCGCAGGCACAAGATAGGGATGAGAGTGTACGGTGGAAATATGCGAATCTTTATGAGAAGGTGACATCCGGTACAGTCGGAAGATCTCCGAACGGGGCAACACAGCTTGGAATGTACTGGCAGCTTCATCTTGCATATGACGATGGATATAATTACAAAACATATGAGAACTACGAGGATCAGTTAAAGAATCTTTTCTTTGCAAGAGTTGATACTTACGCAAGAACACCGGCAAAAGCTCCGGCTCCGGGAGGAATCGCGCTGAAACTTGCAGGAGACAAGGATCAGGATCTGATGCGCTTATCTTGTGCGGCGGCAGAGAAAGATGTATTAGAGTTCTTTAAACGCTGGGGAATGATTCCTAATGAAGAGACAATCTCTTACGCAGGACAGTTTGAGGCAGAGAAGAGAGCAATTTACTATGTAAGTGATGCATCCCGCATGTACCGTCTTGAACATGGCGGCAGCGGTCTGGACGCGGAAGGAACGGTAAATGCTGTGAGCAGCAATACTTCCGCAACAGTGAACGCGAATAATACAAGTCAGGTTGACTTTGTGCTTGGCGCAGAGAATATCCCGGCAGAGGACGTACTTGGATATGAAATTGTCCGTACAACGATATCCGGCGGAGAAGTACAGAAAGAGCTTGCCGGATTTGCAACAGAAGATACCTTCAGCGATCATATTGTGACGGTGAATAACCGTGTGATCACATATGAAGTGACGCTGGTGGATAAATATTTGAACCGTTCGGCAGTAAAGACGCTAGAACCGATTAAAATCGAACATGACGGAAGTCTGGAGAAGGAGTTCTGGACAGTTACTACAGAGAATCTGAAGGCAACGAGTGAGGCAGCTCCGGAACATGAGGCAGATAATGTGACCTGTAAACCGCAAATTACAGAACCAATCGTAAATGCAGTAGATAACAACAGTGAGACGACTTATACAGCTATTGTGGAGAAGACGGCAGGGGAAGCTGCGATTACAATGGAATTTAATAAGTTCCATGTCATTTCCGGACTCAAGTACATGGTTGACGATGCAGTTGGTAAAGAAAAGAGAATTCAGGGCTATACAATTTATTTCCGTGCAGAAGACGGCAACTGGACCGAAGCAGCAAAGGGTACATTTGGTGATGGAGAGGTGCAGACCGTATACTTTGGAAACGAAGACGGAAAATATGTAGCTACATACAGATCTGATGCAGTTAAACTTGTCATTTCGGGGCAGAAGGGTGAGGAGATTGCAGTCTCCGAACTGGATGTTCTCGGTGTGACAGGAGATAATGTGGACTTCTATAGTACACAGGAGAGTACGCCGGCAATCGGAAAACTTGCTTCTGACTTTAAGTATGGCGATAAGGAGTCAGATGTGATTCCAAAAGACTCCATCATCTTCACAGGTTTTTATAAAGGAAATCCGGCATATAACGTTGTCCTGCTTTATGATCAGGACGGTAATATCGTAGGAGGTGTGGATGCGGACGGCAATCTCAAGGCACAGCAGATTATTCTTGCAGATGTGCCGGATACAGGAGTGATTCAGGACGTATCAGGCGGAACATGGATTTACTGGATTGAACCGGAGGATCAGATGAATCTTGACGGACTGAGAGTGCGTGCGGAGCTTTACCGTGTGAACAACGCTCAGACAAACGAGGGACAGCGGCTTGTAAGCGATTCCTTATTCAGAGAGATTCCAGTGGAATTACCGGATATTGAATTTACAGGAAACAATATAGCCGGGGAGGAGTAGAACATGAAATTCATGAAAAAAATAATTACGGGGTTTGCAATGGCAGTATTTGCATGTATCGCTCTGCTGCCGCTGCAGGTATCTGCTGCGGGTGAACCGGGGATTCAGCTTCAGGCAGAAGAGAATGCGGCAAGCGTGTCATTGACATTACCAGAGACTGTGAGAGAGCATGTATATTCTCTTGAGCTGAGCCTGAGAGTGGAATCGGATGCACCAGAGCAATTGAATGCGGAGTTCTTGTTTGAAGAAGGACTGGCAAAGATTGCGGAGTATCGTTATCATGAGGATACAGGTATTTTGAAAATTTATCTGTCAGGAAACAGAGCCCTTTTTGAAGGAGAGTTTTTGAAACTTGGAAAAGCTGTGTTTTCAGCCGCAGATCAGGAGGGAGTTACCGTCCGCGTCAGTGTTGTGGAAGATTCTTTGAAAGTGGTTAATGGCACAAAGGCGGAGGCGCTTCAAAAGATTACTTATCCAGAGACGATTGAAGTTAAAAACGGCGGAACATCAGACAATGAACCAGGCGACGGCAATGGCGAAACTGACGGCAGCGATGGATCCGAAGGAAATGATGGGTCTGATGGTAATGGAGATACTGACGAAGATAAAGATTCGGTTCAGGCACTGAGAGCGGAATTGGAGAAGACACTTGCACTAGCAAAAACTTATAAAAAGGAAGAGTATACGGCAGATAGTTTTGCGAAACTGGAGGAAGCGATAAAAGCAGCAGAAGAAATACTGGGTAAACAGGATGCTGCAAAAGAAGAGCTTGATGCGGCGCTCAAAAATTTGGAAAATGCAATCGGAGCGCTTGTGATCCAGAAAGCTCCTGATACGGAAACAACGCAAGACAATACAACAGAGAAAGTGCCGGATACACCACAAAAAAGTGTAAAAACAGGGGATAATTCGGTAATTATCTTATGGGCAGTGTCTTTTATGATGAGTGTTGGTGCTATAGGATTTGTAGTATACCGAAGAAATCGTTACAGACGATAAGTAATATCGGAAGTGTGGAGGCGGAATAACCTCCACATTTTCTTATATACGGAAATTCAAGTAAAACATTCATTGACAAGACACCGGAAACGTGGTACAAATGAATAGTATATAGAACGGAACTAGATAGAGGCGCGGATTTCATCAGTACCATTAGACTGTAAGACCGGACCAGGTCAGATGAGAAAGGGGAAACCGCCGAAGAGACTGGAAGCATCCGGAGCAGACAGTTTCTGGGGCGCAGCAGAATATGCTGCGGACTGTCACACAAGTGGAGCGCTATCAGGATATCATATCGAAACCGATAAGTTTATGTCATGGGCGCGCAAAGAAAGTGCTGCTCATGACATTTTTTTGTTCACGCTTGGTTCCGCAAAACATTTTACAAAGGAGAGAGAAACATGAGTAGAAAGAAAAAAGTTCTTTTTGGAACGCTGACGTTACTGGGTGTGCTGCTGTTCAGTAGTATGACTGTATTTGCAGCAGAAGAGGCTGCAGAATATGTGCCGGATTTGTATGCAACCTTCTGGTCGCTGATTCCGCCATTGGTAGCCATTGGGCTGGCTTTGATAACAAAGGAAGTGTACAGCTCCCTGTTTATTGGAATTCTGATCGGCGGTGTGTTCTATTCTAATTTTCAGTTTGAGGGAACCATTGTCCATGTATTCCAGGATGGAATGGTTGGTTCACTGACAGATTCCTACAACATGGGAATTCTTGTATTTCTTGTTGTACTGGGAATTATGGTATGTATGATGAACAAAGCGGGTGGTTCTGCAGCGTTTGGACGCTGGGCGAGTGAACACATTAAGAGCCGGGTAGGAGCACAGCTTGCAACGATTCTGCTGGGGGTATTAATCTTCATTGATGATTATTTTAACTGTCTGACAGTAGGAAGTGTTATGCGTCCGGTAACAGATAAGCACAATGTATCCAGAGCAAAGCTGGCTTATATCATTGATGCAACAGCAGCGCCGGTCTGCATTATTGCACCGATTTCCTCCTGGGCGGCAGCAGTAACAGGTTTCGTAGAGGGAGAGGATGGATTTTCTATTTTTCTGCGTGCGATTCCATTTAATTACTATGCACTTCTGACAATTGTTATGATGGTGACCATTGTTGTACTGAATATAAATTATGGTCCGATGAAGCTGCATGAGGTAAATGCAGTGAAGGGAGATATTTACACAACGCCGGATCGTCCTTATGCCAATGCAGAGGATGAGGTAGAAGAGACAAAAGGCGGCGTGATTGATTTGATTTTCCCGGTAGCTGCGCTGATCATCTGCTGTGTCATCGGAATGATCTACACAGGTGGTTTCTTTGAAGGAACAGGATTTATAGAAGCATTTTCCAACAGTGACGCGTCTGTAGGTCTGATGCTGGGAAGCTTTTTTGCTTTTGTGATTTCAATTGTATTTTACGCAGTCCGTAAGGTGCTGAGCTTTTCTGAATCCATGTCTTGTGTTCCGGAGGGATTCAAGGCAATGGTTCCGGCAATCCTGATTCTGACTTTTGCATGGACACTGAAATCTATGACAGACAGCCTTGGCGCGAAGGAGTTTGTAGCAGGAGTAGTAGATGGAGCGACAGGTGGATTGCTGATGATTATTCCGGCACTTATTTTCGTTATCGGATGCTTTCTGGCATTCGCAACAGGTACTTCTTGGGGAACCTTTGGAATTTTGATTCCGATTGTAGTGGATGTGTTCTCCGGTACAAATGAGACGATGATGATCATCTCCATTTCCGCATGTATGGCAGGCGCGGTATGCGGCGACCACTGTTCACCGATTTCCGATACAACGATCATGGCATCGGCGGGAGCGCAGTGTAATCATGTGAACCATGTATCTACACAGCTTCCATATGCGGTCACGGTTGCGGCTGTATCCGGTGTGACTTATCTGCTGGCAGGTATTGTACAGAACTTTGCAGGCACGGTTATGACAGCGGCAATCTGTCTTCCGGTTGGTATTGTGCTGATGGTTGGAACTCTGCTTGTGATTCGCTCTGTGACTAATAAACAGGAGGCATAATAGAAAATACAGCCCATATATCTATTCGGATATATGGGCTGTATTTTTATAAAATCTTTGATAGATATGTATATTTCGTCTTTTATCCCATCACAACTTCTACATGATATTCTTTTATCCCATCGACAGCCTTGATACAGGTGCTTTTGTTTTCCAAACCGTTGACTGTTATCTTTCTGATGCCTTTTTCTACATGGTTTGGATTCTTTACTGTGATGTGATAAACAGCATCGCGGTATTTGCGGATCGCGCTGAAACCATCCATTTCAGAAGGAATACATGGATCTATTACCAGACCGTCAAAGGACGGGCGGATGCCGAGAATGTACTGAGAGACATTTACAAATGTCCAGGCAGCAGTTCCGGTGAGCCAGCTGTTTTTTGCTTCTCCATGTCTTGGAGCATCTTTTCCGGCAATCATTTGAGAATACACATACGGTTCAGTGCGGTGAATCTCACTGATGTCTTCGATATAAGCCGGGCAGGTGCGTTGGTAAATCTCAAATGAACGGTTTCCGCGTCCTATACGGGTCTCTGCTATAGATACCCACGGATTGTTGTGGCAGAAGATACCTGCATTCTCTTTATATCCGGGCGGATAAGAAGAGATTTCACCAAGGTTTAGATAATATTTGGAATATGCCGGCTGCTGTAATACAATTCCGTATTTGGTATCCAGATATTTCTTGGCGGAGTCCAGAGCTTTTTTAGCATGTCCCTCCCGGATACCGATATCGGCAAGAACGCAAAAGCCTTGAGGCTCGATGAAAATTTTACCTTCTTCACACTCGTTGGAGCCTACTTTGTTTCCGGCAGCATCATATGCACGGAGGAACCATTCTCCATCCCATCCAGCGGAAAGGACTGTATCATACATCTGTTCTACAGCTTTTCGGGCACGTTCTGCTTCCAAGTCATTTCCCAGTAATTTATTGATCTCGGCGTATTCCCTGCCGTATTTGACAAACATTCCGGCAATAAAGACGGACTCTGCAACCGGGCCTTCAGATGGACCGAAGGTTTGGAAGGATTCCCCCGGTTCTTTGGAAAAGCAGTTCAGGTTCAGACAGTCGTTCCAATCTGCCCGTCCGATAAGCGGCAGTCCGTTTGGACCCAGATGCGTCATCGTAAAGTCAAAAGAACGTTTTAAATGTTCCAGCAATGGTCTGGCAAGTGCCGGATCATTATTAAAATCTACAATTTCATCTAAAATCGACAAATCTCCGGTTTCTTTTATATAAGCGGCAGTTCCTGCGATCAGCCACAGCGGATCATCATTAAATCCGCTTCCGATATTAGAGTTGCCCTTCTTGGTAAGCGGCTGGTACTGATGATAGGCGCTTCCGTCTTCAAACTGTGTTGCCGCAATATCGAGAATTCGCTGGCGTGCACGATCCGGAATCAGGTGTACAAAACCAAGTAGATCCTGACAGGAGTCGCGGAAGCCCATGCCTCTTCCCGTGCCGGATTCAAAGTAAGAAGCAGAACGAGACATATTAAATGTAACCATACACTGATACTGATTCCAGATATTGACCATCCGGTTTAATTTCTCATCAGTGCTGTCTATAGAGAAGTTGGAGAGCAGCGTGTTCCAATACTCTTTCAGAGCCTGAAGTGCTTCTTCTACCTGTTCATCTGTGGAAAAACGTCTCATTGCCGCGCGGGCGCCATCTTTTTTGATGACATCCGGAGCTTCCCATTTATCCTCAAAAGGGTTCTCGCTGTAGCCGAGAATGAAGATAAAGCTCTTGGATTCACCGGGATTCAACTGTACTTTAATATGATGTGAACCGATGACAGCGCCGCCGCTGGCAATGGAGTTGGAAGTTTTTCCGGCAAGCACACTTTCCGGTTTCTCGATACTTCCGTACACACCTAAAAAGGCATCCCGGCTTGTGTCAAAACCATCAATTTCAGTATTAACAGTGTAATATGCAAAATGATTCCGGCGTTCTCTGTATTCTGATTTATGATAGATCTCAGAACCGCAGATCTCTACTTCCCCGAGACTTAAGTTCCGCTGGAAGTTAGTAGAATCATCTACTGCGTTCCAGAAGCAAAATTCTACATAGGAAGTCAGGTCAAGTTCTTCAGAAGCGGCATTGTTGTTTGTTAGAATCAGTTGATTGATCTCGCATGTTTCATTGAGCGGCACGAATGCTGTGAGCTGTGCTTTTATTCCATTTTTAGAGGAAATGAAGCGGCTGTAGCCAAGTCCATGATGGCACTCATAAGTGTCAAGCTGGGTTTTAACAGGCTGCCATGCAGGTGTCCAGACAGTGTCCTTGTGTTTGATAAAATAATACCGTCCGTTTGTATCTGCAGGTACATTGTTGTAGCGGTAACGTGTCAGCCGGAGCAGCTTGGCATCTTTGTAGAAGCTGTAGCCGCCGCATGTGTTGGAGATTAAAGAGAAAAACCCGTCATTGCCAAGATAGTTGATCCATGGCTGTGGTGTTGCCGGAGATGTGATAACATATTCTTTCTCTTTGTCATTGAAAAATCCAAATTTCATATTGTGTATCCTCCCAGATTTTTTTGTTTTTATATCTCAGTGTTTTCCAAAGCCAGAACGTCTTTCTCATATGGTTCAAATACTTTTTTTAATATGAAGGACTGACAGTATGCAACAAATGCAAAGCCTAACAGAACCATAAACAGTTTCATAGGAGACAGATACAGGCATAGGAAAAACACAAAGGTATCCATAATGATCAGCGCAAATGTGGATTTCATATTACTCATTGCCAGTCCAAAGGCATTTTTCAGGGTCTGCGTTGTACTGTTTTCAAAGCGTCCAATGAGTGGGAATGTATATGTAACGATCAAAAACCATGCAATTGCTGCGGCAATCAGAATACCGGCCAGTACAGTGCCTGCCATAGTGCCCGTTTCAAACCAGAACACAATGTTGAATAAAAATACAGCGCCCGCAAGAAATAAGATAAGAAAAGCAATCGTTCCTTTTTTAAGGTTGTTTTTGAACTCACTTAAATAGGTGCGGACGAGATAACCGTATTCACCGCGGGCCTCCCTAAGCGTTACATAATATAGAGAAGAAAGTGCGGCGCCTATTGTGATGACCGGCAGACAAGTAATTAAGAAGACAAAGTTTAGTACAACAAAATTGCAAAGTGTGTTGATGAAATCCAATACCGGATTCATTGTTTTTGATTTCATGGTGTTTCCTCCTGAGAAAGATATTTTATGATTGTTAATATACTGGCAGGTGTTTCAAAAGACTACCAGAAAAATCGGTAATGAAATACTGAAAAAAATAGAGATTTATATGTAAAATGTGAAAAAAATCTAATTTCACTATGAAAAGAGGGTGAATTTTTTCAGTAGTATGTCCAGACACAGAAATGGTAGGATAAGACCAGTAAACGAGCAGTGTAAGGAGGTAGGAAAATGAAAAAGAGTAAAGCTGCTGCGAAAAGTCAACCGCTCCCGAAGGCGAAGGATAAAAGGGGACTACAGTATTTTCTGTGGATTGTTCCATTTTTGATACTGGTATTTCTGTTCTCGTATTTTCCATTACATGGGTGGATATATGCCTTTTTTGACTATAAACCGCCAAGAAGCCTGAGCGATTGTGATTTTGTGGGGCTACAGTGGTTTCAGATGTTGTTTACAAACAAAACACAGGTGTCTCAGTTGATTCAGGTTATGAAGAATACATTTGCGATGAGTCTTCTCGGAATTGCAACGTCTATTCTTCCCGTAGCATTTGCAATCTTCTTAAACGAGATTAAATGCAAATGGTTCAAAACCTTTGTTCAGACGTTTACAACATTGCCAAACTTTATAAGCTGGGTGCTTGTATATTCTGTAGCATTTAGTTTGTTTTCTTCAACAGGTATGGTAAATGGATTTTTGGAAAATATGGGAATTATCACAGATCCGATTAAGTTTCTGGACAACGATTCGCATACATATCTGTGGATGCTTATGTGGAATACATGGAAGGGGCTCGGATGGGGGGCTATTATGTATCTGGCTTCTATTGCGGGAATTGATCAGGAGCAGTACGAGGCTGCAAGTATTGACGGGGCAAACCGGTTTCAGCTGATGCGGCATATTACGCTTCCGGCATTGATGCCGACATTTTTCATCATGCTGATGCTGGCAATTTCTAACTTCCTGAACAACGGACTGGATCAGTATTTTGTATTCCAGAATTCATTTAATAAAGAACATATTCAGGTATTGGATCTCTATGTTTACAACATCGGTATGACAGGAAGCAGTTATTCTCTGGCAACTGCGATCAGTATGCTAAAGAGTATTGTCAGTGTGGCTCTGCTCACCATTGTAAATTATATATCCAAGAAAACCCGCGGCGAATCTATTGTATAGCAGGGAAAGGAGAAAAAGATGAAAAAGAAAAAACCGACAGCTGCAGATCAGACATTCAATGTGTTTAATTATCTTTTGTTTGGAATTTTTACATTGATTTGTATCTACCCTTTCTACTATATGGTAATTAACACGATAAGCGCAAATGACTTAAGCGCGGCGGGAAGCATCAATTTCCTTCCGAAAGGGCTTCACATGGACAACTACAAGGCGCTGCTTGAAATCAAGGGCCTGGGATCCGCAGCGCTCGTATCCATTGGAAAGACTGTGATCGGTACGGTACTGACTGTGCTGTCCTCAGCATTTCTGGGATTTATGTTTACACAGGATAAGATGTGGAAACGGAAATTTTGGTATCGTTTTGTTGTTATTACAATGTATTTCAATGCCGGGCTGATTCCTATGTTCCTGACGATGAAGAATCTGCATTTGACCAATACCTTCTGGGTATATGTCATTCCGACTATTGTACAGCCGTTTAACATTATTCTTGTGAAGACATATGTAGAATCTCTGCCGAAGGCATTACAGGAAGCGGCAGAAATAGACGGAGCAGGAATTTTCAAAGTATTTTACAAAGTTGTACTTCCGACGTGTACTCCGATTCTGGCAACTGTAGCAATTTTTTCTGCGGTCAACCAGTGGAACAGCTATCAGGATACTTTGATCTATGTAACAGAACAGAAATTGTATTCTCTGCAGTATTTGCTGTATACTTATATCAATCAGGCAAGCTCACTTGCCGCGATGGTGAAGAATTCAGGGACAGCAGCCGTCAGTGCGGCAGCTCTGGCAACGCAGCAGACAGGAACTTCTATCCGTATGACAGTATCGGTCATTGTAGTACTTCCGATTTTGTGTATTTATCCGATGTTCCAGAGGTTCTTTGTCAAGGGTATCATGATTGGTTCAGTAAAAGGCTGATTTTGCAGAGTAAATAAAGAAAAAGAGGAGAAGATTATGAAAAAAAGAGTATTGAGCGTATTGTTGTGTATGGCAATGATGTCAACTGTGCTGACAGGATGCGGCGGAGATGACAAAAAAACGGCGGACAAAGGTTCTAAGGACGGAAATTACGAAGAATTTATCACAGTGGATGTATTTGACCAGTTTGCAAATTATCAGGGACTTCAGAGCGGCTGGTTTGCAAAGATCGTCAAAGATAAATTCAATATGGAACTGAATATTATCGCGCCTAATGTTGCAGGCGGCGGAGATACTCTGTATCAGACGCGTTCGGCAGCCGGAGACTTAGGAGACCTGGTATTGGTTGATACAAGAAACGGTGTATTGAATGACCTTGTAGAGTCAGGACTGATCATGGACTGTACAGATCTGATGGAAGGCAAGGATATCATTGCAAACTATGGTGATGCAATTGAGGGAACAAGTGCGCTTGTTTCCGAAGAGGGAATGTGGGCATTTCCGAACATGGTTTCCTCTAATGCTGCAACTTCTTCAAGTGAGGCTCTTGAACCAACTTTCGGACCATATATCCGTTGGGACTATTATGCAGAATTAGGATATCCGGAAATGGCCGATATGTCCGCATTTCTGGATGTACTTGAGGATATGCAGACTCTGGCAAGGGAGAAGGAAGGCGCAAGTGATATTTATGCAATCTCTTTGTTCAAAGATTGGGACGACAATATGATGAATAATGCGAAACAGCCGGCTTGTATGTATGGATTTGATGAGGTTGGATTCGTACTGGCAAAGGCAGATGGATCGGATTATCAGAGTGTTGTTGAAGAGGATTCTGTTTACGCCGACGTTCTTGAATTTTTCTATGAAGCGAACCAGAGGGGGCTTGTAGATCCGGATTCCACAACACAGAATTATGATACATGGACCACAAAATATAAAAACGGAAAAACACTGTACTGCCCGTGGCCGTGGGTTGGACAGAACATGTATAACACAGCAGAGCATAAGGCAGAAGGAAAAGGACTTATGCTTGCACCGGTTAAGGATATGCAGATCTTTTCTTATGGATGCTGCCCATTGGGCAACACACAGCGGGTGATCGCAATCGGAAGCCAGGCAGAAGATCCGCAGAGAATGGCAGACTTTATCGACTGGCTGTATTCTCCGGAAGGCGTAGAATTGAATCAGCAGTCAAATAACTGTGCAGGTCCGGAAGGACTTACATGGGAAATGGTTGACGGCAAACCGGTGAAGACAGAGTTTGGTGAAAAAGCCCTTCCTATGAATGAAGTAGATGTTCCGGAAGAATGGGGCGGCGGAAACTGGAAAGACGGTATCTCAACACTGAGCTTTGAGGCTGTTGCACGTACTGACATCAATCCTAAAACGGGTGAGACATACGACTGGTCTATGTGGGAGTCTACTATTGCAAACGTAACATCTCCATTGGAAGAGGACTGGAGGGAGCACATGGACGCAAGCACAACAATGGAGTATCTTGAAAACAACGATATGATTTTGGTTGCGCCGGGTTCTGCATATACAACACCAGAAGAAGGCTCTAATATTACAACCGTACGCGGACAGTGCAAGGCAGCAGTCATCGACAACTCATGGAAAATGATCTTTGCAAAAGATCAGTCAGAATTTGACAAGTATATGACAGAGATGAGAGACACAGCAAAGGGTCTTGGAATTGAAGAAGTTCTGGAAGTAGATATGAAGAATGCAAAAGATCAGGATGCTGCCAGAAAGGAATCAGCAAAACAGTTTCCGACAGCTAAAAATGTTGAGGAATAGTTTGTAAACGCTGCATGACTCAAAACAGTTCACTGGACTGTTTTATCGCATGCTTGGCAACAACAAAGGCATATGTCTGTTCGGAAGAACCGGCATATGCCTTTGTTACTTCATCATAGCTGGGGACTTTTGACCTCGGCATCATGATATTAAGCAAAACTAAAGCGTGTTTTATGAAAAGGTGAGGCAACGTGAAGGAGGGAATGAAATATGAGATATAGTGACAGGGCAGGGAAAATCGTATACGGCGGGGATTATAATCCGGAACAGTGGCCGGAGGAAATCTGGCAAGAAGATATGATCCTGCTGAAAGAGGCAAATGTGGATATTCTGACACTGAATGTCTTTAGCTGGGCGGCATTGCAGCCTTCCGAAGAAGAATATGATTTTAGTAAGCTGGATAGGATTATGAAACTGGTGAAGGAGAACGGATTTTATGTCTGCCTTGCAACATCGACAGGGGCACATCCGGCATGGATGGCAAAGAAATATCCGGATATCTTGAGGACAGAATTTAATGGTATGAAGCGGAAATTTGGAGGAAGGCACAATTCTTGTCCCAATAGTCCGACATATGAAAAGTATTCTGTCCGGCTGGCTGCAAAAATAGCAGAGCGATATAAAGATTATAACAATATTGTGGCATGGCATATTTCAAATGAATATGGGGGAGAGTGCTATTGTGAAAATTGCGAGAAGGTATTCCGCGTCTGGCTGAAGCAAAAATATAAGACTGTTGAAAATTTGAATTATGCCTGGAATACAGCGTTCTGGGGGCATACGTTTTATGAGTGGGATGAGATTGTACTGCCGAATCTGCTGAGCGAACATTTTGAACAGAACCGCAGCCAGTTCCAGGGGATTACAGTGGACTATAAGCGGTTCAACTCTGAGAGTATCTTGAAATGCTACCAAAGAGAGTATGAGGTAATTAAGACTATTACACCGGATATTCCGGTCACAACAAATCTGATGGGATTCTACAAAGAGTTGGATTACAAAATGTGGGCGAAATATATGGATGTTGTTTCATGGGATAACTATCCGTCCAATCAGGATACGCCTGCACAGATTGCTATGAGCCATGATCTGATGCGCGGGATCGGAGGAGGAAAACCATTTCTTTTGATGGAACAGACGCCGAGTGTGACAAACTGGCTGCCGTATAATGCATTAAAGCGTCCGGGAGTTATGCGTTTATGGAGTTATCAGGCTGTTGCACATGGTTCGGATTCTATTATGTTCTTTCAGATGAGGCGTACCGCAGGTGCCTGTGAAAAGCTGCACGGGGCGGTAATTGACCATGTGGGAACGAATGAAACAAGAGTGTTCCGGGAAGTGAAGGCACTGGGAGAAGAGCTAAAGACATTGGGGGATCAGACATTGGGGGCAGTGACAGAAGCAGACGCCGCTATTTATTTTGATTGGGATAACTGGTGGGCTGTTGAGAGCTCAGCAGGCCCCAGTTGTGATTTGAAATATAAGGATGAGATATACAACTATTATCAGGCTTTGTATCACTTAAATGTTCCGCTGGATATTGTAGGACCGGAGGATGACTTGAGCAAGTATAAGGTGCTTATTGCACCGGTCCTCTATATGGTCAAGAATGGATATGACGAGAAAATACGTGTATTTGTAAAAAACGGAGGTACCTTTGTGACCACTTTTTTCAGTGGTATTGCTGATGAATATGATTTGATCATTACAGGCGGTTATCCGGGGAAATTGCGGGATATTTTGGGAATCTGGGTGGAAGAGTGTGATGCGCTGCCGCCGCATATGGAAAACCATTTTACTTATCAGGGCAAACAGTATCCGGCAAGGCTGATCTGCGATCTGAGTCATACGGAAGGCGCGGAAACAGTCAGTGTTTATGAGGAGGATTTCTATGCACAGATGCCGGCTGTCACAAAAAATACATTTGGCAAGGGTCATGCCTATTATGTAGCGACTCGCTCTGATGAAGAATTTTACCGGGCTTTTTTGGCAGATGTGTGTAGGGAATGTGGCATAGAAGGGCTTATTGTACCGCAAGAGGGACTGGAAGTAACCATGCGTGAAAATGAGAATGGCAGATTTCTGTTTTTATTAAATCATACCGATAAGACGTTGGAAATCAAAGTTAACCAAGCAGGAAGCGGATTGATTGAAAGAATAGAATACAGAGCAGGTGACGTGGCAGAGCTTCCCGCCAAAGGCGTGCAGATTATCAGATTATATAAATAATTGATTACTATAGGAACAGAGGAAATGGAGAAAATAATGACATTGGAAAAGGAGCAGGAATATTTACAGGAAATTAAAAGAGTAATTGCAGAAGGACCATATGATGCAGATTGGAATTCACTGTCTCAGTTTACAGTACCTGAGTGGTTTTCCAAGGCGAAATTCGGAATTTTTATTCACTGGGGATTATACAGCATCGCAGCTCACAACAATGAGTGGTATTCCAGAAATATGTACATACAGGAGAAGGAAGAATGGGAATATCACAGAAAGATGTTCGGAGAGCATAGTAAATTCGGCTATAAAGATTTTATTCCCTTGTTTACAGCAGAGAAATTTGATCCGGACGAGTGGGTGAAAGTATTCAAAGAAGCAGGGGCAAAATATATTTTTCCGGTGGCGGAGCATCACGATGGTTTTCAGATGTACAGGAGTGACGTATCAAAGTATAATGCATGGGACATGGGGCCTGGGAGAGATCTGCTGGGAGAGCTGAAAGATGCGGCGATGAAGGAAAAGCTGGTGTTCTGCACTTCATCCCACCGGGCAGAGCACTGGTTTTTTATGGGACATGGAAAGGAATTTGACAGTGATATCAAAGAGCCGTTAAAACGCGGGGATTTCTATTGGCCGGCAATGCCGGAACCAGATCCGCAGGCATTACAGAGCGAGCCGTATCCAACGGAAGAATTTCTGACAGACTGGCTTATTCGGACTTGTGAGATTATTGACAGATATCAGCCGTCGCTTTTGTATTTTGACTGGTGGATACAGCACGAGGCATTCAAAGAAGTATTGAAAAAGCTGACGGCATACTATTATAACCGGGGAGAACAGTGGGGAAAGAAAGTGGCAATCTGTTACAAACACGATGCCATGATGTTCGGCAGTGGTATTGTGGAGGTAGAACGAGGCGCTCTGGCAGAGCCGAAGCCTTTTCACTGGCAGACAGATACGGCGATAGCTAAAAATTCATGGTGTTACACCGATACACTGGAGTACAAGACCAGCCGCCAGATTATTTGTAATTTTATCGAAATCATCAGTAAAAACGGAAATATGCTGTTGAATGTAGGACCGAAGGGCGATGGCGAAATACCTATGGAAGACAGAAAAATCCTACGGGAGATCGGAGACTGGATGCACAAAAACGAGGCTGCAGTCTTTGGCAGCAGACCGTGGCGGAAGACGGCTGAGGGAAGTGTCCGTGTATCCGAGGGGCAGTTTACAGACAACGAAGAACTTCCTTACACGAAAGAGGATATTCGTTTTACAGCAAATGGAGACAGCATTTATGCATTTGTAATGAATTTTCCGAGAGATGGTCAGGTGACGATACAGTCGTTGGCAGACTCTGATGATCAGAACATACCGAATTTTCACGGACTGATTCAGAAAGTAAGTGTGTTGGGATTTGACACGGAAGTGACATATGAAAAGGATGCAAAGGGTCTTCATGTCAGGGCAGAAGGTGTGGATACAGAATATCCGGTAGTTTTTCGGATACAGGTAAAGTAAAAAGTGGGGAAATGTAAATGAAAACAATATTATTTTATGGAGACAGTATAACAGACGGCAATCGTTATAAGGACGAGAAGGACAGAGAGGATCTGAACCACCAGATGGGGCACAGCTATGCTTATATTATCAACGCTCTGCTGGGAAGCAAATATCCGGAGAAGAATCTGCATTTTATAAACAGGGGAATTTCCGGCAATCGTATCATTGAACTTTATGGAAGGATCTATGAAGATGTGATAGCATGGAAACCAAATGTGGTCAGTATTCTCGTAGGAGTAAACGATGGTCCTCAGGCAGAGCATGCCCGGCATGCAACGGGAAGAGAAGCATACGGGATCATTTATCGTATGATGCTGAAAGAAATCAGGACGGCGCTGCCGGAGGTGCAGTTTGTTATATGTGAGCCGTTTATCGGGCAGCATGGTCCGGTTTATGATAACGATTATGAATTGTGGCATCATTGTATACAAGAATATCAGAAAGAGACAAGGCAGATAGCAGAAGAATTTGGGGCAGTGTTTGTACCTCTTCAGGAGTGTTTTGAACAGGCATGTGAGAATCAGGATACGGCATACTGGATCTGGGACGGGGTACATCCCACCGAGAATGGTCATGGGCTGATTGCAGAACAGTGGTTAAAGGCAGCAGGTCATATAGTCCTTGGTGAGAAATATTTATCACATGAAGAAGTGAGGGGAAAACAGAATGAGATTTACAAAATATAATTCCATGAATGACATATTGGCTTATCCGGATATGGCGCAGTATCTGAAGGTGTTTTATTCGGAATATCTGCTATCCATGTTTCCGAAGGAGTATTATGGAGAACCTTTTATGCTGGCACAGCAGTTTGGAGAGACGCCATGGGATGAACCCTTTTCAAATGTAGTTGATCAGCTTTTGGATGCGGTTAATCTAGTTCTGGATATCCGGGAAAATCATACGAGACGATGTATTTCACTCTGGAATCCGTCAGAGGACTGGGTGTTGGGGAATGACAGTAAGAGTGAGAAACGTGGTGTTTTTTTGGTTGCACGCAATGAGTTGAAAGTGACGGATAAAAAGCCCGCAGTTATTATCTGCCCGGGCGGCGGCTATGAAAATGTATGCTTCAGTGGAGAGGGAACTCCGGTCATGCACTTCATGGAGGCACAGGGATACCGGGCGTTTATATTGAAATACCGGGTGGCTCCGGCAGCGTATCCCGAGCCTCAGGAGGATTTGGCGGAGGCGCTTCGACTTGTGAGAGAACACGCAAATGAGCTGGGCGTGGATTCAGAGAATGTGATGACCATGGGGTTCTCAGCAGGAGGACATCTCTGCGCTTCAGAAGCGGCGCTCTATGAGGGGGCGGCAAAGCCGGACAAAATCTGTCTGGGTTATCCGGTCATCAGCTTTGTAAAAGAAGCCCATGAGGGCAGTGCGGTGAATCTGACCAAAGGGGATCGAAAGCTTATGCTGGAATTGTCTGTAGAATATATGGTGACAAAGAAGTATCCGCCGAGTTTTGTGTGGACTTGTGCAGATGACGACTGTGTGCCGCCATCCAATACAGTCAGAATGGGCGAGGCGCTTAAGAAGGCAGATGTGCCAAGTGATACATATGTATATCCGACCGGCGGCCACGGATGTGCACTGGCATTTTCAAAATCTGCCTATCCGTGGAGCCGTGCCATGATTGAATTTATGGACAGAGATTTTTCCGGTACTCAGCAGGACTAGTACCCACGTGTTTTTTAAACTTTTTATGGAAGTAATCCACATTGCTGTAACCTACCTGCTTGGCAATTTCATAGACCTTCAGGCGGTCTTGTCCCAGCAGCTTTTTGGCTTCCTCGATGCGGATTTGATCTACATAGGAAGTGAAGTTGATGCCGACCCGTTTGTTAAATATCTTTCCCAGATAGGAACTGTTGTATCCAAACAGAGGCGCGATGGTTTCCAGCTTTAAATTTTCCTGATAGTTGTGGTGGATGTAGTACAGAACCTCATCCATTACATTTTCACCGGAAGAATATCCTACGGAGTGGAGCCACATATCAAATTGTTCTGCGAGAAATGTGATAATTTCGTAGAGATAATATTTGCGTTCCAGCAAATCAATTGCCGCAGCATTTGCCGGGAACGGAATATCCACGTCCGGATACAGATGCATAATTTTCTGTTTGACCAGAATATAAAGGTCAATGAGAAAATGCTTAATGTTGGCAATATCTGTGTTCAGGGATACAAGGTATGTATTTAATTCACGCAGCGTTTCCGTAATGAGCGTCTGATTATGAGACTGAATGTAGTTTAAAAATCGTTCAGCATAGTCAGGCGCTGTATTTTGAGTAAGGGCGGAGGCGGTCAAGTTCTGATATTTCTTCAGAAGTTCCTCATAGCCAATGATATGTTGGTTCTCCTCACAGAAAAAGCGCCGTTCCGATAACTGGCAGATGTCCTGATAGGAGAGATAAATATCCTGTATCCGGGAGACTTTCTGTCCATAAGCGAGAAATACCGAATCGAAAGGAGAACCTTTCTGCGGTTTTAGCTGATAATGAGCAAGCAGGTTCTCAAATTTGGAAATCGCAAAGTCGCCTTTCAGCAAAATAATCTTGCGCCGGTCTAGCTCTAATAAGTCGAAAGTATTGTTATCTTGATTTGATACACGCATTAAATCCGCAAAATTCCATGTCTGATAAAAGAATTCCTGATTATAATTCTCATAGGAGACAACTTGATAAATATTGGCATTCAGGTGCAAGTCATCTAAATCCAACTTATAATAGTCACATGTGTTGAGCAGAATTTCCTGCAAAATACTTTGCTTAGCCTTGTCACGATATTCTTTATAGAAGATCTGGTTTTTTTCTTCTGAAAGAATCAGTTCCCGGACAGTGGTTACAGCCTGTTTCAGTTCATCTTCGTCAATTGGTTTGGTCAGGTAAAAATCAACACCATAGCGCATGGCGGTCTGTGCCAGTTTGAAATCTGTGACACCGCTTAATATGATGAATTTGCCGGTGTAGCCCTGTTCTACGGCAGCCTGTACAACTTCAATTCCATTCATCTTCGGCATTCGGATATCCAAAAGGCAGAGATCCGGATTCAGGCTTAAGATTTTTTCAAGGGCATCGGCACCGTTAGAAGACGTGCCACAGATTGAAAACCCGAGACCGTGCCAGTCGATGATATATTTTAATCCCTCCAGAACAACTCGTTCATCATCTGCAATCAATACATTCATTTTACTTCCTCCGTCAGATTTAATAATGGAACGGTCAGTGTAATCAAAGTTCCCTCTCCCGGCCGGCTTTTGATATTCAGACCGTACTCCTCGCCGTAGAAGAGATGGACGCGGTTGTTGATATTGTATAGACCGACTCCATGTTCTGCTTCATTTTGCGGGACGTCCAGATGAGCAATGACATCTGCAAGCTTTTCCGCTGTCATACCGCATCCATTGTCGTATACTTCGGCCATAAGAAGGTCATCTGAAGTGATGTATAGTCTGAAGCGGATATGCCCGTCCTTTTCTGTATCGGCAAGACCGTGAGAGATTGCATTTTCCACAAGAGGCTGAATCAAAAGCGGGAGAATCCGGTATGCTTTTAAATCTAGTTTATTATCAATTTCGATAGTGTAATCCATTTGTTCTTCAAAACGCAGCTTCTGTATCTGCAGATAGGAAGAGATATAGTCAATTTCCTTATCCAGTGTAGTTGCCGTGGACTTGGTATTGTCCAGCACATAGCGCATGGATTTGCCGAGGAGTTTGATTGCTTTGGCTACGTCCCTATCCCCGTTGGCAAATGCTTTCATACGGATCATCTCCAGTGTGTTATAGAGAAAATGAGGGTTGATCTGGTTTGCCAACAGTTTTAACTCCATCTGCTGCTGCTGGTTAGACAGTTCCTGTTCTTTGATCTGAGCTTCATAAATCTGAGCTTCTGTTTCTTTTAGCTTTTCAATCATGACCTTCAAATCTCGGAATGTGGCGCTTAATTCATCATCGCCCTGAATACTGTTTACAATTTCATAGTCATTGTGTGAGACCTTGTACATAGCAAGGCGGAGAGTCTGGATTCTTGCGCTGAAATAGGTGGTATACAGGTAAATCAACAGTGCAGACACAGCCAGTACAGATATCCCTATCAATAGAAATGCAAGCTCTATCTTTTGCAGGTAGGGAATTGCCATTGGGTCTATCACCAGAATCTTGAATTGATCCTTTGTGGAATAGGACTGGAAAGTCTGTATGGCAGCCATTGTCATTGCCCCATTTAACTCCATCTTCCCGGCTTCATCATAAAAGCGGGAGGGGGCGTTGATCACAACCGGGAATTCATTTCCGGCATAGTTCCGTGAACTGCTTAAGAAGACTGGATCTTCATTCACAGAGATGTATACCTCATAATCTCCCGTCCGGAATAGATTCCGAAGGTGGTTGTTGGAAACTGTCATCACCAGAAATGCCTCGGAATCAATCTGGGGAAGTGGGATCCGACAGTAGTAATTTAGTGTCCATGATTCAGGACTGGAGTTGGAAACGGAAGTATAGAGGTTGCTTTTCCAGAAATTGTTCCTCTGGGAAATAGCTTTTTGATACCATTCTTCGGACTCTGTTTCCGCTGTGATCGGATAAAAATGGCTGTAGTTTTTAGTTAGAGGCATTTTGTCACAATGGATATATAAACGCATATCAGTCAATGCTGTCTGATTTTTCATAATACTGTCAAAAGTATCGTAACTAGTCAGAGCTTCCTGGGCAGAGTCTTCATCCGTATAAGTCTGAGACAGGAGACTTTGCAAGGAGTCATCCCATGCTACAGCCTCATAGGTCTCGTTCAGAGAAAGGGTTGTTGCAACGAGGACGGAGCGGAACTGAAATGCCTTGGATTCAGTCAGGCTTGTATAATTCTCAGTAATCTGCTTATTTGATATAAAGTAAATGGTAAGACTTAAGATCAGAACCGGAAGCAAAATGATGAAGAAATATAATGTCATCAGTTGTCTGCCTACTTTTTGTTTTGAAAAGAATCGTAAATAAAGTTTGTTAAAGTGCATCAGGAAACTCCTTTTATAATCAGCATCAATTGTCTGTCCGATAAAAATCTTTCGCCGGATATAGTTTTATTATATTTAAATGTGGGTAAAAAAACAATAAAAACTCTGAAAAGAGGGGTATTTTCGTTCCGAAACGTGTGGTATTTTTTCTAAGCTGATTTTTTTATAATGAAAACGTATAAAAGGAAAATTATTTATTTCATAAAGACATAGGAGGACTTAGAATCATGAAATTTCACAACGGATGCTGGTTATTTAAAGAAGGAATTGAATGTTTTTCCCCACAGCATGTATATGAGGTGAGAAAAGGTGATGAAGAGGTAACATTGGCTGCACCCACAAGCCGGATCGAAAAAAAAGGAGATACTCTCGGAGGGATCAGCCTGACGGTGAAGATTTCAGCCCCCATGCCAAACGTTATCAGGGTGCAGACGTTTCATCATAGGGGTGTTATGGAAAAAGCACCGGAATTTGAATTGGAGCTGTTTCAAAAAGGGGCGCTGGAAATGATAGAAGAGGAGAGATTTCTGACAGTCAGAAGCGGGCGTTTGAGTCTCGTGATCGATAAAGAAAATTGGTCTATGCGCTATGAAAGAGACGGGGAACTGCTGACGAAAAGTCTTGGGAGAGATTTGGCATATCTGAAAGAGGATTGGAAGGGCTTTGCTTATGACAGTGGCGGTAATGCTTATATGAGACAGCAGCTTGGACTTTCTGTAGATGAACTGATCTACGGTCTTGGCGAGCGTTTTTCACCATTTGTGAGAAATGGACAGTCCGTAGAAATCTGGAATGAAGACGGAGGAACCAGTACAGACCAGTCTTACAAAAATATACCATTTTATCTGTCAAACCGCGGCTATGGTGTCTTTGTGAATCATCCGGAAAAGGTAGAATTTGAAGTTGCGACAGAGCAGGTGTCCAAAGTAGGATTTAGTGTAAAGGGAGAAAGGTTGGATTATTTCTTTATTGATGGACCAACGATGAAAGATGTTCTGATGCGTTATACAGATATTACCGGAAAGCCGGCGCTGCCTCCGCAGTGGACCTTTGGCCTGTGGCTGTCAACTTCCTTTACAACGGATTATGATGAGAAAACTGTTATGAGCTTTATTGACGGGATGCAAGAGAGAGGGATTCCCCTTAGTGTGTTCCATTTTGACTGCTGCTGGATGCGGGAGTTCCATTGGACAGATTTTGTCTGGGATGAGCGTGTATTCCCGGATCCGAAAGGAATGCTTGAGAGGATTAAGGCAAAGGGGCTGAAGGTTTGCGTATGGATTAATTCCTATATCGGACAGGAATCTATCTTGTTTGAAGAAGGCAGGAAGAAAGGTTATTTTCTGAAACGTCCGAACGGTGATGTATGGCAGTGGGATATGTGGCAGCCCGGTTTGGCGATCGTTGACTTTACTAATCCGGAAGCAGTAAGGTGGTATCAGACAAAACTGGAAGAACTGCTGGATATGGGAGTGGATTGTTTTAAAACTGATTTTGGAGAACGGATTCCAACGGATGCAGTGTATTATAATGAGGCTGATCCGGAGAAAATGCATAACTTTTATACATATCTTTATAACAAAGCAGTATATGAAGTAATTGAGAGAAAACGCGGTAAAGAAGAAGCAGTGCTTTTTGCAAGGTCTGCAACTGTGGGCGGTCAGAAATTCCCGGTACACTGGGGCGGTGACTGTTGGTCTGATTATGAATCTATGAGTGAGAGCCTGCGGGGCGGACTGTCTTTGACAAGCAGCGGTTTTGGGTATTGGAGTCATGATATAGGAGGCTTTGAAAGCCAGTCCACGCCAGATGTATATAAAAGATGGGCAGCATTTGGATTGTTGTCTTCCCACAGCCGTCTGCATGGAAGTACTTCCTACCGTGTGCCGTGGATTTATGATGAAGAGGCTGTGGACGTGGTAAGATATTTTACAAGATTGAAGTTGGAATTACTTCCTTATCTGTACAGCAGTGCAGTTGACACTTCCAGGACAGGTGTGCCGATGATGAGAAGTATGGCGATTGAATTCGAGACAGACAGAAACTGCCGCTATCTGGACAGACAGTATATGATGGGAGACGCTTTGCTTGTAGCGCCGATCTTCAATGAAAAAGGCATTGCAGAATATTATCTTCCGGAGGGAACATGGACCAATTATCTAACGGGCGAAACAGTGTGGGGCGGTACATGGAGAAAAGAGATTCATGATTATCTGTCTATTCCGCTTTGGGTAAAAGAAAACAGCATTGTAGCTTCAGGAATCGAATACGATACGATAGATTATACATTTGCGGACAATCTGGAGTTGAAGGTATTCGGACTGACGGACAAAGCAGAAACATGTGTATATCAGGCAGAAAAAGAAGTGCTGACAGCTTCTTTTGTAAATGAGGGCAGCAAGATTACCGGAAAGGTGACAGCCGGAGCTAAGATCCGGTTTGTCAATTGCATTGTTAAATCTGTACAGGGAGCCAAAATGGAACTTGACGGAGAGGACACAGTTGTGACTGTGGAAGAAAGAGGAACTACATTTATATGTGAGATGGAATAGGTATGACTGCCATGAAAGCAGACTGCAAAAATGTGTGAGGTGAAAAACAGATGAAATTGAGAAGACAGGCAGAAGAGTTACTTGGGAAGCTGACTTTAGATGAAAAGATCGGAATGATTCATGGTGCGCAGTTATTTCAGACAGCGGGAGTCCCGCGGCTTGGAATTTTGCCGATAAAATTCTCCGACGGACCTATGGGGGTCCGTCAGGAGTTTGAGGCATCAAAATGGCAGACGGTCGGACATTCCGATGATTATGTGACTTATCTTCCGTGCAACAGTGCATTGGCTTCTACATGGAATCGCCAGCTTGCGAAAGAGACGGGATGTGTACTTGGCGAAGAGGCAAGAGGACGTGGAAAAGACGTTATCTTAGGACCCGGAGTCAACATTAAGAGAAGTCCTCTTTGTGGAAGGAACTTTGAGTATTTCAGCGAGGATCCTTATCTGACTAAGGAACTTGCTATACCTTATATACAAGGTGTGCAGGAATGGGATGTGGCGGCTTGTGTGAAGCATTTTGCAGCCAATAATCAGGAGACAGAACGTCTTTGGGTGGATGTGGAAGTGGATGAGCATGCTCTGCGGGAAATTTATCTTCCGGTATTTTATGATGCAGTCAAAAAGGGTGGTGTCTATACTATGATGGGAGCTTACAATTTACTGTATGGAGAACACTGTTGTCAGAGTGAATATCTGTTGAATGATATTCTGCGGAAAGAATGGGGATACGACGGTGTTGTCGTATCCGATTGGGGAGCTGTCCATGATACGGAAAAGGCGGCGGCTTCTCAGTTGGATATTGAGATGTCCGTAACCGATAATTTTGATAAGTATTTTATGGCAGATCCATTGAAAGAAAAGATAGAAAAGGGAGAAATCAAAGAATCAGCAGTAGACGAGAAAGTGGTACGAATTCTGATGCTGATGATAAAGCTGCATATGATGGATGGCACAAGAAAGAGCGGAGCTTATAACACGCCGGAACATCGGCAGAAAACACTGGAAACGGCAAGGGAATCTATTATCCTGAATTATTCACGCTGGCGGTACCAATTATGGAAAAACCCGTATAGTTACTGTGTTTTCAACCGCTTTACATTTTCACTTAGTAGGTGAAACTATTTTTGGTTAAAAAAGAGTTTCAGATTTGCTATAATTATGTTGGACCTCAACCATACATAAATTCTGCAAAGGAGAAACTCTATGCATAGTTTAAAGGATATCCAGCTTAAATGCAATAAGCAGTTTATAGTAAATTTTGACGGAGGTGAACTCTCTTCCGATGGCGGGCTTCTTATGATGAAGGAATTCCTCCATGTTCTTGGCTTTGAAAAACTCTTGAAGGCCAGTTTCAAGACCAATGACCCTGCTTCATTCCGCATCCATAAAGATGATGAAAACCTGCTCCAGATGCTCTGCCA
>NZ_CALPDG010000005.1 GCF_943193195.1 Mediterraneibacter agrestimuris | reverse complement strand
AGCTAAAACAGTAGTGGAGCCAGCCCCCTCCTATTTTCATTATAGGCTGTGATAACCCTTCATGATTCGTTGAAAATTGAATGAGCTGTATGGGTGCCTTTCGGGGCTTAAAGGTAACACAGGATTCCACCGCTGTATCAGAGAGTAGTATGTGGAAACCGAAGATACTCCGGCAACGGCTGGTATGCTTGAGAAGAAGCTGCTAGTATTCAGAAAGCTTTCTGATAGAGGTCAAATGTAACGTTGACACCGCCATATACAAATGGAAGCCAACACGCCGAACAGAATGGAAAATCATCGTAAGAAATCCAAACAAAAAGTAGATGTACTGACAACGGGCATAACCGCTGTCTGGGAGGTGATGCAGAAGAATACGGAGGAAAGGAGACAGGTATCCAACATAAATAAAGACTTCTTGTATCCTCCGGTGCTCGTCAATAGACGAAGTGCAGTACCCATGTCTCGTCCGAGCATGATGGCACGGACTTCTGGAGGCTGCGGGTAAGGATTCCCTCTCAAGTAATACTGCAGGAAGGCATTGACCCTGATTTCAGTTCGGTATTCCCATTTCAATAAGGAACTTCCGGTATTATAAAGTACATAAATATATTTTTCTGCTAATAAAACACCCATACTGCGGGAATTTTTTATTTTTGTTGTATCCGCTCCGAGCTGTTTGATTTCCCGTGAGGAATAAAACAGAGGAAAGCTTTGCATACTGACGGAAGAAACAGGGTGCTTGGAAGAAAAAAGCACTGGCTTCGCATCCGGATAAATGGGGATGCCGGCATGGTGCAAAGTAATATAGACTTCTGCTTTTTGGTGAAGGCGCAATCGCCTGGTCAGTTCTGAACGAACCTGGTTTGTTTCCGTGTTTCCGGTCAGATAAAAGGTAAAGCGGGCAGCATTATCCTGAAGCAGCATTTCCTTAGATTTTTTTGTCAAACGGTACCCCCGCAGTTTATCACGGTAATGGATACGGAGTAGTTTTTCAGCTTTTAGTTGTGTAATGACCTTTTCGGCATAGGCTTGACTGGGGATTAGCCTGCTTAACTGGTCTGCGGGAAATTCTCCGCTTAGTGCCGTCATCTCCAACAGCAGATAACGAATTGTGTTTGTATGAATAGACGAATCCCTCCTTAAAAATACCCATCAGACTCCATACTTGGGTTGAAATCAGGTAAATAGGGTACATAGAAGCACAGATTCTACAACTTTCGTACGGAATTTTACCTATGTCGGTAAAGCTCCTAAAAAAATCAGGAAATTTCCGACAGGGCAGATATGCGCTTTTTTTCATGCTTCAGCCATTCTGGGAAAACCGATTTGTCCATGATGTGTACAGAAGTATAATCGGAATCTTCCAGTATGGAAGTGTGGTAGGAATCGCAGAACAGTCCGCTATCATCCCGCAACACAAATAGAGATATGGTATCTAAAATCTGTTTGAATTCCAGATTGTCATAATCACGGATACGCCTTAGTGGAAGCCTCTGATCATAAATCTGGACGAAACATACGACACAATTCTCAAAAACAGGCAGTGCATCATGCTCCAGATATTCCTTCAATGCAAAATGAAGCGGTTCGTTGAGGAAGGCAGTATTGACATGTGCTTTCCGTTTTGGAAGCAGCCCTGGGAGTTGTATGGTCAGAATACCATCGCTATGCTGTATCCGTATTCCATGGGCTTTTGCGGATTTTTCCATATATTCTGTTTTACTGACAATCCCTGTAGCGTAGATTAAGTTCCGAAGCTGGCAGGCTATGCGCTCAGCCCTTAGAGCTGCATCGGTACTAAGCTCTTCATAATTCGTAGGATATTTCTGTAGATCCGTCATTTTCATAGCGAATAACGAATTTTTTAATTTGTCCGTTTGTTCTTCAATTACACTGATTCGCTGCAATAGTATTTTGGTATCCATTTTACCTCTCTTTCTTTTGGTAGTAGCTGACATGCCCATCGAAATCCACTGTACAAAAGGCGACTACATTTGGAATTTGTATCTTCATGGCCTGTTCTTTTGAGGAAACAATGACCAGACGGTTTGCCTCGGTATCCTTTGTCTGGGCAAGAACATGATTTAGCAGCACTTCCTGTTCAGGTGAAGCGGCTATAATTTCATAAGCCTCATCATTGGAGAAAAAATGTATTTTTACCGGAAAGTCTCCGCTTGTGTGATATACCAGTGCTTTCTTAAAATCCAGTAAAACCCAGTAAGCAGCAATCATTTCCCGATCCGGCGACTGTGCTGCTTCCGCCTTGTCACACAACAGGTTACTGCTGGGATCATAGTAGATGCGGCCTTGTTTTATTAGACTTTTTATCAATATCTTTAAGGACTCGTCTTTTCTTGGAAAAGTTGCAATCACCTGTTCATAGGTTAGGGCATGATACGAGGTAATAATACGCAGCAACGCTTCAGCTTCTCCATGGTATATTTCATCTCTGGTCTTCATTTCATCATATCTCCTTTTCTTTGTAGGGCATCTACACGTACAAAATTACGTGTTCAATACTTGCAAATACTACACGTATTTATCACGTGATTCTGCACGTATAGACATATCTGTTCAAGCATGCCGGCTGGGTTTTGGGTAACAAAAAAGCACCATCTTTGGGTGCTGGTAAAAACGAGAACTATAAGCATGGATATTGTAACATGGGTATTTTTCCCTTACAATCGCATTGCTGTGCCAATGTTCTGCCAAATGTGGACAATTCCATTATTCAGGGAAGAATTTGTTTAAAAGGTCCAGCGTTTCCTTAGCTGTGAACCCCCAGAGGATTGTGCTGAGCGCCTCAATAGCTGCCCGGCGCTTTCTGTAGAAGGTCCGGTAGGAAATGTTGTCAATATGGGGCACCAGTTTTTCGATAATCTCATCCGTATTCCGTAACTCCTGTGGACAAAGGAAGGAATAGTATAGAATCCAGTAATACTGTTCGCCATACTTATGATTGCTTCTCAGCAGGTCAACAGAAGAGTCCAGTAGTTTCAACATCTTATTGCTGCGTTCTATGCTCTTAGCCCGCTCCTCAATATTGCCGTCTCCAAGTTCTATCCCGGCAGCATAAATGGAATCTAAGAATTCGTCTATGGATGAGCCATATTCTAACTTAAACTGGCTCTCCAGCTGATGAATTACCACTTTCAGACTGTATGTAGCATCACGGTATCGCTTCAGAAACTGATAGGTATCGTGGAATCTTGGGTCTTCCTCTGGGCTTGGATAGTTTTTCTGGTATTTAGACATAGATGTTGCCTCCTTTCAGTTCGATAGATGGTACTTTAGAAAACAGGTCTGATGCTTCCGGATGCGTCTGCGGTGTAATCCGTAGTTCAAAGCGGTATGCCATATTACCGTAAGGACAGATAATCTCTAAACTATACATACCCTTGCAGTCCGATAATTTAGATAATTGGTATTTCGTCTTGCTACACTGACAGCAAGGAATCCCTTGTGTTACAAGGAGTTTGGACACTTTCTCTACTATGAAATTCATGTGTGTTTTCGGAACGCTCTCTTCGCTATCTGAAACAAGAATTTGAGCTTCTATATCAGATTCTGGAACAGTTTCCGGCTCATCCGGTATTTGGATTGGCAGGCTCAAGGTGAGTGCAACTTCCTCCTTGTCTATCATGACATCGCTAATGCTGAACATAGTGGAAAGATAATTCTTCAGGTAGATTACGCTGCCAATATTTCCAGAGAAAGGAATGAGCGAGAGCAGGTCCAGGCCTTCCAGCTTTTTTAGAAGACGGCTCACTGTTGTTCTGGAGCATCCCCATCGCTCGGCAAGTTCGCTGTAATTGGTCAGTGGATTGCCAGTATTGTTACGGAAATATACAACGGGCCCAATATCTGATCCCTGTACTTGCGTGTCATTAAAAACTGTATGTACCCAAAGATCCAGAAGGATATCCATTTCTGAACATTTCCCCATGCCTATCAATTCATGGACTTTTGCTATTGAGAAGAAGAAAAATCCCATGTCTTTCTTGCAGGGATAACTGTACCGAAGGACGGTATTGTCCTTTTGCCAGTCTGCGATCGTAAATTTTATAAGTTTGTTTTTCCCTAGAAGAGAATATGAGATGTAATGCTGTTCTTCAAAAAATTCCAGAACAGAAAGTACCTGGTGTTGGAAACGGAGCCGGAATTGGTCTTTAAGTTCGGAGAGAGGACATATCCATTCACCCGGACCTACAGTGTAGGTGATGCCCTCTATTCTCCGGTTGGATGTTCGGTAATTTGCAAAGGAACAAAGAAGGATGTAATAAAAAAGAAAAGAACCCCCGTTGGTACGGATGTTCTTTTCTTTTACTAAGGAACGTATAAATTCACGGTATATACGGCAACGTGGGTAATCCACCAGTTGCTTTAATTCTAGTTGGTAGTTCATAATTACCTCCATATGTTAAGATATTTTGTTTATAAAAAATTAATAAATAAAACTTTTTAAATGGCATGGACGAAAGGTATATCAGTAGTTTATAATGAATCTATACTTGAATATTAATTTATTCAGTGCCATGGCGCAGATTTAGTACCTCGATTGGCACGAGGGCTCAATTTGAATTGGTTGAAATAAGGTGGTCATAAGGTGGACACGGTTATCAAACACCAGAGTTTTAGCGGGTTCCGGGGCTTGATTTTGTGGTCTGCAACACCCTGATTCACCGGTTCAAATCCGGTCTACGCCTCTTGTGAATTTTTAAAAATCCCTAAAACCTCGAGTTTTGGGGATTTTTTACATCAAATTTGCTATGCTGTCTGTCATGCTTAAGGATTAGTCTTATAAGAAAATCAATTCTGCCGCAAATACCACAGCACAGCAGATTACCGCAACAGGGAACAATCCCGCACCGAACCATGCTGCTGCAACTCCTGCCAACAGCGCCAGCAACCCGGCTAAAGGACTTTGTGTTGCTTCTGTTATAGCTGGGAATGTCATAACTGCCAGTGTTACATAAGGTACATAGTATAGAAATGACTGTACAAAACGATTTGTGATTGGTTTGCGTATCAGTGTCATTGGCAGAACCCGGATTGCATAGGAGACTGCCGCCATAATAAAAATGTAAATGTAAATTTGTCCGGTTGTCATACTTGTGTCCTTTCTTCTTCAGATTTTCTCGGAAATAGTATCGCTGCCGATGCAGAAATTACAACGGTCAAAATAATTGTTCTTGTTCCGTCAGAGAGGTTTGAGATCACCGGGAGATATGCAGCTCCGAAGCTGGCGGAAAAGGATAGTAAAATCAGTCCGGCAATTACTTTTTCTTTGCGTGCAGCCGGAATAATCACAGCAAGAAACATTCCGTAAAGAGCCACGCTGAAGGCGCTGACAAGACGCAGCGGCATCAGGTTGCCGGCAATGACGCCTAAAGCAGTTCCAAACGCCCAACAGGGTGATGCAATGAGAATGGCTCCGTATGTATAATATGGATTCATAAAACCAGGGCGTGCAATAGAAATTGCAAAAAGCTCATCAGTAATATAGAAGGAAGTTAGAAGACGGTGTCGTAGCGGCAGCGCCGGGTCCGCCTTTTGGCTTAAAGCACAACTCATTAAAAGATAACGTGCATTGGTAATAAAAGTAATAACTGCGATTTCTAAAAATGTACCCATTGCAGCAATTAGTGTAAATCCGGCATATTCTCCGGCGGAGGCGCTGCAAAGTGCACTGGCTAAAAAACCTTGAAAGGGAGAAAGTCCTGCATTGCGGGCAACAATTCCCAGTGAAAATGATACGGCAAAATAGCCGAGTCCGATGGGGATTCCGTCACGGAATCCCTGCCGGAGTGCAGTTCTGTTTGTTTTTGTCTGAAATGAATAATCTATTTCTTTTGTATACACGATTTATATCACCCTTTTTATTTCTTTTGGCGTCTGGTCTGCGTCAGGCGGGACCGCTGCGCAATTTACCGGAGCGTCTTTTCTATTATATATCGGGAAGCGACAGAAGTAAAACAAATTTCATGATATATCCTTGACAATTGGTATTTCAAGAGGTAGCATTCTTTATAGAATAAAAATAAAGATAAAACGTTTGCAGATATACAGGAAAGGATACAAAAAATGTCAAAGAATAAAAAACAAAAGAACAGTTGGATGAAGAATATATTAAAGGCATTGGATATGGAGCTTCGGGAACACAGAAGCTCTTTTATTGTCTATTTTGTCCTGCGTATCTTTGTTATTGTGACAATGATCTTACAATTTCTGAATGGAAATTATGAGAACTTTTTTTTATGTATACTTACGTTGATTCTTTTGGTTATGCCGAGTCTGGTACAGGTGACGTTTAAAATTGAGTTGCCAACGGTTCTGGAAATATTAATTTTAATTTTTATTTTTGCGGCGGAGATATTGGGAGAAATCAGAGAATATTATGTGCTTATTCCTATGTGGGATACGGTTCTGCATACGATCAATGGATTTTTAGCAGCTGCGATAGGTTTTTCGTTGGTGGATCTGCTGAATCGAAGTGAGAAGACAATGTTCAAATTGTCTCCGTTGTTTACCGCAATCGTGGCATTTTGCTTTTCTATGACGATAGGTGTTATATGGGAGTTCTTTGAGTTTGGAATGGACATGTTTTTTGGGCTGGATATGCAGAAGGATACAGTAGTACAGGTGATTCGTTCTGTAACGCTTGATCCCAACGGCGGAAATGTAGTGACTGCCATTGATAACATCAAAAGTGTAGTCGTAAACGGGAAGGAATTAGGGCTTGGCGGCTATCTGGATATCGGACTGATCGATACGATGAAGGATTTAATTGTCAATTTTATCGGAGCAGCCGTATTTTCTGTATTTGGATATATTTATGTGAAGAACCGGGGGAAGGGGAATTTCGTTGCCCGTTTTGTACCAAGACGAAAGAAAAAAGACAGAGATTTTCTTAGAATTGTGAAGGAAACGGCGGAGAGTGACGAGAGTATTAAGCATGAAGAGACAGGGAAAAGAAAGTAAGATAAAAGAAAGAGAACTATAACAGGGAACTATTGGTTTGTCGGAAATGATATTGCATTTTTTGTAGGTTTATACTAAAATAAAAACAATCAACAGTTACCTAAATAAGGGGTTTTTTACCGAAAATGGAGCGGTAAGGAGAGTTAATTATGAATGGAAAGCAAAAGCTTTATTCTTTAGTAGAGATTATGAACAGTGTTTTGAGCAAGATAAGAAATTATTATGATTCAGAATATGTTTATTATATCGAAAAAGATGAATATGAGATTTTGACAATTTATGAATGGTGTACGGAAAATGTTCCATGGCAGCGTGATAAAATTAAGCTGCTGGATTCTGAACAGTGGCCGAAGTGGATTAAACAGGAGATTACGGATACGACAGAAGAAAGCTATAGTATACAGCTAGAGCTGGAAGATGGAGTAACAGCCGTACTGGCAGCAGTTAAAGTACATCGCGGGGGCTGTACTCTGGAGCTTCTTAAGGCGATGATTCAGATGATCTCACAGACGATCATTATGCAGAAGATGCAGAAGCAGCAAGAATATCTGAGCTATCATGACAATTTGACAGGGCTGATGAATAGAAATAGTTTTGTTTCTTATCTTGCGGATGTGGAGCAGCGAGAACTGAAATCACTGGGGGCGCTGTCTGTGGATATCAACGGACTGAAGAACTTTAATAAAGAATTCGGAAGAGAGTACGGTGATGAGGTCGTTATCCGTGTGGGCGAAATTCTGGAAGAATATTTCCGCCCGGGGTCAGTTTACCGCTTGACTGGAGATGAGTTCCTTGCGATAGCTGAAGATGTTTCCTATGAAAAGTTCATGAAACAGGTGAATACAGCTCATAGCAGACTGGAAAATATCAGCCTGGGTCTTACAACAATGGGATATGCATGGGAGAAGGTTGACATCAAGGCAGATCATTTGATTTTTAATGCGGAAAATATGATGTGGGATGAGAAGCAGAAGTATTATAAGCATCAGAGAAAGGGGCATCATGAGCCAATTATCAAGGAAGATCTTTTGACAGATTTAAAGGACGGGAATTTTATTGTATGCCTTTTGCCGATCGTGGATGCGGATACAGAAGAAACTGTAGGTGCGGAGGCTGTTGTACGTTATCATCACAAAGATCTTGGAGTGATGAATCCGAGCAGATACATTACACTTCTGGAGGAGACGAAGCTGTCTCATTATCTGGATCTTTATGTATTTGAAGAGGTCTGCAAAACGTTAGCGAAGTGGGAAGAGGAGGGACTGCCGATATTGCCTGTTTCTGTGAATTTTACGGGGGCAACACTTCGCCATGAAAGTATTGCGGATCAGATGCTGGAACTGGTAGAGAAGTATCAGGTACCGTGTGAGTATTTGGAGGTTGAGGTTTCGGAGGCTGCTCATGGCATGAATCAGGAGATGCTTGCTGAGACAAGTAATAAGATTCGTAAGGCAAATATCCGGGTCACGCTGGATCATTTTGGAGAGAAGGATTCTAGCTTTTCAATTCTTTCGATTATGGAGTTTGACGGTCTGAAGATGGATAAAGGTCTTGTATCCCGTATTGTCAGCAACAGCCGCAGCCAGATCGTGGTAAAGGCAGTGATTGATGTCTGCCGCAGGCTTGGGGCGAGAGTGACGGCAGCAGGGGTAGAGACACAGGATCAGTTGAATATGTTAAAGGAACTGGGATGTGAATATGTACAGGGGACCTTGTTTAACAAGCCGATTACAATTGATACATTTGAAGCGAGATACTTGAGATGATACACACATGGGCTGCTGATATTACACCTCTTTTTCAGGAGGAATGTTACAGAAAATATTATCTGGAGGCGCCCGGGTTTCGGCAGGAGAAAGCGGACAGGCTCAAGCACAGGCAGGGGAAAGCACAGAGTATCGGAGTATGGGCTTTATATGCTAAGATGAAAGAATATTTTCGATTAGATGGACAGGAAGCGTATAATTTTTCGCATTCGGGAGAATATGTTTTGTGTTCGGTATGTACGGCGGGAGAAACATCTGCTTTACAGCCGTTGGTAGGATGTGATGTAGAAAAGGTGCAGAAATGTCGGATGGCTTTAGCAAAGAGATACTTTTGCGAATCAGAATACCGATGTATTGAAGAGGAAGAGGGAGAAAAACAGCGGGAAATATTTACTCGTTACTGGGTCTTAAAGGAAAGCTTTATAAAGGCAACCGGAAGGGGACTGACAATGCCTCTGAATGCCTTTGAAATCCGTTTAGGGAATACGGCAGAACTGATACGGCAGCCGGAGGAATTTCGGGAAATATTTTACTATATGGAATCCGAACTGGGGGGAGGAACATATCGTGTGGCAGTCTGCTCGACAGACAGGCAGATTGATGCAGATGTCAGATTGATTCAATTGAGGGAATAGAAGATATGAGTGTAAATAGAGAACAGTGGATGGATAGACGCAAAATCGAGCTGAGGATGAAGCGGATTTGGGTCACAGGGCTTGTACTGGGACTGGTAATCGGAGGGGGAATTGCATTCTGGATTGGCGGAGTTTTTGGAAATGGTAAAAAGGATAGCCGGGAGAGGGAAGCACAGAATGCAAAACAGGAAAATGCCGTGCCGGGTAATGTGGAAGTACAGGTGATAGATACTGTTGAGGTGGCAAAATTGAATGCAGAATCTTTGGTATCCGAGAAGGATAAGTGGAAACTGACTCTGGTAAACAGCTTCTATCCACTTGCAAAGGATTACGTTCCAAAGCTTGTGGAGATTGAGCAGGATAAGCTGGTAGATGAGCGGATTGCAGCAGATTTGCAGCAAATGCTTTCTGATGCAAGAGCGGCAGGACTGAATCCATATATCTGCTCTGCATATAGAGATTATGGATATCAGAGGCAGGTATTTAACGAAACAATGGTTCAGTGGATATCCAATGGATATGCACCTCTGGATGCTTATGAAGAGACTGCTAAGTCAGTTGCGATTCCGGGAACAAGTGAACATGCAACAGGACTTGCACTCGATATTACTTCTGCAGAGTTTACTGAGCTGGATGAGCGTCAGGCTGGAACGGCGGAAGCAAAATGGCTGGCAGAGAATTGTTGGAAGTATGGATTTATTCTTCGGTATCCACCGGATAAGTCAGACATTACGGGGATTATTTATGAGCCGTGGCATTACCGTTATGTAGGAAAGGAAGCGGCAAAGGATATTACTGAAAAGGGTGTAACATTAGAAGAATATCTTGGAAAATAGGGCTTTATGCGTTACAGTTCACACCCTACGGGTGCTCCAGTAACAGTATCCAGCCCATTTTAAGTCGCCTTCGGCGAGGGGCTGGATATATCGCTGTCATCACTTCATTGGCGGACACCTTGCAGCGCAGTGCAAGGCGCCGTGTGAACAGTAACCACTTTTAAGAGATCAGACAAGGAAATGAGTCTGGTCTCTTTACATTTGAAAATCTATTTGATAAAATGATGAAAGGAAAATGATTGATTTATGAAGAAATGAAATAGTTTCTATAGACAATGAAAGTATGAATACAGTTACTGTTCACGGTGTCTTGCACCTCGCTGCAAGGCATCCGGTCAATAAAGCTGTGGTTTTAGGCATCCAGCCCCTCGCCGTCAGGCGACTTTTCAATGGGCTTTATGCGTTACAGTTCGCGGCCGGTTAGGCCGTGAACTGTAACTAAATACATATGATAAGGAGGATTTTTTATGGAAGGGCTATCATTTGGAGAACAAGTTAAGATTATATTAAGCCGCAAAAATATGACGATTAAAGAGCTGGCGGGGCTGATCCAGGAACGTACGGGGATGGCAATGTCCCGTCAGAACTTGACACAGCGTCTTGGAAGAGATAATTTCCAGGAGAAAGATATGCGCATGATCGCGGCTATTTTAGATTGTCCATTTCGGCTGAGTATCTTCCCGGCAGATTCGGCAGAGGATGAGAAGATGATGGAATATATGGGGGCGGGTACGCAGAAGAGTCATGGAAAGATAAAAGCTGAAGATGAAGAAGGATACCAGCATAGACTGAAATTTGACGAAGAACCAGATGGAAAGGACGGTATTTCAAATATATCGCCGGAAAAGATGCCAGAAGATGAGCGTGATATGACAATTGGTGAGCTATATGAGATTCATGAGGAGCTAAAAGAACTGGAGGAAGTTACGGTAGCATCTGATAAGACACAGGCGGCAAGGGCTGTGGCGGAACAGACAGAGGGGTTCTTGGCAGATGAAGAGAAGGAGGGGCTTCATACAGGCGGTATTTTCCTTCGGAGAGGCCACCGGGGAAATGAAGTGAAAAAGTTCGAGAAACCAGGGGCAGAGAGGAGGAAGCCGGCGAGAGAAGTGATTACACCGGATTCAGAAGACTTTGAACCGGTAATCAAGTATAACGACATGGAAGAAGATTTGAGTGTGGGTGAGATGAATCCATATACAGGTCGTGAATATCAGACGAACAGTGTGCGTATGCACCCCACCAGGATCGGTTATGTACAAGTGTATGACCGCAAATTACATCAGTGGACGGATATGACGGAGTGGGCATTCCTTGGATACCAGGAGCGGAAGAAGGCGTTGCTTGGAAAGGAATATGAACCGCCGATTTATCTGGATTAAGTATACATTATCGGACAAAGTCCGCCCGCCGCAGGCATGAATTATGGGATGCCCGGATGGGTATAGGATTATAGGAAAAGTAACGGTTGATTTCATAGGAGAAAATATATGGAATGGGATAAGTTACTGTCAACAAAGCGGGCGCGCGGGAGTATTTCCGGCGCCCGTAAGTCGGCAGATATGAGAAGTGAATTTGAAAAGGATTATCACCGGATTATTGGAAGTGCGTCATTTCGGCGTCTGCAGGATAAGACACAGGTATTTCCTCTGGACAAAAGTGATTTTATCAGGACAAGACTGACCCATTCGCTGGAGGTGTCTTCTCTTGGGAAATCTTTGGGACAGAATATCGGGGAAAATATACTAAAGTATCGGAAAGTGTCTGGGTTTACTCCACAGATGAAAGAGGATATCTGCCATGTGCTGGAATGTGCGGGATTGATTCATGATATCGGGAATCCTCCCTTCGGGCATTTTGGTGAAGTGGAAATCCGGGAATGGTTTGAGTGCAATTTGAAGAAACTAATGTTCAGGGGAACTCCTGTGGCGGACATTTTGACAGAACAGATGCGGGAAGATTTTTATCACTTTGAAGGAAATGCACAGGCGCTTCGGCTGGTAACGAAGCTGCATTATCTGGTGGATGAGAATGGCATGAATCTGACCTATGCATTATTAAATACGATTATAAAATATCCGGCAGCATCGACGGAGATTGATTTGACAACAGGAAATATTAAAGATAAAAAGATGGGCTATTATTATGCTGACCGGAAGATTTTCGAGGATATTGTCAGGGAAACAGGAGCTGGAAAGAACCGTCATCCGCTGACCTATATTCTGGAAGCAGCCGATGATCTGGCATATAAGACAGCAGATATTGAGGACGCTTATGTGAAGGGATATATTTCTTATCAGATGCTGGCGGATGCATTGTACGAGTTGACGCTTTGTTATGGAGAAGAGGGTATTAATCCGTTGGAAAAGCTACAATCTCTTTATGCGAGAGGTAAAGAGAGAGGTGTTCGTAACCCGGAGGATTATGCGGTGAAGAACTGGATTGTGCAGATACAGGGATTTTTAATCAACTGTGCGACATTTGGGTTTACATCTAACTATGATGCAATTATGGGAGGGACATATAAGCAGGATTTGTTTTATGGAACTTATGGAGAACAACTGATGGAACTGCTCGGTTCTATGGCATATAAAGAAGTGTTCTGTTCGCAGGATATTTATAAGATGGAAATTATTGAATCATCGATGATAGATTTTCTGATGGATAAGTTTATTGGTGCAGTATTATATTACGATACTGATGTGCCCCTTGGAACCATTGACAGAAGGCTGATCTCCTTTATTTCCGATAATTACCGCAGCGTCTATCGTTTACAGGCGGAAGGAAAAAGCGAAGCGGAGAAGCTGTATCTCCGCCTGCTGCTTGTGACAGATTTCGTGTGCGGTATGACCGATAGTTATGCAAAGCGTCTGTATCAGGAAATGAAAGCAATTTTGTAGTGTGCATTTCGGCAATCCGCAAGATTATTTCAGATAGCGGCACCAGTAGCCAAATCGACCGTAATTGGTGCATTCATCTTCAGCTAATGCAAGCTGTTGATTGTAGGAATCTGTGAACTGTGAAAAGCCGAATAGTTCGGCTGCCCGGGACTCTCTCGGTTCATAGATTCCTGGAACACCCAGCCAGTAATGACCATCTTCTTCCACTAGAAGGAGGTGGTTATAATTATAATAGCCGTGAAGCAGGAAGCTGTTGTTGGCAAGGTTCCAGTGACGGCGCGGCAGGGAGGAGAGCTCACTGCGCTGGATTTTCCGGGCGGAGCTTTGCGGTTCTGAGGATCTCTGAAGTTCAGATTTGGGTGTGTCGGCGTGAGCTTCTGTCTGAGCTTCAGATGGTGTTTCCGCCTGAACTTCAGGAGTTTCGGATGATGTTTCCGCCTGAACTTCAGGAGTTTCGGATGATGTTTCCGCCTGAACTTCAGGAGTTTCGGATGATGTTTCTGCCTGAGATTCAGAAGTTTCGGATGATGTTTCCGTCTGAGATTCAGAAATTTCAGATGGCGTTTCTGTCAGGGGTTCAGATTCAGGCGTGTCAGTGTGTACTTTTGCCTGAGATTCAGGAGTTTCGGATAATGTTTCTGCCTGGGATTCAGGTTCAACAGTCTCAGTCATTTCTTTACCGGATAAAAATGTAATTTTTCGAGTGTCAAATTTGGTATTTGGCGCAGTTGCAGACAGGATTTCTCCATGAGGGAGGGTAAGAAAGAAACCGTCAATCTGCTTCAGGGTATACTGATTTGGAAAAAGGGTTTCGGCTGCGGCAACTTTTCCGGAAATTGTTTGATTTCCACAGGAAATGCTCGATAAATGAACGGCATTTGCCGAATCATTTTCCATATAAAAAGCAGATAGTTCTGCGGTATCCTGCTTTGTTACAGGAAGACTCCGGGCATTCAGCTGCAGAAAACAGGTGTGTTCTTGTCTTGTGATTTTCATAAATCCGGTGTTGCGAAGTTTTTGATGATTTTTATGTTCATAGAGATAGTAAATACCAATGTCCATGGGGATAAGTACCTCCGGTCTTGTCTTTTATGTTACAGTTCACGGTCTAACCGGCTGCGAACTGTAACGCATCCACTCCATTGAAAAGTTGCCTGACGGCGAAGGGGAGGATGACTGTAACCGTTGTTTTGCCGACCGGATGCCTTGCAGCAATGTGCAAGGCACCGTGAAGAGTAATCTTTTTATTCTAATGTATTCAGAATAGAGAGAAAAAGAACTGGAAAACAGATATTGAAGGGAGTAATCAAGTATGGAGCTAGATGAAAAATATATGCGAGAGGCAATTAAACAGGCGAAGAAAGCATATGCGCTTGAGGAAGTGCCTATTGGATGTGTGATCGTGTATGATGGGAAGATCATCGGGCGTGGATATAATCGGCGCACTATAGATAAAAACACGCTGGCACATGCTGAGCTTCAGGCAATTAAAAAAGCCAGCAGGAAGATGGATGACTGGCGGCTGGAGGACTGTACGCTGTATGTGACGCTTGAGCCCTGTCAGATGTGTTCAGGGGCAATTGTGCAGGCACGCATAAAACGGGTAGTGGTTGGCTGTATGAATCCGAAAGCTGGGTGCGCCGGCTCAATCCTGAATCTGCTTGACATGCCCGAATTTAATCATCAGGCGGAGCTGACAACGGGGGTTCTGGAAACGGAGTGCAGTGAAATGATGAAGCAGTTTTTCAGGGAGCTGAGGGAGAAAAGAAAGAAAAAATAAAACAAGTTTTACTGAAAGATGAGAAAAATTACCAAAAAATAAAACACTCGGATGGTCGGTTATCTTAATATAATAAATAGGAAATTAATTTGCAAGAGTTTGGGCGTGTAGGATAATGCCAGGGAGTGGAGTACATATGGGAAACAGAGAAGAGAAAAAGGAAAAATACAATGGAGCAATGCTAGTCGGCTGTATTCGGGAGAAGCGGCCAGTACCGATGAGACTGGAGAAGCAACAGTATCTCCTCGGCAGTACAGTGGATGCGGAAATTGCAGGTGTACATATAATATGCGGCGATACGGATAACGGCTTTTGGGCTGCGGGGATTCCGAATATGCCGTCAACAGGGCAGATTATAGTTTCATCTGCACTGTTGACCCAGGTATCTTGTTCTATCCAGAGGAAAGAAGATGGTTGGAAGCTGGTTGTTGAAAAGGGGGCAGAGTTATTCTGGTATAATGGAAAACAGCTCAAATTTCCGGAAGAAGGAATGCTGGTTTTAAGTCTGAATCATGAAGATGTGATCCGTATAGACAGACCCGAAGAAGGGAACAGCCATGAACAGGCAGTTGTATTCATTTTTCATGGTCATTATGCGGAGAATATCGAGTGGCGTACAATAGGGCTGCAGGATGGTAAAGTGAAGATGCATATCAGCCGTCATGCGGAACTGACAGAGGGCAGAGATGAGGTTTCAGAGAATCTGGCAGAGCTGCCCGGTCATTATGCAACTCTTTTCAAAGAGGTAGGCTTTTGGTATGTGGAAGATCACAGTACACGGTTCGGTGTGTATGTGAATCATATCAAGGTAGAGGGGCGTCGGAAGCTGACAGCATTGGATATGATCAATATCGGGCATGCACTGTTCTTATACCAGCATGATACGATTTTCTACAATCATATGGAAACATCCGAAAAATGTCTGGTAATTCACATTGAGGAAAGAAGTGTGTGGAATCTGTTCCGCAAGAAAGTACTTCTGCAGGATATTGACCTTACCATTAATCCGGGAGAAATGGTACTGGTTCTCGGCGGTTCAGGTGCGGGCAAGACGACCTTCATCAATGCAGTTATGGGCTATGAAAAAGCTCAGGGCAAGATTATGGAAGGCGATATTGATATTTATGAAAATTATAATCAGATGAAATATGAGATCGGTTTTGTGCCCCAGCAGGATCTGCTTCGGCTGGAGGATACTGTATATGGTACCCTGGAGAATGCTGCGGAAATGAAGATGCCGCAAAGGACAACAGAGGAAACGAGAAAAGCGCGGATTGAAGAAGTGCTGTCTGTCTTCGGATTGGAACGGGAAAAAGAATCTTTGGTATCTAAGCTGTCGGGCGGACAGAGAAAACGTTTGAGTATTGCAGTAGAGTTTATTGCAGATCCTACATTGTTCTTTTTAGATGAACCGGACTCGGGATTAGACAGTGTGATGGCACGTGATCTGATGGAGAATCTGAGAGGAATCGCCAACCAGAAAAAGATGGTGCTTGTCATTACCCATTCTCCGGACAGGGGTGCGGATTTGTTTGACAAGGTAATCGTGCTGGCAAAGAGTGCAGAGGATAATATCAGGCATCTGGCATTTTACGGAACTGTAGACGAGGCAAAGCATTTCTTTGGAACAGATACGCTGGAGGATGTGATCCGCAGAATTAACCGTCCGGATGAGGGCGGCGAAGGACTGGCGGCGGTATTCGGCGGCAGTATGTTTGAACTAAAAGAAAGCACAAGGACGAGTTTCTTTGCGATTATCTCTTCCTGTATCTGGATCGGAATTTTCAACTCTATTCAGATTGTATGCCGGGAACGTCAGATTATTAAGCGGGAGCACAGAACAGGTCTTCACATCACCTCTTATGTGGCGGCACACATGATCTGTCAGGCGGCAATCTGTTTTATACAGGCATTGCTGATGGTATTTATCTACGGAATTTTTACAAATTTCCCTAAGGAGGGACTTGTTTCCGGGAACTTTTATATTGACTTGTTTGTGACATTTTTTCTTGTGGTGTACAGCTCGGATATACTGGGACTGGCAATATCATCTGTAGTACGGAATACAACGATGGCAATGACGATCATGCCGTTTATCCTGATCGTGCAGCTGATTTTCTCTGGTTCTATTTTTCCGCTGACCGGATTTGCAAAGAGCATTTCCAACTTGACGATCAGTAAATGGGGTCAGCGTGTGCTCTGTATTGAGGCAAATTTGAATGAGCTGCCATTGGAATTATTAGATTCAGAATTGGATATGATTGGGAAGATGGAGATTTTTGAGACACTGGAGACTTTTCTGCCGGAAGAAGTGATAGAGACTGCCCAAGAGTCAGTAGAGGAGGCTCTTCAGGATTTCCTGCATGATTATACTTACCGGAAGATTTACAGTTATGAAAAAGATCTGGTGTTGAGACGTTGGGGATATCTGGTATTGTTTACAGTGCTGTATGCGGCGGTGTGTGTGCTTAGTCTGGAGTTTATTGACAGGGATAAAAGATAAAATAGATGGGATTATAAGCATTTTTCCGTTTTCTCTTCCATGAATCAGATGGATGAAGATAATCGAAAAGCAGTGCAAAAGAAAATACTACCGGAGACAGCCTTTTATGGTAAGGCAATCTCCGGTGTTTTGTATTCGTCATGTATTATTTTTTAAGCTTTTCTACAATCTCTTCAAATCCCATTGCATGGGACGCCTTTACAAGAATAGTATCGCCTTTCTGCAATATGTTGTCCATATTAGCAAAAAATGCTGTTTTATCCTCATAGTGATAAAGCTCAATCCTATTTTTGGAGGAGATATCTGTGGTTTCAGCTGCGCCTCGGGCAATCTCTGCGGATAATGTTCCGATACAGACGAGGGCATTGATTCCGGCTTTGGCGGTATGGGATCCCACGTCGTAATGCATTTCTTTTTCCTGTGCGCCAAGTTCTCCCATATCGCCCAGGATGGCAACTGTTCTTGCAGCCGTGCATGCGGTAAGACAGTCCGGCGGACTGTTTTGGGTACCGGCATTTGCCAGAACATCAATAGAAGCCTTCATAGAAATCGGGTTGGCGTTATAGCAGTCGTCGATGATAGTATAAGTATCTGTTTCAATTAAGTGATTGCGTCCGGCGAGTGGTTTTAACGCTTCAATTCCAGTTTTAATTTCATCATCATTCATACCCAGCGCATAGCCGACAGCGATTCCTGCCAGTGCATTATGCACCATGTGCTCTCCGGGAATGGAGATATGTGCGGTAAACTTGGATTTTGGTGTAATAAATGTGGCGTCTGTTCCCCGTAATCCTTTGCTCTCAATCTGTTCTGCATGATAACTTGTGCTGTCTTGCAGACCAAAGTAAATGGGCTTTATACCATTTTCAGGGACACAAGTGATCAGCTTGTCATCATCACCGTTAAGGATGATCGTACCTTCTGGATTCATGTACTGGAATATCTCGGTTTTAGCTTTTAAAATTCCGTCACGGGAACCGAGAAGCTCCATGTGTGCAACCCCGATATTCGTAATAACACAGATATCCGGACGGGCCATCTTCGTCAGCCGGGTCATTTCGCCAAAGTGATTAATTCCCATTTCCAGAACAGCGATTTCATGTTCTTCACGGATATTAAAAATAGTCAGTGGAACACCAATTTCATTATTGAAGTTCCCCGCAGTTTTCAAAACGTTATATTTCTGCTCAAGTACGGAAGCAATCATTTCCTTTGTACTCGTTTTCCCTACACTTCCGGTGATTCCAACGACTTTGATATCGAGGCTTCTGCGATAGTGCTCTGCAAGATCTCTCAAAGCCTGTGTACAGGATTCTACGAGAATATACGGGAAGGAAACATCCCCCAGATTCTTCTCGGAAAGGGCGCAGAGAGCACCTGCGTCAATGGTCTGCCAGATAAAGTTATGTCCGTCAACCCGTGCGCCGCAGATGGCAACGAAAAGAGAGTCCTTTTCTACCTTGCGGCTGTCAATAACAACGCTGGAAACCTCTTTCTCCGCAGATGCTTCATCTCCGAAATAAGTTCCGCCGCAGGCGGCAGTGATTGCTTTTAATGTCATGTTTTTCATATTTTCAAATCCTTATACTTTTCAATGGGCTGGATGCGTTGCAGTTCAGAGCCGGTTAGGCATGAACTGTAACATATCGTGCTTCCAGAGACTTCTGAATAATCAGCTCACACAGATCGCCGTATTCAATTCCGGCGGCATTCGCCTCTTTCGGCATCAGACTTGCGGCAGTCATTCCCGGAAGTGTGTTGACTTCCAGGCAATACAAATTGCCCTTGTCATCCAGAAGAAAATCAGCGCGGCTGTATACATTCAGTTTTAAAGCATGGAATGCACGGACGGTCAGCGCCTGCATTTTTTCAGTTACATCTTGCGGAATGTCAGCCGGGCAAACCTCTTCGGTTGCGCCGTCCTGATATTTATTGGCATAATCAAAGAATCCTGTCTTCGGGATGATCTCAATCGGCGGTAGGGCTTTGCCATCAATAATACCACAGGCAAACTCACGTCCTTTGATGTATTCTTCAATGACAACTTCATCTTCATAACGGAAAGACTTTTCTAATGCATTTTCATATTCTTCCTGTGTATGGGCAATATAGACCCCGATGCTGGAACCGCCTGAGCAAGGCTTTACAACAACCGGAAGTTCAAGCCCTAAGTCTGCAAGAGCTTTTTTATTCTTATTTTTATGAATGCAGGTACCTTTCGGGGTGTCTACGCCCGCCTGCATGAAAATGTGCTTTGTCAGCCCTTTATCCATGGCGACAGCACAGCCTAATGAATCTGGTCCAGTATAGCGGATTCCCAGCAGGTCGAAGGTTGCCTGCAGTTTACCGTTCTCACCCTCCCCGCCGTGAAGACCGAGGAAAGTAATATCTGCCATGCGGCAGAGCTCGATAACATTTGGACCGAGGAAACAGCCGGACTGATCCGGACGGGAGGCACGGATTGCATCAAGATCAGGTTCTTCTGTGGTAATGTTTTTTACAATGTCCAGACCATGATCCGGCAGTGCGAATACTTCTTCTAATTTGTCGGCATTATAAGGAAATCCCATGAACACGTCAAGAAGGAAAGCATCATGTCCTTTCTCCAGCAGTGTACGGCAGATCCCGGCGCTGGAGGACAGAGATACATCGCGTTCGGTACTCAGTCCTCCGGCTAATACAATAATCTTCATAATCTTATTACTCCTGTTGTTATTCTTATGTTACTGGAGCACCCGTAGGATGTGAACAGTAACACTCTTATTAACTAAGCTCATTCAAAAGAGCTTGTTTTGTATCATATAATTTCTGAGATAAATCCACATATACCTTATGCGGATTGAACAGACGCATTGTCTCATCCCAGAGTGTTGATTTTTCCTGTTTGCAGAATGAAGCAATCTCTTTTACAGATGGAGAATTGTAAACACACTCACCGTGAACAAAGACTGGCTTCAGCAAATCTTTCATATAGTAACTTCCACCCTCCAAATGAGTCTTTTTCCATGTGGCATTAGGGTCAAAGAGCAGCAGGTCTTCAGACTCGTCAAACGTCTCATCTGCAAAACAGATTAAATCGGCGCGCAATTTACCTGTCTCTTTATCATATACACGGTAAATAGTTTTATTACCCGGATTCGTAATCTTTTCTGTATTTTCAGAAAGCTTAATCTTCGGGATAAATTCTCCCGTTTCGCTCTTAATTGCCGCAAGCTTGTATACGCCGCCGAAGGACGGGCAGTCCTTAGAGGTGATCAGATGAGTTCCCACGCCCCATGAGGTGATCTTGGCGCCCTGTACTTTTAGGTCGTGGATCAAGAATTCATCCAAGTCATTGGAGGCAGCAATTACAGCATCTTCAAAGCCTGCTTCATCTAACATCTTTCTGGCTTTTTTAGAAAGATAAGCCAAGTCGCCGCTATCCAGACGGATACCATAGGATTTGGGCGTGATACCTTCTTCACGCATTTCCTTAAATACGCGGATTGCGTTTGGCACACCGGATTTTAGTGTGTCGTATGTATCTACCAGCAATGTACAGGCATTCGGATATAATTTTGCATATGCCTTAAATGCGGTGTATTCGTCTTTAAAGCTCATAATCCAGCTGTGCGCATGCGTTCCCATAACCGGAACGTCAAACATCTGTCCGGCTAGTACATTGGAGGTTCCTACACATCCGCCGATTATAGCTGCGCGGGCGCCGTACAACCCGGCATCGGGTCCCTGTGCCCGGCGAAGTCCGAACTCCATGATACCGTCTCCCTCTGCTGCATATACAACGCGGGCTGCTTTGGTAGCGATCAGACACTGGTGATTGATAATATTTAAAATTGCTGTTTCTACAAGCTGTGCTTCCATAATTGGAGCAACAACCTTGATCAGAGGTTCTTTCGGGAAAATGACGCTTCCTTCTTCAATAGCGTAGATATCACCGCTGAAGTGGAATCCGCTTAAATAGTGAAGGAAGTCCTCACTGAAAATACCGAGTCCCCGCAGATAATCGACATCCTCGTAAGAGAAATTCAGATTCTTAATGTACTGGATGATCTGCTCCAGACCCGCCATAATGGAATAGCCGTTTTTATTCGGGTTATCACGGAAAAAAACATCAAAGACCACAGTTTCATTTTCCTGGGTCTCGAAATATCCCTGCATCATGGTGAGTTCGTACAGGTCGGTTAATAAGGTCAGATTTGGTGTACTCATAATCGTTTGTCCTTTCACATTTGCCTGGTCAGCGTAGGGGAGCAATGGCTCCTAAGGGCGGTCGTTCCCGAACGTTATTAACACATTTTTTCTTTGTGATTATAACACATTCTGAGTAAAAGTAAAATATTATTCAAACTTGGAACAGGAACTCCGGCTGGTTATTCAAACTTTACAAATATCTTCCGGAAGAAAATAGAATTAATATATGCCAGCCCGGAAAAACCGATCACTATCCATAAAAAGCCGATGATCCTGAAATCAATATATAAGGTTGCCATAAAAGCAAGAATCGTAATAGCAGCAAGCAGCATTGTATAAGGTAAATGTATGACAGCCATTAAAAAGGCATTTTTTATGGAACCAATCACGGTATTTTCAAATCGGGCAATATACGGAAATAGATACAGCGCTGTAATCAGGTATAACAAGGCGATCATCAAGACCAGGATTTGCAGAACTTGTCTGATCTGACCAGATATATTTGGAATGATCTGAAGATCCAGCCATAGGACGATTCCTGCTGTCAGTACGATCAGCCATGTCAGTGTACCGATTTTAAAATTGCTTTTAAAAGCTCTGAAAAAACTGCGTGTAATATAACTTTCTTCATTTTTAGCAGCTTTTAATGTTACTGTATATAAAGCGGTAGTTGCTGCACCGATGGTCACGATTGGAATGCAGCATATTAAATATAAAATATTCAGAATAAATAAGTCAGCCAGTTTGCCCAGAAACTGCATGAGAGGATTGTCTAAATTAAATAAATTCATATATAAAATCTCCTTTTTATATGGTTAACTATTTTGTGTCTGTAGTAAATTATACTATAAAAGATATAAATGTACACTGCTATGTTAAAAAAGTTGCAAAAAAATGGACCAGTACAGTATCGGGGGTGACAGATATCAAACATCAGCGGCAGATTTGAAACATGTAATGTCATATGGTGTCATTTTTTGAACATTCCAACAACGGATTTTGGATTTACGAACAAAAAGAAAGCAAGTATGATAAATACAACAAAAAAATGCGCGCAGGACAAAAGGCAAAAAAGAGGAGGATTTTATAATGAAAAAGAAATTAGTGTCATTACTTTTGATTAGTGCAATGACAATGACAATGCTTGCAGGATGCGGTGGTTCTGACCAAAAAGAAACAAAAGAGGGAAATGATGCATCCGGAGATAAAACAGTGATCACAATATGGACAAAAGACAGACATGACGCAAATTACATTCAGGAAAAGGTAGATGTTTATAATGAAACAAATACAGATAACGTACAGGTTGAATACCAGCTCTATACAGACAACTTTGACCAGGCAGTGGACTTGGCAGTTCAGAGCGGAGAACTGCCGGATATTCTGACATTAAACGATCAGGTTTATAACAAATATGTAAATCAGGGGCAGTGGTTAGACCTGTATGAATATATGGATAACGACATGAAGGAATATTTCAAAGATGAGGTATATGAAGGAATTAATGAAATTGACGGAAAATTATATTACATTCCCACATGCGGAACAACAGGACGCCTGATTTACAATAAAGAGATTTTTGAAAAGGTGGGAATCGATGCGCCTCCAACTACAATGAAAGAAATGGTAGAGGATGCGAAGCTGATTACTTCGGAACTTTCAGGTGAGGGTATTTATGGATATGCACAGCATATGAAGAGCGCTTCTTCTGCACTTGAAAGAACACTGGACATGCAGATGGAACGTGAGAATGGAATCAAAAAAGGATATGATTTCACAAAGGGTGAATATGATTTTAGCACTTACAGTGAAGTACTTGGATACTGGAAAGAACTTCTTTCAGAAGAGTGTGCTTTCCCGGGATGTGAAGCTTTGGATATTGATCCGCTGAGAACACAGTTTGCGAATGGTAAAATAGGTATGTATATGTCCTGGACACATTCGGAACCAGGTGTATACAAAGATCAGTTCCCGATGGATTCTGATAAGTGGGATGCTGCTCCGATTCCGACAGTGTCTGGTGAGGAAAAAGGAAAGCAGAATATCAAGTTTACATCAGCTTATCTGGTTAACGCAAAGAGTGAGAATGCAGAACTTGCATTTAAGGTATACAAAGATATCTTTACAACAGAAGACTTCCTGACAGGCTATTACGAAAACGGTTATGGCGTAAGTATTATTCCTACTATTCAGGAAAAAGCACAGCTGAATGAAGAAATTGCAAATAAAGAGTGGCTGCAGATGCAGGATATTGACGGTGTACTTCCGCTGACACCGCAGGAAAAAAATGAACAGGCTGTGATAGTAGAAGGCGAAGATTATTATAAGACATTTGAATCCATTTACTATGGAGATGCTGAGATGGAAAGTACTCTGGCAGATTTGACAGAGCGTTATAATAAGGCTTATCAGCAGGGAATAGAAGACGGAATCGGAACAGAAGTTAAAATTGCCGGATACGATCCGCTGAATCCATAAAAAGTATTTGAAAAAGGACAGACTTGAAATGATAGAGGGAAGAAGCAAGATTCTTCTTTCCTCTTAACAGTTTGACAGTGTTTCATGGGAGTGAGAGAAAGGACAATGCCTTATGAAAAAGGAAAAAACAAAGATGAGTGTGGGATATAGGAAAAAGATGATAAAACGTAATCTGGAGTCTTACTCCTTTTTGCTGCCTAATCTGCTGCTGTTCCTGTTATGCTCCATTTATCCTGTTATATGGACATTAAAGTATGTGTTCTACCAATACGGAGGGATAGGAACAGCTGCTCCGAAATGGGTAGGGCTGGACAACCTGATCCGTGTATTTCACGATGAAGTATACTGGCAGAGTGTTGCCAATACATTTGTATACGGATTCGGAAAAGTATTGATTATCATTCCGCTGGCGTTTTTCCTGGCGCTGCTTCTGAATAAGCAGACTAAGTTTAATGGAATTGCCCAGAGTATGGTATTTTTACCGACTATTATGAGCTCTGCAGTTATGGGACTGGTATTCTATTTGCTGTTCAATGCTTATAACGGAGAAATTAATCAATATCTGATGAGTATAGGAATAATTGATACACCTGTCAACTGGCTGGGAAAGGATCACGCAATGAAGACGTTGATCATTACAGCTATCTGGGGCGGTGTCGGTAACTATATGGTATATTTTATTGCCGGATTGCAGCAGGTGGCGCAGGATGCACTGGAAAGCGCCAGAATTGACGGGGCGAATAAGATTCAGACATTGTGGTATGTGACAATTCCCATGATGGGACCGATTCTTAAGATAATTTTGATGTTATCTATTACATCAGCATTTAATGATATTACAAATGTTATGGTATTGACAGAGGGAGGACCGAACAATTCTACAATGGTAATGGCTTTGTATGGATATAAATATTTCTTCCCGGTTTCAGCATCAAGCTCTGTAATTCCACAGTATGGATACGGTGCAGCTGTCAGTGTTGTTTCGGCAGCAATTGCGGGGATTGTGACGATTATTTATCTGAGACTGTCAAAGAAATTAGATGATATTTATTAATGAGGGAGGGTATGCAATGGAAACAGGTGTAAAGAATAAGAAGCTATCTGCAAAAGCAGGAAAAGTGTGTGCGATCCTCTTTCTGGCAATTATGATCGTATTTACACTTTACCCGATTATCTATACTGTATTCGGTTCTCTGAAAACAAATGCCGAATTGACAGCAGGAGGTGCATTTTTTCCAGAAGAATGGCAGTTCAAGAACTATTATCAGGCGTTTGTGCAGGCAGATTTTGTGAAATATACAGGAAACAGCGTTATTCTCGCAGTTTCAACAACTGTACTGGCAGTTGGAACATGTGCGCTTGCCGGATTTGTTTTAGCAAGAAGAAATTTTGCCGGTAAAAAATTGCTTCTTGCATTGTATACATCAATGATGTTTATCAGCCTTGGTTCTGTAACATTGTATCCGATTTATCAGTTTTTACAGGACGTGGGACTTAGTAAAAGTATGATTGGACTGATTATTGCACTGACAGGAGGGCAGGCAGTCAATGTGCTTCTTGTTATGGGCTTTGTAAGAGGTATTCCAAAAGAGCTGGATGAGGCGGCAATTATTGACGGATGTACGATTTATGGAGTGTTCGGACGAATTATTCTTCCTGTAATGAAGCCGATTCTGGCGGTTGTAGCATTGTTCGTATTCCGCAATACATGGAATGATTATATTACAACGTTGATCATGACGATCACAAATCCAGATCTGCAGACATTAACAGTTGCTGTAGTACAGTTGAAATATTCTGTTAATGCGGCGGCGGAATGGCATATTATGCTGGCGGGAGCATCCATCGCAATTATTCCGATTTTGATTGTATATCTGCTTTGTAACAAACAGTTTATTGCAGGGCTGACAGCGGGAGCAGTGAAGGGATGAAAAATAAGAAACCGGGAGTACATCATATGCTTATGAGAAAAATAAGGAATATCAGTTTCCGTAAAAGGATGACATTAATGTTTGCGGTTGTATGTACAGGGTTGTTGTGTATTACGGGAATTTTATATTTTCAGTTTGCGGAAGAAGAAATTGTGGATAACTTCAGAGCGAATGCGGAAAGCCTGGTGGGCCAGTTGGAAAATACGCTGGACACCAGGCTTGAAGCCGTTAATAGAAGAGCGTTTGCAGCGTTGACAAACAGTTCATTTATGCAGCCACTGAGCGATTATGTGAAAGCGCCGACTACAAGAAAAGAAGCAGCGTTAAGTGGAGAAGCAGCATCTTGGATGAAGGATATTAGTCTGGCGGAGCCGCTGGTGCATTCAGTGTTTCTGTATACAAATAAAGGCAGTTGGGATGATTACACAAGAGTAAGAAACTGGGATTTTGACTTTGAAGAATCTGCATTCAAATGTGTTTATAAAGATTCTTCGGTAAAGGCAATCCAGTGGATGCCGGCGATGCAGGACGAGATTTTCCAGGGGAATGCACAAGTAATTCCTTATGTCAGAAGATTTTCGATTGGTACAGGAGAAGGGGCGTATGCCTTTCTGATTATCCAACTGGATCAGAATGTTTTGCTGGAAGAGCTGGCAGGGAATTCTCCGGTGCTTGGTGAAATACTTATTACGGACAGTCAGGGAAATTATATTGCAGGAACATACAGTATAAGAGAATCTGATTTAAAGAAACTAGAATGGCAGAATACAGACAAGAAAAATGCAAGTTACGGTGGGGATATTCAATACAATGGAGAAGACTATCTGATGTACAAAGGTGTTGTAGATATCAATGACTGGCAGATTTATATATTGAAGTCAAAGGCAGATTTACTGAACAGTGTAGGGAGACTGCGCAGACTTGTGCTGCTGCTGTCTGTTGCAATGATCGGTTTGTGTCTGATCCTGGTGGCTTTTCTATCCCGTCAGATGACTTCTTCTTTGCAGCGCCTTGCCGTGCAGATGAATCGTATGAGAAACGGAGAATTAGAAGCACGGTATTATTACCCGTACAAGGATGAGGTGGGAAGTCTTGCAAGGTCCTTTAACTATATGGCGGACCAGGTTGAGAAGTCGATGAGGAAGCAGGAAGAATATATTGCTGTTCTGAAAGAGGAACGTGATTTTGTGGAACAAGTACAGACACAGAAACGTAAAGCAGAATTGCGCGCCCTGCAGGCACAGATTAATCCGCATTTTCTGTATAATACATTAAATACGATCACATGGCTTGCGTCAGACAAGGGAATAGATGAAATCCGTATCCTGTCAAACTCCCTCGGTAAGTTGTTTCGGATCAGCTTAAGCAAGGGCGCCGAAGTGATTTCCATTCAGGATGAGATTGAACATGTGAAGAGCTATCTGACAATTCAAGAAATTCGTTACTCAGAAGTAATGCAGTATGAGATAAATGTACCAGAGGAATTGTATCAGTATACCATATTGAAGCTGGTACTTCAGCCATTGGTGGAAAATGCAATTTATCATGGGATCAAAGAGCAGGAAACATTGAGCTATATTCATATTCGAGGGGAAAAGATGTCAGATCCGCAAGGCCGGGAATGGATTCAGTTTACTGTAGAAGATAACGGTGCGGGAATCTCTCCCGAAAAACTGGAGAGTATTAATTCAGGTCTGGAAGAGGGAACGACTGACAACAGGGATGGATATGGAATATTTAATGTGAATGAGCGAATTAAATTATACTATGGAGAAGAATACGGTTTATATTATGAGAGTTGTGAGAGCAAGTGGACACGTGCAATTTTGACAATACCATGTAATAGTTCTGCACCGATCCGAAAGTGGGAGGAGAATTGATGTATAAGATATTAATCGCAGAGGATGAATCAGAAATGAGAAATTTGCTGGTCAAATATATCAGTCGGACACAGCCAGATCTGGAAGTAGTGGGCAGCGCCGTAAATGGAAAAGAAGCGCTTTCGATGACAGAACAGTACAGACCAGATATCGTACTGACAGATATTTCTATGCCTGTAATGGATGGTCTGGAATTCTTGCAAGAGGCTGGGAGACGCAATATTCCTGTAAAAGCGGTTATTGTCAGTGGATATGATGAATTTTCTTATGCGAGAAAAGCAATCGCACTGGGGGTATCAGACTATTTGCTGAAACCTTTTGATCCTCAGGAGCTGGGGGGAGTGCTGGATAAAATTAAAGCAGAACTGGAGCGGCAGCAGGTATTGCTTGATAATATGCAGCTTCTTAAGGAAAAGGCCGATGTAAATGAGACATTAGTCAAGGAACGTCTATTGCGCGATATTCTGGATGGGAAATGTGAAACGATTCCGGAAAAAGAGGTTCTGGAAATAGATGCAAAGTACTATTGTGTATGTCTTTTGAAGCTTCCTTTGTATCTGATAAACGGAAGGTGGGACTTAGGATGTCAGGAAAACATAGGAGAACTGGCAGCAATATTAAGCGGAGGATGTATTCCCACAGATATCAGGGTACATGGATTGAACTTTGAAGAAAACGGCGCGATTTTGATCTTGTCAGGAGAGGCGCTGGATAGACGTCAGTTTTTTTATAAAGTAAAAGATGGTATGGCGCATTTGCAGAAAAGCATGGAAAAATATTATGATGTACGTCTGATCTGTGTTGTAGGCGGGATATATGACGAGTGGAAGAAATTACACTGCTCTTTTGAAGAAACATTACAGGTTTGGAGAGGGCTGGCAAGAACGGATAAAACATTGATTATTTGCGGAGAAGAAAAGGAAACCATTTCAGAAGAGAAGCTGATGGATTCTTCCAAACGGATTCAGAAATTAAAAGAGCAGATATTATTGTCAGTACGGATGGGACGCGAAGATGCCTCCAAAGAACAATTAGATGAGTTGATGCAGGTTTATGCATCCATTTCCCCGAAAAAGACAGACTTTGTGGGGATTTCGGCAGAAGAACTGGTTTATGCGATTTTTAATGAGATTGAGCAGAATGGAATTCAGATAGATAAACACAGAAGCAACGAAGAAATTCAAAAACAGATGAAGGAACAGTTAAAGCATGCCAGTCTGCTAGAAATAAAGAGCCTGTTACTGAATTATTTCGGCATGTGCCACAAGCCGTTTCAAGAACATAACAGCCGTCAGCAGTCAGACGTCATTGTGGAAAATGTAAAGAATCTGATTGAATGTAATTTAGATATGGAAGAATTGACACTGGAGTGGATTGCCGCCCAGGTGCATTTCAGTGTGACTTATGTCCGGCAGATCTTTAAACAGAAAACAGGCGAGCGTCTGATGGAATATGTCATTCGTAAAAGAATGGAAAGAGCAGGGGATTTGTTGTTAAAAACTAATATGAAAGTACAGGAGATCGCAGAGGCGTGCGGATATAGCAATCAGAGATATTTTGCAAGCAGCTTTAAAAAGTATTATGATTGTACGCCGACAGAATTTAAATTACAGTTTGGACAGAAATGAATAAAAGCATCGGATTAACCAAAAGGCTGATCTGTTACGAAACATATAAAAGAGGAAGCAGAGATGAAAAAAGAAGAAATAGTAGATATCGGTATAACAGAAAAAAAGGAGTGGGAAACCCCGTGGATATGCAATCCAAATTTCAAGGAAGTAAAGCCGCTTTGTCTGCTTCATAAACAGTTGGATGAAACATTTATTACTCCCGGACACAGAAAGGAATTGAAAAATAATCACACGTTGTTCCGAAAAAAAGTACAGATAACAGATGGCCTGGAGCAGGCAGTACTGGATATTTCTGCGGATGATTATTATAAATTATATATTAATGGCAGATATGTGGCGCAGGGACCGGCAAATTCGTATGCATTCTGCTATTATTACAATCGTGTAGATGTAACGGAATATCTCCGGGAAGGAGAAAATATTATCGCGGTCCATGTCTATTACCAGGGTCTGGTAAATCGGGCATATAATAGCGGAGATTACCGGCAGGGTATGATTGCAGAATTAATTGTAGATGGAAAGCAGATTTTGGACGGTAAATGGAAATGTGCGGAGGCACAAGAATATGGCGCAAGCAGGACAATCGCTTATGAGACTCAGTTTGATGAAATTATTGATAACAGGGTAAAAAAATGCGGCTGGAAGGAAGCTGGATACGATGATTCTGGCTGGAAACTGGCTCTAATCTGTAAAGATGACGATCATGTTTTGATAAAACAGCCATGTTCCGTTGTAGAAATGGAATACCGCCGGCCGGCGGCAGTGAAGCAGCTTTCTAATGGAGTTCTGTTGGATTTTGGAGAGGAGCTGACAGGTACATTTTATATGAAGGCAATCGGGCAGCCGGGGGATGAAGTGACGATACAGTTCGGGGAAGAACTTTTGACTGACGAGCAGGTACGGTATGACATGCGCTGTAACTGTCTGTATGAAGATAAGTGGATTTTGTCTGATGGTGAACAGGAGCTGGAACAATTTGAATACAAATGTTTCAGGTATGTGCAGGTTGTGACGGCAAAACCATTGGAAGAGACAGGAATCCGTTTGTGGGATTACAGGGCAGATTACAGGCATTATCCGTTTGACGACAGCAACTGTCAGTTTCATTCGGAAAATGAACTGATAAACCGAATTTGGAATATTTGTAAAAATGCAGTGCGAAATTGCTCTCAGGAAGGATTTTTGGACTGTCCTAGCAGAGAGAAAGGACAATATCTGGGAGATCTGACGGTAACGGCGCACGCGCTTTACTGTCTGACAGGTGATACAAAGTTGTTCCGTAAAGCATTGATGGACTTTGCACATTCTACAGTGATATGCGAGGGAATGATGGCTGTAGCTCCGGGAAGTTTTATGCAGGAAATAGCCGACTTTTCGCTGCTTTATCCGTATCAGCTTCTTTTGTATTATCGATTTACGAAGGACAAAGATTTTCTGAAAGAATTGCTGCCTGTTGCAGAAGGCATCGAACAATATTTTGACAGGTTTAGAAACGAAAAGGGACTGATTGAAAATGTAAAGACAAAGTGGAATCTGGTAGACTGGCCGGAAAATCTTCGTGATAATTACGATTTTGATCTGTCTCAGCCAATTGTAGGAGACGGATGCCACAATGTAATCAATGCCTTATATATCGGAATGAAAATATGTGTGGAAAAAATTCGGGAGATTCTGGGGATTTCAGGAATATCAGAATACGAAGTGTTAAAAACAGCATTTATTGATAGTTTTTATGATGTGGAGTGTGGATTGTTTAAGGATTCTACAGTCAGTATGCATTGTTCTTTCCATGCAAATGTATTTGCAGTATTTTATGGTTTGGAACCGGAAGGAAATAGAATTGCTGATTTTATTATGGAGAAAGGACTTTGCTGCGGTGTGTTTGCAGCGTATTTCGCTTTGTTTGCACTGCTTCGTCTGGGAAGACCAAAGAATGCATATGAGTTGATTGTTAATCAATCAGAACATTCGTGGTACCAGATGCTTAAGGAAGGTGCGACGACAGCTTTTGAAGCATGGGGGAAAGAGCAGAAATGGAATACCAGTCTCTGCCATGCATGGGCGTCAGCGCCGATTCCGGTGCTGATGAAATTAAGCGAGAAATTTCTTTGAAAAAGGGTGGAAGGCTATGTGCTTTCCACCTTTTTTGGCGGTCAGCCATTACAGTTTTCCCTTGACATTTATTATCACAAGGTGTTAATATAAAAAATGTTAAATAGTTCGATTACGAACAATTCATTTAAAAACAGTTTCTAAAAGAACAAAATAAATACATGCAAAGTAACTTGTGATGGGAGGTACAGAAGTGTCAGGAGAAAAATGCAATAGTGTAGGATTTGTAATACGGCGTTTGGATCATGTGTTGAGACAAAATCTGGAAATGTGTGTAAAAGAAGAAGGCATTGACGAAATTACATTGATGCATGGCTGGATTCTCCGGTATCTTTATGAAAATCAGGATCAGGATATTTTTCAAAAAGATATTGAAAAGAATTTTTCAATCGGCCGTTCCACTGTGACAGGGATTATTCAGATTCTGGAAAAGAAAGGATTTATCAACAGGGAGTTTGTTGCGCATGACGCAAGGCTTAAAAAAGTAACTTTGACACAAAAAGGAATGGACAGCCATCGAAAAATAGAAGAGCAGATCACGTGTCAGAATCGAAAAATGACAGAAGGAGTGAATCCACAGGATTTACAGATTTTTTTACAGGTGGCAGCTCAGATCCGAATGAATCTGGAAAGTGACAGGAGAACAGAAGGAAAGACAGTGAGGTGACACATTTTATATGGTAAGGAGATTATTAAAAGAAGTAAAAGAATATAAGAGGGCATCCATTGCAACCCCCGTATTTATGATTCTGGAGGTGTTAATGGAAACCGCAATTCCGTTTCTGATGGCATCGATTATTGATGACGGCGTCAATGCCGGTGATATGAACTATATTTATAAGGTAGGAGGACTGATGCTTGTGACTGCTGCATTGGGACTGGCAGCCGGTATGGCAGGAGGAAGATTTGGCGCCAAGGCGTCCGCCGGTTTTGCAAAGAACTTACGAGAGGCAATGTTTAGCCGGATTCAGACCTATTCCTTTGCTAACATTGATAAGTTCAGTACGGCGGGGCTTGTGACCCGTCTGACAACAGATGTAACTAATGTACAGATGGCATACCAGATGACGCTTCGTATGTTTATGAGGGCTCCGGCCAGTATGATCTGTGCAATGATCATGGCGTTCAGCATCAATGCGCAATTGTCTATGATTTATCTGATTGCAGTGTTGATACTCGGTACGGTTTTATTTTTTATTATCCGTCATGCCATGGGATATTTTGAACAGGCGTTTCCGAAGTATGATGCAATGAATGCCTCTGTTCAGGAAAATGTATCAGCGATTCGTGTAGTGAAGGCATATGTAAGAGAAGATCAGGAGACAGAGAAGTTTCATAGAGCCAGCGAAAACATTTACAGGATTTTTGTAAAGGCAGAAAATAACGTTATCTTTAATGCGCCGCTGATGATGATTACGGTATACACCTGTATTATCCTGATCAGCTGGTTCGGTGCGAAGATGATTGTAGTCGAATCACTGACAACGGGAGAGATGATGAGTCTGCTGGCTTATTGTATGAATATTTTGATGAGCCTGATGATGCTTTCTATGGTATTTGTTATGCTTTCTATGAGTACCGCCAGCATCCGCCGTATTTCTGAGGTGTTAAATGAAACGAGTGAGATTCAGAATCCGGAAAATCCAGTGATGGAAGTAGCAGACGGAAGTATTGTATTCAAAGACGTGGAGTTTTCCTATAAGAAAGACAGTGAAGAACCTGTTTTGAAGCAGATTAATCTGGATATCAAATCTGGAGAGACCATTGGTATCATCGGCGGAACAGGAAGCGCCAAGACAAGTCTGGTCAATCTGATCAGCCGCCTATATGATGTGACGAAGGGAGAAGTACTGGTCGGCGGCAGAAATGTCAAAGAATATGATATTGAAGTTTTGCGTGATAAGGTGTCTGCCGTGCTTCAGAAAAATGTCTTGTTTACAGGCAGTATTCTGGACAATTTGCGCTGGGGAAATTTAAATGCTACGGATGAAGAGTGTATGGAAGCCTGCCGCCTTGCATGTGCCGATGAATTTATTGAGCGGTTTCCGATGAAATATCAGACTCATATTGAACAGGGAGGAAACAATGTATCTGGAGGACAGAAGCAGCGTCTTTGTATTGCCAGGGCATTGCTGAAGAAGCCGAAGATATTGATTTTGGATGACAGTACAAGTGCAGTGGATACGGCAACGGATGCAAAGATAAGGCGGGCGCTTGGGGAGGAAATTCCGGATACTACAAAGCTGATTATTGCTCAGCGTATTTCCAGTGTACAGGACGCAGACCGCATCATTGTTATGGACGAGGGAGAGGTCAATGGTTTTGGAACACATAAAGAGCTGCTTGATGCAAATGAGATTTACCGCGAGGTATATGAGTCTCAGACAAAGGGCGGCGGAGACTTTGACGAGAAAGGGGGCGAAGCATAATGGCGGGAATGAAACAGCGTATGCGCAGTGGGAAGTCTGCCGTAAAAAATCCGGGGAAGCTTTTGACACGTCTGATGAAATATGTTTTTCGTGAGTACAAACTTCATTGTCTGCTTGTGTTTGTCCTTATATTCGTGGGAGTGATCGCAAATGTACAGGGAACAATGTTTACGAAGAACTTGATTGATGAATATATTACTCCGTTTTTATTATCTTCGGATGAACCCAACTTTACACCCCTTGCAAAGGCGATCGGACGGGTGGCTGTTTTCTATGTCGTTGGTGTTGTATCGGTTTATCTGTATAACTGGATTATGGTTAAGGTAACCCAAGGGGTGCTTCGGAATTTGAGAAATGAGTTGTTCGAGCATATGGAGACGCTGCCGATCAAGTATTTTGACACCCATGCGCATGGTGATATCATGTCGATTTATACCAATGATATAGATACTTTACGACAGATGATCAGTCAGAGTATTCCGCAGGTCATTAACAGTGGATTTACCATTGTCAGTGTCTTTGTCAGTATGGTGATTCTGAACATTCCGCTGACGCTTGTGACTCTTGTTATGGTTGGCGTTATGATCTACTGTACAAAGTCAGCAGCGGGACAGAGTGGGAAATATTTTTTGGAGCAGCAGAAGAATCTGGGGGCAGTCAACGGATTTATCGAGGAAATGATGGATGGACAGAAGGTCGTTAAGGTCTTCTGTCACGAGGAGGAGACAAAGAAAGAGTTTAAAGATTTAAATGATAAGCTGTTTATCAGCGCAGACCGTGCGAACACTTATGCCAACTATTTAGGACCGATCAATGCCCAGCTTGGAAATATCAGCTATGTGATCTGTGCAATTGTGGGCGGTGTGCTGGCATTGAACGGAGCCGGGGGATTTACTTTGGGCGGACTGGCAAGCTTTTTGACATTTAACAAGAGTTTCAGCATGCCGATCAACCAGATCAGCCAGCAGCTCAATGCGATTGTAATGGCAATGGCGGGAGCGGAGCGCATCTTCAATCTGATGGATGAGAAGCCGGAGGCAGATGACGGTTATGTTACTCTGGTAAATGTTGCCGAGGAAAACGGTGAACTGATAGAAAGCGCTGAGCGTACCGGGCGCTGGGCATGGAAGCATGTGCATCAGGCGGATGGTTCTGTGGATTATGTAGAGCTGAAAGGAAATGTTGTATTTGACGGAGTTGATTTCGGATATAACGATGACAAGATTGTACTGCATGATGTGAAGCTGTATGCGGAGCCGGGACAGAAGATTGCATTTGTGGGCTCGACAGGAGCGGGAAAGACAACAATTACTAACTTGATTAACCGTTTTTATGATATTCAGGATGGCAAGATCCGTTATGATGGCATCAACGTCAATAAGATTAAGAAAGATGACCTTCGCCGCTCCCTCGGAATTGTATTGCAGGATACTCACTTATTCACCGGAACCGTGCGGGAGAATATCCGCTTCGGTAAGCTGGACGCAACGGATGAAGAGATTGCGGCAGCAGCCAAACTGGCAAATGCAGATGGTTTTATCCGCAGACTGCCTCAGGGATATGATACGATGCTGACAGGGGACGGGGCGAACTTAAGTCAGGGACAGAGACAGCTTCTGGCGATCGCAAGAGCTGCCGTTGTTGATCCTCCGGTATTGATTCTGGATGAGGCTACCAGTTCCATTGATACAAGAACAGAGCGGATCATTCAGGAAAGTATGGACAGACTGATGCGTGGAAGAACTACATTTGTGATTGCGCACAGACTGTCTACAGTCCGCAACTCAGACTGTATTATGGTACTGGAACAGGGAAGGATTATTGAGAGAGGTACACACGAGCAGCTGATAGAGGAAAAAGGAAAATACTATCAGCTATATACGGGAAATTCGATTGGAGCGTGATGGTAGTAACTGAACTGTAACTGATGGTAATAGTTCAGTATTACATTTATTTACTTATTGAATTCTCTATGTTAAAATGAAAATGCTATAAAAGATAAAGAGAGGCATTTATTATGATTCGCTTTTTGGTTATTGTGATATTTCTTGTAACGTTTTTGATTTTATCAATCCCTGTATTTTTTATGGAATGGGTGATCGGAAAGTTCAACCGTAAGACAAGGGACAATTCATCCCTTCGGATCGTGCAGTGGGGATTTAAGAGTATTTTGAAGGTAACAGGAGTAGAAACGGTTGTCATCGGACAGGAGAACATTCCCGATGAGGCAGTATTGTACATTGCCAATCACCGCAGTTTCTTTGATATTCTGCTGACCTATTCCCGGTGTCCGAGACTGACCGGGTATATAGCGAAGAAAGAGATGGAAAATATTCCGCTTCTGTCTACATGGATGAAATATTTATACTGTTTGTTCCTTGACCGTGAGAATATCAAGGAAGGGTTGAAGACGATTCTGCAGGCGATTGAGTATGTGAAGCAGGGAATTTCCATTTGTATTTTCCCGGAGGGTACAAGAAATAAGGGTGAAGAACTGAGCATGCTGCCGTTTAAAGACGGAGCATTCAAAATCGCAACTAAGACCAATTGTGCGATTATTCCAATCTCTATGAATAATACGGCCGAGATTTTTGAGAACCATTTCCCCAAGGTGAAGAAGACCAGGGTCATTATTGAGTATGGAAAGCCGATTTACCCGAATGATCTGGATAAAGAGACAAAGAAACACATTGGAGATTACGTGCAGAATATTATTCAGACGACAATTAATAAGAATGTGGAATTGCTGTAGGAAAAGTAAGTATTAAAAGACTATAAAAACACGTTTTGCTTTGGAAAAGTAGAAATATATTTTCCGGCAGAGCGTGTTTTTATAATACTTGACATCTACGCAAAAATCTATCAAAATAAAATAATATGTCTGAGAGAAAAATGACAAAAGATGAAAGAATGGGAGTGTATGACAAAGCGATGAATCACAAATTACAATTGAGAAATTCTTTTTTATTATTACTGACCGCAGCCATTTGGGGTGTGGCATTTGTAGCTCAGAGTGTAGGGATGGACTATGTAGGTCCGTTTACATTTAATATGATACGAAGCGTGATTGGCGGAATTGTGCTGATACCGTGCATTTTTTTGCTGGATAAGATCTCGCCGAAAGAGAAAAAGGAACTGTCAGCCAAAGAGCAGAAGAAGGAACGTAAGACACTGCTTACCGGCGGAATCTGCTGCGGTATATTGCTGGCGTTTGCAACAAATTTTCAACAGATTGGTATACAGTACACGACAGTAGGAAGAGCTGGATTCATTACCGCATGTTATATTATTATTGTTCCGTTAATTGGAATTACATTTTTTAAGAAAAAATGCCGGTCTACAATCTGGCTTGCGGTTATATTGGCACTGGTTGGACTTTATTTGCTGTGTATTACAGAAGAATTTTCAATTGGGTATGGGGATTTTCTGGTTTTGATATGTTCTTTTTTGTTTTCCTTGCATATTTTGGTGATCGATTATTTTTCACCGTTGGTGGATGGGGTGAAAATGTCTTGTATTCAGTTTTTTGTCTGTGGAATTGTGTCAGGAATCCCGGCATTGTTCACGGAAACGATTGTATGGACCAACGTTTTGCAGGCATGGATGCCGGTTCTGTATGCAGGTGTGATGTCCTGCGGTGTAGCCTATACGCTGCAGATTGTAGGACAGAAGAATATGAATCCGACTGTGGCGTCTTTGATCCTGAGTCTGGAATCTTGTATTGCGGTACTTGCAGGCTGGATAATACTTGGGGAAAGTTTGACGTCCAGAGAAGTGAAGGGATGTATTTTGATGTTTGCGGCAATTGTATTAGCACAGATGCCGGAGAAGAAGTAACAGTTCAGCCTTCTGGCTGCACTGTCACTGAATCCACCGTACGTTCTTACGGACTTTACAGTAAATACAAAGGGGCAGACTTTGAAACAGTCTCATTGTCAGACTTAAATTACTTTGTATTTTTTTTGTCCAGTGACAAAATCCAAAACAAAAATGTCAATCCTAACAATATCCATGGGATTGCCCCATTTAGAAATTCTATGACAGGATTACCTTCAAAAATATTACCAAGTGTGAGAATGACAGCGCCTGCCAAAATGGAAATCCATGCCATCCGGATCACACTTAAGATATCAGGCAATGATTTACCATTTTCCCAATTTGAGATAGTTTGTCTGGAAACCATCAAGATTTCTGATACTTGTGTCTGTGTAAGTTTATTTTCCTCTCGGGCATTTTTAATCTTATCTCCGATATTCATTGTGAACCTCCTTTGGCTATAAGTTTAGCAGATCACTTAAGATTTTTCTATCAAAAGTCTTTTCCAAAAGCGGAAAATACAAGTCAAAATTTCTTTACATCCACATGATGCTATATTTTATCGGACGAAGTCCGCCCGGATGGGTATAGGTTTCTATATAGAAACAGATGCATATTTCCTACATTCTTATAATAAGATAATAAAGAAAATAAGCACTCAGGCTCTCTATGAAAATAATTTTGCGATGTCTTGCTGTGTTTTTGCTGTTGTTTACACTGACAGGCTGTGTTTCCCGTCCGTTGAAGACAGAAAAACTGCGGGATTTGGAGTTTACGGTTTTGGATAAACTTTCCGTGCCGAAAGAATTTCAGGAGATAATCGAAACGAATAAACACGAGCGGTTTAAGCTGACCTATGCAGACGGCGGAGAGCTATATATTGCGGAAGGCTACGGCGCACAGTTAAAAACCGGATACAGTGTAGAGGTGACCGGAATGTATGAGACGGAAAATGCGGTTTACATACACACCAATCTGCTGGGACCGGAAAAGGGAGAGGAGACAAAAGAAATCACCACATTTCCTTATGTAGTGGTGAAGCTGAAATATATCGATAAACAAGTGGTGTTTGATTAAGTGGAAATGAACAGGAGGAGCATATGGAACTGATTCAGAAGCAGGTGCATTATACACAGGAGGGCAAACGGAGCCTTGACCAGTTTTATCTGGACGAGGATGTAAATGTTCCGGATACAAAAGCAGATGTGCGTCAGATCGTACAGGGACGGGGTACGGTAAAGGTGGAGGATATCCGGCTTGTGGAGAATTACCTGCGGGTATCGGGGAAATTATATTATCAGATTCTATACATTACCGATGATGCGGAAAATGCTCCGGCGGTTTTAGAAGGAGCGCTTCCATTTGAAGAAATGGTCTATATGGACGGAGGAGAAAATGAGAATTATTTTGTACAGAATATCCGCGTGGAATTTACCGCAACACTTGTGCATTCCCGTAAGGTGAGTGTTCGTGCCATGGTGGAAATGGAACTTGGCAGGGAGTTGTTGGCAGATGAAGAAACGACCATAGATGTGGAGTGCAGTATCCCTGTATATAAGAAAAAACGGAATTTGAATCTGCTAGGGCTGCACACAACGAAAAAGGATACATATCGCATTAAGGAAGAAATCACTTTGCCTGGAACAAAGGAGAGTATCGGTCAGCTATTGCTGACAGATATCCGTCCGCGCAAGCTGGATATCCGTCTGGATCAGGATGAAATGCGTCTGCAGGGAGAGTTGCTTGTATTCTGTATGTACTGTTCTGAAGATGGGAAAACTGACTGGCTGGAGCAGACCGTGCCTTATGAGGGGCAGATTGCATGCAGCGGTGTGGATTCGGGAATGTACTATCATGTGCAGAACACGCTAGATGATACTCTGATCGATATCCGTCTTGATGAGGATGGTGAAATGCGTGTGCTTGGAATTGAAGGGACACTGAATCTGCGTATGAACATTTATCAGGAAGAGGAACTAGAAGTTTTGGAGGATATGTATTCTTTGGAACAAAACTGTAAGTTTGATACCAGGGAGGCAGAGTATGAGGAACTTTTAATTCAGAATCATTCCAAATGTAAAGTGGCGGAACGGCTGTCGCTTCCAGAACTTAAAGACGATGTATTACAGATCTGTCACAGTGAGGGCGCAGTACAGATGGATCACATAGAGCAGACTGAAGAGGGGCTGCAGATTGAAGGGATTTTACATCTTTCATTTTTGTATCTGCGGGCAGACGATGGGGCTCCGTTCGGAAGCTGGCAGGGAATGGTTCCTTTCTCATGGCTGTTGGAATGTCCGGGCATCACAGAGGATGCAAGATATAATATTGCCTACCATGTGGAACAATTATCTGTCAGTCTGGCAGGCAGCGAGGCAGTGGAAGTTAAGGCGGTTCTGGCATTTGACACATTTATGAGAAAGCCTGTGGTGATACATGTAGTTACAGATGTAGAATTTGCACCGATATCTATGGAAGAGATGGAAAAGCGGCCGGGAATTATTGGCTATATTGTTAAAGAAGGCGATTGTCTGTGGGATTTGGCAAAGCGGTATATGACGACTGCGGAGGGAATTCGTGAGGTCAATGAATTAGATTCAGATTCGTTAAAAAATGGGGATAAATTGTTGATTTTTAAGGAAAATATGAGTATACTGTAAGAAGTGTTAGAAATGTATAATGTATACAAGGTACAAAGGGGAACGTATCGATGAGACAAATCGAATTGAAAGCACTGGCAAAGATAAATCTGGGGCTGGATGTCCTGGGAAGAAGAGAAAATGGATATCATGATGTCCGCATGGTTATGCAGTCGATATATTTATATGATGACGTGAAGCTTGAGCGGAAGACAGCTCCGGGAATTGAGCTGTCTTCTAATCTATATTTCCTTCCGACAGGGGATGGCAACATCGCATACAAGGCGGCTCAGATGTTGATGGACGAGTTTGGTATTGAGGATGGAGTGAAGATTACGCTGAACAAGCACATTCCGGTAGCAGCAGGAATGGCGGGCGGAAGTTCCAATGCGGCTGCGGTTTTATTCGGTATGAACCGTTTGTTTGGGCTGAAACTCTCAAAAAAAGACTTGATGGAGCGGGGCGTAAAGCTGGGTGCGGACGTACCCTATTGTGTGATACGCGGAACTGTGCTGGCGGAGGGAATCGGTGAAGAATTGAAAGTGCTGCCTTCCATGCCGAAATGTACCGTGTTGATAGCAAAACCGTCAATCAGCGTTTCTACGAAGGTAGTTTATGAAGCTTTGGATTCTTCGGAGATTACGATACATCCTGATATCGATGGATTGATCAGTGCATTGGAGAGGGGCAGTCTTAAGGATGTCGCATCATGCATGGGAAATGTTTTGGAGGATGTGACAATTCCAATGCATCCGATAATTGAAGAGATTAAACAGGCGATGATGGAATGTGGCGCGCTGAATGCAATGATGAGCGGAAGCGGACCAACTGTATTTGGATTATTTGAAAATAAAATGGCAGCAAGATATGCGCAGAGCAGAATTCGGGAACTGGGGCTTGCAAAGCAGGTTTATGTGACAAATATTCATAATGCCAGGAGGGACGAAAGATGGACTTAAATTTTACCGTAAAAATGGACGAGTATCTTCCTTTAAGGGATGTTGTGTTTAATACATTGCGTCAGGCAATTCTGCGAGGCGAGTTAAAGCCGGGAGAACGGCTGATGGAGATACAGCTTGCCAACAAACTGGGAGTCAGCAGAACTCCGATCCGTGAGGCGATCCGTAAACTGGAACTGGAGGGGCTGGTTCTGATGATTCCGCGCCGCGGTGCAGAGGTGGCGCAGATTACAGAAAAGAGTCTCAGAGATGTGCTGGAGGTACGAAGGGCATTGGAAGAGCTGGCAGTACAGCTTGCATGTATGCGTATGACAGCAGAAGGCATACGGCAGTTGAAACAGGCTGCTGCTGAGTTTGAAAAAGCACTTGGGGATGAGGATATTACAATCGTGGCAGAAGCAGATGTGGCGTTTCATGATGTAGTTTATCTTGCAACGGATAATGAGCGTTTGATTTCCCTGCTGAATAACTTCCGGGAGCAGATGTACCGTTACCGTGTGGAATACCTGAAGAAGAAAGAGTGCCATGAGAAGCTTTTGGCAGAGCATCGAGATCTGATTCAGGCAATCGAGAATGGGGACAGCGAACGGGCAACGGAGATTACAAGTACACATATAGGAAATCAGGTGGAAGTGGTGAGTGATACGCTGCGAAGGAATGAGGGATAATCGCATTACTGTTCCCATATCTCAGAAAAGTTTTTATATTTTCTCAAATGAGCCAAAGGAAAGTCTCCAATATGAAATATATATCTTCAAGACACACTTTCGTTCCGCAAAAGAGCATAGCGGTACCAGACTCGAAAATACCTCGTCAGGTGCCGATGCTTTTTGAGGGTCTTGAGTGATACATACGTGCTGGTGTGACATGTAGTATATAGGTTTGCGATAAATTGTATAGGATTTTTAAACTGGGATATACTCTCTGTATCAAAGATATGGAGGGTATTTGAATGGAATATACATATTATAAAAGAACAGACCGGGAAAAGAGAGCAAAGGGAATCATTATAGTTCTTTCTCTGGTGATCGCAGCGTTGGTTACGGGGATGATTTCATGGAAGACAAGTGTTATGGCGCAGGAGAAAACGCAGGAGCATTTGGCGCAGGAGGTACTGCGTTTTCATGTGCTGGCGAATAGTGACAGCGAGGCGGATCAGGCATTGAAAATGCAGGTGAAGGAAGCGGTTATCGGATATCTGGAAACAAAACTTCCCGAGGATCTTGATGTGGACGGTACAAAAGACTGGGTGAGACGGCACACAGATGAACTGGAGCAGGTGAGCAGGGATGTGATCGAGATAAACGGATATACATATCCGGTGAATGCTGCGGTAACGACCTGCTATTTTCCCCAGAAGAGTTATGGGGATGTGACATTTCCAAAGGGAAATTATACGGCGCTCCGTGTGGAGATCGGCGCAGCAAAAGGGCAGAACTGGTGGTGTGTACTTTACCCGAATCTCTGCTTTCTGGATGCAGTGAATGCGGTCGTACCGGAGGAGGGGAAAGAGGAATTGAAGAATGTGCTGACAGAGGATGAGTATGCACAGGTGACGGCAGATACAAAATATGAGATAAAATGGTATTTGCCCGAACTATATTCAAAGATGACAGGCAAGTAACCTGCCTTTGCGGTTTGCATATGGCAGAAATGAGAATGCCGGGAATCTGGTAAATACGATAATAAAGATGAGATGATATTCATAGAATGAACGAAAGAGAACAGGCAGGCGGGGAAATGACAGAATTTTTAGTGAGACATTTTGTAAAGGATTATGAGCATACGGAAAAGGTGTCCGTGCGGACTGCCTATGGAGTTTTGGCAAGCATTGTGGGCATCTTTTGTAATGTGTTTTTGTTTCTTGTGAAATTTGCAGTGGGTCTGGTTATACATAGTGTGTCCGTTACGGCGGATGCGTTTAACAACCTGTCAGATGCGGGTTCGTCTATTATTAGCTTTGTGGGGGTGAAGCTGGCGGAAAAACCTGCGGATGAGGAGCATCCCTTCGGACACGGGCGGATGGAATATATTGCGGCTCTGATTGTGTCCTTTCTTGTGCTGGAAGTGGGATTTACATTTCTGAAGGATTCTATAGGTAAGATTCAGTCGCCGGAGGTATTGAGATTCCAGATTGTTTCAGTAGTGATTTTGATTCTCTCGATAGGAGTGAAGCTGTGGCTTGGGTTATTTAACCGGAAGCTGGGAGAGCGAATTGACTCTAAAGTGATGATGGCGGTTTTTACAGATTCTATGGGAGATGTACTGACAACAGCAGCAACGATTTTCTCATTGATTTTTTTTCGCTTTACGGGAATCAATATTGATGGTATCACGGGGATCGGCGTAGCGCTGGTTGTCATGTGGGCGGGTGTCGGCATTGCGAAAGATACGCTGGAACCGCTGCTCGGTGAAGCTGTAGATCCAGAAGTTTACCGTAAAATTAAACAGTTTGTAGAGAGGTATGACGGAATTGTCGGTTCCCATGATCTGATTGTGCATAATTATGGACCAAACCGCAGTATGGCGTCTATCCATGCAGAAGTACCGAATACAACAGATATTGAAGAATCTCATGAGGTGATTGACCGAATTGAGAGAGAGGCAATGGAAAACCTGGGGATTTTTCTTGTGGTACATATGGATCCTATTGAGGTGAGTGATGAAAATGTACTGCGTATCCGTGAACAGGTAAACGAAGCAATTAAGGAAATTGATACGGCATGTACGATTCATGATTTCCGGGTGGTAGACGGCACACATCAGATTAATCTGATTTTCGATCTAGTTGTTCCACGTGAATATGACAAGGAAAAGCAGAAGGATGTGGAGCACAGGCTCTGCGAAAAGGTGAAAACATACGATAAGCGGTATGAGTTTGTCGTGACGGTAGAGCATAACTTTGTGGCAAATTGCAGCAATATTGAGTAGGAACTGGTATTTACGGACTCATTTATGAAAAAATAAGTGGATACAGCAGGTCATAAGGTGGATTGTGAGAAGACTTACGAAAGGAAAAGAGGAACAGAGATGTATACATTTAACAGCAGAATCCGGTACAGTGAAATTGATCATCACGGGACTATTACACTGCCGGGGATCATTAATTATTTTCAGGATTGCAGTACTTTTCAGTCGGAGGATATCGGGCTGGGAGCAGAAGTACTAAAAGAACGAAAAAGGGCGTGGGTTTTAGCATACTGGCATGTGATCGTGGAACGTTATCCCAAATTGGGAGAGAAGATTACAGTAGGTACATTTGCAACAGGATTTAAAGGACTATTCGGCGACCGTAACTTTGTGATGAAGGATGAAAATGGACAGCAGATTGCCTGTGCCAATTCTTTATGGGTATTTATGGATGCAGAAAAAGGGCGTCCGACCCGTCCGGGGGCAGAGGATATAAAACTATATGGAATGGAAGAACCGCTGGATATGCCATATGAAGGAAGAAAAATTGCGGTACCGGAAAGGTTGGAGGACAGAGAATCTTTCCCTGTCCGGAAATATCATATTGATACGAATGAACATGTGAATAACTGTCAGTATGTGCAGATGGCGGTAGAAATGCTTCCGAAGGACAAAAGGGCGCGTCAGCTCCGCGTGGATTATAAAAAGTCGGCGGTACAGGGCGATATCATTTACCCGAAAGTAGCGGAAGAGCCGGAGCGCACGGTAGTTTTGCTCTGTGACGGAGCCGGCAAAGAATATGCGGTAGTGGAAGTAAAATAAGAGCCTTGCCAGCTTTCTCCCAATATCAGCTGGCGAAAGTTTGCCAGCAGTTCTAGTTCGCCATACTGACTGTGTATTAAATCAATATTATCCTGCAGTGCGGCAGATAATCTGTCGCGCAGGAGAATTCCATCGAGATCCTGCTGCAGCCAGTCGTATACAAGTTTGCAGGAAGTATGGATATTATTGCAGTAAGCAGTAAAAAGCGGACTCATTTCCAGCATGATCGGGCAGATATCACTGTCGTAAATCTGCACTTCAGGGTAGATGTAGAGTGTATAGTAACGTTTCCAGACGTCTACATTTTCTTCATTTTCTAAAAATGTGTGAAGTCTCTTTTTCAGGATGTTTTAGAGGATTATCTGCATTTCCGCTGTATTCCGGGTAAAGAATACTGGACAAAGGTACAGAGCGGGATGGAGCGAATGTTCAAGAATCCAATGGTTGCAGCAATGCTGCCGACTATTGAGCAGATGAAGGCAAATAACGTAGCGCTGGCATCTAAAGAGATGGGACCGAAATGGGCAGAAGATAACAATGAGACAGATTGGATTCAGGCGTTCTACGGTTCTCTGGAAGAAAAACACAAGTTGATCGGAACGAAGTTCGAGATGCACCGTCCAAGTGAGGAAGAAAGCTTCCTTGATCATGGATATGACGAGAGTAAGGGACTGGAAAATCTCACGGCGGAGGATTTGCAGAAAGCGGCTGCATTCAGAGGCGGTGAATATCTCGGAGGCGATCCGGCAGATATATACACTCCAGTGAAGTGGAAATGTGCATTCGGACATGAATTTGAATTGTCTGTTAATGCAGTTCTACAGGGCGGGCACTGGTGTCCGGAGTGTATGAAGGACAGTTGGGCTTATCCGAAGATTGCCAGAAAGAATCCGTTCTATGCACAGGTATGGGATCCACAGCACAGCCCAGATGAGACTTATGAGATTCCGATGAAATTCAGCGCCTATGAGATACGTGAAGAATTGAAGAAGAAACTGGGATTATAAGAAGTAAAAAGCTCCGGTTGGAACGTTGGTTCCGGTCGGAGCTTTCGATTTTCGTATATTTAATAAAATCGTTCGGCTGTTAGGGTGATTATCAATACACATCCCGATAAGATCAAAAGGATAATAAGAGGAATATAATTTTCTGCATCACCAGTTTTTACAGCGGTGGTTTTTTGAATGGTAAACTGTGTCTCGGCAGAGGTTCCGTCACTATAAGCCAGTTTAATAGTGTGGGTTCCGCCCGCAAGGCTTTCCAGATAAGCCGGGTGTAAAGTAAGTATGGTACTTCCGGAAGTGACAGTATAGTTACTTGGGTGAACAAGTTCATTGTTTACATAGACCCCTGTTAAGTTTTCAAGGCTTCCAGAACAGGTGACAGTAATGCCATTTGAACTTCCGTGCTGGAAAATCTGCCCGACACCTGCGGTTATCTTAGGCGGTGTTAACTTTGGAATAGTCTCGGTCTGGAGAATATTTTTACAAGCTGTACATTCCTTATGACGGCTGCCTTCTGCGGAAACAGTCGGCTTCGTATCTGTAATCCAGTCACTCGCTGTATGTGGTGCGGTTTCATTTCTTCCTCCGCAAAGACACTCATGCCAATGACTGGTTTCATCGGATTTCCACTCATTTCCATATTTGTGTATATGTGGGAGTTTTGGAATAATCTCTTTTTTGGTGTATCCGCATGTTTCACATTTGAGAACCTTTTCGCCTTCAGTATCTTCTGTTGCTTCCTTTGTAACAATACCGTTGTCAAAAATGTGCGCTGCCCATGCAATTTCCTTCATATCGCAGATACCTTCGGCGGAAGTACACTCCTGCCAGTGCTCCTTATTGTTGGATTTCCATGTATAGATATGTTCGTGAGGAAGCATGGCAATTGTTTCAGTCTTAGTATATTCACAGATGCTACATTTGAAAACCTGTTCACCTTCTTCGGATTTGGTAGCTTCTTTTGTGATCGTACCTTTGTCAAAGAGATGTTCAGCCAGTTCAATTGTTTTTGCATCACAGATGCCTTCAGTGGAAGTACATTCCTGCCAGTGCACTGCGTCGTCGAACTTCCATTCGTATGTATGTAGATGCGATATTGGATCCGGCGCCGGAATTGGGTTTTCTTCCGGTTCGGAATCGCCAGTGGGCTTAGGATCGTCTATCGGTGCGGAAGCTGCTTCCCATATGCCGTAAAATGTATAGTCCGCATGAACTTCTAAAGGAAGATTCACAACCTCACCGCCGGGGGCATTTGCCCAGCCAATCCAGTCATATCCGTCATACGCTGGAAGCTGCGGAACTGAAAAGCTGCCGCCTGCCGAAACAAATTGTTTTGAAAGTAAGGTTGTACCATCGATTTCAGTAAAACGAATACAGAAGTATTCTGCGGCAAGTGGTGGAATATTTTCTTTGACTTCAAATTCTGCACCCTGGATCATAATATCAGCCCCGGTTTCAGTGTCTGGAATATAAATCGAATATGTGCCTGCTGGTATAGCCGCTCCGTTATCTACTGCTGTCAAAGGATATATGATATCTTCTTCTGTATCCGTTCTTTTTAAATATGCCTGACTGAGATCCGTTTTTTCTCCTCTGTATACTAATGTGATCAGCGGTGAGCTTTCTGACTGTCCGTTGTCTGACGCAACACTGTTTTCAGCATACACATTGAGCGGTGCAAATCCTATGCACAGGGATAATCCCAATAATATAGAGAGCGTGATAATAAGTAACCTTCGGTCTTTATTGTGAATATACTTTGTTAACATTATAAAATTCACTCCCTTCTGTGACAGCCCTCCCTTTGCTGTCAGTGTGATTATAAAAAGGTGTATTGTTGTATTCTAATTCTACTCTAAATAATCAGAAAAGTAAATGGCGAAATCTTAATTTATCAGAAAATTAATGTTTTATTATGGATAAGAGTTTTCAATTGTTATGTTGACAATGGATTTATGTAATAGTTTGGCAGAAGGATGAACTGATACAGAATCCCTTGACAGTATCAGTGAAAAATGGATATAATACAATAAGGAAAAAGAAGTGACAACATGAGAACTCGTATTCTTATAACTACATAAGATTACGGGTTTTTTTCGGGGTGACAAAAAGATGTGTACGAAAGGTACAGAAAATGTAACCGTGAAGGTACAGAACAGCTATAAGAAAAATAAGAATAACAGGAGCGTAAAGGATATGAAGTATGATGTAGTAATTATTGGAGCCGGACCGGGCGGGATTTTTTCTGCATATGAGTTAGTGAAGAAGAATGAGAATCTGAAGATTGCCGTGTATGAGGCGGGAAATCCATTGGAGAAGCGCCGCTGTCCGATTGACGGGGACAAGGTAAAGAGTTGTATTAGCTGTAAGACATGTGCGATCATGAGCGGGTTCGGAGGAGCCGGCGCATTTTCTGACGGAAAATATAACATTACGAATGCATTCGGCGGTACTCTGTATGAGCACATCGGACGGCAAAAGGCAATTGACCTGATGAAGTATGTGGATGATATTAATATGAAGCATGGTGGAGAGGGAACGAAGATGTATTCCACCGCAGGCACGAAGTTCAAAAAGCTGTGTATGCAGAATCAGTTAAATCTACTGGATGCGTCTGTACGTCATTTGGGAACGGACATCAACTATGTAGTTCTGGAAAATATTTATGCAAAGCTGAAGGATAAGGTGGACTTCTACTTTAACTGTGGCGTGGATAGATTGGAAGTCATTGACGGCGGATACCGTATTTTCTATGGAAATGAATCCGTAGACTGTGAGCGCTGCGTGATCTCTGTGGGACGAAGCGGCAGCAAGTGGATGCAGACAGTATGTAAAGAACTGGAAATTTCAACACTGTCCAATCGTGTGGATCTTGGGGTGCGTGTGGAGATTCCGGCAGAGATTTTCTCTCATCTGACAGACGAACTGTACGAGAGCAAGATTGTGTACCGCACAGAGAAGTTTGAGGACAATGTGCGTACGTTCTGCATGAATCCCTATGGAATTGTAGTAAATGAAAATACAAACGGAATTGTAACAGTTAACGGACACAGCTATGAAGATGCGGACAAGCAAACGGAGAATACAAACTTTGCATTGCTCGTGTCCAAGCATTTCTCCGAGCCATTCAAGGATAGTAACGGATATGGTGAAAGCATTGCGCAACTGTCAAATATGTTGGGCGGCGGCGTCATTGTACAGCGGTTCGGAGATTTGATCCGCGGAAGACGAAGTAATGAGAAACGTATCGAGGAAGGTCTGGTTCACCCGACACTGGCGGCTACACCTGGAGATTTGAGTCTGGTACTGCCAAAGCGTATTATGGATGGAATCATTGAGATGATTTACGCATTGGATAAGATCGCGCCGGGTACAGCAAATGACGATACATTGTTATATGGTGTAGAAGTAAAATTTTATAATATGGAAGTGGATATTGATGAAAATCTGGAGACTCGCTACAAAGGACTGTATGTCATCGGGGACGGAAGCGGTGTGACACATTCCCTGTCTCATGCATCCGCCAGCGGTGTGTATGTGGCAAGACATATATTAGAGACCGTTGTAAAATAGGGTTACTGTTTAAAGCTTTTGCTATGAAAAGTAATGGAAAGGACAGAAGAATGGCAGCAGAGAAGATTACAGAAGAAAAGAAACAAATGCTGATGAAGCTTCGTAATACAGAAGTACTCTATACGTTGATGTCGGATTTTACAAGGATGCCGTTTGTAGAATGTGATGACGAGACATTTGATGATGAGGTGTTTGTATATTTCCAGGAAGCGGATGCGAAGAGAGAGGCTGAGAGAAGAATACAGGAGGGGGACAAGGTTCATGTTACCAAATTTATGAATAAGTTTCTTCTTCCTTTTTATACCAGCCTGTATCCGATGGGAATCAACTGCATTGTAGTGAATAAGGGAGCGGGCGACGAGATGTCAGTACAGATGACTGAATTGATCGTCCGCAATGAAAAAGAAGCAGAGAAACAGGGCAGACCGATCATTGAGAATCAGGAGCTTCATCTGACAGCGCTTTACTTTATGCAAAAGCTTCGTGCACAAGGCGAAATGAAGATGACGGAAGAACTGCAGGAACTTAACGAAGAAATGATGGCTCATTATATGCGGGGGAAATATATCATTGGTGTGACGGCGCAAAATGAGGTTCCGATTTTAAGGCAAAAAGATGGCAAGATTTTACAGCCGATTTTTACAGATATGCAGGAATTTATGAAGTTTCAAAGTATGAATAAGACTGAGAAATTAAAAACTGCTGTGGTAGAAGCCTCTAAGATAGCAGAACTGGCTGCAAAAGGGGTATTTGGCATTACAGTAAACCCGTTTGGGGTAAACTTAGTATTACAGCTGCCGCGTAAAGAGTAGGACTTTGCACTTGCTGCAAAGTCAGTAAGAAGGCGTGAAGGGTATAGGACTTTGTACTTGCTGCAAAGTCAGTAAGAAAGCGTGAAGGTTCAAAATTAAAAAATAATGGACGGAAGAACAGGAGAATAAAACAGGATGAAATTAGGAGAAAAGCAGGTATTGACAGTAGTCAAAAAGGTAGAATTCGGAGTATATCTCGGAAGCAGTGAAGAGCGTGTGCTTTTGCCGAAACGTCAGGTTCCGGCAGGAATCGAACTGGGAGACCCGGTGGAAGTATTTCTGTACAAGGATTCTGATGACCGTTTGATTGCGACAACTAATGAGCCTAAGCTGTCGATTGGAAAACTGGCAGTATTGGATGTGATTGATGCAAACCGTATGGGGGCATTTTTGGACTGGGGACTGGAGAAAGATTTATTTCTTCCGTTTAAACAGCAGACAGCCAAGGTGCAGAAGGGGGAGCAGTGTCTGGTGACTCTTTATATTGATAAGAGTGAGCGCCTCTGTGCAACGATGAAAGTTTATCATTTACTGCGTACAGATTCTCCCTATAAAAAGGATGATAAAATAAGCGGAATCATTTATGATACAAGTGATAAATTCGGCGTATTTGTAGCAGTGGATAATCAATATTCTGCACGGATCCCGAAAAAAGACGTAAACGGCAGAATGAAAGTGGGAGATGTAATTGAAGCCCGTGTGACTGCTGTAAAAGAAGATGGAAAGCTGGATTTGAGTGTGCGTGATAAGATTCCGGCACAGATGGATAAAGATGCAGAACTGGTTTTGAAGCATATTCAGGGCTATAATGGCAGGCTTCCGTTTACAGATAAGGCAGACCCGGAGCGGATAAAACAGGAGTTCGGCATGAGTAAGGCGGCTTTCAAGCGTGCGGTCGGAAGACTGTTAAAGGAAGGTAAGGTTGAAATTCTGGAAGACGGAGTTGTATTGCGGAGGAAATCATAAGATGACAGGCGCTGTGTTACTGTTTACACGGTGCCTTGCACTGCGCTGCAAGGTGTCCGGTCAATGAAGTGATGACAGCGATATATCCAGCCTCTCGCCATAAACAAAGAATTAAGAATATTTTTCTTGCAATCCTTCCTAAATACGTTATAATGTAACTGTAACTTGGAAAATATTGTAAGACAATTGGAGTTGGAAAGGAGTTATACTCATGAAAGTACAGAATATCAAAGATATAGAAGCATTTTTTAAGACAGTAGATGCTTGCAAGGGCAAGGTAGAGCTGGTAACAGGAGAAGGAGACAGACTGAACCTGAAGTCCAAGCTGTCACAGTATGTATCTATGGCAAATATTTTCTCCAACGGAGAGATTCCGGAGCTAGAGATTATTGCATATGAACCGGAAGATACAGAGAAACTGATTCAGTTCATGATGACTGGAGAGTAAGAAACAAATAATGAGAGCAGTTCCGAAAGGAACTGCTTTTATACTTTCCATAGGTTTGGATAGGAGTACGTGATGATAAGGATCGCGATTGTAGAAGATGAAGAGTATTATGTAAAGCAGTTAACAGGATATCTGGATGAATATCAGAAAAGTGAACAGGATGTATTCGAAATTACGGTTTACAGAGATGGAGATGCTATAACTTCTGATTACAAGGCACAGTTTGATATTATACTGATGGATATTCAAATGAAATTTGTGGACGGGATGACTGCGGCAGAGGAAATACGGCAAATGGATTCAGAGGTCGTCATTATCTTTATTACTAATATGACCCAGTATGCAATTCGCGGATATGAGGTGGATGCGCTGGACTATGTGTTAAAACCGGTATCCTATTTTGCTTTCAGCCAGAAGCTGAAACGGGCGGTATCTCGTATTAAGAAGCGAAGCAGTGCATATATCACCCTAACCGTGAGGGGCGGAATCATTAGAGTCAGTGTGGAGGATATTTATTATGTAGAAAGCGCGGGGCATAATCTCGTGTACCATACCGGAAATACTACACATATGACTTCCGGCACGATGAAACAGGCAGAAGAAGTACTGGGGGAATATGGGTTTTCCAGAGGAAACCAGTGCTATTTGATTAATCTGGCACATGTGGACGGGATACAGGATAAGTGTGCTATTGTAAAGGGTGAGAAACTGCAGATTAGTCGTCCTAAAATGAACGCATTTATGCAGGATCTGACAAAGTACTGGGGAGATTTGAAATAATGGAAACAGTTGTGAACTATGTACTTCCGGACATTCCCAGATTTTATACTGCATTGGCGGAATGGATGGCATGTCTGTGTTGTATATTGAGTATGAAAAAAAGATACACAGGATGGAAAATGACAGGAATCGCTGTTGCTTCGCTTATTCTGCAAGTTACATTTATGCAGGTTACAAAGGGACAGGAAGGAATCTGGTGGATACTTTGTATGGCTGCGGCTGTCGGTTTGATGTATGGGTTTATTATTCTATGCGGTGATATAGACTGTAAGGGGGCGGCATATTATTGTGTGACCGCATTTGTGACGGCAGAATTTGCTGCGTCATTGGAGTGGCAGCTGGATTGTTTTTTTCGGTTTGCAATGAGATGGAGCAATGTTTGGTTTCGTGTAGGGTTGTTGATTTTAATTTATGGAACTGTATACGTGACAATATGTATTTGCTATCGGAAATGTAATAATTCAGGAGAACCGCTCCTGGTGACAAATAAAGAATTACTTTCATGTGTGATCATTGGACTGGCGGTTTTTTTGATGAGTAATCTTGGATTTGTAGCTGTAACAACACCGTTTAGCGGAGATGGCGCGACGGATATATTTAATGTTCGTACATTGGTTGACCTGGGAGGAGTTGCGATTCTATATGCTTATCACGTACAGGTGGTTGATCTGCGGGTGAGGCGTGAATTGGAGATTGTGCAGACAATTCTGCACAATCAGTATGTCCAATATCAGCAGTCACAGGAAGCAATGGATTTGATTCATTACAAATATCACGATTTGAAGCATCATATTATTGCCCTGAGGGCACAGGAAAGCACTAGTGAAAGGGAGTCCTATCTGGATAAGATGGAAGAAGAGATCCAGAATTTTGAGGTTCAGAACAGGACGGGGAATGAAGTACTGGATACACTTTTGAATGCAAAAATGCTCCAATGTATGAAAAATAATATTTCCATGACCTGTGTGGCGGATGGAACTTTATTTTCTTGTATGGATACGATAGATATCTGTTCTATATTTGGAAATGCACTGGATAATGCAATTGAGTATGAAGAGAAGCAGGAGGAAAAGGAAAAGCGTCTGATTCATGTAACTGCATATGCGCAGAAAAATTTCCTGATTATCCGGATTGAGAATTATTGTGAAGAGAAGTTTGATTTTGAATATGCATTTCCGGCTACAACGAAAGGGGATACGCAGTTTCATGGTTATGGCTTGAAAAGTCTGCGGTATACAGCTCGTAAATATGGCGGAGAAGTGGATGTCAATTTGGAAGATAACTGGTTTGTAGTGAAGGTATTGATTCCGATGAACATGCAGAGATGCTGATGATTCATTGAAAAGCTGACAGCGGTATGTGATTACAGGCAGATATAAGAACGTTCGCGTTTGTATGATTTATACAAATGCGAGCGTTTTATTTTGTATAAATCATACAATATAGGATACAGATTATGCAAGAAATGTACAATCCGTGCAGATTTTGGCATGAATCAATATGATTTGATAAAATGCACTTACATGAAACGGGTACAGTCAGGTATACCGATTATCGTCATGAATGAAAGTAAAGGGAGGAAGAAGAGATGTTAGCAATTAACATTGAAGACGTGATCAACGTCTTGAACTCATGCAAGCCGTATTTAATCGCACTTGGTGTGATTTTGGCGCTTGCGGTAATCATTACTATTGCAGTTATGAAACTGCCGAAACCAAAGAAGAAATTTGTACGTGCACAGAGCTGGACTGCGTTTCTTCTGGCATTGGTTGTTATTGTGAATATGATTTGCTGGGGACCGATGTCCAGCATGATTTCACTGGCAACAGGGAAAGGGGAGATTCAGGAAGGGACGTCTGATGCGGCAACAGAGCTATGTGAGCAGATTGCAAATGAAGGAATCGTACTTTTGAAAAATGAAGACGGCAATCTGCCTTTGGAAGACGGCACTAAACTTAACGTGTTTGGCTGGGGTTCTACAAACCCGGTATATGGCGGTACTGGTTCTGGCGGTCTTTCTGACGCATATCCGACAGTTTCACTGCTGGAAGGGTTGGAAAATGCAGGATTTGAAGTGAATCAGACGCTGGTTGACTTTTACAAAAGCTTTCGTGAGACACGTCCGACAGTCGGAATGTGGGGGCAGGACTGGACAATTCCGGAGCCGACAATCGAAGAATATGATGAGGCGGGAATTTTTGAGTCTGCAAAAGAATATTCTGATACAGCAGTTGTTGTAATCTCTCGTTCGGGCGGAGAAGGAGCGGATTTACCGACAAGTCTTGATCCAGAGACAGAAGATACTTTTCAGGATGGGGATGCTTTTGGCGCCTATGGATTGTGTTACAGCAGCCAGAAGGATGATTTGGACGCATCCAAACATTTCCTTGAGCTGACAAACAGAGAGATGGCAATGTTGGAACGTGTTGCAGCAGATTATGAGGATATCATTATTGTAGTAAATGCGGCAAATGCAATGGAACTTGGCTTTGTTGAGGAATATGATCAGATCAGCAGCGTACTCTGGTGCCCGGGAACTGGTCAGTCCGGATTCAATTCACTTGGAGCCGTTTTGAAAGGTGAGGTTAATCCGTCTGCTAAAACAAGTGATACATTTGTAAGAGATTTAACGAAAACTCCTACATATAACAATTTCGGATTTTTCGCTTATGATAATATGGATGAGTTCGAGGTCGATGGTTTGGTTCCCAGTTTTGTAAATTATACAGATGGTATCTATGTGGGATACCGTTTCTATGAGACAGCAGCAGAAGAGGGACTGATTAACTATGATGAAATGGTACAGTATCCATTTGGATTTGGACTTTCCTACACTACATTTAAGCAGGAAATGGGTGAGGTCAAGGAGAGTGATGGAGAAATTTCTGTTGATGTAACAGTGACAAATACAGGAGATACTGCTGGAAAAGACGTAATAGAAATATATTATAATCCTCCATATACAAATGGCGGAATTGAAAAGGCTTCTGTAAATCTTGTCGGATTTGAAAAGACAGAAATACTGGAACCTGGTGCAAGTGAGACTGTGACAGTTACATTTACAATTGAGGATATGGCATCCTATGATGATATCAGTGCAAAGGCATATGTACTGGAGGAGGGAGACTATAAGATTTCGCTCCGCACAGATTCACATACAGTTGTAGATGAGAAAGTTTATACAGTAGAGGATAAGATTACTTATGATGAAAGTAATGCACGTTCTACTGACGACACGTCAGCTACGAATCAACTTGATTTTGCGCATGGAGACGTGATATATTTGTCTCGCGCAGATGGATTTGCAAATTACGAGGAAGCAATAGCAGCTCCGGCAAGCTGCACAATGTCTGATGAAGAAAAGGCAACCTTTATGAACAACAGCAATTACAATCCGGAAAATTATAATTACGATACGGATGAGATGCCGACAACAGGAGCAAAGAACGGTCTAAAACTTGTAGACCTGCGGGGCGCTGATTATGATGATCCGCAGTGGGAGACACTTCTTGATCAGCTTACAGTAAGCGAAATGGATACGATGATTGCACTTGGCGGATACCAGACATCTGCAGTTGCAAGCATTGAAAAAGTACAGACAATCGACTGTGATGGACCTGCATCCATTAATAATAACTTTACCGGAACAGGTTCTATCGGATTTCCGGCAGGAGTTATGATTGCGAATACATGGAATGTAGACATAGCCGATGCTTTTGGACAGAGTATTGGGAAAATGGCTGATGAGATGGGGGTATCTGGTTGGTATGCACCAGCTATGAATATCCACAGAAGCGCATTTGCAGGGCGTAACTTTGAGTACTATTCTGAGGATCCGTTCCTTTCCGGCAAGATTGCATCTACAGCAGTTGCCGGAGCAGAGAAGGAGGGTGTATATGCGTATATTAAACACTTTGCATTGAACGATCAAGAGACAAATAGAAATAACCAGCTTTGTACATGGTTCAGCGAGCAGTCTGCCCGTGAAATTTATTTGAAGCCGTTTGAGATGTGCGTAAAAGAGGGCGGTGCAAAGGCAGTGATGTCAGCATTTAATTTCTACGGAACAATTCCGGCAGGTGCCTGCCCGGAAGTACTGAACAATATTCTCCGTGACGAGTGGGGATTTAGAGGATTCGTTCTGACAGACTATTATGGTGTATATGGATATCAGGATGCTGACCGTATGATCCGCAACGGAAATGACTGTATGTTGGTAGCTTATGATACGGAAACAAATCATCTGACAGATACAGAGAGCGCAACAAGTGTTAAGGCAATGCGTCAGGCGTGCAAGAATATCATGTATACTGTTGTAAACAGCCGGGCGTATGATGCAGAAAATCTTCAGACAGGTTTGCTTGGATGGCAGGTTGTAGCAATTGTAATTGATGTGGTTCTGGCAGCAGGACTGATCGCGCTTGAAGCAGCGGCAATTAAGAAATATAAGAAAAGAAGTGCAGAAGTATGAAACATCAAGATATCATAGATAAAATGACATTGGAAGAAAAGGCGGCATTTTTAAGCGGAAAAAATGTGTGGCAGACGAGAGACTACTCTCGTCTGGGCCTTCCGTCTATTTTCTGCTCTGACGGTCCTCATGGAGTTCGGAAGCAGGCAGGAGCAGGGGATCATTTGGGGTTGAACGCATCTCTTCCGGCAACCTGTTTCCCTACGGCAGCAACAATTGCGAATAGCTGGGATGAAGTACTGGGAGAGGAAATTGGTACCGCTCTTGGAGTGGAGGCGTCTGCCCAGGAAGTGAATGTACTTTTAGGACCCGGACTGAACATGAAGAGAAGTCCGCTGTGCGGAAGAAACTTTGAATATTTTTCCGAAGATCCATATCTGGCAGGTAAAATGGCAGCATCCTATGTGAAGGGAATCCAAAGCCAGGGAGTGTATGCATGTCCAAAGCATTTTGCGGTGAACAGTCAGGAACTGCGGCGTATGGCAATGAACTCGGTATTGGACGAGAGAACGCTGCGGGAAATTTACCTGACGGGATTTGAGATTGCCGTCAAAGAAGGCAAAGCAAAATCCATTATGACCAGTTACAATGAAATTAATGGTATTTATGCAAATGAAAATAAACAACTGCTGCAGGAAATCCTGAGAAAAGAATGGGGATTTGATGGAATTGTCATTACAGACTGGGGCGGTTCCAATGACCATGCGGCAGGTGTGGCGGCAGGCTCCAATCTGGAAATGCCTGCGCCGGGGCTGGACTCTGCAAGGGAAATTCTAAAAGCTGTTGATGAGAAACAGCTGACGATGGAAGAACTGGATGTCTGCGTAGATGATTTGCTGGACGCAGTTCTTGAATTGAGCAAAAATGCAGAGGACAGGGTACACTCCTTTTCAGAGACCGGACACCATGATCTGGCACGGAAAGCAACAGAGGAAAGCGCCGTACTTCTGAAAAACACAGACGCAATCCTTCCGCTTGCACCGGGAAGCCGGGTTGCTGTTATCGGAGATTTCGCAGTAGAGCCGAGATATCAGGGGGCAGGGTCCTCTATAGTGAATCCTACATATTTGGAAACTATAGAAAAAGTTATTGGAAATTATGATTTGCAGGTGGTGGGAATCAACCGCGGATATAAGAGAAACGGAGAGTCTGATGAAGTCCTGAAGAAAGAAGCACTGGATCTGGCGGCTGCCGCAGATATTATTATTTATTGTTTTGGATTGGATGAACTGAGTGAGTCTGAAGGTATGGACCGTTCTCATATGCGGATTCCCCAGAATCAGATTGAACTGCTTCAGGCAATTGTCCAGATTAATCCGAATGTGGTGGGACTTTTAAGTGCAGGCGCATCGATAGAAATGCCGTGGAATGATTGCTGTAAGGCGATTTTGCATGGTTACTTGAGCGGTCAGGCAGGAGCAAGCGCAATGTTGAATATTTTAATAGGAAAGGTCAATCCATCAGGGCGGCTGAGTGAGACCTATCCGCTGAAATACGAGGACACACCTGCTTTCCGTAATTTTCCGGGGGCGCAGAGGAATGCAGAATACCGAGAGAGTATCTACATCGGTTACCGGTATTATGATACAAGTAAGGTGAGAGTACGGTATCCATTTGGATTCGGTTTGTCTTACACAACCTTTGAATATTCGGATTTAAAAGTGGACAGAGACGGAGTTACATTTACTCTGGCTAATACCGGAGAGCGGGACGGCGCAGAAGTTGTGCAGATGTATGTGGGGCTGCCAAATGCCATAGTCTTCCGGCCTGAAAAAGAATTAAAAGGATTTGCAAAAGTATTCTTAAAGGCAGGGGAACGCAGGGAAGTAAGACTGAACTTTGATGACAAGACTTTCCGTTACTGGAATGTAAAAACCCATCATTGGGAAACCGAGATGGGGACTTATCATATAATGCTGGGAGCCAGTGTAATGGATATACGTCTGGAAGGCGAAATTGGGATTGCCGGATCAACAATTGAATATCCGTATAATCCGGCAAAACTGCCATACTATTATACTGGAATTGTACAGCAGATATCGGATGATGAATTTGGGGAATTGCTTGGACATCCGATTCCATCCGGTAAATGGAGCGGAGATTTGGGAGTTAACGATGCAATCTGTCAGATGTATTATGCAAAGAGCGGACTTGCCAGATTCATTTATAACCGTCTTACTTCTATGAAGAAGAAAAGCGAAGAAAAGGGAAAACCGGATCTGAATATTCTGTTTATCTACAATATGCCGTTTCGGGGAATTGCTAAAATGACAGGCGGTATGGTCAGTATGGACATGGTGCAAGGAATGGTAACGGTCGTGAACGGTCATTTTTTCAAAGGAATGAAACAAATAATCGGCGGATTTTTTGCCAATCGTAAGGCGAACAAAGTCTACGAGGCGAAGTTGACAGGGAAATAAAGCGGGGAGGACGGAATGAAAGAAAAATGGATGACAACGTGGAAGGCATTTGAGGAGAACCATCAGAAGCTTTCAAAATGGGTTTACCAGATTTTTTACTTTTTCGTATTCAGCATGGGTGTGACAGTATTCCAGTATCTGGTGTTCACATTTATGCCGGGGATGCTCGGCATGGAATTAGCAGGAACGGAGTTCATGTGGCCGCAGAAAGAAATGCGTATTCTGGGAGTTGATTTTACATGGAGCCTGCTTGGATATAATGTATTGAGAGATGCTTCGGGCGCTGTGGTGATCGGCGGCGGACTGGGATATTTTATCAGTTATGAAGTGGGTTCATTTCTGGCTCAGTGCATCAATTTCCCTCTCCAGAGAAATATTACGTTTAAAAGCAAAGGAAATCCGGTCTATCAGGCAATGTGGTATTTTATCGCATGGATTGTGATTTCTTTGATCTGCAACGGATTTAACAATCTGTGGATGCCGATTGCGTCTGCATATGTACCGCCGGCAGTATATAACCTGCTCGTAACATTTATTACAGGCGGTGTATCTATGGTGATCTTTTTCTTTGTATTTAAGATTATCTTTCCAGAAGGAGAGCCGGATAAAAAATAGTTAATAAATGTAACAGTCCAGCCTTCCGGCTGCACTGCTACAATGAAAAGCTTTGTTTGCTTTTTATTCTTCTCCTGGGAAGAAACTTTCAATGTATTCGGCGGTCTGCCTGATAAACGCATCTGTATCCAGATGTGAATTACCGATTGTCTGATGGATAGAGAGTCCATCAGACATCAGAAGCAGAAGCCATGCAAAATATCCGCCGGATACTTTGTTTGTACGTTCACTGATCTTTGCAGCGATAAGTTCGGCAAAGCATTTGTAGCGTTTGACCAAATGAGTACGAATCTCTTCATTTCCGATCATTGCATCATAAAAAAGCGGAAGGCGGAGTTTCACTCCGGATACATCACGTTCCAAAATATATTTGACAAGCCGGTGCAAGGAAGTATCTTTGTCGGCATTCTCTGTCCATTCACACAATTCTTGCCACTGGGTATCTAAATACCTGTCTGTAATTGCAAATAAAATCTCATTCTTATTTTTAAAATGATAATAAAGTGTTCCCTTAGAGATGCCTGCCTGGACAGAAAGCTCGGAAAGGGATATTTCGGAAAATGGTTTTTGGGTTAAAAGTTCTTCCGCGGAATCAATGATCAGACTGCGGACATTGTCTTTGCGCGGCGCCGCCATAGTGTCACCTCTTTGTAAATAATCGTGGTTTTATTTTACCCTGTTTTAGCTGAAATGTCTACATGCAGAAAAAGTGTGCATTTGCGACTTAATACATGTCTTGTATGTGATGGAGAAGCGGAGGAATGCTGTTGACATTACACAAGGATGTGATACTATATAAATATATAGTCGTACAAACGACCGACTCCTGAAAGAAGGGATATCAGTGGATTGTAAGAAGCTTGAAAAACGGATCCAAAAGATATATGGAAATCACATTCATGTAGAGGAAAAGGAAGGAAATGTAGTGCTGACAGGCACTATGAACAGTTGGGAAGATATTGTGAATGCCTGTGCGATATGTGTTGATAAAAAGCGGCGGTATCATGTCGTTAATGACCTTAAACTGGAGGGAACAGAGCTTCCGAAGATGAGGCTGCCAAAGATTCAGGATCAGGCATTGGACCGCAGGAGACCGGACGTGCTGATTATTGGCGGGGGAATATCGGGGGCAAGTATTGCAAGAGAGCTGATGAAGTGGAAGCTGGAAGTGCTTCTTGTGGAGAAAGAGTCAGATGTTGCAATGCATGCCTCGGGACGAAACGATGGAGAAGTACATCCGGGCATCGATCTTGGAAAGGGAACTTTGAAGCAGCAGTATGTCATTCGGGGAAACCGGATGTATGGAAGAATCTGCAGGGAATTGGATGTACCGTTTAAGCGATGCGGTCAGTATGTAGGAATGATGCACTGGGGAGAACTGCTTCCGGCATGTCTCTATGCATGGCAGAGAAAACATATATGCGGAGTCAGCGATACGAGGGTTATTTCGGCAAAGGCGCTTAGAAAGCGGGAACCACATTTGAATAAAGATATCAAATTTGCGATTTATAACAGCAGCGCCGGCAGTGTGTGTCCTTACGGGCTTACAATCGCCTATGCGGAAAATGCGGTGCACAACGGCGCCGAGGTGGCATTGGATACGGCAGTTCTTTCAATGGAAATAGAGAAAGGGCAGATTAAAAGTGTGCTTACAAACAGAGGTCGTATCTATCCCAAATTGGTGATCAACGCAGCCGGAACATTTGCGGAGGATGTGGCGAAGATGGCGGGTGACCGGTTCTACTCAATCCATCCGAGACGGGGAACCAATGCCATTTTAGATAAAAAAGTGGGAAGGCTGATGGGCGGAATTGCTTCGTGGAAAACGCTGAAAAAGACAGCGGAACACACAAAGGGAGGAGGGATTGTACACACAGCACATGACAATCTTCTTGTTGGTCCGGATGCAATAGAAACGTATGAGAAAGAGAATTTTGCGACAGAGAAGACCAGTATTGAACATAACTTTCAGAAACAGCGAGGAACAGTCAAAGAGTTGTCAGAACAGGATATTATCACATATTTTACTGGAGTGAGAGCGCCTACATTTGAAGAGGATTTTGTAATTGAACAGGGAAGAAAAACAAAGAATCTGATTCATTGTGCAGGGATCCAGTCACCGGGATTGACAACAGCGCCGGCAGTTGCAATGGATGTGGCGCGCATGGCGGCTGCAATGCTTGCCAGCCGGCAGCCTGTTGCGGAAAATGAAAACTACAATCCGCGCAGAAGGGGGATTCCGAGACTTCGGGAGCTGCCGTTGGAGAAGCGGAATGAAATGATACGGAAAAATCCTGAATATGGAGTGATTGTCTGCCGGTGTGAAGAAATCAGCAAGGGAGAGATCATCGATGCATTGAACTCTCCGCTTCCGGTTTATACAGTTGATGGAGTGAAGAAGAGAGTACGTCCGGGGATGGGGCGCTGTCAGGGCGGCTTCTGTATGCCGCTTGTGACGAAGATCATCAGCGAAGTGACAGGTATGCCGCCAGAAGAAATAACAAAGAGCGGTGAGGATAGCTACATTTTATTTGGCAAGACAAAGGCGGGTGATGTAGATGACATATGATGTAGTTGTGATCGGAGGCGGTCCGGCGGGACTTGCGGCAGCAGTCTCGGCAAAGAAGGCGGGCGCGGATGTTCTTCTTCTGGAAAGAGAAGGAAGTCTGGGAGGAATACTGAAACAATGTATTCATGATGGATTCGGGCTGATGCGTTTTAAAAAGAAGCTATCTGGACCGGAGTATGCAGAGCGGTTTATCGAAGAGGTCAAAGAGTTACAGATTCCGGTAGGGCTTTGGACATTCGTTACTAAAATAAAAAAAAATCCGGAAGGATTTTCCGTATGGATGGTCAGCAGAGAAGGTGTGTCCGAATTACAGACAAGGACGCTGGTTCTTGCAACAGGATGCCGGGAGCGGACGGCAAGACAGGTATCCATTCATGGAACAAGACCAGCAGGTATCTATACAGCTGGAACGGCGCAGCATTTTACAAATCTACAGGGGGAAATGCCGGGAAAACGGTGCGTGATTCTGGGAAGTGGAGACATCGGACTGATCATGGCAAGAAGGCTGAAGCTGGAAGGTGCAGATGTGCTTGGGGTATATGAGGTGAAACCGGAGCCGTCAGGACTTACACGGAATATGGTGCAATGTCTGGATGATTTTCAGATTCCACTCTATCTCTCGGAAACAGTGACCAGAGTATTCGGAGAGAAACGTCTGGAAGGAGTGGAAATCTGTAAGGTAGATGAACAGATGCAGCCAGTTGCAGGAACAGAGCAAAGAATAGATTGTGACACATTGATCTTATCTGTGGGACTGATCCCGGAAAATGAAATTGCAGAGAATTTACAAGTGCACATAGATCCAAAGACAAAAGGACCGGTCTGTGATTCGTCTGCAATGACCAGCATACCCGGGGTATTTTCCTGCGGCAATGCATTCCATGTCAATGACCTTGTAGATTATGTATCGGAAAGCGGAGAACTTGCAGGAGCGTCGGCGGCGAGATATGCAAAGATACAGAGCGTTGGGGTCGCTCAGATTCCGGCAGAAGCAGAAGGGGAGGCGGCATATGTAGTGCCGCAGTGTGTGCGTCAGGAGGACGTCCGCGGGAAGGTTACATTTTACTTTCGGTGCAAACGAACCTTGGGAAGGAGTGAACTGGTGGTCAAGACCGGAAGCCGGGTTATTCAAAAGAAGACATTTTCGGCAGTACGGCCTCCGGAAATGGAGAGGATTATTGTAGATCTCTTAAAAACAGAAGAGATCCGGGAGCCGATCGTGTTTGAACTGAGGGAGGTGGGAGCATGAAAGAACTGGTGTGCATCACCTGTCCGAACAGTTGTCATATGACAGTGGAATGGAAAGAAAACCGTTGGATCGCAGAAGGAAATCAATGTTCGAGAGGGCAGCAATTCGCCGAGGATGAAATGACTTGCCCGAAGCGTACATTTTCAACTACAGTGCGGACTGCATGGAAAGAGATACCGGTACTCCCGGTGAGGGTTTCAGAAGAAGTGCCGAAGGAAAAAATATTTGAAATTATGGACATAATCAATCATATTACAGTCAGGAAGAATATAGGACGGGATGATGTATTGATTCCGAATGTGCTGGGACTGGACGCAGATGTGATTGTGACAAGTAACTGCCTGAAGGAATATCTGGATGAAAAACAATCTCTGCTGCAGGCGGAGGGTAAAAGTGCAGTATAAGAGTAGCAGAATATAAAGGAGGACGTGTGATGAGTAAACCGTACAAAGGATTTGAGCCGTCATGGGTAAAGACGGCAGCGCCCGCAGACAGCTGGCGTTCCATTTTCAGATGGGGAGATCCAGATTTTGTGAAGTATCCGAAGGAATCTCTGTATAAGATGATGAAAGAGAAGTTTCAGATGACTGATGAGGATTTCAGTCATTATGACGGCAGTATCGGTATGGAGGCGGTCAGACTGGAGAATTGCCCGGTTAATCTCGATGAAAAACATATTGAAGCATTAAAAGAAATCGTAGGAGCGGAATATGTGCGTACCGATGATTATGCAAGGGTATCTGTTGCTTATGGAAAGACCGCTTATGACGCTATGCGTCTTCGTGAAAAACGGATGGACTGTCTGCCGGATGCTGTTGTATACCCGGCAAAGACAAAAGAAGTGGAAGAAATTGTTGCCTACTGTACAAGGGAGAAGATTCCGCTTTATGTATATGGCGGCGGCAGCAGTGTGACTATGGGAGTAGAGCCTGTAAAGAGTGGTATTTCGCTGGATATGAGACTTCGGTTCAACCATATCGTTTCTTTCAATGAGAAAGATCAGACGATTACCGTTCAGGCGGGAATGTCAGGTCCGAGGCTGGAGAAAGCCCTGAACAATGCGCAGCAGCTTTTTGGCGCAAAACGGGCATACACATGCGGACATTTTCCACAGTCATTTGAGTACAGCAGCGTAGGCGGCTGGGTCGTAACAAGGGGCGCCGGACAGAACAGTACCTATTATGGCTGTATTACGGATATTGTATTGTCCCAGAAATATGCGACACCGATTGGAAATGTGCAGACCAGCCATTATCCCAGAGAGGCAACCGGTCCGAATCTGAATCAGATCATGATGGGAAGTGAGGGAACCTTTGGGGTGCTTACCGAAGTAACGTTGAAGGTGTTCCGTTATATGCCGGAGAACCGGAAGCGTTTTTCCTACATTTTTACAGACTGGAAGACTGCTATGGCTGCAGCACGCGAGATGATGCAGTGTGAAGCCGGATTCTCTTCTGTATTCCGCCTTTCCGATTCAGAAGAAACAAACCTGATGCTGAGACTTTACAATGTCGATGATACGCCGCTTTGGAAGCTATTGGATATCCGGGGATTTAAAGATATGCAGCGCTGTCTGTTCCTTGGATTTACGGATGGAGGAAAAGGGTATTCAAAAAATGTTGCAGCCAACATTAGAAGGATCGCCCGCAAATATCATGGCATGAGTCTGACCTCTTATGTAACGAAGAGCTGGGAAAAGGGGAGATTCAACGATCCATATCTGAGAGATACATTGATGGATTTCGGAGTTGTCACAGATACGCTGGAATGTACTGTAAACTGGTCGAATATGGCAAAGGTACACAGAGAAGTACGAAAGGTCTGCCATGCACTGCCGAATACCATTGTGACAACACATATGTCCCATTGCTACCCACAAGGGGCGAACTTGTATTTTATTTTCATCACGAAAATGAGCGGAGCGGATAATTTCCGTGCATACCATACGACAATTCTGGACGCAATCCAGAAATCCGGCGCGGCAATCAGTCATCATCATGGCATCGGCAAAATGTTTGCGCCTTGGCTGGAAGGAAGTCTGGGACATACAGAATACGGTGTGTTTAAGGTGTTGAAGGACTACTTTGATAAGGAATATCTGATGAATCCGGGAGGAACGCTGGGATTGGATATGGAGGAAGAAAAGAAATATCAGCTGGATGAAGAAGTCCGTCATTATGAGTAGTGAAAAGAGTGCGGCATACTGATGTTGATTTGCAAAGGGAGGTGACTGATGTGGGACAAACACATATTATCCTTGCTTTTGATATAGGGACACAGAGTACGAGAGCGCTTCTCATATCATCAGAAGGGCGGATTATCGCCAAGGCCCAGAAAGGCCATCATCCGGCATATATTTCCAGGCAGTCGGGATGGGCAGAACAGGATCCGGATTTCTATTATCACAATATGTGCCGTGTGTCAAGGCAGCTGAAGGAAAGCTTCCCGGAGCAGTTTGGGCAGATCGAAGCCGTGACTTTGACGACAATCCGGTGTACGAGCGTGTGTCTGGGAAGAGACGGGCAGCCCTTACGTCCGGCGATTCTGTGGCTGGACCAGAGAAGAGCCAGGAAAAGCCCGAGATTAAAGAAATGGGCGGCCGCCGCAGTAAAAGCGGCGGGAATGACCAGAACACTGCGGCTCCAGTATCAAAAATCTCACTGTAACTGGATCAGGGAAAATGAACCGGAGATTTGGAGCAATACGAAGAAATATGTTTTGCTGGGAACATATCTGAATTATAAACTGACAGGAAATATGAGAGACTCTACGGCTTCTATTGTGGGATATGTACCCTATGATTTTAAAAACAGGCGTTGGAAGAAGAGTTACGATCTGGTCCGTCCGGTATTTGACATCCCAAATGGAATGATGTGCGAACTTGTTGAACCGGGAGATTTGATTGGCAATCTGACAGAAAAGGCAGCGGAGGATCTGGGACTTTCCGCAGATTTAAAACTAATTGCTACCGGTACAGATAAAGCATGTGAAATTCTCGGACTCGGCTGTGTCAACAAAAAAAGAGCAGCGATCAGTTTTGGAACAACTGCAACGATTACATTTACCACCAGGGATTATCTGGAACCGGAGAGTTTTATTCCACCGTACGATTCTATCCTTCCGGGACATTACACACCGGAGGTGGAAATTTTCCGTGGATACTGGCTGATATCCTGGTTTAAGAAGGAGTTTGCGCAGAAGGAAGTTACGGAAGCACTTGAATTGAAAGTTTCCGCAGAAGAAATTCTGAATAAAAGACTCAAAGAGGTTCCGGCGGGGTGTAACGGACTTGTGCTGCAGCCGTATTTTACCCCGAATCTGACTATGCCGGAGGCAAAGGGAGCGGTCATCGGACTTTCTGATATACATACAAGAATCCATCTATATCGTGCTATCATTGAAGGAATCAATTTTGCGTTGATGGATGGGATGCGCCATATGGAAAAGCGGGGCGGATTCCGGTTTGAAGAAATCCGTGTGGGCGGCGGAGGTGCGCAGAGCAGCGAAATCTGCCAGATTACGGCAGATATGTTCGGCATTCCGGTGGTCAGGACACAGACTTATGAAGTGTCGGGAATCGGAAGTGCGATTCCGGCATTTGTAACGCTGGGAGTATTTAAAAATTATAAAGAAGCGCTGCGGCATATGGTGCATAAGAAAGATGTGTTTCAACCGGATAAAAAACAGCATGCAGTGTACCGGAAATTATATGAAGAGATTTATAAGCAGATCTATCCGAGACTGTCGGAACTATATGGGAAAATTGGAAAAATTTGAATAAAGGAATTTTAAGAAAAGGGGCGGACAACATATATGCTGTTCGTCTCTTAAATATTTTGTAACAGTTCAGCCATGCACAAATCTACAAAAGCGGATTGGTAAGCTTGCTTATAACAAGACGTTTTTTGTGAAATATGCCAGATTGTATTTTACCATCCAACCTGATATGTTAAAATAGAAAAACAATACAAATAGAAATGCTGCTGTGGACACCATAGTTGTGAACAGTAAACTGATTATTAGTTATAGAATTTGAATATAATATCAAGGCATCAGAAAATGAGGAATAACATGAATTTTGCACATTTACACGTCCATACGGAATATAGTCTTCTGGATGGATCGAACAAGATAAAAGAATATGTAGACCGGGTGAAAGAACTTGGCATGAACAGCGCGGCGATTACAGACCACGGGGCAATGTATGGAGTCATTGACTTTTACCGTGCGGCGAAAGCAGCAGGCATCAAACCGATTCTCGGATGTGAGGTCTATGTAGCGCCAAATTCCCGGTTCGACAGGGAGATAAGCGGCGGCGAGGACCGATATTACCATCTGGTTCTTCTTGCGGAGAATAACACAGGTTATGCCAATTTGATGAAGATTGTTTCAAAGGGTTTTGTGGAAGGCTATTATTACAAACCCCGTGTAGACAAGCAGGTGCTTCGGGAGTACAGTGAAGGCATCATTGCGCTCAGCGCCTGTCTGGCGGGAGAAGTGCAGCGGTATCTGACAAAGGGACTCTATGAGGAAGCCAAAAAGTCAGCATTGGAGTACAGGGACATTTTTGGGGAAGGGAATTATTTTCTGGAATTACAGGATCATGGGATCCCGGAGCAGGCGCTGGTCAACCAGAAGCTGCTGCAAATGTCAGACGAGCTGGGGATTGAGCTGGCGGCTACCAACGACGTGCATTACACATATGCGGAAGATGAGAAGCCTCACGATATTTTGCTCTGTATCCAGACGGGAAAGAAACTGGCGGATGAGAACCGGATGCGTTATGAGGGCGGACAGTATTATGTAAAATCTCCGGAGGAAATGGCACGACTGTTTCCATATGCATTACAGGCCTTAGATAATACCCAGAGGATTGCCGACCGTTGTAACGTGGAGATTGAATTTGGTGTGACGAAGCTCCCAAAATATGAGGTGCCGGACGGCATGACTTCATGGGAATATCTGAATAAATTGTGCTTTGAAGGACTGGATAAACGTTACGGCAATCCAGATCAGTCATTAAAAGAGCGGCTGACATATGAGCTGGATACGATCCACAACATGGGGTATGTGGACTATTTTCTCATTGTGTGGGACTTTATCAATTATGCCAAAACGCATGGCATTGCGGTCGGACCGGGAAGAGGTTCCGCGGCGGGAAGTATTGTGTCCTATTGTCTGGAGATTACAGATATTGATCCCATCCGTTATCAGCTTCTGTTTGAGCGTTTCCTGAATCCGGAACGTGTGACCATGCCGGATATTGACGTGGATTTCTGCTTTGAGAGGCGGCAGGAAGTGATTGACTATGTTGTGCGTAAATACGGCAAGGACCGGGTGGTACAGATTGTCACGTTTGGTACGTTGGCTGCCCGGGGAGTAATCCGGGATGTGGGACGTGTTATGGATATGCCGTATGCATTTGTAGACTCCATTGCGAAAATGATCCCGCAGGAACTGAACATTACCATTGACAAAGCATTGAAGATGAATCCGGAAATGCGCAAAACATATGAAAATGATGAACAGGTAAAGTACCTGATCGACATGTCCAAGCGTCTGGAGGGATTGCCGCGCCACAGTTCTATGCATGCAGCGGGAGTTGTGATCAGTCAGAAATCGGCAGATGAATATGTGCCTTTATCCCGTGCGTCAGATGGTTCTATTACAACTCAGTTTACAATGACGACGTTGGAAGAACTGGGCCTTTTGAAGATGGATTTTCTGGGTCTGCGTACGCTGACCGTAATACAAAATGCGGCTGAGATGGTGACAAAGCGTACGTCGGATTTTGAAATGGACAAGATCGATTACAATGATAAGGCTGTTCTGGATTATATCGGAACCGGCAGGACAGACGGTATCTTCCAGATTGAGAGTGCGGGAATGAAGAGTTTTATGAAGGAGCTGAAACCCCACAGCCTGGAGGATATTATTGCGGGTATTTCTCTTTACCGTCCTGGTCCGATGGATTTCATTCCGCAGTATATCAAGGGAAAGAATGACGCAAATTCGATTACTTACGACTGCCCGCAGCTGGAGCCTATTTTGGCGCCAACATATGGATGTATCGTGTATCAGGAGCAGGTAATGCAGATCGTGCGGGATCTGGCGGGTTATACGCTGGGACGGAGTGATCTGCTGCGGCGTGCCATGTCTAAGAAGAAAGTGGACGTCATGAAAAAGGAGCGCCAGATTTTCGTCTATGGTGATGAGGAACACGGCGTGCCGGGGTGTGTGAAGAACGGGATCAGCGAGGCAACGGCGAATAAGATTTATGATGAAATGATTGATTTCGCCAAATATGCATTTAACAAGTCTCACGCAGCGGCGTATGCGGTGGTCGCATATCAGACGGCATTTTTGAAATATTATTATCCGGTGGAGTTCATGGCGGCGCTGATGACGTCAGTCATTGAAAATCCGTCAAAGGTGGCAGAATATATCTATGCCTGCCGGCAGATGAATATACAGATTCTGCCGCCGGATATCAATCGCGGTGTGGCAGATTTCTCTGTTGATGAGGGGAATATCCGTTATGGACTGGCAGCGATCAAGAGTATCGGACGTCCGGTGATCGGAGCTATTACAGAAGACCGGGAGGAATATGGTCCTTTTAAGAATCTGGAGGACTTCATCACCCGCATGCTGACAAAAGATGTGATAAATAAACGCACGATCGAGAACTTTATCAAGTCCGGCGCACTGGATTGTCTGGGCGGAACAAGAAAGCAGTTTATGGCAATTTATCTCCAGATCGTAGAACATGTCAATCAGGAGAGAAAGTACGCCATGACCGGACAAATGACCTTGTTTGATATGGTAGATGACGAGCAGAAGAGTGAGTTTGAAATTAAGCTGCCGGATGTAGGAGAGTATTCCAAAGAGAACAAGCTGGGATTTGAAAAGGAAGTGCTCGGCATATATATCAGCGGTCATCCATTGGAAGAATATGAAGAAAAGTGGCGCAAATGTATCTCTGCCACAACGGCAGATTTCCAGCCGGATGAAGAAACCGGACGGACAAAGGTACATGACGGAGCGAAAGAAATCGTGGGAGGTATGATAACAGACCGGACTATAAAGGCAACGAAAACTAATCAGATGATGGCGTTTATTACAGTGGAAGACCTGCTGGGAACAGTGGAAGTGGTGGTGTTTCCGCGGGATTATGAGAAAAACAGAGCGTATTTGGAAATAGATAATAAGGTCTTTGTCAAAGGACGTGTATCGGAGGAAGACGAGAAAGCCAGCAAGCTGATCTGTGAAAAGATTATTCCTTTTGAACAGACGAAGAAGGAACTGTGGATTCAGTTTCCGGACAAAGCCGTTTATCTGGAAAATGAGCAGATTGTGTTCGGCTATCTGGCGGATTCGGAGGGAGACGATGAGATTGTCATTTATTGCCAGGCAGAACGTGCGGTAAAGCGTCTTCCGCCCAACAAAAATATTCAAATCAATCCTCAGATTTTGAGCAGATTAATGAATCATTTTGGGGAAAAGAGAGTAAAAGTAGTTGAAAAGACTATTGAAAACCGGATATAAATGTTATAGAATAAATCCGAAGTGTTAAAAAAAAGACATAGTAAATGCAAAATTTAAAAAGCAAAAAATCATTTTTACAAAGAGATTATTTATGGAGAAAGGCGGTAATGAGATGGCAGAAGCAAACAAAAAAGTAAGGCTCGATGAAATTGAAGACAGAATCCGCACGATTGGTGTATTGACAAGCGGAGGAGACGCACCGGGAATGAATGCGGCAATTCGTGCCGTTGTAAGGACAGCACTCGCAAAAGGGCTGAAGGTCCGCGGGATCAGAAGAGGATATCATGGTCTTTTAAAAGAGGAAATCATTGACTTATCCGCCCGTGATGTGTCCGATACGATCCAGCGCGGGGGCACGATTCTTCAAACTGCCCGCTGTCAGGCAATGCGTACAGAAGAGGGACAGCAGAAGGCTGCTGCTATCTGTAAGAAATACGGGATTGATGGTCTGGTTGTCATTGGAGGTGACGGATCTTTTGCAGGTGCTCAGAGACTGGCTAATCTGGGGGTAAAGACAATTGGTCTTCCGGGAACGATTGATTTAGATATCGCATGTACAGATTATACAATTGGATTTGATACAGCGGTAAATACAGCGATGGAAGCTATTGACAAGATCCGTGACACATCGACCTCTCATGAGAGATGCAGTATCATTGAGGTTATGGGCCGTGATGCGGGATACCTGGCGCTGTGGTGCGGTATTGCCAACGGAGCAGAGTGTATTCTTATGCCGGAGGAACGTAATTATAATGAGGAAGAACTGATTGAGGATATTCTGGAAAATAAAAAGCGCGGCAAGAAGAATTATATTATCATCAATGCAGAGGGTATCGGTGATTCTATTAATATGGCAAAGAGAATTGAAGAGGCAACCGGAATTGAAACAAGAGCATCTATTATCGGGCATATGCAGCGCGGCGGGAGTCCGACATGTAAGGACCGTGTATATGCGTCCACAATGGGGGCAATGGCAGTGGAATTACTGCTTGCAGGAAAGAGCAACCGTGTTGTTGGATATCAGCATGGGGCGTATGTTGACTTTGATATTAATGAGGCTTTGTCTATGAAGAAGAAAATTCCTGCGCATCAGTACGAGATTGCTAAACTTCTTGCATTGTAAGAAGCTCTTGTATGTGAACTGTGATATGGTGAAATGGAATCATGGCAAAAGAGTAAGCGTCTGTAAATTGCAGACGCTTATTGCGTAATAAACGGACTTTGTCCGATAAAGTTATAGAAAGGAAACAGAAGTATGGAGTGTAAAAAAACAGCCCCCATCGGTGTGTTTGACTCAGGAGTCGGAGGACTGACGGTTGTGCGGGAGATGGTACGGCATCTGCCAAATGAGAATATCGTATATTTTGGGGATACAGCACGTGTTCCATACGGGAGCAAATCCCGAAAGACAATTATCCGTTTTTCGGAGCAGATTATCCGTTTCCTGAAAACAAAGCAGGTCAAAGCAATTGTCATTGCCTGTAATACAGCCAGTGCACTTGCTCTGGAAGCAGTTCAGGATGAGTTTGATGTGCCGGTTCTCGGGGTAGTTATTCCGGGGGCAAGAGCTGCAGTTGAGGCAACAGATAAGGGAAAGATCGGAGTTGTCGGAACAGAAGCTACTGTACAGAGCGGGATGTATACAAAGGTGATCCAGAGTATGAATCCGGCGGTCGAGGTGTTGGAAAAGGCATGTCCGTTGTTTGTACCGCTGGTAGAAGAGGGGTTTAAGGAACATCATGTGACACAGGAGATTATCGATCATTATCTGGATTCTATGAAGAAGACAGATATTGATGCTATGATCCTGGGGTGTACACATTATCCGCTGCTGCGCTCCAAGATCCGTGCCTACATGGGGGAGAAGATTCAGATTGTGAATCCGGCATATGAGACCGCAATGGATGTGCAGAAGCTGTTGAAAGAGCGAGACATGGAAAACGACGGAACCGGCGGCAGAGTCAGCCAGTATGAATTCTTTGTCAGTGATGCGGCAGAGAAGTTCCGCAGTTTTGCCAATACAGTCATGCCATTTGACGTACCGGAGACAAATGTTGTAAATATTGAGGAATATTGAAAATGACAAAAGATGTATTAGTCCGTATTTCTGGTGTGCATCAGAGCCCGGGGGAGAATATTACGGACGTGGATGAAGCAATTGAACTGATTGTGCCGGGGGCGTATTACTATAAGAACAATAAGCAATACATTCTCTATGAGGAAATCGGTGAGAATGGAGAAATTACAAAAAACCAGTTGAAAATATATGATGATAAGCATGTGGAGATTCGTAAAAGCGGTTCGCTGAGTGTCTGCATGATGTTTGAAACAGGGAAAATACATCCGGCTGCTTATCAGACTCCGTTTGGAGAGATAAAGATTGCTATGGATACGAGAGCGATCGAGATGGAAGAAGAAGAAAACCGCATTAGTATCGAGATTGACTACCGTTTAGAGGTGAACCGGGAGCCATTAGCTGACTGCCGTATTGAGATTAATGTCTGGTCTGTGGGTTACTGTTCACACCCTTCGGGTGTTCCAGTAACCGTATCCAGCCCATTTTAAGTCGCCTTCGGCGAGGGGCTGGATATATCGCTGTCATCACTTCATTGGCCGGACACCTTGCAGCGCAGTGCAAGATGCCGTGTGAACTGTAACTGAGTTGCACAAAGGAGGAAATATCAATCTTGACAATTTTACGGGGAAAGCGGTATCCTTATATCAGTAACCGAATTGTTGCTTAACATCATAAAGATTTTTGCGGGAGGTAGAAAGAGATGAGAATTATCGTAGCGAAGGATTACAAAGAAATGAGCAGAAAGGCGGCTAATATCATTTCCGCCCAGATTATCACAAAGCCGGACTGTGTGCTTGGACTGGCAACAGGATCTTCTCCGATTGGCACTTATGACCAGTTAGTAGAATGGTACGAAAAGGGAGACTTGGACTTCTCCAGGGTATCTTCTGTTAACCTGGATGAGTACCGCGGACTGGATCATTCTCATGACCAGAGTTATTATTATTTTATGCACGAGCATTTGTTTGACCGTGTCAATATTGATCCGGCAAATACAAATGTACCGGACGGAACAGAGCAGGATGCAGATAAAGAGTGCAGACGTTATGAAGATTTGATTGCTTCTTATGGAGGAGTGGATCTGCAGCTTCTCGGTCTGGGACACAACGGACATATCGGATTCAATGAGCCGGCTGCCGCATTTGACAAGGAGACACATTGTGTAGACCTGACAGAAAGCACCATCGAAGCAAATAAAAGATTTTTTGCCTCTGCGGATGATGTGCCGAAACAGGCATATACTATGGGTATTGGAACAATTATGAAAGCGAAGAAGATTCTTGTTGTCGTTAGTGGTGAAGATAAGGCTGATATTGTTGCAAAAGCATTTTACGGAGAAGTAACACCGGAAGTTCCGGCTTCTATCTTGCAGTTCCATCAAGATGTTACTGTTGTAGTAGACGAGGCAGCAGCTTCTAAGCTTCCAAAATAAAAAGGAGCAGAATTATGATTATAAAAAATGTGCAGATTTTTGGCGAAGACAAATGTTTCACAGAAGGTGCGATTGAAGTGAAAGATGGTAAATTTTCTACTGTCGGAAGAAATATTTCCGGGGAGGCAGAAGAAGTAATTGACGGTGAAGGCTGTTTTGCCATTCCGGGATTGGTAGATATTCATTTCCACGGCTGTGTGGGAGAAGACTTCTGTGACGCTGCACCGGAAGCCATTGCACATATGGCAGAATACGAGGCGTCTGTGGGCGTTACGTCTATGTGTCCGGCAACTATGACTCTGGGGGAAGAGGAGCTGCATCGGATTATGGCAAACGGAGGGGCATATGAATCCCGAAAAGGGGCGAAGCTTGCCGGCATCAATATGGAAGGTCCTTTCATCAGCGCTAAGAAGAAAGGAGCTCAGGCGGCAACGCATATCCGTCCATGTGATGTGGAGTTATTCCGTGCATTCCAGAAGGAAGCAAATGGACTGATCAAACTGGTGGATATTGCACCGGAAGAGGACGGGGCAATGGAATTCATCGATGCAGTCAGGGATGAGGTGGTTGTGTCTATTGCACATACAACTGCGGATTATGATACAGCGTCAGAAGCCCTGAACCGCGGTGCAAGCCACGTGACTCATCTGTATAATGCAATGCCGCCGCTGAATCATAGAGATCCGGGCGTCATTGGTGCGGCAAGAGATGCAGGGCATTGCCATGTGGAATTGATTTGCGATGGTGTACACATTCATCCGTCCGTTGTCCGTGCAACTTTTGAAATGTTCGGCGCAGACCGTGTTATTTTAATCAGCGACAGTATGCGTGCAACAGGACTGACAGATGGACAGTATACACTGGGCGGACAGGATGTGTTTGTCAAGGGACCGAAAGCAACACTGGCAGACGGTACAATTGCGGGTTCTGCAACAGATCTGATGGGGTGTCTGAGAGTAGCCGTTAAGGAAATGGAGATTCCGTTTGAAGATGCCATTGCCTGTGCAACTGTGAATCCGGCAAAGGAAATCGGAATCTATGATACCTGTGGAAGTATTACACCGGGGAAGGCTGCAGATTTGGTGCTTCTGGATGAAGAAATGAATGTGAAAGCAGTTTTTGTAAATGGTCAGAAACAGTAGGAAAACACTTTGACTCACTAAAGTTATAAAGAAAATATAAAAAATATAAACAAAAAATAAAAACTAAGATTGACTTCTGTTGTGGAATTTGTTATAGTAAACATAGAAATTATAAATTGATGGATTGTTACTGCACAGCAGGCAAAACCAGTTTTTATAAGCAGGGAGTGTCCGGCTTATAAAGGCTGGTTTTCTTTTTAAAATGAAAATTTTTGGTAACAGTTCAGCCATGCACAAATCTACAAAAACGAATTGGTAAGCTTGCTTACAACAAGACGTTTTTGTAGGATTTGTATATGGCGTTCTGCCATAAGCGAGAATTTGCGCTGCATAGCAGCGTATAGGCGGTGAAACAACCGCCAATTCGAGCTGTTATGGCTGAACTGTTACCCATACAGAGTAATAAAAAGACTTGCTGTTGGTAAAAACAAAAATGGGATGAAGAGAGATATATGGTAATTGATAAAATCATTAACAATAACATTGTATCTGCATTTGATAATACAGGGACAGAGGTTGTTGTAATGGGGCGCGGAATCGGCTTCGGGAGTAAGATTGGAAATCTGATTCCTGAAAAGAAGATAGAGAAGGTTTTCCGGATTAAAAGTCAGACGCTGGCAGAGCAGTTCACAGAACTGCTGGCGAACATGCCTTTGGAACATGCCCGTATTTCCCATGATATTATCTCCTATGCGGAGAGTGAATTGAAGCTGAGACTGAATCAAAGTATTTATGTGACGCTGACTGATCATATCAATTTTGCGATTGAGCGGCTAAAGATGGGGATTCAGCCGGAAAATGCATTGCTCTGGGAGATTAAACGTTTTTATCCTCAGGAGTACAGACTTGGACAGTATGGTCTTCAGTTGGTCGAAAAGGAGCTTGGCATCAATCTTCCTCAGGATGAAGCGGGGTTTATTGCGCTGCATTTTGTAAATGCAGAGTATGGTACAGATATCAGGGATGCATTAAATTTCCCGAACCTGATGAAGGAAATTCTGTCAATCGCAAGGAAAGAACTGGATATTGAATTTGACGAGGAATCCCTGCATTATGAACGCTTTGTAACCCATGTGAAGTTTTTGCTTCAAAGAGTTTACCGTAAGGAACTGCTTTCGGATGAGGAAGAGGAACTGGCGGAGATGGTACAGTCCAAGTATAAAAGAGAGTATATTTGCAGCAAGAAGATTGCAGAATATATAGAGGAAAAAACAGGCAGTAAGATTTCGGGAGAAGAGATGATGTATCTCGCAATTCATATCCGTAGAGTAACAATGGCAGTAGATGCAGAAGAATAGGAGGAAAAAGAGATGTTTGGTTTTTTGAAGAAGAAAACGACGGAGTATCTGGTGGGATCACCGGCAAAGGGAAAGGCAGTTCCTCTGTCACAGGTCAGTGACCCGACATTCAGTGAAGGAATGCTGGGAGACGGAGTGGCGGTGATTCCTTCTGAGGGTAAGATTTACGCTCCGGCTGACGGAGAAGTGGGTATGGTATTTGACACGCTTCATGCAGTGAGCCTGACAGCGGATTGCGGTGCAGAGATTCTGATTCATGTGGGATTAGATACCGTTACGATGAAAGGTAAGGGATTCACCGGACATGTACAGGCAGGAGATAAGGTGAAGAAGGGAGATCTGCTTCTGGAAATGGACTTGGAGATGATCAAAGAGGCAGGATTTGACACAATTACACCGATGTTGATCTGTAATACGGATGATTACGAATCTGTTGAGGGGATTTCCGGTATGGATGTGATTCCGGGAGATGACGTGATCAGAATTACACCAATGAACTAAAGTAATTACAGAAGTACAAATGATTTTGTATTTTAACCGGCAGTGCGCCGGATAAAATAGACAAAGGGATTCACAAAGCAACTATGAGAGTTTTAAGAAGGAGGTAAGTATTTATGAAATTCTTACAGAAATTAGGTAAGGCCCTGATGCTGCCGGTAGCAGTTCTTCCGATCTGTGGTATTCTGATGGGTGTTGGTTACTTGCTTTGCCCGGCTACCATGCAGGGTGGAGACATTATCGGATTCGTTCCGAAGCTTGGATTATTCCTTGTAAAAGCAGGCGGCGCTCTGATTGATAACATGGCGATCCTGTTTGCAATTGGTGTTGGTGTTGGTATGGCTGATGACAATGATGGTACAGCAGGTGTTGCTGCACTGGCATCCTGGCTGATGATCACAACTCTGTTGTCAACAGGTGTTGTTACAACTATTATGCCGTCTGTTGCAGAGAGCGCTGACAAGACTCTGGCATTTGATAAGATTGCAAATCCGTTTATCGGTATCATTGCAGGTATTATCGGTTCTATGTGCTACAACAAGTTTAAGAGTACAAAGCTGCCGGATGCTCTGGCATTCTTCAGCGGCAAGCGTTCCGTAGCGATTGTTTCCGGTGTTGTATCTATCGCTGTTTCAGCAGTTCTGCTGTTTGTATGGCCGTTAGTATTCGGTGCTTTGATTGCTATTGGTAATGCAATTGTTGGTCTTGACGCAGTTGGTGCAGGTATCTATGCATTCCTGAACCGTCTGTTGATCCCGACAGGTCTGCATCATGCATTGAACAACGTATTCTGGTTCCCGACAATTGGTCTTGGCGATTTGACTCACTTCTGGGCAGGTGAGACTTCCGCAGACGTTACATGGAGCCTTGGTATGTACATGTCAGGATTCTTCCCATGTATGATGTTTGGTATCCCGGGCGCTGCACTTGCTATGATTCATACAGCAAAGGATAACAAGAAGAAAATTGCTATCGGTCTTGTTGGTTCCGCAGCTCTTTGTGCATTCATCTGTGGTGTTACAGAGCCGTTCGAGTTTGGATTTATGTTCCTTGCTCCGGTACTGTACCTGATTTATGCATTGTTATACGGTATCTTTACAGTTATTACAGTTGCCCTTGGCTTCCGTGCAGGATTCTCATTCTCTGCTGGAGCAACAGACCTTCTGTTCTCAGCATCCCTTCCTGCAGCAGCTAAGACATGGCTGATCATTCCGCTTGGTATTGCAGCGTTTATCGTATTCTACATTGTATTCCGTTTTGCGATCACAAAGTGGGATCTGAAGACACCAGGCAGAGAAGATGATAGTGAAGATGAAACAAAAGTGCAGCTTGCAAACGATGACTTTACAAAAGTTGCTGAGATTATCTTAGATGGTGTTGGCGGTAAAGCAAACGTAGCCAGCGTTGATAACTGTATTACAAGACTTCGTCTTGAAATCAAGGACTACACAGCAGTAGATGAGAAGAAGATTAAATCTGCAGGAGTTGCAGGTGTAATCAGACCTGGAAAGAACTCTGTACAGGTTATTATTGGAACAAAGGTTCAGTTTGTTGCTGATGAGTTCAAGAAACTTTGTAAATAATCAGTGAATGATTAGTAATCCCTTTTTCGGAGAGCCCGCAGGTTTTGCGGGCTTTTTGAATGTTACTTTTCACACGGCACCCTGCACTGTGCTGCAAGGTGTCCGTCCAATGAAGTAATGACAGCGATATATCCAGCCCCTCGCCGAAGGCGACTTAAAATGGACCGGATACTGTTACTGGAGCACCCGCAGGGTGTGAACAGTAATTTTTGAATGGGATTTTGTTTGAGGTGGAGAAATTTAGAGTGAAAAATAAGAAGATATCGGATATAATGAAAAAGTAAAATAGTAATTCAAGGGAATGCTTTTCTACATATAACAGGTAATTAAAATTGGGATAAGAAGGAGGTATATGGATATGGGTTATGTTTTGGAGGCATGTGTGGATAGTGTGAGATCTGCCATTGAGGCGGAGAAAGGCGGGGCACAGCGTGTGGAACTGTGCGGCAATCTGATCATCGGAGGGACTTCTCCGGGGGCAGCATTATTCCGTCAGGTCAGGAAATATACAGATTTGAAGATTCGGGTGCTTTTACGTCCCAGGTTCGGCGATTTTTGCTATGACGAGTATGAGTTCGGGATGATGAAAGAGGATGTAGAAATGTATCGGGATTTGGGAGCTGATGGGATTGTAACAGGAATCTTAAAACCAGATGGAACTTTGGATACAGTGAGAATGGGAGAACTGGTTGAACTTGCGGGAGATACCGATATGGCGCTGCATCGTGCATTTGACGTATGCAGGAATCCACAGGAAACGCTGGAACAAGCTGTTGAACTTGGAATTAAGACGATTTTGACAAGTGGTCAGAAGAATTCAGCATGGGAAGGCAGAAATCTGATTAAAGAACTGGTTGCACAGAGTGCTGGAAGAATTGAAATTCTTGCCGGGGCGGGCATTTCCCCAGAGACGATTGAGAAACTAGTGCCATACACAGGCACAGCATCCTATCATATGTCTGGCAAAGTTACATTGGACAGCCAGATGGAGTTCCGCAGAGAAGGAGTGAGCATGGGATTTCCAGGATTTAGTGAGTATGAAATCTGGCAGACTAATGCAGAGAATATTCGCAGAGCAGTGGAAGTACTGGAACAGTTGACATCAAATTAATTCTCTTGTTTTTCTAACGGAGACGGTGGGATTCGAACCCACGTGCCGCGTCAGGCGGCAAAGCGATTTCGAGTCGCTCTCGTTATGGCCACTTCGATACGTCTCCATAATTATACATCGGACAAAGTCCGCCCGCCGCGAGCATGGATTAAGGGATGCCCGGATGGGTATATGCTTTGGGGCGGTATAGAATCCGCCCCTTTGTTTATTTTAATTACTTTCCTTCGCAACTTTTATCTCGCTGGTACGTTCTTTGATTTCATCCCAAAGGTCTCTGGATTCATCGTCTGAATCCTCATCCTTTAACACTTCCGGGAGATATACATGAACCAGCTCAATACGGTTCTTGTCAAGCTTCTCTACGACAAGGCGGATACCACTCTCGGTTACATATTCGTCTCCGACCTCCGGCAGACGGTCTAAGTGTTCAATGATATAACCGCCAAGTGAATCAAAATCTTCGGACTTGAATTGTACGTCTTTGCGTCCATCTTCTTCCAGTCTGTCATTTAAATCGTCCAGATTGTAAGAACCTTCAATAATATATTCGTTCTCTTGAATGACTTTTACAAATTGTTCTTCTTCGTTCTCGTCATATTCGTCATGAATTTCACCGACAATCTCTTCCAGAATGTCTTCCAGTGTAATAATTCCGGCTGTTTCACCGTATTCATCCAGTACGATAGCAATGTTCAGTGAAGCGTCGCGCATTTCCACAAGAAGCTCAGAAATGTTCTTGTATTCATAAGTGAAATATGCGTCTCTCAAAATATCGCGGATTTTAAAGTTCTCTTTGTCATCGAACAAAAGTAAATCCTTCATATTAATCGTTCCGATCACGTTGTCCGTTGTCTCTTCGTAGACCGGAATTCGTGTAAACTTATCTTCTTTGAATATGTCGATCAGTTCTTGATAGGTACTGTTGACATCGGCAAATGTAACGTGTACGCGGGGAACCATAACGTCCTTCGCACGGGCATCGCCCAAATCAAACACGTTATATATCATTTCTTTTTCTTCAGATTCGATGACTCCGTCCTCGTGGCTCACATCCACAATCGTACGAAGCTCATCTTCTGTCATCGCATTATTCCTGTCATTGGGGTCAACGCGGAAAAGAAAAAGGATTCCGCGGCAGATGATATTGATCAGGAAAATGAGCGGCGTCATGATTGTCATATATACCTTAAGTACCGGAATATAAGCAATTGAAAGCTCTGTGGATTTGATTGTAGCAAGGTTCTTCGGAGTGATCTCTCCAAATACAAGAATTGCCACGGTCATCAGCGCAGTTACTGCACTGACCATCGCACCGCCGAAAGTGTAAGCAAGGGTAGTTGCCAATGCAGTTGCGTAGATGTTGACAATGTTGTTGCCAATTAAAATTGCACTTAACATCTTGTCTGTGTGATGTTCAACAATATCCAGTACTGTGGCAGCACGCTTATTGCCTTCTTCTGCAAGGGAACGAAGCTTGATTTTATTAACAGCGGTCATTGCTGTTTCAGCAGAAGAAAATAATCCGGATAAAAATAATAAAATAATTAATATAATAATTTGTATGGCGTCACTCGGATCCAATGAATGTTCAACTCCTTTAAAATATATTTGCTTTATTATGAGTATACGAAAATAATATACATCATTTCAAAAGATTTTGCAAGTTTGTTCTGAATTTTTGTAGTAATGTAGTAACAGTTCAGTGGACGTTTTTTAGTGACTATGAAGCCGAAAGGCTGAATAGTTACTAATGTAATGATGCCAGGGTACTGGAGCACCCGTAGGGTGAGAACAGTTACCGAGGTTGAATTTTTAACAGATTTATTGTATTATGATGAAGAAGAACGGAGTAATCCGCAGATGTGATGAATATAGATGTAACAGTTCAGCGTAGGACTTTGCACTTGCTGTAAAGTCCGTAAGAAAGAGTGATGGAAAAAAGAATCCGCCCTTTCACCGTAGGTGAACTTAAAATAGGGCGGATTCAGTAACAGTGCAGCTGGAAGGCTGAACTGTTACATATAGATATTTAATAGAAAAGATCGGAGATATTAATTTATGGGATTGTATGAAGAATTATGCGGAATTCTCGGAGCGGAGAATGTATTCAAGGACGAACCGATGAAGAGCCACACTACATTTCGGGTAGGCGGATCCGCAGACTGGTTCGTGACTCCCGAAGAAGAGGAACAGGTACGAGAGATTGTGAATGTATTGCGAAAGGAGAAAATTCCGTACTATGTAATAGGAAACGGAAGCAATCTTCTCGTAGGAGATAAAGGATACCGCGGCGTGATCATTCAGTTATATAAAAAGCTGAGCCGCATTCATGTGAAGGATAATACTGTATATGCGCAGGCAGGCGCATTGTTGTCTAAGATTGCGGCGGAGGCGCTGATCTGTGAGCTGACGGGGCTGGAATTTGCATCCGGTATTCCGGGAACATTGGGCGGAGCTGTGATGATGAATGCCGGGGCATATGGCGGAGAGATGAAACATGTATTAAAGAGCGCTTTGGCGCTGACACCGGAGGGCGAGTTCAGGGTGCTTCCGGTAGAGCAGATGGAATTAGGTTATCGAAGCAGTATTTTCTCTAAAAACGGAGATGTTGTTTTAAGTGCAGAAATGGAGTTAAAAACCGGTGATTCCAAAGAAATCCGTGCATATATGGATGAGTTAAGGGAAAAGCGTGTGACGAAGCAGCCTCTGGAATATCCAAGTGCAGGAAGCACGTTCAAACGTCCCGAGGGATATTTTGCAGGTAAGTTGATTCAGGATGCGGGGTTACAGGGATTTCAGGTTGGCGGAGCACAGGTATCTGAGAAGCATTGTGGTTTTGTGATTAATAAGGAAAATGCAACGGCAGCGGATGTTTTGTCTCTGATTGAGCAAGTATCTGAACAGGTGGAGGCTGAGTTTGGCGTGCGTCTTGAGCCGGAAGTAAAGTGTATTGGGGAATTTTAGTCAGTTTTCAAAGGAGGAAGAACCGTGAGGTTTGTTATTGTAACGGGAATGTCAGGGGCAGGTAAGTCCACGGCTTTGAAAATGTTAGAGGATATAGGGTATTTTTGTGTGGATAACCTTCCCCTTATGCTTCTGCCTAAATTTGCAGAGATGATTTCAGATCCCGATGTGACGGTGGATAAGGTCGCACTGGGAATTGACATTCGGAGCGGACAGGCACTGGATTGTCTGGAAGGGATGCTTGAAGAAATGCAGGCAAGTGGAACTGACTATGAAATTTTGTTTCTGGATGCAAAATCTAATGTATTGGTAAAGCGTTATAAAGAGACAAGGCGTCAGCATCCGCTTGGCGGTGTTGGTCATGTAGATGTGGGAATAGCAGAAGAAAGAGAGCGAATTGCGTTCTTAAAAATGCGTGCAACGTATATACTGGATACAAGTAAGATGCTCACCAGAGAATTGAAGGCGGAGCTGGATAAGATTTTCGTAGAGGGAAAGGATTTTAAGAATCTGTATGTAACAGTGATGTCCTTTGGATTTAAGTATGGAATTCCAGAGGATGCAGACCTTGTATTTGATGTGCGTTTTCTGCCAAATCCATATTATATAGCAGAATTAAAGGCAAAGACTGGAAATGATAAGGAAGTACAGGATTATGTGCTTAATAATGAGCGTACGGATGTATTTTTGGAGAAGCTGACGGGCATGATAGATTTTTTACTCCCCAATTATATATGGGAAGGAAAGAACCATCTTGTAATTGCGATTGGATGCACGGGAGGCAAGCACAGATCTGTCACATTGGCAAACAGTCTTTTTGATTTTGTAAAAAAACAGGAACAATATGGTGTGAGGATAGAACACAGGGATATTGGGAAAGATACAATTGTTCGGTCATAAGGTGGGGCTGCCGTAATCGTATTTGTTTTAGAAAAGGGTAGTTCGCCGATAAAATAAATAAAGAGGTGACAGTTATATGTCATTTTCAGGAAAAGTTAAAGATGAGCTTTCTAAGCAGTGGAGTCAGGCAAGACACTGCCAGATTGCAGAACTGGCGGCTTTGATAAGTATCTGCGGAGCGATTGTGATTGACAGCAGAAATCAGTATGGAATCAAAATTCATACGGAAAACATCACAGTTGCAAGAAAGGTCTTTACATTAGTACAAAAAACATTTAATATAGAAGCTGATATCTCAGTCCGGAGAAATATAATAAAAGAAAGTGTATCATATTCTGTGATTATCAGAAAACACAGTGATGCACTTCGGATTCTTCAGGCAACGAAGCTTACGGATGAGTATATGGATGGATTTGAAGAGATACATATTGTCAATCCGATTATTGTCCGGCAGACATGTTGTAAGCGCGCTTTTTTAAGGGGCGTGTTTCTGGCAGCCGGTTCTATGAGCGATCCAGAGAAATCTTATCATTTTGAGATTGTCTGTGCAGCAGAAGCTATGGCTGTGCAGTTGAGAAAAATGATTTGTGGTTTTTCAATGGATGGGAAGATTGTACAACGGAAAAAATCCTGGGTGGTATACTTAAAAGAAGGTTCGCAGATTGTAGATATGCTTAATATAATGGAAGCGCCGCTGTCTCTGATGGAGCTTGAGAATGTCAGGATATTAAAAGAGATGCGGAACACGGTTAACCGAAAGGTGAACTGTGAAACTGCCAATATCAACAAGACCGTATCAGCGGCTGTAAGACAGCTTGAGGATATCAAGTATCTCCAAAGTACCATTGGTCTTGAAAAACTGCCCGAGGGATTGGAGGAGACAGCACATATCAGGTTATCTCATCCAGATGCAACGTTGAAGGAGTTAGGAGAACTTATGTCACCCACGGTTGGTAAATCGGGAGTCAACCATCGGTTGAGAAAGATAAGTGAGATGGCAGAAAAGGTGAGACAAGATCAAGGAGGATTATTATGATTAAGACACCTGTTGTAGTGAAACATGAAAATGGTATGGATGGAAGACCAATTGCATTATTGGTGCAGGAAGCGAGCCAATATGCAAGCAGAATTTACATTCAGTTAGGTGAGAAGAAGATTAATGCCAAGAGTATTATGGGAATGATGAGTCTTAACCTGGCAGAGGGTGAGGAAGTAACTGTTCTGACAGAGGGTGAAGACGAGGAGAAAGCAGCGGAGGGAATACGTTCCTTCTTTCTGGATGCGTAGGCTTAATTTAATAGTGAATAAAAATGGGAAAGAGGGGCTGTGCTTTGGGGCACAGTCTTTTCTGGATTTTTAAGAAGGAGATATCGATATGAAGAAAATGCTGTTTGTTTATAACCCAAATGCGGGAACCGGAATGCTGAAGCCAAAGCTGGCAGATGTTCTGGATATTTTTGTCAAGGCAGAATATGAGGTGACGGTTTATCCGACTCAGAAATATCATGATGCGCTTGTAAAGATTACTTCCTATACAGGAGATTACGATCTGGTCGTATGCTGTGGGGGCGATGGTACACTGGACGAAGTTGTGACTGGAATGGCACGGCGGGTGAAACAGGTGCCGATTGGGTATATTCCTGCAGGAACAACTAATGATTTTGCGCGCAGCCTTCATATTTCCAAGGACATTCTGGAGGCGGCGGATACAGCAGTGAACGGAACTACACTGGCTTGTGATATTGGTGTGTTCAATGAAGATTTCTTTGTGTATATTGCGGCATTCGGTATGTTTACCGATGTGTCATATGAGACGAAGCAGAGCGTGAAAAATGTTTTGGGGCATTTGGCATATGTATTAGAGGGGGCAAAGAGTATTTTTAATGTACCCTCTTATCATGTTAAGGTGACACATGATGATGAAGTGATAGAAGATGAATTTATGCTCGGCATGGTGACAAATTCTCGTTCTGTCGGCGGATTCCAGGGGATTATTGGAAAGGATGTAATATTTGATGATGGTGAATTCGAGGTGACATTAATCAAAACACCGAAGAACCCGCTGGAATTGAATGAGATCATCGCAGCTCTTTTGTTTCGTCAAATTGAATCCAAGCAGATATATTCTTTCCGAACTGGTGAAATCAGTTTTGAGTCTTTGGAAGAGATTCCCTGGACGCTGGACGGAGAATTTGGCGGAGAGCATGATATAGTTAGTATTTTGAACCGGAGGCAAGGGCTGCAGATTATGGTAAAAGAAGAAATTAAGCAGCGTTTGATACAACATGAGGAAGAACCGGAAGAGGAATAAAAGTACTTGGTAAAACACGGTAAAAAATCTGACAAGAAATTATAAAAAATACTTGCATATTCTGTAACTATATGATATAGTAGATTTTGCTTGTGGGAGATACACAGGCAAAATTGATATGGCTCCATGGTCAAGCGGTTAAGACGCTAGCCTCTCACGCTGGAATCAGGGGTTCGATTCCCCTTGGAGTCACTTTAGTGTATACCGTAATTGCTTTAAGACAAGGCAGTTACGGTATTTTTTTAATTATGCAAATCGTAAGGGGCAAGTTAAACTACTTTTAGAAATCTTCGGGATAAGAAGCTTCATTAGCCGTTATTTGTTTCTGATATTTATCAGTAGTTATAAAAACCCCTCTGCTTTTGCAGAGGGGCTAAGTTCCTTGCATTCTGCAAGGAGAATTATCTTTTTTATTGGTCTTTATCTTTTTTAAATCTTGCGAAGAACCCTTTCTTCTTCTTTGGTGTCTCCAGCGGACCTCTTAAGCCTTTCACTCCTGTTATGTAGATGCCGCTGACAACTGCTTTGACTTCCTTCTTCACTGGAATCAGTGGGAATACCTGCTCGTCACACATCAGTGTCATAATCTTGGGTCCGACCTTTGCCTTAACTACAGCTACTTTGGTACGCCGAAGGTACTTCGGGGTATTCTCAAGAACAACGGCCGGAAGTCCGGCTTCCTTTAACTTCATCCGCTTTTTGTCAATAACCAGCATGTTCACAGTCTGTGCGGCTGCATCCATCTGTTCTTTCTGTTCTGCCTGTCTCTTTTCAGCTTTCTTTCCGAAGAAATAAAGTGCGATGAGTGCGGCGATTAAAACTACCAATATAACAATCATTATAATTGTGCCTGTACTCACGGTAAATCCTCCTAAACTACTCTTATTCCACAAAATATGTTTTTAGTATTGTACCATTGTTTCAGGGGAAGTGCAAGCGGTTTGATAGATAAAGTCAATTGCCAAGCATGCGATAAAACAGTCCGGCGGACTGTTTTGAGTAACAGTGCAGGCAGGTGGTTGCCTTGTCCTTCAATCTGGGAGTACTCATCATGGATTAATGCGGTGATATTCGGTATAAATCCAATGGCAAAGATTTCTTCACATTGACATCCGTTTTTGCATACGGTAAAATTGTAACCACAAAGGAGAAATTAAGTATGAAAAGATGGCAGGATATATCAGCAATTTTTACTATAGCAGCTGTTTATCTGGTTATGGAACTGGTATTTGGGATTACTTGTCCGATTTTATTTCTGACAGGAATTTCCTGTGCAGGCTGCGGGATGTCGAGAGCGTGGCTCTGTCTGCTGCATCTGGATGTTGCGGGCGCTTTTTCATATCATCCGCTTTTCTGGATTCCACCGATTGCGGCGGTCTTGTTTTTGAACTGCCACAGGCTTTCTTCCAAGCTAAGGAAGCTGTTGCTGGTCATAGCCTGTACGATGTTTCTCGTAGTGTATTTTTTGCGGATGCTGGATACTGGTGATACCATCGTTGTCTTTCAGCCTAAAAACGGCGTTTTATATGCACTGATTTCTGCTTTGTTTACAAAAGGTTAAAGGGAAGAGAGGGATTTCAAATGCAATGTAAAAAATGTGGTAAGACAATTCCGGATACAGCTAAATTCTGCGCTGCCTGCGGATGGAAAGTTGAAGTGATTCCGGAAACACCGGTAAGTGTACCGGCAGAAGAAAACCCGGAGCCGGTAAAACCCGAGCAGTCAAATCTGCACGAGGAGCAGGATACCGCAGCACAAAAGCAGACTGCAACTGAACAGACATCCGGGACTCAAGAACAGACTATGAACGTGCAGCCACCTGTGTATCAAAATCAATTTGAGCAGAAGGCTTCATCATCACAGCAGACTCCAAATCAGAAAAAAAAGACTGAAACTTCGATAAACACAACTAAAATAGTAAATATCGGATTGGGACTTTTAACTGCTCTCTGTGGTGTCCTCGCCTTGCAGAGGCTCTTTTCAGCAATTCAAAATTTTGTCTATTACAATACATTCTACGGATTGTGGGAGTTTCTTAATGCAGGCTTAGCCATCGGTATGACAATTGTTCTGATACTGTTGCTGCTGGGCGGCATTTCAAAAAAAGAAACAAATACCAAAACTTTATTCTCGGTATTGGCTATATTAAGTGTTGTCCTTGCCGCATTGAATTTTATCCAGTTTATTGTTTCATTTTTCCGTGTACTTTTTAATGGATATATGTACTACGGATTTTTAACATTCCTCCAGATGTTTACTTCTTTTATCGTAACACTGGCTGAAATGGCGGCAATTTCCGGTCTTACATATTGTCTGCTTCAGTTTTCTGGAAAGGAGCTTGATTTCTCATCCTACAAACAGCAGAAGTCTGCAAGCAACAATACAGCGAATTACGGAAATCAAAAAGCAAGAACAAATTATGAAAATCAGACAACAGGCGCAAATTATGGAGCACAGAATGCAGGCGCAGCTTACAGCGCACAGAGCGCCGCGGGGGCTGTGCCGTTAAAAACAGACCGGGGATTACTTGGCTATATCTTGCTTTCCATTGTAACTTGCGGAATTTACAGCTATTACTTTATATATACCATTGCCCGTGATGTAAATGTTGCCTGTGAAGGTGACGGACAGTCTACCGGGGGTTTATTGAAGTTCATTCTTCTTTCCATTTTGACCTGTGGAATTTATTCTTTCTGGTGGGAATATTCTCTCGGCAACCGTCTTGCAATGAATGCGCCTCGTTATGGGATGTCCTTTACTGAGAATGGAACGTCTGTTTTGATGTGGCTGCTTTTTGGTGTTCTCCTTTGTGGGATCGGACCATATATTGCAATGAATATTCTTATCAAAAATACAAACAGTATTTGTATGGCATACAATCGTCAGCACGGATTTATATAAGAGTTCACAGTACGTTTTTGCTGTATGTCTGACAACAAAAAAGTTCTGCCCGGATATTTTGTCCGGTCAGAACTTTTTTTATCAAATCACAAACACATATATTGATAAATCCAGGCTGACAGTTCTGTAATGATTCCCCGTGCCGTATAAGTATCAGATAAGCCACTCATCATAACGCAGACTGTATATGCTCCGTTTCCGCCAAAAATGATCGCTGCGTCATTTTCCACATCAGAAAGCTCCCCTGTTTTATTTGCTGTTATTATTTCAGCAGGAATTCCGGCAGGAATCTTTTCTGTACGTTCCTGTTGTTGCATCAGTGCAAGGATCGATGATGCGCCGGGCAGCGTATTTGTGTATATTTTTCTAAGAAAGCTCCCACAATCATTCACAGATGTATAATTGTCATCCAAATCATTCGGCGCCAGCATCAGCCGTCCCATGTGCGTATCTAAAAATCCGTAAGCCTGGCAGAATTGATTGACTGCCGCCATCCCTGAAACAGAATCTCCCGATCCCAGTCTCGTAACCAGTGTATTTGCAGCATTATTATCGCTGATTGTAATCATAAGTCTCAGAAGCTCTTCCGTCTCTCCTTCATAAGCCTCCTGCATTTTAAGCATAGACATCTGCTCATAAACACAGCTTGCAACGTAAAGCTTGATTAAACTTGCCGACTGCATTGGCTGACTGTTAACGGAAGTCTGTGCACCGGTATCGAGTTTCTCCACATAAACAGCAGCCATACCGCCGCTGCTCTGAATGGGAGCGATCACAGACTCGATTTGCCCGTTCAAGTCTTCTAATCCAGACAAAATGTTATTGTCTGTTTCATTCATTTCCGTTTCATCCATTTCCGTTTCAGCTATTTTCGTTTCATCCGTTTCTGCTTCATCCATTTCTGCTTCATCAAATTCCAGCCTGATTTCATCTGTTTTGATAATGATATCTTCCGCAGATTCCTTCGGTTTCTCATCCAGTTCTGTTTTTACGGCTTCTTCTTTGTGACAGGCCGTGAGTAGAAAAAGTGCCATCAAAAAGATCAGAAAGAAACTGCTTTTAAAATCCGTAGTATGCATTGATCCCCTCCACGATTCCATTGACCATTGTTTCCCTGTACGCAGCGTCAGCCATATTTGTGTCATCCTGTTGGTTGGTCATAAAGCCCATCTCCAGAATCACAACCGGAATCTGGCTCCAGTTAATGCCGGTCATTGTATCATTGAGCTGGATACCAAGATTCTGCATGCCCGTCAAATTACAATAAGCATTCAGAATCGTTTCAGCCAGACGGTAACTGCTGTCATATACACCGCCAACATAAGGGTTTTCCGCAGAACCGATCAACACCAGAGCCCCATTGACCCCGGGATCTTCACTTCCATTAGCATGAATCCTCACAGAAATATCTGCCCCGGCCTCATTCGCTAAAGTGGCACGCTCAGCGTTGCTGATCGCAGTATCGTTATTTTCACGTGTCATAATGACATCATACCCCTGCGCAGTCAGACAATCCCGAACCATCAATGCAATATCCAGATTAAGCTGATATTCCGGAATCCCCGTGAAACTGCCGGCAGTGCCTCCAGCAGCTTTAGTCTTCATAATTTCTGAGCCGGGAGCATTTGGCTCCTGTGCGCTCATATCTACATTCGGTCCTTGATGTCCCGGATCCAGTGCGATCAGTATGCCCTTTTTCTCCGGCATTTGTACGTCCGGTGCAACCATCGGATCTTCAGACTCTTGTTCAGGCTCTTTCTCCAATTCTTTCTCTGATTCATTTCCTGATTGAATCTCATCCTCTTTGATAATTTTGACCTTCTCTGTCTGTGTGTGTTCCTCTGCCGAATCCTTTTGAGGGATGTCAGGATTCTCTTTCTTTGCACATCCGAAAATTCCGAGTGTACACATAAGCAGAAATACAATAAATATCATGTTTTTTTTCATAATTCCAAATCCTTTGAACGTCATTAATCAGCATCAAGCTGATAGCCTTTTGGATTCATTGAAAACTCTGCATTTGACAAAAATTCAGCATTTTTCTGTTCGATACTGGAGAGCAGAGAATTGCTAAATGACTCGGGGCTGACCGTTCCATGATACCAGCTCTTACTGTTGAAATAATTCTGCAGCTCAGGAGACTGGAACAGTCGGCCGTGTCTTGCATAAATTTCATTTTTTGCATAGTTGAGCTCACGGATATCCAGACCGCTGATATCACTGCTGGTCAACAGCCGGGCATCGCTCTGCGGAAGAATATAATCACTGTTAGACACAACTTTCTCTTGTTCCTTTTCCTGCTTCGTCTCCTGCTCTTTTTCCTTTTCTTTTGTCTCTTCAAATTTTGCAATCAAATCGTTATCATCTTTATCCAAAATCTCAAACGGTGTAATATACAGCTTTTCATTGTCAAAATAAAGCTGTCCGGCAATGTATACCACCTGATTGGATTTGATGCTGTCAAGCAATCCCTCGGGCAGAGCGGCTTTGTCGATGTAAGCATTGTGTGCATCTTCCAGTAAAATCTTAGTACCGTCAAAATCCTCTCCATAGAAGGTCAATGCTTCATCCCACTGCAGTGCACAGCTGCCGGACTCGGACTTCTTGATCAGTCCCTCCATGAATAACCGGTCATCCTCCAATAGATTGAAATCTACGTCAGAAAAATCCACCTCATCTGATGAATCGGGTTCTTCTTCGAGCACTTCCTCCTGTTCGGGAGGATTCTTCTGCGTATCATCTCCCTTTTTTTTCAGCATCATAGCAGCCCCCATTAATATTCCGGCAAAAATAACAATGCAAAGAACTATAATGATGATAACAGGCGCTTTACTTTTCTTGTCAGGTTCGCGGTCTCGATTATTCCCTGATTCTCTATTTACGTTGTTGTATTCTGGGATATTAGGGGCTGACTCTGTTTGTACTGTTTCCTGTCTGCACGGTGTACCGCACTCAGAACAGAATATGGCGCCGTCCTCTAACGGTGTCCCGCAAGCCGCGCAGACTTCCTGTTCCTGCTTTGTTACATTCAACTGCTGTCCGCATTCCGGACAGAACAAAGAATCGTCCGGAATCTCGTTGCTGCAATATTGACATTTCATGATTATTCCTCCTTGCTGTATGCTCTCTTTTGTAAAAACATCATATTTTGTAATTCACTATATTTTATTGTATAATTTTACGAGTATTTCGTCAAATATAAATCCAGATATTACAGCATCAGTTCTGCATAGGAGTTTGCACTTGCTGCAAACTCCGTAAAAACGTGTGCTGGGGAAATAGAATTCGCCCTTTCACCGTAGGTGAACTTAAAATAGGGCGGATTCAGTAACTATGAAGCCGGAAGGCTGAATAGTTACCAGTAACAGCGTCATATCAAATAAAAGGATAGCGATACAAAAAAATATATGTTATGATGTTTCCAATTAATGAAGGAACTGGCAGGGCTGGAGATTAACCTGAACTGTCCTTACGGAAACATGGCGGTTCCATCGTATTGGAAGAATATAGATCAGGTAACAGAATTGATCATAAGAACAAAAAAAGCAGCGAGAGATAAAATCCTTTGGTTCAAGGCTCCGACAGCAGAGTATCCGGTAAAGGAAATCGTTGCAGCAGTACAGGAAAACGGCGGATATGCAATTGATATTGAAACGAGAAAGTTTCGCTGCGGAAGCTGGGGAGGCGGCGGATATTCCGGTCCTGCATTGAAACCGTATGCGATCATGTGTACGCATAACTCCAGTAAAAATGCAAAAATCCCGGTGATAGGCAGCGGCGGAATTGTTTGTGCAAAGGATGTGATAGAACATATAATGGCAGGGGCACATGCGGTACAGGTCGGCTCTGCAAATTTGATGAGACCAGATTTTATGGCCCGGCTGATTGAGGAACTGGAAGCGCTGATGGATCAGATGCATATTGAGTCTCTTGATGAAATCAGAGGATGTGCAAAATACTTGTAATATTTTCATATGTGATTGCCTGCTGCAGATTATATGAGTAGAAAGGTTTCGGGAAGAACTATAAAAAGAGTTCTTTTTCGGAACTTTTCTGCTATAATAAAGAAGAAATAAAAAGGTTACTGTTTTCATACGGTCAGATCAGTAAATGCGCAGACTCAAGTAAACAGTAATGAAAAAAGTCTTTAAGAGGAGCGTTTATGACAGAATCTATTTTACAGGCAATCTCAGCAACATATATTTTTTTAATGGATCATTTACTCATTATCAACATTTTTCTGTCACTGTTAATTATATTCTTTCAGAGAAGAAGTCCGCAGACCGTATGGACATGGCTTCTAATTCTCTATTTTATCCCAATTCTGGGGTTTATTCTTTATCTTTTGATCGGTCAGGATTTTCATAAGAGCAGGATGTTTAAAGCGAAGGAGATTGAAGGGGAGCTAAAGTATGCTGTGCGGCGGCAGGAGGAGAATATTTACCGCAAGAAACTGCGTCTTGCCAACCCGGAGCTTGGAAGGTTCAAGGACTTGATTCTTTATAATCTGGAAGCGGGACAGGCAGTGCTGACAGACAATAATGATGTGCGGATTTATACGGACGGGAAAGAGAAGTTCCGTGCGTTGATGCAGGAAATAGAACAGGCAAAGTGCTATATTCATATTCAATATTATATTATCAAAAGGGATGAGCTGTGGAAGGAGCTGGAACAGGTTCTGGTAAAAAAGGTACGTCAAGGTGTGGAAGTCCGGGTGCTTTTTGACAGTATGGGCTGCCGGACAATGCATAATAAGGATTGGGAGCGCATGGAACGTGCCGGGATTCACGTGGCAGAATTTTTCCCGGCATTATTCGGACCGCTTCAATTCCGTGTCAATTACAGGAACCATCGTAAAATCGTTGTTATTGACGGAAGAGTGGGATTTGTCGGCGGATTCAATGTGGGTCGTGAATATCTGGGGCTGGACAAGAAATTCGGCTACTGGAGGGATACCCATTTGTGTATCGAAGGCGCTGCGGTGACATCTCTTGCGGTCCGGTTTGTACTGGACTGGAACTATGCGGCGAAAGAAAACTTGTTTTTGGAGGATGGGTTATTTGAGATTCCGCAGTATATGCGGAAAGGACATGACCCGGTGCAGATTATTTCCAGCGGGCCGGACTCTCAGATAAAAGCAATACATGACAATTATCTTCGTCTGATTCACAGTGCAAAGCATCATGTGTATATTCAGACGCCGTATTTTATTCCTGATGAATCTATTCTGGATGCGCTGAAAATTTCCAGCCGATCGGGAATTGATGTGCGTATCATGGTACCTTGCAAGCCGGATCATCCATTTGTATATTGGGCGACGTATTCCTACTTGGGGGATATGGTGGCTGCCGGAGCAAAATGTTATGTGTATAATAACGGATTTCTGCATGCCAAGACATTGAGTGTGGACGGTATGGTTGCCTGTGTGGGAACTGCAAATATGGATTTTAGGAGTTTTGGACTTAACTTTGAGGTCAATGCGACTATTTACAGTGAGCGGACCGTACAGCGTCTGGAACGGGTGTTTGAAAGCGATATGACCCAATGCACGCATGTAACGAGGAAGGTCTATGACCAGAGAAGTCTGCTGATCAAGACGAAAGAGCAGTTTTCCAGACTGTTGTCACCATTATTGTAGAGGGGGGCGTTGCAGATCACACGGCATCTTGCACTGCGCTGCAAGGTGTCCGGCCGATAAAGTGATGACAGCAGTGGGTGATTCATGAAATAAGTGTGAAATGTCAGGTGGCTGTTTTATTTACAGGTGAAATGTGATACAATATACTAACTGTGTAAAATAGAACAGTGATAGAAATATACGAGGTGAAAATTAATGAAAAAGAAATTAGCAGCCGCAGCGTTGTGTATAGTAATGGCAGGTGCACTGACAGCATGCAGCAAAGAATTATCTAATGAGAACCTGACAATAAAGCAATATAAAGGCTTGGAAGTGAAGCAGGTAGAAGATACGGGAGAAGTGACAGACGCATATGTAGAAAATACAATGAACAGTTACCGGGGCGCATCTTTGGATACAGAGGGTACTGCAAAAGATGGAGATACTGTCCGTCTGGATTATGTGGGCAAGGTAGACGATGTGGCATTTGAAGGCGGAACTGCTCAGGGGGCAGAACTGGAACTTGGCTCAGGGGCTTATATAGGTGCGAACGGAGACTACAAGGGATTTGAAGAACAGATCGTAGGACATGATGTCGGTGAGACGTTTGACATTGAAGTAAAATTTCCGTCCAATTATCAAAATGCAGAGATGGCAGACAAGGTTGCTGTATTTACTGTAACTATTAAAGGTATTTATCCAGATATCACAGATGAATGGGTAACGGGAGTCAGTGAGAAGTCAAAGACCGTGGAGGAATTCAAAAAGGAAATCCGCGAGAATATCGAGAATTATAATAAGGAAAGGGTACAGTCCCAGCTTCGGTCTGAGGTGATGGATGCATTGCTTTCCAATGTTGATGTCAAAGAACTCCCGTCTGATGAGATAGACGAGGAAATTTCTCAGATGAACGAGTATTATGAGTCGATGGCAGAACAGTATGATGTGGAGTTTGCTGAGTTTTTGACTACTTATATGGGAATGGACGAAGAGGCATACAACGAGCAGGCAAAGAAAACGGCAGAACAGGCAGTTACCAGAAAGATTGCCTGTGATCTGATCGCAGACAAGCATAAGCTGGTGCCTTCCGATAAGGAATTGGAAGAAGAAATAAAAGAACTTGCAGAACAGGCAGGTATTGAAGACATTGACGAGTTTAAAAAGGTATATGGTGAAGATGTGATTTATAACAGTATTCTGCAGAGAAGAGTTGCAGATTATCTGGTAGAGAGTTGTGTACAGGTAGAGAAAGATGATACAGCAGACTCCGAAGAGTAGACACCAGTAGTGTTATAGAAGGACAGTAGTTTGGAAACACAACATACAGAATAAGGAGGGTGAAGCTATGAAACTGGAAAATGAGTTTCTATGTGTGGAGATTACAGAGGTGGGGGCAGAAGTGACCCGCATCTATGATAAGACAAGTGACACCGAGGTTCTCTGGAACGGTGATGCGAGGTTTTGGAAGCGGCATTCTCCGATTCTCTTTCCAAATGTAGGTAAGACATGGAATAATTCGGTAAGTATTGACGGTATGCAGTATCCGACTTCCCAGCACGGTTTTGCAAGGGATACACAGTTTGAGTGTGTGGAATCAGCAGAGGATTTTATCGTATTTCAGATGCGGTCAACGGAAGAAACAAAGAAGCTCTATCCGTATGATTTTGAACTATGCATTAGCTATCGCTTGAACGGCAAAGAACTGGATGTTGAGTGGCGGGTTAAGAACTGTACCGAAGGGAAGATGTATTTTACCATTGGAGGACATCCGGCATTTGCATTTGCAGGAAAAGACGAGGTAAAGACAGATTATTGCCTGGGATTTCCGGGCAAAGAAAAACTGGATTATCTTAAAATCGATTTGGCAACAGGAACCGGAATTCCGACACCAACATATCCGATGGAGCTCAAAGACGGATATCATCCGCTGAACGAGGAAATGTTTGAGATAGATACTTTTGTATTCGATGAAAGTCAGATAGAAGAGGCATGGCTGTGTAAAAAGGACGGCACACCGTATGTAGGTGTCCGATGTAAAGATTTTCCAAATTTTGGAATCTGGTCCCCGGCGGGCGCGCCATTCATCTGTTTAGAACCATGGTGCGGACGGTGTGATAATTATGGATTTGAGGGGGACATCTCCGAGAAACAGAATATCAATTGTCTGACCGGTGGAGAAACCTTCGAGAAAAAATATCAGATTGTGGTAGCGTAAGGATACAGTTCAGCATAGGAGTTTGCACTTGCTGCAAACTCCGTAAAAACGTGTGTTGGAGAAATAGAATCCGCCCTTTCACCGCAGGTGAACTTAAAATAGGGCGGATTCAGTGATTATGAAGCCGAAAGGCTGAATAGTTACAGCGTAAGAATAATCTGATACCTAAAGATTAGACAAAAGTCTGGGGCTGCTTAGGAACTGTTATAATATGAGTTTGAAGAAAGCGATAAATTAGATTTGATGGCGGAAAATAATTTGATTATAAGACAGGAAAGATTAGAAGATTATGATGCGGTATATCATATCGTAAAAGAAGCATTTGAAAGTGCAGAACATTCTGATGGAAACGAACAAGATTTAGTTGTTGAGTTGAGAAAAAGCAAGTCATTTATTCCTGAACTATCTCTTGTTGCTGTTGAAGATGGTAAAATCGTGGGACATATTCTTTTTACAAAAGCGCTTGTACAAGGTGTTGAGGTTCTTGCGCTTGCCCCTCTTTCAGTATTACCCGATTATCAAAATAAAGGGATTGGATTATCTTTGATGAAAGAAGGGCACGGTATTGCGCATAAATTGGGATATGAATATTCAGTTGTTTTGGGACATTCTAAATACTATATAAAGGCAGGCTATACTCCAGCAAGCAAGTATGGAATAAAAGCGCCATTTGAAGTTGAAGATGAAAGTTTTATGGCACTTAGTCTTAACGGAAGTCAAAACAAGCTAAATGGAATTATGGAGTATGATAAAGCTTTTGGGGTTGATATAAATTAGATTTTTTAATTTCGGATGATATACTAGTGCTTTTACAACAAGATACTGGAATTCTTATAACCACTCTGTCATTTTACAATATACTTTCTCACATCGCAAGATATCTTCTATTGCCACCCATTCGTCTGGCTGGTGGGCACATTCCAGATTCCCAGGACCATAAGACATACAGTTGTGGTTATTCAGAGTTCCTGCAATAACGGCAGTGTCCGTATAACCGGGAAAATGACTGATGACAGGTTCTTTTTGGGTAACAGTCCGGCAGACATCAGTCAGACATTTTAATAATGGAGAAGATTCCTCCTTCTCTACATATGGACGGTTTCCGGTTATCGTATAGGATGCGGTAATTCCGGGAACTTCTTTTTTTGCCCGGTGGATAGCATTCTCTACAATCTTATTGGCGGCGGAGGTATCCAGGGGAGGTACGAGCCGCATATCGATCCAGACCTTGGCGCTGTCCGGTACAACATAAGGACGATAACCGCCTGTAATCTGTCCGAATGTCACAGTCGACATACCCAGATCGGGATGTGTCGGAGCATTCTGGATATCCAGCCGGATGGAACGGATGACTTCAGCTATAGCGGCAATTGCGTCAGCGCCTTTCCACGGAGTGCTGGCATGGGCAGTATGTCCAGTCACTTCAATCTCATACCATGTACGTCCTTTGTGAGCCACCTGAATCTGCCCGTTGGTGGGTTCTGCATCGATGATCCAGTCTTTCTCTGTGACCCATGCGGAGCGGATACAGTGTTCGGAACCGCGCATAAAGTCTTCCTCGTCCACCGTACAAATAAGTTTCAAAGTGCGTACAGGCTTGCTGCCTTCTGTGGTCTGCTGATGAAGTGCATGGGAAAAAGCTGACAGGCAGCAGGCAAGCCCCGATTTCATATCACAGGAACCCCGTCCGTAAATGCGTCTGTCTTTCTCTGTGCCGCCAAAGGGCGGCAGTGTCCAGCCGCTTCCGGCTACAACGGTATCCATGTGACAGATCCACACCAATGCGGGAGCATCTGCGTCATTTCCGGGAAGTTCTGCCATTAAATTAAAACGTCCCGGAAGAACCTCTTCTTCGGTCAGTCGGATGAGTGGTGCAGGTGCGCTGCCTTCTGAAATGCCGGGGCAGGCATTCAGAGCATGCTTCTCAAGTGTTAGAAACCAGTCTTTGATCCATTTTTCAATAGCTCCTTCATAAGTTCCCGGGTCTGTACTTTCTATTTGTATTAATTGTTTAGTAAGGTCAACAGCCAATGTATGTAACATCAAAAAAATCTCCTTTCTTCTGCTATGTATTATTATAACAGGAAGAAGGAGATTTTCAATGGTTTAGCCAAACGGTGGATCTATTACAGTAACAGTGCAGCGCAGGACTTTGCACTTGCTGCAAAGTCCGTAAGAATTCTTGATGGAAAAATGGAATCCGCCCCTTCACCGCAGGTGAACTTAAAATAGGGCGGATTCAGTAACAGTTCAGCCGAAAGGCTGAACTGTTACCTGTTACAGGAAGATAAACTTTACTTCGCCGTCCATACCGTCTGCGATTCCGGAGAAGTTGTTATATGCTTTGGAGTTATCCAGCATATTATTTACTCTAGTAAGAAGTTCATCGAGGTCTCCGTCAAAGGCGTCTACCAGCTTCTGAATTCCATCTTGGTCGAATTGAATCATGCCGTCGTTTAAACGGGCGGCGCCGTCATCTAATTGCTGTATGCCATTGATTAATGTGCCGGAGCCATTCTGGAGTGTTCGGATGCCGGATACCAGTGTATTTGCACCGGTATTCAGGCTGCTGCTTCCGCCGGCAAGTTGGGCAGCGCCGTTATTTAGGAGATTTAGCCCGGCTGCCAGACCATTTTGACCATCTACACCGGCGGCAAGTCTGGAAGTGCCGTCCTTTAATTGGGAAATTCCAGCAGTGACCTGACCGCTCAGTCCGTTTTCGCCATTGACAGCTTGATTCAGTGCAGAAGCGCCGTCACGGAGACTGGAGATACCGGCTTCGGCATTTCCGGCATTCATTGCCGCATTGAGCTGGTCGGCAGCGGAAACAATACTAGGGGCTGCGCCGTTGCCTGTATTTAAAGCGGCGTCAAGCTGAGCGGCGCCTGCGGCAAGCCCCGGGTTGGCAGCAGTGCCGTCACCGGTATTTACTGCTGTATTCAGGATAGCGACAGAATCGACTAAGCCGCCTGTTCCGTTTATTTTGTCGTTTAATTCTCCTACGGCAGCCTGTAATTGCTGTATCATCATGGAACCGTCAGCGGAGGGCGCGGCATTACTTGCGGTGACAGCGTCTGCTGTTCCTGCAAGGGCATCTGCCTTGTCTGCCAGTCCGACAAGTGTACTTTGAAGCATACTATTGTCGATTACCGCATTGCCGGCATTTTCCCGCACCCACTGTTCATCGGACAATGTCTGGATTACGCTGCTGATACTTGCGGCGGCAGACTCATCGCCAATCAGTCCGTTGTCCAGCAGCGCCTGCAATGTGGCTATCTCATCATAGCTGTCTGTTCCTGCACCCGCGGAATAGGTGACAGGGGCTGTCTGTCCTGCCTGTTCAGCAGCGGCATAAAGTTCGCCCGCCAGACTGGAGGCATCTGTACTCAAAGCGGCAGCCAGACTGGAGACATCAGCCTGATCAGAAATGCCTGCATCGGCTGTCTGTGTTGTATTTAGTATTTCGTTCAACTGGCTGACCGCAGATCCGAGCATTTGTACATTTTCATTAAGGGACGCTGTACCCGCGCCAACTTGGGAAAGCCCGATGTTCAAAGCAGATGCTCCTGCACCGACTTGATGGAGTCCTTGGCTTAAAGCGGCAGTTCCGTCAGCTGCCTGACTGATTCCGCTGTCGAGAGCGTTTACACCATTTGACAGTGCAGGCAATCCTTCTGCGAGACTGCTCTGCATTTGCGAAACGCCTGTATCCAGTGCATGTATGCCGGGCAGAAGTTCCTCAGATACTTTGGAAGAGGCAGTGTAAAGTCCCGCGGAGAGTTCGTCAGCCCCGGATTTTAAGGTCAGTGTGCCGTCAGCAAGGGTGACGCTTCCGTCTGCAAGCTGGCTGATTCCGTCTGTCAGTGTGCCGGAAGAGGACAGTAATGTGTCCAGTCCTGTGCGGAGCTCTCCGCTGCCGTTTACAAGCTGTGCAGATGCATCCTGGAGCTGGCACATGGAGTCCTGAAGGTCTGTAAGACTGTCAAAACCATCGGTATCCAGATCATTGAACAAGCTGTTGGTTGCCACCGTCATTGCTTCAGCGGGTTCGTAATCGGTCACATCCGCTGCAATTTCAAAGTAGTCGGGGATTGTAAGAGTATCGGTCCCAAGCATTTCCGGAAGGGAGGGGATTCCAAAGCCGACAGCCATCTCCCGTTCTCCATCAGAAATGAGCCGTCCGTTTGTCACAGTGACATTTTTAAATATTGTGTTGTCCAGTACCATTCCTGTTGCCATCAAAAACGGTGTTGTCGTACCGTTGTTATCGCGGGTGTGGTTTTCATATGTGTAGCGGATGATCAGATGCCCGCTTTTTCCCTCTAATTCATCGGCGCGCACTTCTTTACCATCCAGCAGATAAGTAATCTTCACACCGACCGGAAGCGCCTTTGAAGTCGTTCCCTGATAGCAGATATCTGCGTTGTTTGTATTCCATACGAGGGCGCCGTCCTTAGAAGTAAATGTTTCGTCTCCTTTTACATTTTCAATATGTTCCAAATCAGATTTATCTGTGATTTTCCTGATATCGGAAATATTTTTCAGCTGGTCGGACACTGTTACATCAGTGACATCTCCGTTGGGGGCGATTGTGGCATAGACGGTTTCGCTTTTGTATGGTTTTGCAGTTTTGGTCTTGCTGTCGGGATCGGTTATCGTTTTATTGTCAGAATGGGCTGCAGTTTTACTGTCTGAATTGGTTTCAGTGGTCGTTTGGGCAGCCGGGGCAGCATCAGCAGCATACACCGGGACTGTTCCTCCGGTTAAGCTAAGGAGCAAAGTCCCGGTCAATGTAACGACTGCAATTAAGGTTCTGAATTCTCTGTTTTTCATGGTAAAACCTCCTTAAATTAGTTCTTGCTTTTGAGTAACAGTTATGTTGTCAGACTGAACAGTGGTATGTTTCATGTCTTTGGTTGTCGCGCAGATAATGCGGTCAAATACAATCAGCATAGATGGCAATATGAGGATTACAACAAACATGCTGATGATCGCGCCTCGTGCCATCAGTGTACAAAGTGCGGAAATCATGTCGATGTCGGAGTATAGACCGACACCAAAGGTTGCTGCGAAGAAGCCAAGCGCAGATACGATAACCGAGCTGATGGATGTTTGAACTGCGATCTGTACCGCTTCCCGTTTCTCTCTGCCTTTACAGCGTTCCTTTTTATAACGTGTTGTCATCAGTATGGCATAGTCAACCGTTGCGCCTAGCTGAATGGTTCCAATGACGATAGATGCGATAAACGGCATTTTCGTTCCGGTGAAATATGGAATTCCCAGATTGATAAAAATTGCAAATTCAATTACGGCAACAAGTATTACCGGAAGGCTGAAAGATTTGAACACAAAGGCAATGATCAGGAAGACAGCAATAATAGAAATTGTGCTGACTACCTTGAAGTCCTTATCTGTAATTGTGATCAAATCTTTTGTACACGGCGCTTCTCCAATCAGCATAGCGCCGCTGTCGTATTTCTTAATAATCTGGTTTAACCTGGTACATTGTTCATTGACTTCATCTGTGGCAGTTTTATATTCTGACTGTACAAGCATTAACTGCCATTCGCCGGATTTTAATGTGTCGGTCAGTTCCTTCGGAATTACATTTCTCGGAATGGAAGAACCGAGGAGACTGTCCAGACCGAGGGCAAATTTGACGCCCTTTACATCAGACATTTCGGCAAGCATAGCTTTGGCATCCTTGGAGGACATCTCTGCATCCGTAAGAACCATGTGTGTTGCGTTCATGTCAAATGTTTCCGCCAGCTTTTCGTTTGCCTTTATGCTGTCCAGATATTTTGGCAGTGTAGCGTCCAGATTGTAATAAACGTCCGCCTTTGTATACCCCCGGAATGCAGGAGCCAGTATAATCAAAAAGAGAAGTACAAAGACTTTGAAATGTTTTGTGATCCATTTCGCTGGCTTTTCCATATCCGGCATGATGGGGCGGTGCAAGGTCCTTTCAATTGCCCGGTCAAATATAAGCAGGATGGAGGGCAGAATGGTGACACAACTGATTACTCCGCAGATCACACCCTTTGCCATGACGATCCCAAGGTCTTTTCCAAGTGTAAAACTCATGAAGCACAGTGCGATAAATCCTGCAACCGTGGTAGTAGAGCTTCCGACCACAGATGAAAATGTATTGGAAATCGCATGTGCCATAGCACGGTTTTTATCGTCTGGAAACCGTTTCTGATTCTCCTGATAACTGTGCCAGAGGAAAATCGAGTAATCCATCGTGACCCCAAGCTGAAGTACCGCACTCAGCGCTTTTGTAATATAAGAGATTTCTCCGAGGAAGTAGTTGGTTCCCATATTGTAGAGGATTGCCATTCCGATACTTATCATAAAAAAGATTGGCAAGAGCCAACTGTCCATAAATGTTGCGAGGATAATACAGCAGAGGACAACTGCGATCAATACATAGACCGGTGTTTCCTTTTCCGCCAGATTCTTGATGTCGGTGACAACAGAGGACATACTGCTTAAAAAGCACTGTTTGCCTGTAACTCTGCGGATCTCTCCTATTGCATCAATGGTACTGTCTGCCGATGTGGTGTCATCGAAGAAAATTGCCATCAACGTAGCGCCGTCCTTATAGAAAATGTCCTTTATTTTCGAGGGCAGTGTGGAAATTGGAATCGAAGTATCCATAATGGAGTCGTACCATATTACATCTGCAACTCCGTCGACCTGTTCGATCTTTGACTTAACATCTGCCACTTCTTTGGTGGTCATGCCTTCCACAATCTCCATCGCAAAGGCGCCTTTTCCAAAATCGTCCTTTAGAATCTCCTGACCTTTCATTGTATCGATGTTGTCAGGCAGATAATAAAGAATGTCGTAGTTTACTCTTGTGTTCAGATACCCAAGCGCTGAAGGAATAAGAAGTAAAATACCAATAATGAGAATAACTGCTTTGTACTTTACAATCTTTTTGCCAGCTTTAATCATGTAAAATGCCTCCCTTTCATAATGAATTCTCGTTTTATCATAATTCTAAAATAATTATGACTAACGGTCATTTTTAAATTTATGTTAAACACTATATACTAAAACTGACCAAAAGTCAATAAATTAAATACAAAAAATTGACTTTTGGTCAATTTTTAGTTAATATAAGTATTATGGAAGAATAAATAGGTATATTTGGTTATTGCTCACTCAGGTCTGCGCATTTACTGCGCTGACCGTAAGAAAACATATAGCTGCAGGCAAAAATCTATTGCTAAAGGAGATTTTGCATGGATTTTTGCACGTTACTGTGAACGAAGTAAACAGTAACTATATTTGCATAATTCGGTATGTTAAAATAAGAGTGAAGCATAGGACATTACAATTATAATGGCGAGTCGCTGCCTGTAAAGAAAAACCCCTGTGGGCGCTTTTTTGTCTGCGATTGTGGTATAATGTAGTGAAACGAAATTATGGTATGATGTACGCGAACCATAATTTATTGAAATGTAATTGTGGTACAAGGTTATACAAATGTTGAAATATATATGCGGAAGGGATATGTTATGGGAAAGGTTGAAGAGAATAAACTTCAGAAACTAAATGCTTTGTTAAAGAGCTCATATGAGTTATTTGTGACGAAAGGAATCGCGCAGACATCAATTCATGATATTGTTCAGAAAGCCGGGGTGGCGAAGGGCACCTTTTACTTATATTTTAAGGACAAGTATGAAATCAGAGACCGGCTGGTTGTAAAAACAGCAGAACGGCTTTTTCTAAAAGCGTATGAGGAAGTTCAAAAAGAAGCGTTTCATGAGGGGGATACGGCTCGGATTTTTGAAGATAAGACGATTTTCCTTATTGATTATGTGCTGGAGGAGCTGAAAAAGAATAAGCTGATGTTACAGTTTCTGTCTAAGAACTTAAGCCGGGGGTTCTTTCATCTGGCATTGGAATCCCATGAGTATAGCTCAGAAGTGAAATTGATTGATTATTATTATAAAGTGCTTGAGGAGAATCCTACAGTTCATTTGCGGAATCCGGAAATTATGCTGTTTCTGATCGTGGAGCTGGCGGGTGCGGCATCGTTTAGTACTATTTTGGAAAATGACCCGATCAGCTTTGAGGAATTGAAGCCGGAGCTTTACAGTGCGATCCGGGCAATTATACGGAGTCATATTGAAGCAGACAAATAAAGAGGGAAAGTTATGATGAAAAGCAGAACTAGATTTTTTGTATTGTATGTTGGTATGATGGCTGCATTTATACTTCGGTATTTTTTAACAACGCAGATTAAGATGTATGAGATGGGAATCATAGATTCTATCTTGATCTGACTTTGGTTTTTGCGAAATGCGATTGACGCTTTTTACTATGTAATTGTACTTTTACTTTTGTTTGGTCTTTGCAGGACAGACTGGTTCAAATTACATTGGGAAGTTGTGTTTCTGATGCTTCCGGCACTTATATTACTGGTATCAGGTATTATGATCATCGAACCGTTTGCATGGATGTTTACAAATTCTGCGTATTGCATTCCCTTCGGTGCAATGCTGCTCTGCGCATTTTTATATAGGCTGCGTATATACAAGGCAACTTCCCGAAAGAAATAGAAGGGGCTGTCGGTGGTTTCTTTTATAGGCAGTTTCCCACCATGATGGTCTAGCATCAAGTAATAAAATTATAGAAGAGAATCGTACTGTGCAAATCGGAGCATAGGATTCTATAGCTACCAACGCCTGACGAGGATATGTTTGTAATGCAGGTTACAAGCATATTTTCATTGGGTGTTTTTTCGTGAAAAAGGAAGGAGGTGAAATCAGATGGTTGATAGGCGTTATCTGCTATTGAAAATGGTGGAGAGTTTAAGGTTCAAACTTTAGAACGTCTGGTCTCATCTTTGGATGTGTCAGAACAGCATATTATGCATGGAGAAACTGAAAATATAAAAGTTTAATGAAAATAAATAAAAATGAATATTTTGTATTGCTGTACGTATAATAATATTTAAAAAGAGAGAAAAATGGTAATAATCATGGACAAAATATCGAAATTGGTATAAAATAGTAGAGCGAGTAAAAAGTATATATGTGTTAGGAGAATAAGACCATGGAAAATAAATATAAAGTAAGAATTATGCGCTCTGAAATATGCAATATAAAAAACGTTGCGTACGGAGATGTTAAGTATATGAATTATGGAAGTATAAATAAAAAAGCAATGTGTGGTAAAACAGACATTGTAGGCATTTATGGACAGAATGGTTCCGGGAAAACAGCATTAGTAGAATCATTAGATATGTTAAGACAGATACTTACAGGAAGTCCTGTAAATTACGAAATGTATGAAGGTATTTTGTCAAAAGACGGTTCTAGCGGTATCCGTACCGAATTCTTTGTTTGGATTGGAGAAGAAAAATATAAGGTGGTTTACCAAGCTTCTTTACGGGTAGATGAGAAAGAAAAGGCAATTCAAATTTATATGGAGGAATTGCGGTATTGGAAGCGAGGGGTGTCCTGGAAATCGGAACGGGATATTTCTTTTTGTAATCCATATTATGGAGATGCGGATGTTTTAGAAACACATAATATAAGTGTAACATCTAATCATTTATCAAGTTTAAGCGCGATTCCTTTTTTGACAAATATGCAGAATTTAGCGCTTATTTGTGCACAGAAAAATATTTCTGTTTTTTTTAATCAACTTGTAAAGACCAATATTGAAAAACTAGAAGACAGTATGGAAGTTAAAGTTTTTAGAAATGTTATTTTAGGCATATTACAGTTTGCTTATGTTGACTTTAATGTGATTAAAGTTAATCAGTTAGGTACTATCAATAATAATCAGATTATACCAATTAATGTGCACAAGGAGACCGAAACAGAGATTATGCAGGCGATTATGCCGCTTGCCATTTCAGGTGTAACAGAAATACCGCAAGAGGATTATGTACAGGTGAAAATAGTTGTTGATGCAATTAATATGGCAATTAAATCAGTAATACCTAATTTACAGATTCGATTGAAAGAGAAAATGGAATTAGAGCGTCCTGATGGAACAAAGGCAATTCAGGTAGAGGTATATTCTGTTAGAGATGGAAAAGAATTTTTGCTGCGATATGAATCTGAAGGAATTAAACGTATTATATCTATTTTGAATTACCTTATATCTGTATACAATAATGAGGGGGTTTGTCTGATTGTTGATGAACTGGATTCTGGAATATTTGAATATTTGCTCGGAGAATTGCTGGGTATGATGCATAGTGAGATGAAAGGACAGTTGATATTTACATCACATAATCTGCGTATACTGGAAAAGCTAGATGCAAAAAATATTGTATGTTCAACTGTCAATCCGGAAAATCGCTATATCAGATTGAAGGGGATTGAAAAGAATCATAATAAGAGAGATTTTTATATTCGCGCAATTACAGTTGGAGGACAAAACGAAGAGTTGTACGATGAGGATGATCTGCTTGCGATGGGATATGCATTCCGAAAAGCGGGAAAAGTTGGAACAGGACAAAGTAAATTGACATTTTCCTCTGATTTTGAGAAGAGACTTCAAGAGTCTGAGAACAGGGGGTAACTATGGAAAAAGAGAAAAAAACGATTATCTTTATTGTTGAAGGTTCATCGGATAAGGCGGCTTTGGAAAATATTTTTAAAAAAATATACAGAAGAAATAAGGAAATTGACTTTGGATTTACAAATGGAGATATAACAAGTGATCCAACAGTAACTATAGCTAATGTTGAGAATAGAATATATGAAACTGTTCAGGAAGTAGTTAAAGATAAGAAATTAAAGAATTCGGATGTTATTCAAATTGTTCAAATATTTGATATGGATGGGGCATATATTCCAGATTCCGCTATCGTAAATGGACCAACATACGCATTTGAATATTCGACTATTAATATTAGCTGTACTTACCCACAGCGTGCAATAGAAAGAAACAAAGGGAAGAGAGAGATATTGGAATATTTATTGAATCAGACGATGATAAAATCATTTCCATATGAAATGTATTTTATGTCTTGTAATCTGGATCATGCCTTGTACAATGAGATTAATTTAGACAAAGATTTAAAGCAAGAATATGCGGATGAATTTTATGAGAAATTTATAGGAAAAGAATATCTGTTTCCAGTATTCCTGGAGTCAGATGTTGTAAATGAGGTACCTGATAATATGGGTGCATCATGGAGGTATATCAAAGAAGGTTTACATTCTTTGGAGAGGCATACTAATTTACATATCTACTTTAAAACACATCCTAATCCAGATGGATTGTTGTAACTCATAAAACATAAGAACAGTAATAGATCATAAAAGGTCTGTTACCGTTCTTTTTTACTTTATAGGAAATTGTGACTTTTAGTAATGAAGAAAAACATACGTTCATCGAACATATGTTAGATAGAAATAAAATTAAGTGTAACAAAAAGACGATAATCTCAAAAAATGTAAAAACCTTCTTCACCAAAATCATCGTCAAGCGCGTCATCATTTAGGCAATAATCCATATCAAGAAGCATTGGCAGGGAAATATAGGGCATGCATGCAGCTGGGATGAGAGGACACAGAAGAACCATTATTTGATGGAGCAGATAGCAGATTTTATGAAACAGCTATATGAATATTTTTATCTGGAAAAAAATGAAATAAAAAAGCTCCAAAAAAATATATCTTCTGAACTATTAGCCAGCTTTGGTCGGCAACTAACAGAAATAGAAGATATAGAAGCTAAGCTGCATAAAGTAGTCCTAAACTAAGATAATTTTAGCAAAGAAGGTGATGTTTGCCAAGAGGAAATCAAAAATTTATACATTTTTTGGAATTTATTCATTGAGGGGACACTGTAGCCATATGATGTGGATAACTTCCTGAATTATAGAACAAAGTGTTAAAACAAGAGATTTCTTGAAAATGGCAAGTCATAAAATAAGTTTACCTTTCAAAGCTGGTATAAAAACTAGATAGTTGACTTTTACAGTACATTTACTATAATATACTTAACAAGACAACTGGGAAAGATGGGTGCACTCCATCCGACCCGGGCAAATTATTTAAGTAACTATCGAAATAGTCGTCCTAGTCTTTGTCAGGGAGCAGGACGGCTATTTTCTATGTGTATTCTCCGGCTTCATATTTAAATTATGCGCTTTTGACTCTGGGGCGTTACATATCTTTCAAAATATTTCTTACAACCTGATCTTGAATTCCCTCGGTTTTCTCATGTTCTACCTTATAATCTGTATATCTGGCGCATACATAGAGATAGTCCGACAGGCGGTTGATATACTGAACTGCTTTTGCGTCTGCGCCGTAGTTTTGTGATACTCTGCGGAAACGGCGTTCGGCACGTCTTGCCACGGCTCTTGCCACATCCAGTCTTGCAGATAGTTCACAGCCGCCGTATAGGACAAATTCCTTTGCTCTTGGAAATGCCTGTTCCATTTCATCAATGGCATGTTCCAATGAGGCTGTTTCTTTATCGGAGAAACGGTAATTCAACTCCCGGGGATCTGCAACTCCCGCCATAATCTGAATGAGATTTCTCTGGATATGTGAGAGGTTTTCTTTTAATTCCCCATCTGAGAGAACCTTTGCCAGTCCAATGTGGCTGCTCAGTTCGTCAATGGTACCTACCAGTTCGATACGGTCGTCAGATTTGGAGACGCTAATGCCGTTCATCAGAGAGGTGTTTCCTTTGTCTCCGGTTTTTGTGTAGATTTTCATGGCTTTTCTATCCTCCTAAAGTGAAAGCACTCTTTTTGCTTTTCAACTGTTTGTCTCTGCACATTATGAGAGTGTTTTCCATCACGCTTTCTTACGGGGCTGCGGCATGTGCAAACTCCTATACCCATACGGGCATCCCATAACTCATACCTGCGGTGGGCGGACTTCGTCCGATAAAGTATGCTGAACTGTTATTGAGAGTACCTGTCTTTAAAGGGCAGCTTCTTGATTGCCCGCGCGCTGTTTGCTCCGATGTTCCGGCATTGCAGACGTGTTGGGTTTAAATAACTTTCGATATTGCGCCCTTTTTCCAGACCGCGCATTTTCAGGCAAACGGCAGTGCCGAAGATACCGATACCGGAACCGAGCATGGAATCGCGGGATGCTTTGTAAGCGAGCTTTTCCATACATTCGTCCGGAAATTCTGTGGTGTCATAGAAGACTCCCTCTTCTTCGATTCCTGCACAGACCTCCTTTAATACAGAAGGATCTGCTTCATGTGTATAAATAAATATAGAAGGTTTTTTGATTATCATACTAATAAGTTCCTATATTCCAAAGACTCTGTCAGCCGCACAAAATCCCAATATCAAAAGCAATAAAAGGGATTCTTTATTGTGACTGTGAATGTATTAAACAGTTATGGTTTTATTTCGCTTCCCCCAAATAAGACAGTACAAGTCCGGTTGCCACAGCATTTCTCGGTCCTTCGTTGCCGCGGATATTGCCGCGTCCGCATACGATCCGGTAATCGGTAAAGGCCTCGGTGAGCATTTCAGGGATTTCAAAATCCTCTGCCGAACCGCCTACTAGGACGACAGTAGAAATATTTTTGAGGTTGTGCTGCGGTGCAACCTTGCGAAGCGCCCGGAAAGCATTGGTAATAAATACCTTGCGCTTTGCGTCCCGGCGTATTTGAACAATCTTTTCCATCGGAATCTCTTCTTCAATCCGGACAAGTCCGTTTTCTGTCAGGAGAACGACTCTTCCGAAGAAACGGGGATCAATGGATTCGTCCACAAAGGTCATCTGCCCGTTTTCCATCCGCATGTGGAAGAGACTTTCTACTTTTGCAAGGGGATATTTCTTGATCTGCTCCGCAATGTGTCTGTCGCTTAAGCCTAATTCAGTCTGAATCAGCATGGAAACCAGTTCCCCGGCTCCCGCCTGATGGGTCATGGTCACACTGCCGTTGCCGGAAATAATAGCAGCATCGGTAGAGCCTCCGCCCATATCGAGGATTGCAAGAGGGAGCTTTGTTCCCGGTGTTGTCAGCGCACCGAGACTTGCCATGATGGCTTCTACACCCGCCACCCGGACTTCAGTATTCAGTTCTGTGTTCAGACGGGCGGCGATTTCCTGCATGGGGAGCTTCTGTGTTTTCACCATAGCGGCGATACCGACCGCTTTTTCCAGGCAGGTTTCTCCAGCCAATGCGCCGGAGATCAAAACAGGCGCAAGAGTATCAACGGCAAGAATATCGGTAATGCGGATATCTGCATCACTGCTCCTGTCTAAATCTCCCATACCGGTACGGATACGGGAAAGCATATTGCCTACATTCGTATCCGGCTGTCCGCTGATGTCATGGATATCGCCTGCTTCAGCGGCTGCATGCATAATCTTATCAGCGCCTTCATCTAAGCTGATGGTAATATTTTTATCACCATAAAAATAAATTTCTCCAGCCGGAAGGACATTTTCGTGTATATTCCCACCCGGAGTCTTCAAAACAACGGCGCTCCGTTTGCCGATTAAGCTCTTTGCAATTGGCGTCACGGTGCGTGTCTCCGTGGCATCTAAGCCAAGCAGAGTAGCGATTCCGTAAGGATTCGAGAGCATACGAATAGTCTGACCCGGGAGCGCGACTTCAATCGCCGCGGGAACGCCGTCGGGAAGACGGTCGATCCGGCGGACCTCATCGATAATTGGCAGCTTCCGGCGGATTCTGTTCTCTACAAGTACGGCTTCGTCTGCCTGCAGGATAATGCCTGCAATGTTCAGCTCTTCGTGCTGATTGACGATCGCCGCAATTTCCTCATAAGTGTGTTCTGCGGATGCCGCCAGAATATAGGCGGTATCTGTAGATGCTCTGGAAATGTTCTCAATCAAAAGAACTTCACCGACTGCCTGTCCCACACCGGCTGGGGTGGAGGGATTGTGTCCGATCATGGAGGAATCCGTGATGACAGTTTCTGTCAAGGTTTCCATAGCAGTGTCGCCGATGACAGGGGCGGCTTCGTTAAGGCGCACCAGATCAAGGTCTGAGGTTTCGCGGCCAATCCGGCTCATTGCCATTTTCAACGCATTTTTAACAGAATATACATTTTCAATGGTACCCTTTGTGCCTGTTGTAGGACAGGACGCGCTTGTTAAAAATGACAGATTGCCATTCTGGGTTACTTCGCCAATACATACTTCAGTTGTGGAATTTCCGATATCAACTCCTGCGATATAACTCAAAGTAAAATTCCCCTCTTTTCATATACTTCTGCGGCTTCCATCACGAGACGCGCGCAGTTTTTTGCATGATATTTTTCCAGAAGTTCCTGTGCCATCAGAACCAGCTCCAGCTTTGTGGAACGGTTCGGACGCAGCTTATCGTACATTTTCAAGATCACATCGTCCGGTACGTCTACCAGCTCGGCAGCACGTTCAAAGTTCTTTTCCATAGGCGCGTTGTCTGTGTCTAAAGCAACCTGTCCCTGTGCTTTTAAGATTTCTTTGGAAATCTTGATGTCATCCGGTGCAATATGGTCTTTCATAACCTCATCCAATGTGATATCGGTGAATTTCTTACCGGTTTTGGACGTGATTTTTTCTTTTTCATGTTCTGTTAAAGGATATTTCATTTATCTGCCCTCCCATTCCACAGCGCCGATTTCCGGGTCAAGCTGTTCTGTCTCTGCAATGTGCATGATTGCTGCCTTGACTTGATACTTCGGTCTGGACATCGGGTCGTTGGTACATGGAATCGGAACGACCTGTTCGCCTTTGACATATTTGGCTGCATTCTGTCCAATCTGACGGTATGTTTCCAGCGTCATAAGAGGCGCCTGCGGAAACAGCTCCAGATTGGAGAGCGGGTACAGATCTTTCTGATGAATTACGGTAGTTCCTTTGGACTGGATACCGACGCCGATACCGGAACCGGAATATTTAGCAGCTTCCAGAGCCATGAAACATACATCAGAAGTATCCAGGATCTTGATTACACGGGGAATCATTCCCTCTTCTTCGATACCCGCTTTTATATTTCTTAATACTTCATCCAGCGGAATGCCGCAGATGGTCTTGGTAATCTCTTTCTGGAAAGCGGCGCCTACACCGATCACAACTTCCTTCGGGTCGGTGCCTTTCTTTGCGCGCGGGTAATCCGCATAAGAAGTCTTGGCTTCGTTGATCCGGTCTCTGCCAGCCATGGAAGGAATTTCATGGGCGGAGACTTCAAAACCGGAGGAGACGTTCGCCTGAGACATCTGACTCAATACTGCGCTTGTAATCTGTCTTACTAAATCTTCATTAATCTGCATATGCTTGCTCCTCCTTTCTTATATCTCATTTGGGTTGATGATGTGCGGAATCTTCTTGATCTCTTCCCAGCGGTCACCGTCCACACGGTATCCGGTTCCGGGTCCCATGTAGTCGTTCGGTGTGTTGACGCCGGATAATACATGAAAATCCTTGTCAAGAATTGCGGCGGTCTGCATATAGTCGCCTGCAACACGCTGCTTTAACATACTTAGAACACTCTCAGCCACATCTTCAAATCCAGTCTCGGCAAGCGCTTTGACTACATCGATACCTGTAATTCCACGCTTTAATACGTCCTCGGCAGCCGCCAGATCCGCAGTAACATCACGGGGAAGTGTGTCCTTACTTCCATGGGCATAAGTAACGGCTTCTACCTGCTCGTCCGATACCGGAGAAAGTCCCAGATTACGGAATACTGCCTGAACGGCGCGGGCAGCCTTGTTTCTTACATGGATGACCTGTTCTTCGGTAACCGGCTTAAGTCCGCCGTCTACCTGCATATCTCTTTGGAGTACATTATAATCGTCAAAATCTTCTGCGTCAAAATTAGAACCTGCAAACATATTGTCGTAGTTCGGTTCTGCCGCATATCCTGAAAAAATGAAATCCGTTCCCGGAAGGAATTCCAGCATAGTTCTTGCTGTACGGCGCATATCAGAATTGGAGAAGCTCTGGTCATTGGAAGAAGCGCATTCCAATCCTAACAGGGCTGCCACAAGGTTCTCAGAAAGCACTTCACGGATGCCGGCTGGAACAGAACCTGTTACACCGATACAGCTTACAGAGCCGTTCTGAATACCCTGGCTTCCAGCTCCTTTGGTGACGAAAAGACAACGGCATTCCAGATACAGCATGGATTTCTTTTCACTGCTTCCCATCAGCACTTCAGAACCGGAACCGGAGGTGAAACGGACCTTTAATCCTCTGGATGCGTATGCGGAGTTCAAAAATGCCTTGGAATACGGAGTATCATCTCCGTCGATAAATACCTTTTCCGTACCATATACGGAAAGTGTTTCTGCATAGGTTGTCAAACCACGGATTCCCAGTTCCAATTCAGTAGCTTCTTCGGCGGAACACTGAGTCAGCACGCCCGGGCGTCCAACCTGTGAACCAATCAGAAGAGCCATGGCGCTTAGTGGTGCGTAACGGGCAACGCCCATCGTCGTTTCCTCTTCAGCAAATCCACGGAGTGCGCCTTCTGCCGCATCAGCGGCAATCTGTACCGGATCATCCTTTAGGTTGGTAATGTGTGCCTGATTTCCTGGCGTCCTTCTGGCGCGGATCTTCTGCATTCCCATCATAAGCTCTACTACATTCAAGTGATTCATAACTTCCGTCATCTTTGCCGGAGTAATACCGGAAATCAGTTCAAGGATATCCTTCCTGGAAATGTGGATATCCACGATCATTCTTGCAATATCTAAGGAAGATACTGCCATGGATTTCTCAGTTCTTTCAATATTAATTGCATAATCTGCAATGAACTGGTCGATAAAATCAAATTCTTTACGGCATTTGCCATCCAGTTCTACAATCTTGCCGTCCGCCACCTTCACAGATGGTTTCGGGTCGTAGGGACTGTTCATTGCCGCAAATCCCATCTCCGGCCATTCATTGATGTAGCCGTCCAGATTAACCGGACGGGCATCCAGTGCTTCAATTCGTTTTGAACGTTTCATAATAACTGTCTCCTTACGGAAAATCTGTGCGGCGCTGTCTGAGAAATGGTAGCTGCTGCAGTCGTTTCTGTATGTTTGCAGAAATGTAAGCTATAAAATACAGCAGCGCGCACACCTGATGTTGTTGTGTGTGTCTGTCCGAATACAGACTCGGACATTTATATCTTGAATTATACTACAATCACAACGAAATAGCAATAAAATAATCATAAATACTGGCAAAAAGCCACAAAAACAAGAAACAAAAACCACATGAAACCACATATCATTTACAATAAGAATCAGTTTTTTTATATTTCCGATAGGACATAGGTGTATCTCCTGTTTCATGTTTAAACATATGTGAAAAACTGGAAAGGTTGTTGTACCCGATGTCTAAGGCTATATCACTGATGCTCTTATCAGTATCAGTAAGTAAATGTTTGGCAAATTCCAGTTTTTTCTGAAGCATATATTGGCTGATAGAGACACCGAGTTCATTTTTAAAACGTCTGTCAAGATAGTCGGCATTTAGAAAAACATGATTTGCAACATCTTTTCGTGATAAATTAAGATGAAGATTTTGCTCAATGTATCTGCGCGCCTGCAGAACCATAGCCGTGTACTGATTATTGTGGTCCAGTTCTTTCTCAACCAATGTAAACAGCGAATCTGCCCACAGCAGAAAAGACCGGTTGTTTATAATTGCCTGTTCTCTTGATAAACAGGGAGACTGAGTTGGGGAATGAGTTTGCGCATAGTCTAAAAAATCCTTAGGAGAACATCTTAGATATGCCAATGTGGTAAACAGCCAGTCTTCAATTTCACGACGCAGGTAAATGAGTGCTTGCTGACGCCGGGAGGGTTCCCTGGGGAGTGTAAGTATATGGTTTTCTATGTGTGTAAGAAACTCTTTTTTATGAATTTCTGAGCAGGGAGTATGCAGAAATTCAAAAGAAGGAGCCGCTGTACTGCTTAATCCAGGAGGCACAACGATACAGCTTTTGATGGATTCAGAGGATGTGTTCCTCAGCTTTGATAAAGTATGTACAGTTGAAGAAAGTCCTTCAGAATTATGAAAAAAAGCAGCAATAGAAACCGGAAGAGTGTAGCGCATTTCTTCCAAACGGCACCGGACTAATTCTACAATTATTGAGACTTCCTCCGGAGAAATTATGAAAATACCAAATAATGTATGTACGTAGTCCAAAAAGAAAAAATATTTCGTACAGATATTTGAAAAAGCATGATTAAAAATATCCGGTGATAATTCGCAGGCAGTATCTTGCCTGCCGGGCACACAATCAATACTGACAGGACGGATAAGGACTGTGAGATACATATGATCTTGAAGCGGGATTCCACATCTTTTAGCGGCAGCCAGCATTGTATCGGTATCTGAATAAGTACCATTCGCACACTGTTTCCAGAAAAGCTCCTGATTGCGAAGCGGGTGATTGGAATATAGCTTACTGGTTATATTTTTCAGGGTCAGTTCAAGTTCATTTATATCGACTGGTTTTAAAATGTAATCTTCACAGTTAAGCCTAAGGGCTTCTTGTGCATAATTGAATTGCGGATGGCAGGTAAGAATAATACTTCTGGTAGCCGGATAATGTTCTTTTACCTAGGCAAGAAATTTTAGTCCGTTGACTTTTGGCATTTCAATATCGCAAATGAGGAGATCTATATGGTGCAAATCAAATTCCCGCATAGCTTCTGAAGCGCTGTATGCCAGAAATACATGTTGAACATTCAGCGAAGACCAAGCTACCGATGCGGCTATGTCCTGTATTACAAGAGGTTCATCGTCTACAAGTAAAATATTTATGCTCATGAAAAGTTCCTCCTATGCTAAATTTTTGAATCATAATAATGGGAGTTTCATCGTAATCCTTGCGCCCCCGTATATCGTATTGTCAAATATAATTGAGGCAGTTCCTTTGTAAAAATAGTGAAGACGCTGCTGCAGATTGCGGATACCGATATGGGATCCAGTTAAAGTCTGAGCCACAAAATCCGTATTTAATGTATTTAACGTATCGTTTGAAAATCCGCAGCCATTGTCGTAAATTATAATATTCATATCAGTTCGGGAATCCGCTGTTTCTTCGTGAATGGATAAAGTAAGATGAAGTTCGTTCAAATCTTCGACAGCATATTTGATGGCATTTTCAATAAATGTCAAAATACACATTGGCGGAATTGGCTGATTCATCAGACTTTGATCGATATCACAGTCCAGATGTATTTCTTTAAAACAACGGAGCTGGTATATGTAAATATAATTACGGCATTGTTCCAATTCCTGAGACAGAACGGTGGTTTCTGAATTGGGACGAAAGATGCTACGGAAGTATCCCGTTAAACTTTTGAGGAGTAATTGCAGTTTATCCAAATCTCCGGTTCTTACAAGAAGATAGGCGGAGTTTAATGTATTTAAGAAAAAATGTGGGTTTAGCTGTAAATGTAAGCACTGCAATTCCAATTGGCTTTGGGCAAGTTTTTTCTCGTATACTTCTATTTTCAAATGATTGATCTGATCCATCATTTGATTAAAAGATTTTGCAACCTGGGTCATTTCGGCGCCGCCGAGTTTTTCGGGAAGACGTTCTGTAGTCTCATCGTTTTCTATATGGTGCATATGTTTTACAAGAATTTCCAGGGGCGTGTAAAATTGCTCTTTTAATACACGGCTGGAGAGCGGGATCAGGTAAAGCATCAAAACAGAAAGCAACAGGAATGAACACCATACGATTAAAGAAGGTGTAAAAAAATCTTTCTGATTTATGGTTAAAGAGAGAACATAGTCGCCGAGTGCAGAATTAAGCACAATCCTGTTGTTGTGAAAAGGAAACGACTGATTGGGTTCTGTGGCATCATTCTGGACAGAATCAGAAATTTGAAAGATGCATTCTGTCAAATTATATTTTTTTAATTTTTCAAGGAGTATATCAATCGGGACGCTTGCTCCAAGGTAAGCATTGCCAAAATGGAATGTTTTCAAAAGGTGTTCCTGTCCTGAAATATTCACAAGCACCCACTTTCTTTGGGGATCGGTTATCGTGTCAAAATATCCGGAAAGATATTTTGACATAACGGGGTAAGCGAGGGTAGTTGTATTCGGCATATAGTCCACAGACGGAATCAGGAGCAGATCGTCCCGGTATTCGTGATAAAAAAAGAAATACTGGGCAGCAGGATAAAAACTGACATCCTGCCGCATAGAAAGATAAAAACGAGTTTTGAACAGCTCATATTCTGTATTGATCTGAGACTGGGGATCGTCATAGGCAATCCGTTGAAATTCATAATTTTCAGAAGCTGTTTTTGCCAGATAATGCTCAATGCTGTTGAGTGATTCGTCTGTCTCGGACAAAAAATAGGACGCCATTTGTTCCAATGTCTGACTGGTTTGATGCCGGTAAGTATTTAATGCAAAAGCGCTGGTTGCAATCTGCAGAATAATCAGTGGAAAAATAAAGACGAGAACAAAAACAGTGATCATTTTTTTACTGCTGTAATGGGCAAAATAACTTTCTTTTTGACGGGTAAATGGGGACCGTATATACTGCATAACTGATGCTCTCCTGTTCTTTCGTACTATATGAGTATTATTATACAATAATTAATGTGAAAATACATATTCTAAAAAGTGGTAGTCTATATTTCACAAAAACAGGTCGAGTTTTATGTAGCAGAAAATCATAAATGTCGATAAACTGAGAAACAACAAAAAATGAAAACCAGAGGAAAAGGAGGAAAACAGATGTTTAGAAAACGATTGACAAGAGGGATGACTGCGGTTTTGCTGACAACAGCTATTCTTACAGGATGTGGAGGACAGGGAACACACGAAAAACAGGATGACGGAAAAGAACTGGATAAGATTACATTTGCCTTTTTCTGTAATGTAGTGATTCCTGAGGATATGGACAAGGTTGAAGAAGCGATCAATGAAATTACCCGTGAGAAAATCAATGTAGAGGTGGAATTGCTTCCGATGAGTCTGAGCACCTATGAACAGCAGATTAATCTGATGATTTCAAGCGGGGAGAAACTTGATTTGTTTAATATGTTCGGAACACAATTTGCAGTGGATGTGACACAGAATAAGCTGGCGGCTATGGAACCTGAACTTTTGAAGACTGTTGCAAAAGACACAGTAGAAACCATCGGTGAAGATTACATGAAGTCTGTTACAGTGAACGGAAATGTATACGGATTTCCGGTATTAAAAGATAATGCGCAGGTACGGGGCGTTGTTATGAATAAGAGAATGCTGGAAGAGAATAATCTGCTGGAAGAAGCAGAAAATGTTAAATCGACGGATGGCCTTGCAGCTTTATATGATAAAATGCTCAGTGCTGATCCGGATATGGCAATGGTGTGTGCAGGAGATACGGCATCTTCACTAGTGGATTCTGGATTTATGACGTATGACAGTCTGGGGGATTATCTGGGTGTTCTCATGGACTATGGACAGGGCGATCTGGAGGTTGAGAATTTGTACGAAACAGACTGGTATGAGTCCACAGTAAATTATATTCATGACTGGTATGAAAAAGGATATATTTTAAAAGATAGTTCGGTGAATCCGGACACAGGTGTTCCGATCTATCAATCAGAAGGCGTGTTCTCTATTTTGTGTAATTATCATATTGCCACAGATTCTGTAATTGAGAATATGACCAATGTCCCATCTACAGGTACATGGGTGGCTGAACCACTGGCAACAACGACATCGATAAATGGAGTTGTAATGTCTATTCCTGCAACATGTGAGAATCAAGAGCCGGTTTTAAAATTTTTGAATCTGATGTATACAGATAAAGATGTTGTGAACCTGATCGATTGGGGGATCGAAGGGGAACATTATGTACATGTAGATGGAAAAGAAAATGTAATCACATATCCAGAAGGTGTCACTGGTGATAACAGCGGATATGCTATGAACTGTGGATGGGAATTTGGCAATCAGCTTAATTCCTATGTTTGGGAAAATACTGGCGATGATGACTATTATGAGAGAATGGCAGACTTTAATAATGAGGCAATTAAGTCAAAAGCGATTGGATTCTCTTTTGATTCCAGTAGTGTGAAGACAGAAGTAGCGGCGCTGAATAATGTATTAAATGAATATCGGCTTGGATTGGAAAATGGAGAAATGGATCCGTCAGAGTATTTACCGAAGTTTCAGCAGGCGTTAAAGGAGGCTGGAATTGATAAGGTGATCGAGGAAAAACAGAAGCAGTTAGATGCATGGGCGGCAGAGCAGTAATGCAGATCCGGAAAGTATTGATGAAGTAAAAGTTGGGCACCGTAATGCAAAAGCTTTCGGTGCCCAAATAGTTTCTTGATTATTCATAATAAAATACCTGGAGGAGAGGAACAGATGAGAAAGAAAAGAAAAAGCGTGAAGTGGAAACGGTATCTGCCGTTATATTTCATGGCGCTTCCGGCTTTGGTCTACCTTTTTATTAATAATTATTTACCAATGACCGGTTTGGTTGTAGCATTTAAGAACTTTAATTATAAAGATGGCATTTTTGGAAGTCCATGGTGCGGGTTTGCAAATTTTGAATATTTGTTCAGCACGTCTACATCCTTTATCATTACACGAAACACAATAGTTTATAATGCAGTTTTTATTATTCTGAACACAGTGGCAGGTGTTGCGGCAGCAGTTCTTTTAAATGAAATCAGAAGTAAAAAGGCGGTTACTGTATTTCAGACAACAATGATCATTCCATATTTATTGTCTATGATTATTATCGGGTATTTGGTGTTTGCATTTTTGAGTTCTGAAAATGGATTTATCAATAAGCATGTACTTAACTTTTTGGGGGTTGAATTAATCTCCTGGTATGCGTCTCCAAAGGTGTGGCCATGGCTGTTGATTTTTATCAATACGTTAAAGAACTTTGGCTTTTTGGCATTGATTTATTATTCGACACTGATATCTGTCAGTAATGAGTACTATGAAGCAGCTAAATTAGATGGTGCTAATAAGTGGCAGCAGATTTGGTATATTACGATTCCGTATTTAAAACCAACAATTATTACGATGGTTCTTCTTTCAGTGGGAAGAGTATTTTATTCAGATTTCGGACTTTTTTATCAGGTACCGCAGAATTCGGGAGCGCTTTATAGCGTGACAAATACAATTGATACATATGTATACCGCTCGCTGATTCAGCTTGGGGATGTAGGAATGGCATCTGCGGCGGGCGTCTATCAATCGATTGTAGGATTCTTGCTTGTATTAGCTGCAAATGCAGCAGTGCGTAAAATCAGTCCGGATAATGCGATGTTTTGATGTGAATTGTCCAGAGATATCAGAACGAATGTCTGCAAGGAGGATGGGAAAATGAAAAGAAAGAAAAAACAACATAGGGAGAGCCGTGTGGCAGAGGGTATTGGGTACATCGTATTCATCTTGACTGCACTTGCTGTTTTAATACCAATGCTTTTACTGGTCATTGCGTCTTTTACAGATAATGATATTTTAAATAGAGCCGGGTATTCATTTTTTCCTGAAAAATGGAGCCTGGATGCATATAAATTTTTGTTTACACAATCTACGTCAATCATTCGTTCGATTGGGGTGTCTATTGTTGTTACAACGGTTGGAACTACAATGGGATTGTTTTTTACAATGATGCTTGCATATGCACTGTCACGGGATGAACTTCCCGGCCGTCGGGCGATGATGTTTTTTGTAGTATTCACATTGCTTTTTAATGGCGGAATGGTGCCTACATATTTTATGTATGTCAATTATTTACATGTAAAAAATACAATGTGGGGGCTGTTACTGCCAAATCTGCTGGTAAATGGATTTAATGTTCTCTTGATGCGGACCTATTTCCGCAACAATGTACCGAAGGAATTGCTGGAATCTGCCCGGATTGACGGTGCGGGAGAAGTGAAGTCGTTCTTTCATATCGTGCTTCCGATTTCAACCCCGATTCTTGCAACGATCGGAATGCTCATTGGGGTTAATTATTGGAACGACTGGTATAATGGCATGTTATATGTGACAGATCCGGAGCTTTTTAGCATGCAGAGTTTCCTCAATAAAATTATGATGGATATTCAGTTTTTGTCACAAACAGCAGGAACATCAGACGCAAACTCTATTGTTGCAAATATCCCTTCTGGCTCGGTAAGAATGGCAATGGCATTTATTGCAACAATACCGGTTGTTGTGATTTTCTGCTTCGTGCGGAAATATTTTGCCAAAGGTCTTACAGTAGGTTCAGTTAAGGGATAGAAAAAGTAAGATGATCAGCAGCAGACATTCAATAAAATAAATTGCGGAAGGAATCACAAATATGCAAAAAAAGAAAACTTATCTCGGAATAGATCTGGGAGGAACAAAGTTATTGATAGGAGAGGTAGATGAAGAAGGAAAAGTACTGCGAAGTAAACGATATCCGTCGTTAATTGCATCGGGAGCATCACAGACAGAAGTAATGAAAGATGTAGTGAAGTGTATAGAGGATTATTTGAAGGAGTATATGCTGGTGCCGGGGGAGGATTTTGAAGCTATCGGCATGGGGATGGTGGGACGGGTGGATCCGGAAGAAGGATTGTGGCTGGAAATCCAGAAACCGAGAATGGAAACAGTGAGATCAGCAGAGATTTTAAGTGAACGGTTTCATGTGTCCAGCGGAATCGACAATGATGTGCGGAGCGGAGCAGAGGCTGAAAGAAGGTTTGGAAAAGCAAAGGGATGTGATGATTATATTTATATGAATATCGGAACCGGAATTGGGGCGGCTTTTGTAAATCATGGTCAGATGCTGACAGGCGCACATTATTGCGGAGGGGAAGTAGGACATAATGTAGTAAATATCAATAGTGATGTACAATGTCCATGCGGACGTATGGGGTGTGCAGAAGCACTGGCATCCGGGATGGGACTGCATAACAGGGCAGTCTCCTTAAGACAAGAGTATCCATATACCGCACTGGTATTTCCAGAAGAAGGAAGAATTGACGGAAGAAAGGTGTTTGAACTGGCAGAAAAAGGTGATGCGCTGTGCATCAGACTGGCAGATGATGCTGTCAAAGCAGTGGCAGGATTGTTAGAGAACTTCCTCTGGCTTGCAGACCCGGAGAAAATCATTATGGGAGGTGGATTGATTACAGACGGACGGATTCTTGAAAGGGTGCAGAAACTTATGAGTCCAATGTCTACACGGTTTTTGAAAGACGGAATAGAAATGACAGGGCTGGACAGTGATTTTGTAGGATTAGTCGGAGCGGCAGCCGTTGGCATCCGTACACTGGAGAACAGGAGGGGTAAAGAATGAGAGGAAATTGTCTGGAGAGGTTGGCTATTCAGATGTACACAGTACATGAGCATGCATGGAAGGATTTAGAAAATACATTACATCAAATTCGTGCATTGGGATATCGCAGTATAGAATATTACGGGCATTATTCTCGCTTCAATATAAAAGAAGCTGCACATATGGAAGAGCGAACCGGTGTAAAAATGGTGGGATGGCATACAGAATGGGAAGACCTTCAAGCGGATACATACGAGCAGACTGTTTCCAGTCTGGAGCAGGCAGGCTGTCCGCTGATTGTTGTACCATGTCTTGGAGGAGAGTGGAATGTTGCACATACAAAGCAAGATGAATGTAAAGAAATCTGGCTTAGACATATTGAATGGCTGAATGAAATTGGAATGAAATTAAAAGACAGGGGAATCAGATTGGCATATCATAATCATGATCATGAGTTTTTACTAGAATATGAAGGAAAAAAGGTTTTTGATATGTTATTTGAAAACCTGTCTCCAGATATTATGTTAGAATTTGATACCGGCCGTGCGCTATGCGCAGGAGAAGACTGTAAAAAGATATTGCATCAGTATGGTGACAGGGAGGCGCTGATTCATCTGAAACCATATTCCAAAGACAATGGCTATGACAGCATATTAGGAGATCCGGCGGACGAAAATGATGTAAAGGGGATTCTTCATGCATATCCGGGAGAGTTTCAGTGGATTATGCTGGAAAGTGAGAGCAGGAGATTCGATGAATTAGAAAATGCAAGAATGAATGCGGAAGCAATAAAGAGTATCCTGGCAAATGACTCAGATAAATCTTGAAAAGGGCAGCAAAGAGGTGAAGGTATGAGAATTACAATAGGAAAAAGCGAACAAGAGTTTTTTGAAAGTGTAGCATGGGAAATTGCAATACAGATTATAAGAAAACCGGATTCACTTATCGGTTTAGCGACAGGGAGAACGACAGGACCGATACATAAAGCATTGGAAGAAATTTATAAAGCACATCCATTTGATACTTCTAAAGTAACTTTTTTGGAATGGACGAGATTACGAATGTGAGCCGGGACTATTTTGGAAGTTGTTATTATATGCTTTTGCATGAAGTGATAAAACCGTTGAATGTGCCGTTAGAAAACTATATCATGCCTAAAACTACAACGGACGACTGGAATGCGGAATGCGAGTGGTTTGAACGGATACTGGAAGAGAAAGGACCGGTTGATCTCCAGATTCTGGGAATCGGAGGCAACGGACATATTGGCTTCAATCAGCCGGGGACTGCATTTGGGCAGACAACATGGGTATCAGTTATGGAACCGTGGCTATATGAAAGAATCAGGACTGAGACAAACTCACCGGAAGGTACTGATTTAGGCGGAATAACCCTGGGGATTAAAAATGTGATGCAAAGCAGAAGGATTATTCTGGCGGCAAATGGAAACGCAAAAGCGGAAATTATGGAACGTGCGGTGAAAGGAGAAGTTACAACAGATATACCTGCAAGTATTCTTCAGCTTCACCCGAATTGTGATGTGTATTTGGATCCGGAAGCAGGAGCATTATTTTGTCGATAATTACAACAAATACCAGTGTTTTTTGAATGAAATAAAACATAAAACCACAAAAAATAAAAATAAAACCCACAAAAAAACACAAAAATATAGAAGTTCAGCTTGACAGAATCAGATATGGATAGTATGATTTTTAATATACAAGAGAAGTGTTTTATAAACATTTTTCGGATGAGAAGCGAACGATGTTATTAGAATTAATTTTGCTGCAATTTATTGCAGGAGGATAATATATCTGTCTGATTTTTCTGAAAGAGAGGGACAAACAAGTGGCAAATGAATACAACGAACAGATAAGGATCGTGCAGGAAACTGTAGCAGGTAAGGAGATTACATTTGCTCATGTTATGGGTGGTCCGGCTCCGATCATTTATCAGAAGCTGGGACTGAATCCGCAGCTGGATTATGGCGCGTCTGCCATTGGAATTATGAATATGACCCCACCGGAATCTGCTGTTATAGCTTCTGACATTGCGGTAAAGAGCGGGAATGTTTATCTTGGGTTTGCGGACAGATTTACCGGAACGTTGATCATTACGGGAGAGATTTCAGACGTCATGTCTGCTTTGACAGAGGTTGTAGATTATTTCAGAGATTCTCTTGGATATGTAGTCTGCAACATCACTAAGAGATAGGGAGTGACGCTATGGCTCAGATAACAAAGGAAGAATTGATGGAAAAGCTCTTCCACAATGATTATGATCAGTTGAAGGGACAGCGTCTCCGTATGACACGTGTGCGTGTACCGGGCAAAGAGGTCTGTATGGCGCATGTAATCAGCACTTCAAAAGAGTGTGTCTACCGGAATCTGGCGCTGCACATCGGCGTCCATGAGGGAGAGGACCATACAGGAGAATCTATCGGACTAATCCGCTTTACTCCGTGGGAAGCAGTTGTTGCGGCTGCGGATGTAGCAGTGAAGAGTGCAGACGTAGAGATTGGATTTATGGATCGTTTTTGCGGAACGTTGATCTTGCTCGGTAATCTGACTGCGGTACAGACTGCAGTGGAAGAGGTTGTAAGATTTTTTCGTGAGAAACTGGGATTCCGGACGTGTGAGGTACATAGAAGCTAGGTGTTACTGTTCATAGTCGAAATGCGCATAAACTGCGCATTTATAGGTGAAGTATGAAGAAATTATTTTTGATGGGCAGAAGTGAGGCAGGCAAAACTTCTCTGACACAGGCATTAAAAGGGGAAGAACTTCATTATATAAAAACACAATATACAAATACAGATGATGATACGATAGATTCACCGGGAGAGTATGCGGAGTCTAAGCATTTCAGTGTGGGACTGGCATGCTTTTCTTTTGAAGCAGACGTGGTGGCTATCGTACAGGCGGCAGATGAGCCGTATAATTTGTTCGGACCGGGCGGACGCTCATTTATCTTACGTCCGTATATCGGGATCATTACAAAGGTGGATTCGCCTTATGCGAATGTACCGATGGTTCGTCTGTGGATGGAGAATGCCGGATGTGAACGTATTTTTGAGGTGAATAATGTGACCCGTGAGGGGGTGGATGAACTGCTGGCATATCTGGAAGAGGACTTGCCGAAGCTGTCGATGGAAGAAGCGAAGCTCAAACAGAGTTTTGGACTGAACGACTGGGATCCGCTGCCGGAGAAGTAAAAGTGTCTGAAAAGGTATACCCATCCGGGCATCCCATAATTCATGCCTGCGGCAGACGGACTTCGTCCGATAAAGTATAACGGTGGCAGCAACAGGACAAGTATTACATAGCAGCATGTAGGATAAGAAAAAGGTGTGCTTCATGGAAAACCGTACAGTAAATTGTACAGTGATTCGAGTGAAGCACACCTTTGTTTTTAAATAGTTATAATTTTCGTTGCGATTTTCTCCTGAAATGCAAGATCATGTTCTACAAACAGCATGGTCGGCTGATATTCCAGCAGTAGTTCTTCTATCTGCATTCGTGAAAAAACATCAATAAAGTTTAGTGGTTCATCCCACAAAAATAAATGAGCCGGTTCGCAGAGCGATTTTGCGAGAAGGACTTTCTTTTTTTGACCTTCGCTGTATTCGTCAATCTGTTTTTCAAACTGCACTCTCTCGAATCCTAATTTGCGGAGTACAGAGTAAAAGACGGTTTCATCAAGACCGTTCTGTATGGCAAAATCGGATAATGCACCGTTAAGATGCGAGGTTTCCTGAGAAACATAGGAAATCTGCAGCCCGCTGCCAATGTGAAGTTCGCCGGAGTATGAGGGGGTGTTTTCACCTAAAATCAGCTTTAACAGGCTGGACTTTCCGCAGCCGTTTTTACCGCTTAAGCAAATGCGGTCTCCTTTGTGAATCTCGAAGCTTATATTACTGCATACGGTATGGATATTATTTGATTCCAGATTTTCCATATCCAGGACGCTGCTCTTCTGTAAAGGATCTGTGTGTGTGAAGGTCTGCGCTGTGCTGCTTGCGGAAATATAACCGACAGATATATCCTTTAGGGACACAAGCATGTGGGAATGGTACTTCATCTGGTTCAATTTTAAATCATCCATTGTCTCAACATTTTTTAACAGCTTTTCTTTTTCTTGTATTGCCTGTGCCTGACGGGACTGTATGGATTTTGCCCGTTTCATCATCTTTGCTGCCTGATGGCCGATGTGACCACGGTCTGGGCGGAGTCCGGCGACCCGTGTACCTGTTTTGGTGCTTTCAATTTTATCCGACCAACGGATGCTCTGACGGGCAGACACCTCCAGCCTCCGGATATCCTGTTTCAAATGTTCGTTGCGTGCAAGCTCCATTTTATCCAGAGCTTCTTTGTCAGTGTACCAGGAAGAGAAGTTTCCCTTACACACTTCAATGTCTGCCCGATTGATAGAGAGCACATGGTCAATACAGCGATCCAGAAAAACACGGTCATGGGAGACAAGGATAAATCCCTTTTTGGAACTCAGATATTGTGCAACCCGCTCTCTGGCTGACGCGTCCAGATGATTGGTCGGCTCGTCAATCAGAAGAAACGCGTTTTCCTTCAAAAATAATGCTGCCAGCAGTACTTTTGTCCGTTCTCCGTTGCTGAGTGTGGAAAACGGTCTATAAAGAATCTCCGGATCAGTATCCAAAAGATTCAGTTCCCGGAAAATCTGCCACATTTCTATGTCTGGTAAAATATCTTCCACAATAGAAAGTGTCATAGTATCGGGATTATCTACGCTATAAGGGAAATATTCAAAATCAACACTGGCATTGATGTTCCCACTGTAATCATAGCGTCCGAGCAGCAAATTGAGAAACGTGGTCTTTCCTCGGCCATTACGTCCGATGAAGCCCAGTTTCCAGTCGGTGTCAATCTGAAACGAGACATTCTCAAAAATATTATCATAGCTGCTGTCGTAAGCAAAGGTAAGGTTGGATACATTTATCATGGACATATAAGATACCTCCTATTTTATATAATAATGTCAAGGGCAAAGGTGATCTGCTCCCTTATAATGCTTTTTAAAGCAGAATAAAGAATGTGCGAAGCACATTCTTGCGCCTGCGGCGGTCGCTTGCGACATCTTCATTGTACGCCGCAGTGCACATCCTGCGGAGCGTTTTATTGTATAGGAAACAAGATGTTTCCTATACAATAAAAATAAGCCGCAGAAAAGACTTCTTTTCTCAGCGGCTCATATACATTTCCGATGGCGGTATCCTACAGTACGAACGGAGTTACTGTTCATTCAGGTCTGTGCATTTACTGCGCTGACCGTAAGAAAACATATAGCTGTAGGCAAAAATCCATCGCCAGGTATGTTATACTATGAGTGAAAAATAAAAGAACTCTCCTGCGAATGCATAACAAAAACGGTTTTTGTTATGCGGTTATGAGTATTAGCAGGATGCATTCTTCATCTTTTCATCTCCAATCTTTTTAAAACTGAGTTCATCATAGCAAAAGAAAAAGGATGCGTCAAGAGAAATGTTACAATATCTTGAGAAAGGAAGAAAAATGATAAGATGGATTTTTATAAACGGATGAAAATTGTATGTGAACAGATTCCTGAGGGAAATGTGGTATCTTACGGTCAGATTGCGCTGCTCTGTGGAAAACCGAAGAATGCAAGACAGGTTGGTTATGCGCTACGGAAGGGCAGGGCGGGGAGTGAAATTCCGTCATATAGGGTTGTGAATGGCGGTGGGTATCTGAGCGGCGCGCAGGCATTTGCGGCACCGGACTTGCAGCGGCGCATGCTGGAACGGGAGGGGGTAGAAGTTGTATGGACGGAGCATGGGTGGAAGGTTGATATGAAGTTATATGGATGGCAGAACTCTATGGAAGAGGCGGAGGCGCTTTATCATATGTTTGAAGCAAAAGGAATTTGAAATGATAGAGTGCGATATAGTCAATATTACAGTTTTAGACTTGATTCTGCTAGAACTTTTGATATGACAGAGAATATAATAATAGAAATAGTAAACTGAATATGGACAGGATACGGGAAGAAGTTGTTACAGTAATGTGACAGCTTTTTTAATATCTGCTGTGTGTCATAGTTTCTATTATTTTCCATTGTCGTTTTCTACAAAAACCAATATACTAAAAACTGTTTAGTAAATGTGTTAAATTGTGCATAATGTCGAAAAATAGTTTCGTTATTTGGATATATTGCAACATAATTAACAAGATGGTAAGATTCATTCAACAAAAACAGTTTACTAAAATCTTTTAGAGGATAAACGGAAAGGAGGATAAATGAACATACGTGATATTGCAAAACTTGCCGGAGTATCTCCATCTACTGTGTCTAAGGTTATGAATGGCAAGGATAGAGATATCAGTGAAGAGACAAAGAAAAAAGTATTGCAGGTAATTGAAGAGGAAAATTATGTTCCTTATTTCCGGTTTCTTGAAAAAGATGGAATCAAAAGTCGTTTGATTGGTTTGATCGTAAAAAGAAAAAACAGGGAGAGAGAAAATATTGTTCTTGCAGCAGAACAGTCTGCGAAAGAAAAAGGATATGGGATTGTGATCGGATATGTAGATTCGGAAGATGAAATTGAAGATCTTGCAGAAGAAATGGCGAAAAAGAAAGTGTCAGGACTTCTGGTTGATTCCACAAAGCGGATTAATGGAGGAAGACTTGGGAACGCTATCGTCTATATAAACGAGACAAAGGAGTTTGAGGAGAAAGAAAAAACAGTCGTATATTATAGGATGTCTGAGGCTTCAAAACTGGCGACAGAACAACTGCTGAATGCAGGGCATCAGAAAATCGCATGTATCTTCTGTGAAGGAGATAAAAGCATTTTGAACGGTTACAGACTGGCGATGCAGAGTGCGGGACAAAAAGAACAGCCGGTTTGGATTTATGAAGGGAAGTCAAACGGAGAAATAGAAAAATATGGAATCCAGCAGGTTCTAAGTGAAAATGTAACGGCGGTTGTCTGTGGAACACCCGAAATAGCCTGCTGTGTCTGCAAGGTGATCGAGAGGAGCAGGACGGCAATTCCGAATGAGCTTTCGCTGATTTCTGTCGGTGATGATAAAATACTTTCTCTTATCGGATGTGGAATTACAGCAATCAGGCTTCCGAGTGAAAAGATGATGGCGGCAGCAGTAGAATATCTGACAGAAATGATTCAGGACGAGAAGCAGATCGAGGTTGCAAGAAGGCTACAGTCTACGGTTTCTGAACGGGAAAGTATTATGGAACCGGCACAGGGAAAACAGGGTGAACCAATTGTTATTGTCGGCAGTATGAACATGGATGTGACAATTGAAGGAGCAAGAATTCCGGTGGCGGGAGAAACACAGCGTGCAAACAGAGTGTATATATACGCCGGGGGCAAGGGAGCCAATCAGGCAGTCGGCGTTGGGAAACTGGGCGGACAGGTCTATATGATCGGATGCCTGGGAAATGATATGGAGGGCAAGCAGATTTATGCGGGGCTTCTTGAAAATCAAGTACGTATGGACGGGGTGTTGTTTGACAGTGCTTTTCCAACCGGCAAGGCATATATTAATGTTGACGAACAGGGAGAAAGCTCCATTGTTATTTATCCGGGGGCTAATAAAAAACTGAATATCAATCAGATCCGCCGCTGCAAATATTTATTTGAAAAGGCAAAATATTGTCTGTTGTCATTAGAAATACCGGAGGTTGTTGTAGAATATACGTTAAAATTCTGCAGACAGAATCATACCGAAGTGATTTTGAAACCGTCTCCATCGGACGAGATCAAGGAAGAGCTGCTATCCGAGATAACGTATCTGGTGCCCAATGAAAAAGAACTGCATACGCTTGTGCCGGGGGACAAAGGTCTGGAAGAAAAGGCAGAAATTCTTAGAAGAAAAGGTATTAAAAATGTGATAGTCACTTTGGGAAGTAAGGGGTGCTATTTGAGAAATGATGAGTTTTCCATTTATTTTGAGGGAACCGGATTTGAGCCGGTGGATACAACCGGAGGCGCCGATGCATTTATCAGTGCTATGACGGTATATTTAAGCGAAGGAAAGGATTTGCTTCATGCAATTGAATTTGCAATCTACGCTTCAGGAATCAGTGTTACCAGATATGGCGTGCAGCCCGCATTGCCTGATCGGAAAGCAGTTGATATTTATGAGGACGAGATACATTCAAAGTATGATGAGAAAAGGAAGGAGTGGAAATGATGCTGGATGAAGAGTTGAAAAAAGAGTGGCTGGAATCTGTAGGAGTGGAAATTGATCCTAATTACATTGAAAATAATATCCGTCTGTTAAAAAGACTGCGGAAACCAATGGGGAAAATAGATGTTGTACTTGATACAGATACTTACAATGAAATTGATGATCAGTATGCACTTGCATATATGGTGAAATCAGATGAAAAGCTAAATGTAAAAGCAATTTACGCAGCGCCGTTTACAAATGCAAAATCGGCAAGTGCAAAGGATGGAATGGAAAAAAGCTATACCGAGATCAGGAAGATACTTAGTCTGATGAAAAGGGAAGACTTGTATTCCTGTATTTATAAGGGATCAGAAGAATATCTCCCCGATGAACATACACCTGTTATTTCTGAGGCGGCGAGAGATTTGGCAAAACGGGCAATGCAGTATTCAGAAGAGAATCCGCTTTATGTAGTTGCAATTGCGGCAATTACAAATATTGCTTCTGCGATTCTTTTAAATCCAGAGATCGTGAACCGTATGGTACTTGTCTGGCTGGGAGGAAATGCGCTGGATTGGCCGAACAACCATGAATATAATCTATATCAGGATATTGCGGGAGCAAGAATTGTGTTTGGAAGAAATTTGCCTCTGGTGCAGCTTCCGTGTATGGGGGTTGTGTCAGCATTTACGGTGAGTGGTCCTGAACTGGAGAAATATCTTCGGAATCAGAACCCATTGTGTGATTATCTTGTGGATTTTACCGAGCAAGAGGCGATTGCCTGCGGAGGCGGAGAAACCTGGAGCAGACCGATTTGGGATGTGACAGCAGTTGGCTGGCTGCTAGACGGCGAGTTGATGTATGACCGTATAGAACATGCTCCTGTGCCAGAGTATGATGACAGATATTCTTATACAAAGGACGGACATTTCTATAAATATGTATATCATATTAACAGGGATAACCTGTTAGCAGATATGGTAACAAAATTAACAAAAAGATGAGAGTGAGAAAAGGAGAAACGACATGAAGAAAATGGACAAACTTGCAGTATTTTTAATTCCTATCGGAGTAGCGGTAAACTTTATCGGCGCACAGATCGCAATGCTTTTGAAACTGCCGGTGTATTTAGATGCAATCGGAACGATCGTAGTCGGAGCGCTATGCGGAGGTCTGCCGGGTGCGATCGTCGGAGTGATTTCAAATACAATTAATTCTATTACATATCCGACTTATATCTGGTATGGGGTTATCAGTGCAATTTATGGTGTGCTTGCAGCGTATCTTTCCAAGAAAAAAGTATTCTGCACTTTCTGGAAGGCAATTCTTGCATCCATTATTTTTGCAACAATCGGCGGTATTTTAAATTCCTGTATTACATGGATTCTCTTCGGTTTCGATTTTGCGACAGATACAACAGCGCTTTTTGCTCTTCCGCTCCATACTGTAGTCGGACTGCCGAAATTCGCAGCTGAAATGATTGCGGCGATCTTTATGGATATTGCAGATAAATTCTTATCTGTACTTGCAGTATTCTTTATTTTGAAGAGCATGCCGAACCGCTTCCTTGTAAAATTGAAATTAGGTGAGAACTATATCAAATAAAGGGGAGAGAAAATTGGAGAATAATTTTATCAATAGCTTTCGTGAATATCAGAAGTTTGATAATGGGTTTATAGCTTTAAACCCATTATCAAAATTAAATATGTTGTTTGTACTTGGATTTTCAGCAATGCTGATCAATTCGTGGAGATATGGATTTTTGCTTTGTATCCTCTTCATCGTTCTTGCTTTTGCAGCAAAAAGAGGGATGAGTTTTATGAAGCCGTTCAGTCTTATTGTACTGATTTTTGGGTTTTTCACACTGGTCATCCGACAGTTTTCCGTGGAAGGGCATACAGTTCTTTTTAAACTTTTCGGTGTGATACCAATCAAAGAAGAAGGGTTGATCATTGGTTTGAATACAGCCTCTTACTTGTTGGCTTTTTCCGGTGCTATTATACTTTTTTTTGTAACAACAGAAATGAGAGACCTGATGTATTCTTTGGAAAAGAAAGGAGTATCTCATGAGGTGTCTTATATTGTGCTGGCATCCTTTCAAACGATCATCGACTTAAAGAAAAATACAAATATGATCATGGAATCTCAAAAAGCCAGAGGAATCGAAACAGAGGGCAATGTGGTAAATAGAATCAAAGCTTTTTTTCCAATATTAGGACCTCTTGTGCTTGGCGCGATTTCAAGTACAGAAGAAAAATCTATTGCCATGGATGCAAGAGCATTTTCCGTAAAATGTAATCATACTTTTTTGAGAGAATTACGTCCGGTACCTGTTTATGAAAAAATCATGGTGATTGCAGTTGATCTGTTTTTTATATTTACAGTGGCTTACAAAATATATCAGATATTCGGATAAAGGAGACATATCATGGTAGTTGCAAAATTAAAAGATATTAATTATAAATACCCTTTGGCGGAAGGATATGCATTAAAGGATGTGAATTTTGAATTTGAAGCAGGAAAATTCTATGGTCTTATCGGAGAAAATGGCGGCGGAAAAACAACCCTGTGTAATCTGATCCGCGGGCTGATCCCTCATTTCTACAATGGAGAACTTACAGGCGAGGCGGTCGTTTTTGATACAGATATTAAAGAACACAATGCAGAGGAACTGGCAGTCAGGATCGGTTATGTTTTTCAGAATCCGTTTAACCAGATGAGCGGAATTAAAAGCACAGTCTTTGAAGAGATTGCCATGGGGCTTGAGAATCTTGGCATAGAAAAAGAAGAAATTATAGAAAGAGTATCGGGAGTATGTGAGCTTCTTGGAATTGAAGAACTTATGACAAAAAATCCCAATGAATTATCCGGCGGCCAAAGACAGAGGGTTGCGTTTGCAGCGATTATTGTAATGGATAATGATATGCTTGTAATTGATGAGCCGACAAGCCAGTTGGATCCCCACGGAACAGAAATGGTATTTGAGATTATCAGAAAATTGAAGGATTCAGGAAAAACCATTGTACTGGTGGAACATAAAATTGATCTGATCGCGGAATATTGCGATGAAGTTCTCGTAATGGATAAGGGACATATTGTCTGTTCAGGAAAGACACAGGATATTTTGTCCAGAAAAGAGCTTCTTGATTATGATGCCCAGATTCCTCAGGTCGCAATCTGGGGACATGAAATGGCAGAAGCGGGGAAACCGCTGTCCTATATACCGATTACAGTAGAACAGGCAGTAGAGCTTGCAAGGGAAAGAGGTGTCAGATAATGGCGATAGAGTTAAGAGATGTTTCATTTGCATATCCAAACGGATATGTGGCAAATGAAAATTTGAATCTGAATATTTCTGACGGAGAACTTTTGGCTGTTGTAGGTCAGAATGGTGCGGGAAAGACAACGGCAGTCAAATTAATGAATGGCTTGAATAAACCGACAAATGGGGAAGTTCTTGTTGACGGCGTAAGTACAAAAGAAAAAAGCTGCGCTGAAATTTCAAAGAAGGTCGGGTATGTATTTCAAAATCCTGATGACCAGATATTTAACAGTACTGCGCTTGCAGAAATTCAGTATATGCCAAAATATTTTAAACTTCCAGAAGAAGAAATCAAAAGAAGAGTGGACAAGGCAGTTGAACTTACCGGAATTGCTCCATATTTGCAGATGAATCCTCTGGATATTCCCTATGCGATCCGAAAATTTGTGGCGATCGCAGCGATTATTGCAACAGAACCGAAATATCTGATCCTTGATGAGCCAACGGCGGGACAGGATAAACGTGGGAATGAGATTTTAGAAAGAATTATTACGGAATTGCAGAAAGAAGGCGTAAGTATTATAGCCATCACACATGATATGGATTTTGTGGCAAGAAACTTTCCAAGAATTGTGGCTATGGCACATAAAAATATTATTGCTGATGCTTCTGCAAAAGAAATTTTCTGGAATAAAAATGTTGTTGAAGAAGCCAGAATCAAGATGCCGCAGATTGCGCAGGCAGCGTATAATCTGAATTTAGGCGGAAATATATTGTTTCGGGAAGAATTAACGGAAGCAGTAAGATAGCAATTTGGTAAATAGTCAAGAGTTATTTTAAAAAGATTTTCAGGGAAAAGGGTAACCTTAATAAACCTACGGTCTGAAAAGAACGTAAGTTTGATATACGCTATGGATTACCTACTCTTTTCCGGAGAGTAGAGTTGGCCCTTGTCCAGCAGACCAAAGAGCAGACGTATAAATTTACGGGAAGTCAACGCGAGTGCTCGTTTATGCTGATGTGTTCTGGTT
>NZ_CALPDG010000004.1 GCF_943193195.1 Mediterraneibacter agrestimuris | reverse complement strand
GTTCAGGCTTCTCAGGCTATGCTTGCTCAGGCAAATCAGGTTCCGCAGGGTGTTCTTCAGTTGTTACAGTAATTATAATGCTTAAAGCAGATAGTTACCAAATATTATATAATAAAAAACAAGGACCGGGCTTTAAGCCCGGTTCTTGTTTTTGCTCACACCATAGGTGTAAACCAATAACGAAATGGTTGCATTTCTCATTATCTCATTTTATAATATAATAAAAGATGGTTGTCTGGAAGGAGGGATTATGATGGATATAGCAGCAGCAAGTATGAGTCTGGCAAGTTTGAAACTGGGAATGGAGGCCAGCACTTCTATAACAAAAAAAGCGATGGAGACGGCTGAAACGAACGCAGCGGCGCTTGTAGAAATGTTAGAAGCAGTAGACCAGATGACTGTTCCGAGTGACAATCTTATTGATGTTCGGGCTTAGAATAGAGATTTCATTTTAGGAAAAAAAATGAGTCTGAAGGTGCTGCAAGAGCCTGTGACACAGATATGAAGAAAAAACAGACAGGGGCAATCGGGAACGGAAGATTCTCGATTGCCCCTGTATTTGCCTGATAATAAGCATATTACAAGGATTAAACTGCCGTTTCAAAGTTACTATGCACAGCAGCAAGCTGTGCACAGTAATGCTTTAAAAATAATGTGACTTGATTTTACTGTTATTTTTCATTGAAAAGTTGGTTTAATAGCTGTAGTGAAGCTGTTTGTGCAGCAGCCTTATTTTCTTCAGCAGCTTCGACCAGTTCGGAGCGGAGAACTAATACGTCTTTGGGGGCGTCGATCGCCAGTCTTACCCAGTCCGGTCCGATTTCAGAAATTGTTAATGTTATATCATCACCAATGGTAAGGGACTGCCCTTTCTTTCGCTGTAATATTAGCATAGTATTTTATTCATCTCCTTTTCCGTCATTTCGCAGAGTATGTTTAAACTTGTATAATGGAGAGTCTAAAATAATCTGCTTTCCGATCCTGCTTTTTATATTTACCGCCAAAGGAGCTTTTAAATTGACGGTAGAGCTCTCCAATGATTCATTCAATACACAGATTACATAATAAGACAGATCGTCTTCAGAATGGATATCCAGGTCTTTTTTGTCTTTTTCAGATAAGGAAGGCTGATAATCCGGAAAGGATACAAACGGATTCATAAGGATGAAGGAAAGCGTCTCATCATCAATGTTTTGCAAAGAGAGAAAGGAATCATCTTCATGCAGGGATATTGGCAGGAAATTTTTATAATCTTCAAACCCAAAGAGTCCTTCGGGTAAATGAATCAATTCCTCTTTTTCATAGGATACAGATCCGAAATATTTTGCGTTTATATTCAATGAAATAACCTCCTTAGTAAAGAAAAGTAAGGGCGTTTACGCCCTTACATCTAATGGTTCATAGTTTGGAGAAGCACTTGGCGGAACATACATAGGTTCCCCAATATATTCGATTTGTACATCTGGATGCTGTGTGATCGACATTTCGATATCTCCAGGTACAAACTGATAATTGCCTTGTGCAACCTTCAAATCAAATTTAAGTTTATCCATCTCATAGTTGAGTGTCAGATCCGGCTCCTGATACGTAATACTTACGGGAGCAGACGGAATAAATCCGAGTTGAAATTCTCCTGTAGGCATTTGTGCCCGTTGTCTAAAAATTTGTCCGAGTAGTTCTCCTCCATCTCCAGGTTTCAGCAATTGTTGGCCCTCCTGCGCATATTGTGCAGATGTCTGCTGTGCTGTCTGCAGCCCCTTTGCAGCAATCTGTGAGATGCTGCGTCTCGTGGTTGGGACAACAGAATTTCTAGCTTCAAATGTATCCAAATTCAATTTGGCGGGACGGCTCTTCATAGAAAATCCGCCAGGAGTTCTGTGCATTTCTAATGATGCATCAGAGTTGGAGTATTCTAAACGGGCCTTCTGGATTTTTAACTGATATTCCAGAGGAATAGTCGTAATTTTTAGTAATTGTTCCATAAAGAACCTCCTTGATCTAAATGATAAGTGTTCGTGTAAAAATTATTTCATAAAATCAATAAAGGATGGTGATAAAATACTGGTTCCGACCTTCAAGGCTGCGTTATAAGCATATTGTGCCCAAGAATACTGGGTAATGGCATCTGCCATATCAATATTTACTACGCTGTCCAGCTGGGACGCAAGGTTTAATTCATCAGTTTCCAGACGATCCTTTGTTGTGGTCAGGAACTGAGATTTACTTCCAAGTGTTGTAACTTGTTCCAGAACATTGTTTCTGCCGTCATCAAAAACATCTAAGAGTTTTTTAAATTCATCCCGGTCAAATGGTTCCTTTTCGAGAGTATCAGCAATCTGACCGGCAAGCAGAACCATGTTTTTCGAGATTCCGTTAGCAGTCTGTCCAAAGCCTGCTACATTGATACCCGGAAGGCTGGTATTAAAAGCGCTGGATGGATCAATCTCCCCATTTTTGATAGAAAGACCGAAGCCCATATCCAGAAATACACTTTCCTTGGAAAGCTGATCCAGAATATCCGCATTGGCTGGATCGTTCACATCTACTCCACGGTAAGTCAGAGTCTGTGAGCCGTCAGCATTTTTCGTCAATGAAAACGGCGGGGTAGCGGCATCGGCGCCGCCGAATACATAACGTCCCTCATAGGAAGCGTTCAGGCTGAGAAGCATGCTTTCTTGTGCGCCTCTCCATGCATCCGCATAAGTCTGTCTTATTTCAAGAGAACCGTAGTTTGTTCCGTTCAGGGATTCTATTCCATACCTCTTGCTGAGCGTAAGAGCAATATCGCTGATCTGCATGGCAGCGCTTTCCTGAGAATCCAAGAAGCTCTGTGTATTTTCTACTGTTGACAGGTAATCCTGATTTTTTACGTATTTTCGTTCCAGCGTAGCGGCGCGGAGGGCGTTTCCAGGGTTCTCAGCAGAGGAAACAAACTGCCGTCCGGTCATAACCTTTTTTCTGACAGTATCCAGATTCGCAATAGATGTTCCAAGGTTAGAACGATAATCACGCAAGATTGCATTCGTTGTAATTCGCATAATTTTTCTTTATACCTCCTTTTATCTTCCGACAACGCCGGTTCTGTTGATCAAAGTGTCCATTGCCTCATCCAGAGTAGTCATAAATCTGGCAGCAGCGGTATAGGACTGGTTATAATGCATCAGATCCATACCTTCTTCGTCCAACTGTACACCGGATACTGCGTCTCGTGCATTAGCAGTCTGATTCAGGACAGAAATCTGATTCTCTAGAGTGGTGTTGGCGGATTTTAAATCAATGGCAAGTGTATTTTCTATTCCGGCAAAACAATCATAAAAACTTCCTGTGAAGAATGTCACGCCATTTGCGCCATTACCTTTAAATTGCTGCGGATCCTTTAATAAATTAATCATGTTCAGGATGTTGCTGGTGTCGGTAGAACCAATCTTACCATCAATAACTTTCGTAGAAATAGTAATTCCATATTTGCTGTTCATCCAGTCATCTGCAATCTTAATGTTGGAAGCAGAGAAGTCTGCATTTGGATCAATCTTTTCAAATAAGGGACGGTCTATCATAACCGGATCGCCGTTAGGATCAGTTACAACGTTTCCATCAGCATCAGTCTGTACTGCTTTATTTATATCGTTAAACAATGTTGCAAACGTATTGACAAGTGAATCCAGAGCCTGCTCATAATAACCAATGCCGTTTACACTGGCTGTGCCCCGGTCAAAAGCGCCCGACTGGTTCAATATATCCAAGGTACCCTTTAGTGTACCGGAAGGAATGGTATCGGTAATATCGGTCGGCGCCCCGCCTTCTACACCGATGACGCTGAGTGTGACTGGCTGCCCGGTAATGTCTGCCCGGAAAGAACCGCAGTCTGTATCAGAAACAAGTGTGAAAGTCATTCCGTCATTTCCGGTATAGTAGACATTCGGTACTTCAATTGTCTGTCCCGGAGCAATCTCCCGAACCTCATATTTTACACTGATCGGAAGGTAACTGGCGAGCTGATCCAGAAGGTCATTTCTCTGATCCTTAAGCTCCAGCGCCGGATTGCCGAGTATCTGACTGTTCTTGATGTTCTTATTTAATTCGGCAAGGTTTTCCAGCATCTGATTGACATCAGCGATATCATTGCTCTCAAACCCGGCTGTCATATCATTCCGTATATCCTGTAGTCTGCTCGCATTGTCATGAAAGAGATTCAGAAGAATCTGCATACTGGAACGAACCGTTGTGTCAATCTCTTTGGCATTCGGTTCCTCAGAATACTTCTGAAGAGCAGAAGAGATATCACGAAGAGCTGCCCTGACTCCATCAAGACTGGCTTCATCGAAAATATTGGTAAGCTGTTCGTATCCGCCGGCTAATGAATCTGTTGTTCCAAGCTTACTCATCTGATTGCGGTACTGGATATCCAGAAACGGATCACGTAACTGTGAAAGTCCTGTAACTTCAACTCCGTACCCCACTTTAGCGCCGTTGCGCGAGTTGTAAATGCTGCCGCCGGTATTGTTGATACTGTTGACATCCAGCCGTTGTCTGGTATAGCCGCGTGTATTGATATTAGCAATATTCTGACCGGTCACATCAAGCGCCCGCTGGCTGGCGGACATCGCTAACTGTGCAGTTGTGAAACCGGCAAAAGTAGAACGCATCATAAGAATTAATTCCTCCTTATATTATACAAAACGATTGGTAAAATGTGTTTCTTCTGATGTTGAGCCTGTGCCGGATGCGGAATAAACCTTACTTCCGGCAGCGGAAGGGTTCAGCATTGACTGAATATGGTGCAATTTCACATTAACCGCATCTTTGGCATTATCATTAATGGACTGAAATGTGCGAACCTTTTGAGACAACTCCTCAAACATCGGTGTAAGCGCTTCTGAGACATCCTCCGGAGCCTGCTCCAGAATCTCCCGGAATGTCAGGTCTTTCATATCCATCGAGACCTGTGTGGACTCTCTCTGGTGTTCCAGTCCCCTCAGGCGGAGTATAACTGCCTGTTCTTTTTTGATACTTTCTTCTACATTAGCGATGTCATTGGCAATGACTGCATCCAGTTTCTTTTGTTCTACATCAATGAGAGTATCAAAAAGTTCAATAAAATCTTTGATAAGAGCATTAAACTCTGAATACTTTTCCATTATTGAGCGACCTCCCCGATGAGAAGCATCCGGGATGCAATAAGAGAAGGGTCAATCTGGTAAGCAGATGAAGAAACCGTATCTTTTAAGTTCTGTAATCTGTTTTCAGAAACAGGAATGCGGATTTCATCGCTGATCTGTTTGGAAATAGTCGCTGCAAAGGTTTTTTCTGCAATTTCTCGTGGGTTTGACTGAATTGATATTGCATCAAAATTAAAATCTTTCTTCTTAGGATTGAATCCTGAGAGCCCTTTTGCACGAATATTCAGACTGGAATAGTCAGCCTGTAAACTAGTGGCATTTGCAATTTTCATATAGGACTCCTTTCTTTATAATTTCATTAAAAAAAATAGCTGATAATTATCTATATAAAAATTATCGGTTAAAAAAGAAAATTCGTAATGAAATCAGACTAATTTTTTTAAATGATTTAATAATACGGCAGATATTTTATCACAGGATGCCTGAATGGAGACTGCACCGATATTAAAGGCGACCATCGGCATACCATAAACAACGCAGGAAGCTTTGTCCTGTCCGATGGTAAAGGCGCCTTTCTTGTGCATCTCCAGCAGTCCCTCGGCTCCGTCCTTTCCCATGCCGGTCATAATGATTCCTATTTTGTTGCCGGTTACATTTTTTGCAACGGAGCGGAACAGTACATCAACAGAAGGTCTGTGCCCGCTGACCTTTTCACCCGGGAAACATCTGACGGCATAACCGCCGCTGGAAGGGATGACTTCCATTTGCAGGGCACCCGGCGCAATCAGTGCAAGTCCCGGACGGATCTGGTCCCCGTTTTTGGCTTCCCGGACTTCCATCTGGCACAATCTGTTTAAACGTTGTGCATACATGTCAGTAAAACCTTCCGGCATATGCTGTGTAATGACCATTCCCGGTATATTCGCGGGAAGCTGCCGCAGAACCTCCAGGGTAGCCTCTGTACCGCCGGTCGAAGCGCCGAGCGCAATTACCGTAGAGCGGTAAGAGAGCGGCAGTCCGGCCGGCATAGGAGCCGGAGTCTTCTGGACAGGAGTAACCGCCGCAGCCGGAGGCGCCGAAGGACGGCCAGCCGTTAGGGAACTCTGTCTGACGTGAGCCATAGAGGCAATATGGATTTTGGTATACAGCGCAGCAAAAAATATATCCTTTGAGTGTGCTGTCATGTCAGGTTTCCTTACAAAATCAACAGCGCCTGCGGAGAGTGCGTCAAAAACACTTAGGTTAAGAGAGGACACTAAAATAACAGGAATGGGGTGAACAGGGAGCAGTTCCTTTAAAAATTCAATCCCATTCATTCCCGGCATCTCCACGTCCAGAGTGATTACGTCTGGCTTTAAAAGCGGAATTTTATGCCGGGCATCATAAGCATTAACAGCATAGCCGACAACCTCGATGTCCGGGCAGGTAGAAAGATAATCAATGATCATTTTACGGAACAGTGGTGAATCGTCAACTGATAATACGGATATCTTTTTTTTCAACATGTGATAACTCCTTTTTAATATTGTGATTTTTAATAAGGAAGAGACTGCCACACAATAAATCTATGGCAGAAATATTGTGTGGCAGCCGATATATGATTATTCCCTGCGGTAAGTTGCAGGCTTAATGTAATGGTAAGGCGTGCTGTTTCTGTTAAGACTTTCTGAGTGACCGATTAACAGATAACCACCCGGATTCGTAGCATTGTAGAATCGGTTAACAAGAGCATCCTTTGTTTCCTGGTCAAAATATATCATTACATTCCTGCAAAAAATAACATCAAATTTTAGACGGAATTTAATAGGATTCATAAGATTAAAGGTTCGGAAAATCACATTCGATTTAATTGCCGGGGATACTGTATAAACCCCGGGAGTTCCGGCAGGACGGAAATATTTTTCTTTCCATCCCGGCGGCAGGTTTCTCAGTGAATCCTTATCATAAACTGCGTTATTGGCAGCTTTCAGTGCATTCTGTGAGATATCCGTTGCAAGAACACGAGTATCCCACATTGATGCCTGAGAACCAAGATATTCCTTCAAAATCATGGAGATCGTATAAGGTTCTTCACCCGAAGAACAGCCGGCGCTCCAAATGCTTAAGCTCCGGTTCTTCTTTGTCTCGATCAGGTAAGGAAGAATTACTTCGGTAAAAAATTCAAAGTGTGATTCTTCACGCATAAAATAAGTATAATTGGTTGTCAGCTTGTTCAGCATCAATTCCAAATCTTCGGGTGTATGATTCTTCAGAAGATGATCTACATATTCCTCGAATGATGAAAATCCCATAGATAAAATGCTGTTGGACAGCCGTCCGACAATAAGCTGCTTCTTTTTGGAAAGATCAATGCCATAGTTTTGCTTGACAAAGCGTACAAGACGCTGAAAATCAGTTTCCGTAATTGTTAACATAAAATAAACTCCTTTTTCTAACGATATCTTATTGTAAAATTAGAAAATAGTTTTGGCAAGTTGTTCGTGATCAAGAAAAAGGAGAACAGAATGCTCGCTCAAAGAAATCATTCCATTAATTAGTTCTTGATGGCTTTCCGTCGGTACAGCGGAAATCTGCGCTTTGTCTATATCGACAACCTGTTGTACGGAATCTACGATGATGCCAAGATTGGTATCATTAATATTCAGTACGATAATACAGGTTACATCAGTATAATCAATAGAAGCCTTTCCCATACGAAGACGGATGTCAATAATAGGAATAATCTGCCCTCTAAGATTGATGATTCCTTTTACATACCCAGGAACCAGCGGAATCATAGTAATCGCATGATTTGTGATAATCTCTGTAACATAATTCGTACTTATTCCAATCGTAAGACCATCAGACATAAATGTCAGAAATCTTTCTGTTGAAACAGGGAAATCTACAGTTGAATCAATCTCTGTGTTTGCAGTTGACATAGTTACTCCTCCGATTTCAGTAAGTTTAGTATTGATTTTGGGACACAAGGTAGAGATTCAGGATATCCAGAATAATACTGATATTACCGTCACCCAGAATCGTACAGCCGCTGATTCCCGAGTCTTTGATGTTGAAGTTGCTCAAATATGCCGGCAAAGGCTTTACAACAACCTGCTGTTCACCAAGAAGCTCATCTACAAACAGGCAGTAGGACTTGTCGCTTGATTCTACCCAGATTAAAATACCATCTTCAATATTTGTTATTTCAGTTTCAATGTTATATAAATTATGTATGCGGACAATTGGATAAAATTCATCCATACACTTAATGATCTCATTGCCGCTGGCATCCAGAATGATGGATTCCTTACTTGCCTTAAATGACTGACGGATATTGGCGATCGGAATTGTAAAAATAGAATCTCCAACGGAAATTTCCATACCGTCTACAATAGCAAGCGTCAGCGGAATCTTCAGCGTTGTGCAGCTTCCCTTACCTAGTTCGCTTGTAATGGAAATGACGCCGCCGACAGATTCGACATTTTTCTTGACAACATCCATACCAACACCGCGGCCGGAAAACTCAGTTACCTCTTCGTTTGTAGAGAATCCCGGAAGCATCAGAAGTGAAAGAATCTCCTTCTGTGAATATTCGGTTGATGGTTTTGTAAGAAGTCCGTTCCGTTCTGCCTTCTGAAGAATCTTGCTGGTATCCATACCACGTCCATCATCCTTTACGGAAATGATGACCTCGCTTCCGGTATGGGTAGCGGACAGGATAATCTCTGCCTGTGCAGGCTTTCCGGCTGCAATACGTTCTTCTGTTGTCGGCTCAATACCATGATCCATAGAATTACGGACAATATGCATGATCGGATCGCTGATGCTGTCTACAATACTCTTGTCCACTTCAGTATTCTCGCCTTCAATTGTCAGACGGACATCTTTGTTCAGTTTCTTTTTCATGTCGCGGACAATACGGTTCATCTTCTGGAACGTACCTGAAACAGGAACCATACGAAGTGACATGGCAATGTCCTGAAGGTCGTCTGTCAGCTTGCGGAGCTGGCGTGTGGACTTCAGGAAGCTGTCCAGCTTCAGATTCTGAATTTCCGGGGAAGACGTTACCATAGATTCTGTAATTACAATTTCTCCGACAATCGCCATCAGGCTGTCCAGCTTTGAAAGGCTGACGCTGATCAGACTTTGCTTAGCGGGAGCACTTGAAGCTGAAGCAGCAGGCGCAGGACTTCCCGCAGCAGGTGATGCCGATGCCTGTTTATGTACAGTCTCGGCTGATGCAGTCTGGGTGGCAGGAGCCTGTTCAGGAGCCTTTTGATGCTCAAAAACTTCAACAGTTTCTACATTGTTATTTTCCTTGATAATGGCAACAGCGGCATCAACAGCTTCGGCTGTTGCCGGACAGATATAAAATCCGTGCTCCTGTATAAAATCAATCGTATCAGAACTTGACTCCACATCTGCAGGATAGCAGACAAATGGGACGTCCATGTCATGGAGAGCCGTAACCAGCATAAAAGCACGGAGATTCTCCATACCGCAGCCATCTTCAAACATGACTTTGATATATTGCGGGTAGTCACCCTGCGGAAGAAAGTCAGGTCCGGAAGTACTGCCGGAGACAGTGTCAGAAGCTGTATCAGCAGAAGGCGCAGAAGCAGAACTGCCTGCGGCAGAAGCCCCTTTTCCGCTGATTTTTTCCAAAAAACTATTAATATCTGTAATGACACTGTCGATATTATTACTAAGAGGTTCGTTGTTTTCCAGTTTTTCAACTTCTTTACGGAGCATGTCGGTGGACTGGAACATCAGATTGAACAGATCACTTTTATGAGATTTGTCCATGGCATCCAGACCATTTTCACGAATATAGAAGAACAAGTCCTCTATATGATGCGCAATTTCCATTAAAGTTGAGAATTCCATCATAGCAGAAGAACCTTTGATGGTATGCATAATGCGAAAGATTTCATTAACATCATTTGTAGTAAAATCTTCATTCTTTTCTGCTTCTATCAAAAGTTCATCTAACTGCTCCAATAAAGTGTTCGTTTCATAAAGATACATCTCAAGCATGTTATCCATAATATAAGCACCGCCTTATGTTTAATACATTACATTTTTAATATCGTCAGGAAAATAAAAAAAGATAAGAAAAAATTTAGAGTAGGTGAAAAAATGTCAAATATACTAAAAATTTCCACTCCCGTATCGACAGGCGAGAACGCAATAAGAAAACAGGACCCGCAGCTGCAGGAAAAGCTGATTAAGAATCCGGTCAATCCGGATAAGGTAGTGCGGGCAGACAGCCGCGCAGAGTACGGGAATGAAAGAGGAGTCCGCCAGGAGATTTCATATGAGTCTAATTTCGGCAATTTCGTACAGACTTTGGGAAGTATGTCCAAAGTAGGAGATATTATGTCGAAAATGCTGTTTTCTGGTATGGCGAATCTGATAGAAGCCGGAATCAGCCAGGGAACGGCAGAAGAGATACAGACGCTGCTTCAATTACTGGAGGTAAATCCGGACCAGCTGAAAGTATTCCTGAAAAATCAGATGAATGGAGCGAATAAGCTGAAAGGGTCTTTGTTTGAGCTTCTGAGAGGTGTGATGAAGGAAGCCGGAAGTGTGGAACTAAAGTCCGGGATTCTGGAGTTTCTAAAAAAATATAACGATATGTCTTCTGGAAAGCATATTATGGAGAATATAAAGGGAGAGCTTCGGGAAATTGAAGAATACATGTTTCGGAATGACAGAGAACAGCTCCGTCAGCTTTCAATGAAGCTGCTTCCTCATAAGACAGGGAATACAGAAAGGAATACACAGATACTCAAACGGGAAATTATTCCGTTTCTTGGGAAATTTATTGCCGATACAAAGAATACAGGTAAAGTCAGAGATTTGGTTACTTTGATGGCTTTTAATACATCGCGTTATGAAAATGGAGAGCTGGACGGTGTGGTGCAGGCGTTTAAAAGGCTTTCGGATTTTCCTGCATTCCGGAAATATTTTACGGATATGAGCCGGGAAGAGATAAGAGACTTGTTTCGGAGTGTTGATTTTGACAGAGCAGCAGGGCGGGAAGAATGGTCTGACAAGTTCCTTGAGATGCTGCGTTTGGGAGCAGAGGGCAAGGCGGGGATTGAAAACAGAGAGGACTTTATGACGTTGATTCATGGAATGCTAATTAATGAAAGTGTTTATATGCCGGTGCTGCATGCAATGATTCCGTTTATTTTAGACGGGACGCCTGTTTTTTCGGAAGTCTGGCTGAATCCTGAGGACTCGTCAGGAGAAGACGGTGAATCAGGAAAGTCGGGTGTGAAGCTGCTTCTGAAATTTGATATGAAAGATGTAGGTTTTTTTGATATTTTCTGTTATTATGAAGAAGGAAAAGTGGATCTGCTTCTGCACTATCCGGAAAATCTGACAAAGCAGGAAAAGGAGATCAGGGAAGGTATCGCAGGGATTTTAAAGAAAAATGGGATGGAAGTCCGGTATCTGACGGTAGAGCAGGGAAAAGAATCAATTCCGGTATCCGCAGCTTTTCCGCAGATATATGAAAGGAGAAATTCAGTAAATGTCACAATTTGAGAAGACATTAGAGCAAAAGGCAGTTGCATTAAAATATGATGAAACACAGAACTCGGCACCGATAATCGTAGCCTCAGGAATGGGGTATGTTGCTGAGAAAATTGTGGAAATCGCGAATGAAAATGGTGTTCCGGTGTATGAAGATAATTCACTGGCGACCGTGCTGACGCAGATGAAGCTGGGGAAAGAGATCCCGCCGGAGCTGTATCAGACAATCGTTGATATATATGCTTATTTTCTAAGATATGTGCCAAAAAGCGCGAGAGAAGAAAATAAGGAAGAGACCAAAGAAGAAACTGAACAAAATTAAAGAAGAAAACCAAAAAGGAGAAGAAAGAGGGCCACATCCTCTTTCTTCTCCTTTTTGTAAAACCATATTTCGGTTGAACGGTAAATTTATGGTAACAGTTCAGCCGAAAGGCTGCACTGTTACAATCTATGTAAGGTGATTTCAAGTTATTTGTGCGTCCTTATCTGGAGCAGGTTTTCTTTAAAGACAAATCCCCGCAAAGCGGACTCTACCTGTGGATGAACATCCAAAAAACGGCATCCATAACAATATAGACCACTTTTTCTTGTAGGCCGTTTCTGCAGGATGAGCGCTGTGAGATAGATCGGTGCGTTCCCTTTGGAAAAAATAAAAGAAAATGTTTTTCCTGTTTCAAATTCCGTATCGGAAATGAATTTTAAGCCGCCCACACTGAAATCAACGACCGTGATGTTTTTCTCCAGATTGCTTCCTTCTGGCTTAATATTGAGAGAAAAAGAAACATCGACCCGGAACTCTGTCCGGTTTGACATTAAATCGCAGGCTTTTGTTTCTGTTAAATACCATGTGTGGTCTGTCTGCGGCACATGATACTGTGAGAAAAGATTCGTGGTCTCACAATAAAAAGAGGTATAATCATTCGGGTCTTCTCCGGGCATCAGATAGACCACATCTGGAAGATCATCCTTTGGCATAGAGTAAAAAATAAAAGTAAAAGAAGTGGGATTTTGGATGTACTTTATTTTTGCCAGAAATTCGGAATCTGCCGTATAGAGCATGCCAGTCTCTGCATTTACTAATGGATTCATATGCGTGCCTCCCTGAACTAAAATTTATATGGTCTATTATATCGAATATATATATAGAGGTCAATTGCTTTTCAGCGGAATTGTTCTTTGGGAGTAATAGTGGTTACTGTTCACACGGCGCCTTGCACTGCGCTGGATACTGTTACTGGAGCACCCATAGGGTGTGAACAGTAACTAACAGTGCAGCCGAAAGGCTGAAATGTTACCTTTAGGAAAAGTGTCCTCTGACAGAAAAATGGAAAATTTAGGGGAAATTTGTAAATTATTCACAAATAAAAGGATGGCGTGGGGTTGACAATATAATAGCAGAGGGGTAAAATAAATGCTAAAAAGGTAGAAATATGTCGAATAAGCAGCATGGGTACTGTATAGGGATGGGAGGAACGTCAGCATGGGGTGTACAATAAACCACAATCAGTACAAATGTGCGGAAGCAATATTACAACAGGTTAACCGGGAAATTCAGAAGGGCAGCATGACCTATGGTTCTATATCTGGCTTGGGTTTTAGTGAATTTATGAGACGGGCTCAAGTGACAGAAAGTGAAATCAATGCAGAAGGTCTGGATAACGCTTTTGAAGAATCTGCCCGGTTTTATAATGTTCCTGTGAATTTGCTGAAAGCGATCGGGAAAGCGGAATCTAATTTTGATCCATATGCACAGTCTGCAGCAGGGGCGCAAGGAGTCATGCAGCTAATGCCGGAGACTGCCCGAAGCCTTGGGGTGACAGACGTGTTTGACGCCCGCAGCAATATTATGGGAGGAGCTAAGTATATATCTGATTTGCTGAAGCAGTATAATGGAGATATAGATCTCGCTCTGGCAGCATATAATGCGGGGAGCGGCAATGTGGAAAAGTATGGCGGTGTGCCGCCGTTTCCAGAGACTGTGAACTACATCCGTAAGGTTAAGGAATATATGGGGACAACACTTCAGGCGGATGAGAACATACAGTCAGAGGGAAAGATACAGTGCAGTCTGGAAAATCAGGCGGGAGCGGCAGATATGGCTCTCTGGCTTTCTGAATTGTTCAGGCTTCAGATACAGAGCCGGATTCTTACACTGACACCTTTTGATGAATAACAGGAATGAATATGGAGAGGAGAGAATATTATGTTTGGGAACAGTATTGCGATGATGGACAAATCTATGGATTGTCTGTGGAAGAGACAGGAAATTATTGCAGATAATATAGCCAATATTGACACTCCGGGATATAAGAAAAAGAGGATTGAATTTGAGGAGACTTTCCGCAGTAAGCTGAAAGCGGCGGCAGAAGTCGGAAAAAGAGATGATGTAAAGCAGGCAATTCAATCGACCAGATACCACATGGTAGAGGAACCGCACATAACAAGAGCGGATGGAAATGGTGTGAATGCAGATGTGGAATATACAGATCTGACCAGAACTGCACTGCATTACCAGTACCTGACAAAAGCTGTGGGTGATGACATTACAAGATATCGTTCTGCGATTAAAGGACAGTAAGGAGGATAAGAGATGAAAGAATTATTTATAGAGCCAATGCGTCCGATGCTGACAGGGCTGGGGACAGAAAGAATTTCAGGTAATCAGCAGCAGATTGACGGTCAGATCGGCGGAGGGATGTTTCAGAGCGTTTTCAAAGAGGTGGTCGGCAATGTAACACAGACAGAAAATGATCTGGCCGATAAACAATATCTTCTGGCAACGGGTCAGATTGAAGACCCACATTCTGTAATGGTTGCGTCTTCCCAGGCACAGCTTGCAGTTGATATGCTTGTGTCACTGCGGAATAAAGCGCTGGAGTCTTATAATGAATTAATGCGTATCAGTCTGTAAATGTATGGCAGTCCGGCTGCCGGGGCATAAATTGACAATCAATTAAAATAAAAAGTGTATAAGGAACAGTTTTTAACATTATGAAAGAGAAAATTGAACAGTTAAAGGAATTTGCGGGTAAACTGGGCAGTAAAACAAAAAAGCTGATTATAGCTGGTGCAGTTTTGCTGGTTGCAGCCGCGGTGATTATTGCGCTTGTTTTGAATAACCGGCCCTATGAGGTTCTGTTTTCTGGACTGGGAAAAGAAGAAGCCCAGCAGATTGTGAGCAGGCTCCAGGAAGACGGAGTGGGATTTAAGCTTCAGGATGAATCTACAATTCTGGTAAGGAAAGATGTTGTAGATGTTACGAAGGCAAAGCTGGTGCAGGAGGGATATCCAAAAAGCGGATTTACATATGATACATTTATCGATAATGCAGGTCTGATGACAACAGATTCAGATAAGCGGACTTATAAACTGTATGAACTGCAGAACCGGATTGGTTCTACGATTCGTCTGTTTGAGAACGTAAAGGATGCAAAAGTAACTATTGCACTGGGAGAAGAGAGCAAATATGTGCTTGATGACAGTTCTCAGCAAGAGTCAAGCGCTACAGCGGTAGTAACGATGAATGACGGCGGGACACCGACAGAAGAACAGGCGGCGGCGATTCAGCGTCTGGTGGCAAAGAGTATTCCGGGAATGGAACTGACGCAGGTAGCTGTGTTTGACGGGAACGGAACTGACGTATCGGTCGCTGACGGAGAAACAATGCCGAATGGTTCCGATGCAGAAGAAATTGCGAGTGTGATAGAAGATCAGATAGAGAACAAAGTACATGACGTTCTGGGTCCTATATACGGCAATCCGAATGTCAGAGTTTCAGCCAGGGCAATCGTGGATATGCAGAACCTGATACGGGAGACGACAACATATAATACCCCGGAGAAGATTGATGAAAAGGATAAAACCGGAATCATCAGTCATGAAGAAGGTATAAATGAAAATTCAAGTAACGGAACCGGCGTTGCCGGCGGAGAAGTCGGAACAGAGAGTAATGCAGATACAACAGAATATGCGTCGGGGAATAACGCAGGCAGCAGTTCCCGAAGTGAAAGCGAGAGTTTTTCCAAGGATTATCTGGTTGACCAGATTAAGGAACAGGGGCAGGTAGCTCCTGGCGCACTGACAGACCTGACGGTTTCGGTTGCCATTAACGGCAGGAATTATGGGAATCTGACGGAAAAGCAGATCCGTGACCTTGTAGGAAATGCAGCAGGAATCGCAGCAGGTGACAGAGCTGATAAGATTTCTCTGGTAAGCGCTCCGTTCTATGAGCAGCCTGAGGAAGAGCAGAAGACAGCGGCTCCTGCGGAAGCCATCAGTAAAAATACATTGATTATCCTTATAGCCGCAGCGGCAGCTTTGCTTCTTGTACTGATCATCTTAATACTGATTATCAGAAGGAGAAATAAAAAGAAGGAAGAGGAAGAACTGCTGGCAGCGGAAGAAGAGATGATGTCATCTGAAGCATTGCTGAATGAAGAGATGGAGAAGGAAAGACTCAACAGAGAAATACAGGCAGTTCAGAATGACAGGGGTATGCAACTGAAGAAAAATATCCGGGATTTTGCAGAACAGAATCCAGAGATATCTGCACAGTTGTTGAAATCATGGCTTAACGGAGGAGAGAATAATGGAGAACAATAAGTTGACTCCTGAGCAGAAAGCCGCTGCAGTTATCGTATCTCTGGGAGCGGAGAAGGCCTCCAAGATATACAAGCATCTGAGTGAGAGTGAAATTGAAAAACTGACAATAGAAGTTGCAAAACTGGGACATGTGTCTCCGGAACAGACAGAGGATGTCCTGGATGAGTTTTATAAAACATGTCTAACACAGAAGGTTGTTACTGACGGCGGCATGGAGTATGCCAGAGCTGTACTGGAAAAAGCATTTGGAGAAAGTACAGCGCAGACTTTGCTGGAAAAACTGGCAAAGTCAATGAAAACGAGACCGTTTGAGTTTATCAGAAAGAGCAGTGCCAAGAATCTTCTGTCATTCTTACAGCATGAACGTCCGCAGATGATTGCACTGGTATTGTCTTATGCAGAAGCGGAGCAGGCGGCAACGGTTATCAGTGAACTGCCGAAAGAAAAGAGGATCAAGGTAGTCGAGAGTGTGGCTAAGATGGAAAGCGCATCTCCGGATGCAATAAAAATTGTAGAAACTACACTGAAAAAACGTTTTGAGAATATACTTACAACAGATTACACTACCATTGGCGGTATCGATTACATAGCAGATGTTATGAATCATATGGACAGAGGAAACGAGAAGTATATCTTCGACGAACTCGGAAAAGACAATATGGAACTGGCAGATACGATCCGCAAGAAGATGTTCGTATTCGAGGATATTGTTTCTATGGACAATCGTTCTATTCAGAGATTTATTCGTGAATGTGACATTAAGGATATCGTATACGCATTGAAAGGATCAGAGGAAAATATCAAAGAACTTATCTTTGCGAATGTATCCACCCGTATGGCTGAGAGCATTAGATCTGACCTTGAAATTACCGTTAATGTACGGCTTCGTGATGTAGAAGAAGCTCAGCAGAGAATTGTGGCTGTAATAAGAAGGCTGGAGGAAGCTGGAGAACTGATTATTGTCAAGGGCGGAAAGGATGAGATAATTGTCTAAGATCATGAAAGAACCGGAGAAAAGTCAGGTTCAGTCTTATGACTTTTTTGCAGGCTTTCTGTTAAAAGAAGAAGAAAAGAATCCTGCCGAGGGAACGGCATGGGAGGATGCGGAGCAAGAAGCAGAGGAATCTGAGACGGATGTCCGCTGCGCCCGCATACTGGAGGACGCAAAAAGGCAGGCACGGCAAATTGTGCTGGAAGCCAGGGAGCAGGCAGAGCTTCTTAGAAAGGAAGCATTTGAAGAAGGAAGAAGCAAGGGAGAGCAGGAGGGATTTAAAGCTGCTTATGAGCAGCACAGGTCGGATCTGGATAAGGAGATCCGCACCCTTCAGAGGAACTTTGCAGATGTTCTCCGCGATGTCAGTATCCAGAAGGACAGGATTCTGGAAAAGAACGTTGATGATTTAAAGAGAATCTCGATCGCGGTGGCAGAAAAGGTGATCCAGACCAGCATCCATTCAAGTGAAGAAATTATAAAGCGTATGATCACGGCGGCGACAGAGAAGCTCAAAAAGAGACAGTGGGCGAAAATCTATATCACCAAATGTGGTACAGAGGTGAATATGGAAGTGGATACAGAGTTTTTAGAGTCCCTGTCTCATCTGTCAGATAATTTAAAGATCATTACCATGAATAATGGTGAAGAGGGTACCTGTATTATCGAACTGCCGGATGAAGTAATTGATGCAAGTGTCGGAACGCAGTTAGAGAATATTAAAGATATATTGAATAATGTAAGGGTATAACGGGGCAGATATGTTTAGTAAATTTCCGGGATTAATTGAAAAGGCGGAGACGATCAGCTACATAGGAAAGATTGAAAATATCGTAGGGATGTGCATGGAATCATCTGGAAGCCGGGCAAGTATCGGTGACATTGCTATGATTTACAATGAAGAGACACACAAGCAGATTCCGGTTGAGGTAGTAGGCTTCAAAAATGATAAGATACAATTGATGGCATACGATAACATCAGCGGTGTTTCAGTAGGCAGCTTTGTGAGAAATACAAGACACCGTCTGAAAATTCCGGTAGGAGAGTTTCTAAGAGGACGGATCATAGACGCGACCGGAAAGCCGATGGATGGGCTGGGTGAATTTGAGACGTCCAGACATTATTATGTTGAGAACTCTTATATCAATCCGATGGAAAGACCGCCGATCACAGATACCTTGGAATTCGGTGTCAAGGCAATAGATGGGCTGAATACGGTAGGCAAGGGCCAGCGTATCGGAATCTTTGCCGGAAGCGGCGTCGGAAAGAGTACTTTGCTGGGAATGATCGCCAGGAATGTAAAGGCAGATATTAACGTCATTGCTCTGGTAGGAGAGCGTGGGCGAGAAGTCAGAGAGTTTGTGGAGAAAGATTTGGGACCGGAAGGATTAAAGCGAAGCGTACTGGTTGTGGCAACCTCTGACCAGCCGGCGATGCTCCGAATGAAGTGCCCTCTGGTGGCTACTACAATTGCAGAGTACTTCAAAAATCAGGGGAAAGATGTTCTTCTTATGATGGATTCACTGACCCGTTTCGCAATGGCACAAAGAGAGATTGGGCTGGCAATCGGAGAGCCGCCGGTTGCCAGAGGATATACACCATCTATTTACGCGGAGTTTCCAAAGCTTCTGGAGAGAAGCGGGAATTTTGAACAAGGATCCATTACAGGGGTTTATACCGTTCTTGTAGAAGGAGACGATACTAATGAGCCGGTGGCAGATACGGTGAGAGGTATTCTGGACGGACATATCGTGCTGAGCAGAAAGCTGGCGAACGAGAATCATTTTCCGGCAATTGATGTAAATGCCAGCATATCCCGTCTGATGTCTAATATTGTGGATGAAGAGCATAAGGCGACAGCATCTGCCCTGCGGAATATCTTGAGTATTTATTCAAAGAATGAAGACCTCATATCTATTGGAGCATATAAAGCAGGAACTAATCCAAAACTGGATTTTGCAATATCTAAGATCGATCAGGTAAATGAATTTCTGATGCAGGAGGTAGGCGAACAGTTTTCAGACGAGGAAATTTTCCAAATGATGAAAAAGATTCTGGCGTAAGGAGAGATATAAGAAATGAAAAAGTTTTTTTTCTCGCTAAATACGGTCTTAAGTTATAAGGAACAAGTTCTGGAAAGTCTCCGTCAGGAGCATGTACAGAGTCTTCTGAAGGTCAGGGCATGTGAAGATGAGATTGAGAAGCTGGAACAGCAGCACAGAGCATGCGTAGAGGAATTTGAAGCTAAGAAACGTGCCGGAATTCCGATCGTTAAAATGAAGGTTTATGAAAATCATCTGGAAGGACTGGGAGTCCGCATTTTGGAAAAGCAGATGCAGCTTGAGAAGCTTAAGGAAGAAGAACTGCGGAAGCGGAATAAGATGATAGAAGCGAAAAAAGAATCTACAACTATTCAGAAGCTCAAGGAAAAAAAGCAGCAGGAATATCAGAAACAGGAGCAGAAGGCTCAGGAGATACTGGTTGAGGAATTTGTTTCTGCCAAGAATGCAATGACAAAGTTAAACGGGTAATCCTGCAAATGCAGATTACTATAGAGTTAGTTTATAAATGAAAGAAAGGAGGCGAAAAGGAACATGGAGTCAGTTCAGTTTTTTAGTTTTGGAAAAGTAGAAGGAAACAGCCGTGACAATGGACAGAAGAGCCAGACAGGAGAGGATACATTCTCTGATATCATGGAGCAGTCTCTGGGACAGGTAAATAAAGAGAAAGAACCGGAGAAAGAGCAGGAGAAGGATGACAAACAGGAAGGAATCATTGTTCCGGCACAGATGTTGGTATTTCCGAATCAGATTCCAACAGAAGAAGAATTTGTAATGCCGAGTATAGAACCGATACAGGTTCTGACAGAAACAGAGGTGCAGACAAATCTGGAACAGCAAGTGGATATGGCAGGTCTGGAGCAGCCATTGGAATTGACAGGTCAGGAACAGTCAGTGAGTCCGGCAGAGTTGGAAAATCCGATGGATCTGGCAGCGCCGCAAACTGACGGAGAGCACATTCAGATGGCAGATGCAGCAGGACTGATAAAGACAGAGCCGTTTCAGTTGAAAAGCCCTGAGGCTTCACCGAGTGAACCGGAAACACAAAAAGCTTCGGAAGGTGTGGAAGCAGAGACAAAGGCTGAAATCAGGTCAGAAGAGCATGAACCGAAGGAAACGGTAAAAGAGGGCATAACCGTTCAAAGGAACCAGAAGGAAGAGAAGGATCAGACTTCCGGGACCGTAGAGGTAATGAACAGAGAAGGCATACAGAGTCCGGTAAGTACGCTGCATGATAAAAATGAGACTGTTTCCCATGAAACAGTACATGTACATGTATCCCAGCCGGAAGAACTTCCGCAGGAGCTGGCAAAAGAGCTGATTGTAAAGAATGCTGCGGGACAGAATGAATTTGAAATTCAGATCACACCGAAGCATTTAGGCGAGATTACCGTCAGAGTCATGCAGGAAGACGGAGTAAGCGTTGTTTCAATTGTCTGCTCTGAAAAGAAGACAATGGAACTGCTTGCACAGGGCGCCCGGGAAATCGGGACCGTGATGGAGCAGAATCTTGGAAAGCCTACGGAAATCTATGTAGAGAAACAGGAAAACGAGAATCCGTGGCAGGAACAGCGGGAAAATGACCATGCGGGCAGACAATCCGAACAGCACCGGCAGAAGGAACAGAATGAGAAGATGAAGGCAGCAAAAAATGCTCGTTTTTTGCAGGAATTAAGATTAGGACTTATGAAATAGGGAAAGGAGAAAAGAATGGCAGTTAACAATGTAAATGGACGCAGCCAGGCATTTAATGACTTGTATGCAACACAGGGAATGGCAGAATCCAATAACAACGAAATGTCACTGGATGATTTCTGGCAGCTCATGGCTGCACAGCTGCAGTATCAGGATATGACGAATCCTATGAGCAACAGTGAGATGATGAACCAGATGACGCAGATGGCTACCATGAATGCAATGACACAGGTATCAAATGCGATCGCCAATTTTGGTGTCGTTACAAACAACCTGTCACAGGTAACACTGACTTCTTATTCTATCGGAATGATCGGCAGAGAGGTAACAGTGGCTACTATGGATGAGAATGGCAAAGTCAATGGTGAGAAAAAGGGAATTGTGACCGGAGTCGACCTGACAGGAGGACAGTCTGTCTATATTGATGGTGAAAAGTATAGTCTGTCACAGATTATGAGTGCAGGAGAAGTTCCGAAGACAGAAAAGCCCGACACAGAACAACCCGATACAGAGAAACCTGACACAGGAGACGGTGAGAGCTGAAACCGGAGCGCATGAAACACAGCGCAGAGACGGGGGATGAAAGATGAGTAATCAGGTTAACAAGCTTACGAATGTCAATGCGTTGAAGCTTACCCACGCGGCAGTGCAGACCAGAAAAGCAGATGATCGTTTTTCTGTTATGCTGCAGGAAGAGTTAAACCGGGCGGAAGGGCTGCGGTTTTCTAAGCATGCGGCGCAGAGGGTACAGGAGAGAGGAATTGAGGTTTCCGACAGTCTGATGTCGGATTTGAATCAGGCGGTTGAGAAGGCGAAGGCGAAAGGCGCCAGAGATGTTGTTATTATCGGCAAAGACGGAGCCTTTATTGTAAATGTTCCTCATAATCTGGTAGTTACCACAATGAATGGTACAGAAATGAAAGATAATATATTTACAAATATTGACAGTGCTGTACTTTTATAGGCCGGACCATATTGGAAGCCTGATGTCTGTCCGAATGACAGACATAGGAACAGCACGGCAAAAAGAAGGAGAATGATACAATGGTCAGATCAATGATTGCAGGAGTTGCAGGACTCAAGACACATCAATCAAAAATGGACGTTATCGGTAACAATATTGCAAATGTAAATACATGGGGATTCAAATCCGCAAGCTTTAACTTTGCAGATTCTATGTATTCTACCTCTATGAACGGGGCAGCAGGTAATGACCTTGCCGGAGGAGCCGGCGGACGAAATGCTTCCCAGGTAGGTTACGGAGTTACAACCGGTTCGATTGCAACATCGTTCCAGCCGGGCGCTCCGGCGCCGTCCGCAAGCTCGCTGGACTGTATGATTGACGGAACCGGGTTTTTCCTTGTGGGAAATATGGTAAACGGAAGCTTTACGAATGTAGAGGATTCCGGTCTGAACCTTTCCAGAATTGGTTCTTTCACCGTAGACGGCAACGGATATCTGGTAGATTCTATGGGAAGCTATGTGTATGGATATGCATTGGAAGACGGAACCGGTATCCCGGAGAAACCGGCTACATCAGATAAGTGGACAATCAAGAATGCAACTGTAGATGTAACAGGGCCAAATGCTGGTAAGTATACAATTAGCATCGGCGGTTATGATGTTGAGACAGGAAAAACGGATTTTAAGAGTCAGGTTCAGGACTGGATCGCACAGGTGACAAAAAAAGGCGGGGATCTTGAGGGTTTCACCATTGGAATGGATAATTTCAATGCGGATGCACAGCCAATTCCAACGGTAAATCTGACAATTACATCAAATAATAAAGGCGCCTACAATGATCCTACTGGTACTCTGCCGGGGGATCCGGCTAAGATTGGTGATGAAAATCAGTGGGGATGCCAACAAGATGAGTTTAAAAGGGAAGACGGCGCAAACCGTGTACCGGGAATTGATCCGGAGTTTTCAGAAGAGCTGTCCACAATCCAGATTCCGACTGATCCGGATACCGGATTGGCATATGACATCCAGAGCTATACGATCAACGAAGATGGCTCCGTAGTCGGTGTGGATATACAGGGACGTACAATTGCGATGGGACAGCTGGCACTGATCACAGTAGAGAATCCGAACGGTCTGGAGAAGACAAGCGGATACTACTATACGATCGGACAAAATGCAGGAACAGTGAACCATATCAAAGCAAACGGCGGTTCAAGCGGAAAAATCAGAGGAAACTTTTTGGAAATGGCAAACGTAGACCTTGCAAACGAGTTCTCACAGATGATCACGACACAGAGAGGATATCAGGCTAACTCAAAGATCATTACAGTGACAGACCAGATGCTGGAAGAACTTGTTAATATGAAACGATAATAATTAACATAAAATCCGGAGGATGGGAGGGGTTCTCATCCTCCGGGAAATGAAAATGACCCGGGAGAAAAGCGGAGAATGTCTCTGAAACGGAAGTTTAGGGGATGGAAAAGAAATAAAATAAGCAGAAGTTTTCAAGAAATGTTGAAAAGTGGGAGAATTGTGGTATGATAATGCTGACAAAACTTAATGATGAAAAGATTATATTGAACAGTGCACAGATTGAAGCAATCGAATTTATACCGGAAGCAAAGATTATTATGATGAACGGAAAATTCTATATCGTAAGGGAAAAGGCAGAGGAGATTATAGAGAAAACAATTGAGTATAACGGAAGAGTCCGGAATTACGTTAATTCATAGAATACATTAGAAGAAAAATGAAAAAGGAGACATAGGAGGCAGTGAAATGGATTTAACCAGTATTATAGGTCTAGTAGTCGGAATGGTTCTGATTGTCTTTGTCGGAATCGGTCCGAAGGATTTGAATGCTTTTTGGGATCCTCAAAGTGTGGCAATCGTATTAGGAGGTACGCTGGCGGCTGTTATTGCCAGTTATCCGTTTGGCATGCTGAAGGAGACTGTTAAGCATACGAAAATATTGTTTCAGGGGAAACGGTACAATGTCCAGGCGCTGATAGAGACGTTGGAAGAGATGGCGCAGATTGCAAGAAAGAATGGTCTGCTCGCATTGGAAGAAAAGGCGAATGAAGTTGATGAACCATTTTTTAAGCAGGGAATTATGCTGATCGTAGATGCGACAGAGCCGGAAGAAGTGCGCAGTATGATGGAGAATGAACTTGATATTATGAGCCAGCGGCATGAGGAATCCTTAGGAATCTACGAAAAAGCAGCGGGGTATGCACCGGCGTTTGGTATGATCGGTACATTGGTCGGTCTGGTAATCATGCTTAACAACATGGATCCGGAGCAAGGCTCGTCAGATATTGGTCCTGCAATGGCAACAGCGTTGATTACAACATTCTATGGCTGTGTCCTTGCACATTTATTATTTTCACCAATTGCAAAGAAACTGCGTATCCGAAATGATGAAGAATTGTTGTATAAGCAGATTATGATAGAAGGAATCCTGGCAATCCAGGCGGGAGACAATCCGAAGTTCTTAAAAGAGAAGCTTCTTACATATATGAGCCAGAAAGAGCGGAGCAAGATGCAGGAAGGCGGAGAAGGCGGAGGAGAACAGAAGCCGGATAAAAAGGAGAAAAAAAAGAAGAAATAAGGTGAAATAGCATTATGAAGAAAAGGCGCAAAAAAAGCGAAGAGGGCGGTTCAAACTGGATGGACACCTACGGGGATATGGTGACGCTGTTATTATGCTTTTTTGTACTTCTGTATTCCATTTCTTCCGTGGACCAGTCTAAGTGGATTAAGCTGGTAGAGAGTTTTAACCCGGAAGCGAAAAAAGTAAGCCAGATTGTTACAGATACCGAAGTAGAAGCTGATGATGAAGTGCCCGGAGGAGTCAATGCAGACGAGCAGGCGGCTTTTGACGAACTCCATGACAGACTGAAACAGGCTGTACAGGATGCGGGTATCGAATCCGAGGTGGAACTTACCAAAGGCGACGGATATTCTTTTGTACGGTTTCGGGATACGATGTTCTTTGACGGGGACAGCTCTATCATCAGACCAGAGGGAAAGCAGATTCTTGATATCTTTGCGGCGGCGATCGCTCCGGCAGGGGACATCATTCAGGAAATACAGATACTCGGACATACGACACAGGCGCTTCCGGATGTACAGAATGATGTGGTAAGCGACAGAGTACTTTCCGCAGAGAGAGCGGCGAATGTAACAGGTTATATACAAAATAAGAATATACTTTCGCCGGATAAGCTGGTGTCGGTTGGATACGGACAGTTCCGCCCGGTCGCGCCATTTGATACAGAGGCAAACAGATCGAAAAACAGAAGAGTGGAGCTCATTATTACGAAGAATAATTCTGTACAAAGAAGTCTGGACGAATATTATGCAGCAATGGAATAAGAAAATAAACAGAGGGAGGTGTGCAGAACAATGGCAGACGTGCTTTCACAGAGTCAGATAGATGCATTGCTTAATTCAATGCAGAATACAGAAACAGAAGAAAGCAGTATTCAGAAACCCGAGCCACAGAAAAAGTATAGAAAGTATGATTTTTACAGCCCCAAAAAGTATACAAAAGATAAACTGAAAATGCTCCAAAGCATTTATGACAACTATTCCCGGATTGCGACATCCTTGATCAATGGATTGTTCCATGTCGCCAGCGAAGTAGAGGTTATAGGTGTAGAGGAACAGCGATTTTATGAATTTGGGAATGCATTGAATGAAACAGATATTATCGCGCTTGCGAAGGTAGGATTGCAAGATCATTCAAAAAACCCGCCGATGGTGTTTCATATTGCTCCGCTTCTTATGAGTTCTATGATAGACAGACTTTTAGGAGGTATGGGTATAGATACGCAGGTAGACGGTTCTTATACTTATACGGATATTGAAATTGCTTTATATGAGAACATAATCACTCATCTCATTAATATTACAAAGGATGTCTGGTCCAGTTATATTCATATGCAGGTAGGATTTGACAGGGTGGAAGAAAACCCGAGTATGTTTCAGGGGATCAGTGTAGATGAGACAGTTGTCATAGTTATGCTGAAGATTTCTCTTGGAGATCATATGGATGGAGCTATGAATATCTGTCTTCCGGGAACACTTTTGTTCAATATTTTTGATATTATTGAAAAAACGAAGCATTTGGCAGACAAAGACAGTGAGAATGCACACAGAGATAACAGAGAAGAAATTCTTGAGAGTATCAAGGAGTCAGAGATGGAGGTTATGGCACAATTGGGTGTTGCCAGACTTAATCTGGATGATGTCTTCAACCTTCACGTGGGCGATGTCATCGACTTGAATAAACCGCAGGATTCTCCGGTTTCTCTGCATATTGCCGGACAGCAGTGGTTTGAAGGAAAACTGGGTGTGCATAACAAGAACATAGCTGTAAAGATTGAAGAACGCACGGATATCAGGAAAAGTGATATAGCAGTGTAAACACCAGAGCAGAATGGAAACTGACTCTGTAGTGATAAATAATATTTTAAAGTGAGGTAAATAAAATGGCGAAAATCTTATTAGTAGACGATGCAGCATTTATGAGAATGATGTTAAAGACAACTTTGGAGCAGGCGGGGTATACCGAGATCGTGGAAGCGTCGGACGGAGCGCAGGCAGTTGAAATGTACAAAGCTGAAAAACCAGATCTGGTATTTATGGATATTACAATGCCGAACAAAGACGGACTGGAGGCACTTAAGGAAATCAAAGGAACAGACCCGGGCGCAACAATTGTAATGTGTTCCGCAATGGGGCAGGAGGCGATGGTAATGGATTCTATCAAGTCAGGCGCAAAGGACTTCATTGTAAAACCATTTAAGCCGGAACGTATTTTGTCAACAATCAAAAAAATCCTTGGTTAACCAGAATGAGAGGAAGAAAAGATGTCTTTTTTAAATTCGTTTGATATTAGTGTATCTGGTTTGACAGCACAGAGACAGAGGCTGGATGTGGTTGCAGAAAATATGGCAAATGCATATACGACCAGAACAGAAGACGGCGGTCCGTACCGCCGCAAGATTATATCGATGGAAGAGAAGCCAGCCAATACATTTCAGTCAGAATTTAACAGCCGGCTGAGACGGCTGCAGTCTCAAAAAGGCGGTGTGCGTGTCTCAGCGATCACAGAGGATCAGAGAGATCTGACACCGGTGTACAATCCAGAGCATCCAGATGCAAATGATGAAGGGTATGTAATGATGCCAAATGTAGATTTGGTAAAAGAAACAGTGGATGGAATGGCAGCCACAAGATCTTATGAAGCAAATATCACTGCTTTTAACGCAATAAAGCTTATGGCGCAGAAAGCATTGGAAATCGGAAAATAAGTAAAAGATTACGACTATAGGAGGGAAAGGCAGAATGGGGTCTAATCAGTTTAGTGCGTTGGAAATAGACGCTGTGGGCGAAATACTGAATATCAGTTTGGGAGCTTCCGCCACGGCTGTTTCTACAATGCTCAATACAAGAGTAGATATTACCACTCCTGTTGTAAAGGTTGTCCGTAAGGACGAGTTTGAGATGGATAGGGTGGAGCCGGCTGTAGGAGTTGAAATTACTTATATATCCGGTCTGGAAGGAAGTAACGTGATGCTGCTGAAGCGGCATGATGTGAAGGTGATCGTAGAGATGCTCATGGGTATTTCTGTGACAGATGAAGAGTTTGAACTGAATGAGCTGAATATCAGTGCAGTATGTGAAGTGATGAACCAGATGATGGGAGCATCATCCACTGCACTTTCAGAATTTTTGGGAAAAATGGTAAATATTTCAACTCCGGTTTCTTTTGAGGTTGCGAATGAACAGGAGTTTATTGATAAATATTTTGATAATGAAGAATATAAAGTAGTGGTAGGATTTTCATTGAAGATCGGCGATCAGATGGAGAGTGAATTCTTTAATGTAATGCCGATTTGTCTGGCAAAGAGCCTTGTGAAAGGTTTTCTTCCGGATGATGTAATTATTGGTGAAGGTGAAGAGCAGGAGAGTGGGGCTTCGCAGGCAGAACCGCCGAAAACAGTTCCGGATGCAGTGGTTTCTGAACCACAGCCGTCTGCAGCACAGACACCGGATATGTCCATGATGCAGCCACAGCCGGGAGCAGTACAGCCGCAGATGCCGGATATGTCCATGATGCAGCCGCAGCCGGGAGCAGTACAGCCGCAGATGCCGGATATGTCTATGATGCAGCCGCAGCCGGGAGCAGTACAGCCGCAAATGCCGGATATGTCCATGATGTCGATGCAGATGCAGATGATGCAGCAGATGATGCAGCAAATGCAGCAGATGCAGCAGCAGATGGGCGAGAAGCAGAAGCCGGCGGAACCGAAGCTTATTAATGTACAGCCGGTAGCACGCCAGAATCTGAAACAGGATGGCGGCGTGGTTCTTCAGGAGGAGCAGGAAGAAAATATGGAACTGATCATGGGAGTTCCGCTCGAGATTTCTGTAGAAATCGGAAGAACAAGGAAGCTTGTCAGAGATATTTTAGATTTTACAAAAGGATCCCTTGTTATTTTGGACAAACTGGCGGGAGAACAGGTTGATTTGTTCGTAAACGGGCAGTGTATTGCAAAAGGAGAGGTTGTAGTCGTAGAAGATAATTTCGGTATCCGGATTACAGAAATTACAAGGTTAAATCTGGCAGCATTGGAATAGGAAAGGATAATTATGTGGAGTGCAATTCTGACTTTTATAGCGGCTGTTTTTATCATTTATCTGAGCTATCTTGTCAGTAAATATGTGGGAAAAGGAATGAACAGGAATGGCAGATCACACTATATGAGAGTGCTAGATCAGCTTATGGTCGGTCAGGACAGATATGTTGCGGTGGTACAGGCGGGAGACAGATATCTGCTGCTTGGAGTTACCTCGCAGCAGATAAATCTTCTGCAGGAGCTGGAAGTAGAAGATCTGATTCAACTGAATGCCGACACCGGAAGGGAGACTGTGAAAGTACCAGAGTTTAAAGAGCTGTTATCAGGATTTGGAGGACGTACCAAAGGAAAGGGGAATGACGATGTATGATTCATTGATTAACGTCAACGGAGAACAAGTCCCCACACTGGAGATTCTTTTGCTGCTGACGATTGTGTCGCTGCTGCCTTCGCTGATGATTATGATGTCGTCGTTTACAAGGACGATTATTATTCTGTCGTTTCTGAGAAATGCCATGGGAGTCCAGCAGTCGCCGCCTAATATGGTTTTAGTCGGAATTTCGTTGTTTTTGACATTGTTTATTATGAATCCGGTGCTGCAGGATATTAATACAGAGGCATATCAGCCTTATAAGAATCAGGAAATTACACAAGAGGTTGCCCTGGAGCGTGCACAGGTTCCGCTGAAGAAGTTTATGCTGGAACATACGGAGAAGAATTCGCTGAACATGTATATGGATATGGCAGATGTGGAGCTTGCAGCAGATGAAACGGCGGAAGATCTTTCTATGACGGTGATTGTTCCTGCCTTTATGACAAGTGAACTGAAACAGGCGTTCATGGCAGGATTTTTATTGTTTATTCCGTTTTTGCTGATTGATATTATTGTATCCAGTACATTGATGTCTATGGGTATGATTATGCTTCCCCCGGCGATGATCTCGCTTCCGTTTAAACTGCTGTTGTTCATTACAGTAGATGGATGGAATCTTCTGTTTTCTACAATTGTAAAGAGCTTTCAATGAAAGGGAGATGTAGTTAAATGACAAACGGGGAAGTTTTGGACTTAATGTATGAGGTTTTTGTATTGGCAGTCCGACTCGGAGGTCCGGTGCTGCTTATCAGTATGCTGGTGGGTGTTCTGATCGCAGTTATTCAGGCAGCGACGCAGATTCATGAACAGACGATCACGTTTGTGCCGAAGCTGATCATAATCGGACTGATCCTTGTATTTACAGGAGGAAGTATGCTGAAGACTCTTCAGGACTTTACAATACGGATTTTTCAGATGATACAGGGATTATAAGGTGTTAAGGAGAGATACATGCTGTTCGATACTACTGCACAGATTACCCTGTTTTCACTGATTTTAATGAGGATGTCAGGGTTTATATTATTGAACCCGATTTTAGGAAGAAAAAATATACCTGTTCAGGTAAAGACAGGAATTATTTTTGTTTTAACACTTACTGTGTATTCCTTCTCTTCAGGGGAGGCATTTGATATTTCCAGTCCTCTGGAATATGGATTTTTATTATTGAAGGAGTTTGCGGCGGGATATGTTGTCGGCTTCGTAACAGAGTTATTTTTCTTTGTGATCACGTTTGCCGGATTTATTATGGATTTCCAGATGGGCTTGTCCATGTCTACAGTATATGATCCACAGAGCAATGCACAGCTTCCTGTATCAGGAAGCCTGCTGCAGACATTTTATTTGATGTTGTTCTTTGCAGTAGACGGGCATCTGGCTTTGCTGAAGATTCTGCTTAGTTCTGCAGAGATTATCCCCTATGGGGGCATTCTGCTGACACAAGATCTGGCGGCAAAGATGATAGACTTGTTTTCAGAATGTGTACTTATGGGAGTTAAATTCGCATTCCCAATTCTGGCTGCGGAGTTTCTGATGGAGATGGGAGTGGGAATCCTCAATAAGATTGTTCCGCAGATTAATGTTTTTGTAATCAATATTCAGTTAAAAATAACTGTGGGATTGACGCTTTTGGTATTTTTGATATCTCCGATCGGCGAATTTCTTTCCAATCTTGTTACAGTTATGATAAAATCAATACAGGAAATTCTTACATTTTTGTAAATTATGTAATTTTAATAGAACTTTAGTTAGGGAAGTGAAGTGAAAACAGATGGCAGACGATTCCAAAACTGAAAAAGCCACGCCTAAGAAGCGGCGCGATGAGCGGAAAGAGGGTCATGTCTTTTCGAGTAAAGATGTTATAGTAGTCGTGTCGCTTCTTGGTACATTTTATGGTTTAAAGCTGTTGTTCCCTATAATATATCAGGAAGTCCGTGAAACTATGGTATATTATCTGAGTAATTCATTGTCTGTTGAAGAACTGTCCATTGCACAGTTAAGGGCGGTAGCAATGGATGTTGTAAAGGTTCTGGCGATCGGGATTCTTCCGTTGGGGTTTATTTCCATTATATTGGCAGTTGTGGCGACAGGAGTCCAGACGAAGTTTCTTTTTGCGGCAAAATCAGCCGCATTTAAGCTGAGTAATCTGAGTATTATTAAGGGAGTCAAGAATCTGTTTTCATTAAAGAATCTGATTGAGCTTTTAAAAGGTATTTTGAAAATTACGATTCTCTGCGTTGTTTTATATCAGCTTTTAAAAGAGGATATGCGCAATATCATGAGAATGATGGATATGAATATACTGGCATCCGCTTCATATACACTGGAGATGGTGATGTCGATGGTCCTGAAGATCGGGCTGATCTTCACTGCAATTGCCGGATTTGATTATTTATACCAGAGATGGGATTATGAGAAAAAGATCCGAATGTCAAAGCAGGAAGTGAAAGAAGAGTTTAAACAAACAGAAGGAAATCCTGAGATCAAAGGAAAAATCAGAAGTCTTCAGAGAAGCCGTGCAAGAAACAGAATGATGCAGGCTGTTCCGGACGCGGATGTGATCATCCGTAACCCGACCCATTTTGCGGTTGCCCTGAAGTATGATATTCACAAACACAATGCCCCGATTCTGGTGGCGAAAGGGCAGGATTTTGTTGCCCTGAAAATAGTGGAAATAGGAGAGGCAAACGGTGTCACCATCATAGAAAATAAACCTCTGGCGAGAGGAATCTATGCTTCGACACCGCTGGACGGAGAGATTCCGGCAGAATATTATGGTGTCGTAGCAGAAATTCTGGTACAGGTTTTCCGAAAGAATAAGAAGAGTCTGGAGTAAAAGATGAAGAAGTTAGTGAATAATGCAGTAGCTATAATCGTTGTGATGATCGTACTGCTTTTAATCATTCCGTTAGATCCATTTTTACTGGATGTAATGATAATTTTAAATATATCCATATCGCTGATTATTCTGCTGATTAGTATGAATATTAAAGAACCGCTGGAATTTTCTATTTTTCCATCAATGCTTTTGATCACAACGTTGTTCCGTATCGGAATTAACATTTCGTCTACAAGAAATATCCTGGGCAATCAGGGAACCGCCGGTGCAGTTATCAAAGCGATGGGAGATTTCGTACTGCAGGGGAATGTAGTTGTAGGTTTTATTATCTTTATGATTATTGTACTGGTGCAGTTTATCGTTATTACGAAGGGTGCAGAACGAGTTGCAGAGGTTGCGGCACGTTTTACACTGGATGCGATGCCCGGTAAACAGATGGCGATCGACGCAGACTTAAGCACCGGTCTGATCGATGAGCAGGAGGCGAAGGAAAGACGCTACAAGATTCAGAAGGAAGCGGACTTTTACGGCGCCATGGACGGTGCTACCAAGATTGTAAAGGGTGACGCGATCATGTCTCTGATCATTACCGCAGTTAATTTTCTGGGCGGTATGATCATCGGTATGGTACAGGGCGGCATGGAAATTTCAGAGGTCCTTTCAGTGTATTCCATCGCTACGGTCGGAGATGGTCTGGTATCACAGATTCCGGCGCTTCTGATCTCTACTGCGACTGGTATGGTCGTAACGAGATCTGTTTCAGAAGGAAGTCTGAATGAGGATGCATCCAAACAATTTCTGGCACAGCCGAGAGCAATCATGATCACGGGTATCACGCTGGCAGTCATGCTCGTGATTCCGGGGATGCCGAAAGTACAGTTTGGTGTTGTATCACTTGTCCTGGTCCTGGCAGGGATCACTCTTTCAAGACGTATGGAGGAGGCGGCTTCTGTATCTGCGAAGGCAGCGGAGATGGAAGAGGCAATGCAGCAGCAGCACCAGAATGCTTCGGATGAAGAAGCATTTAAGGATATCAGCAACGTATATGAGCTGATTCAGGTAGAACCCATTGAGATGGAGTTTGGATATAGTCTGATTCCTATGGTGGATGAAAACAGCGGCGGAAAGATGATCAACAGAATTGTAATCTTCCGGAGACAGTATGCACAAGAGATGGGACTTGTGATTCCATCCATCCGGTTAAGAGACAGCTCCAGTCTGAATACAAATCAGTATGTGATTAAGATCCGGGGCGAGGAAGTGGCAAAGGGTGAGATTCTGGTTGATTATTATCTCGCACTGGAGCCGCCGAATCCAGAGAAGGAAATTGACGGAATTGATACAATAGAACCTGCTTATGGTATTCCAAGTAAATGGATTACTGTGGATAAGAAAGAGATGGCTGAGATATATGGTTACACGGTAATTGATCCGTTATCTGTTATGCTGACGCATTTATCTGAGACCATCAAGCTGCATTCCTATGAGCTTCTGAACCGTCAGGAAGTGGTGAAGCTTGTTGAAAATATGAAGAGTAAATCACCGGAGCTTGTAGAAGAGCTGATTCCGGGAACTATTTCTTATGGAAACTTCCAGAAGATTCTTACGAACCTGCTGAAGGAAGGAATTCCGGTGAAGGATATGGAAACAATTATGGAGACTATCATAGACGCGTCTATGATGGTGAAGGATCTTGATTCTGTAACAGAACATATCAGAGCGGCGCTGAAGCGTACTATCACAAGAAAATTCTGCGAGGGAGGCAGCATGAAGGTGATTACTCTGGACGCAGATTTGGAAAAGAATATCATTACAAGTCTGACTGCCGGAGAACAGGGCATGTATCTGGCGCTTAGTCCTGATATTATGCAGGCAATTATTACACAACTAGGAGAGGAGATAAAGAAATTCAGCAGCTTTTCACAGCCGCCTGTCATACTGACAAGTCAGGTTGTGAGGGTGCATGTTTATCATCTGGTCGAACAGTTCTATCCGAATGTTTATGTTCTTTCCTTTAATGAGATTAACAATAATATTCAAATTCAGGCAGTGGGAAATATTTCTGCCTGACAGGTGTGAGGCACGAGTATGAAGACACAGGCAGATTATACAGAAAAGTCAAATGAAGAACTTCTGCAGATGTACAGCCGTACCCATAGTCTGGAAATCAAACAGGAACTGGTGATGCGCTATGTTTATATTGTAAAGAGTGTTGCTCTGCAAATGCGGGATGTATACAGTAGTTTTTCGCAGATCGAGGATATTGTCAATGAGGGCGTCATTGTAATTATGAATGCCATTGAAAAGTTTGACATGGATAAAAATGTAAAATTTGAGACTTATATTTCCAAAAGAATTAAAGGAATGATCATCGATCTGGCAAGAAAACAGGACTGGGTGCCAAGAAGTGCAAGAAAAAACGCGAGAGATATTGATGAAGCGGTTACTGCATTATATAATAAGAATGGAATGTATCCGACGCCGGAGGAGGTGGCTGCTTATCTGGAGATTTCGATGGATAAGTATCAGGATATCCTTCGTAAAACATCTCTGTTTCACATTTTGTCGCTGGATATGGTTCTGGCGGAGGCACAGGAGAACAGTACAAGGGCACAGCTCCCGGACGTGGGAGAGGAAAAGCAGCCTGAGGCTTGTCTGCTGAAACGGGAACTGTCAGAGGTTCTTGCTGAGGGAATTAAGACACTCAAGGAAAAGGAGCAGATGGTAATTTCACTTTATTATGTGGAAGAACTGAATATGAGACAGATTGCGGAGGTGCTTCAGGTGAGCGAGCCGAGGGTGTCTCAGATTCACAGCAACGGTATAAAGAAATTAAAAAGACATATGCAGAAGTTTAATCAGGAAGGAGATAAAAAGAATGTTTCAGGGGTTTTATAATTTAGCATCAAATTTGATTGTTCAGAATAGAAATATGAATGTAATCAGTAATAATATGACTAATATATCTACACCTGGATTCAAAAACGACCAACTGTTGCAGGGGACGTTTCAGGAAGAAATTCTTTACCGGTTTGAAAGAGGAAGCAGAAGTCCGGTTGGTACTACAACCAGAATCAATATGGCAGACGAGGTTGTAACAGATTATACACCGGGCGGACTGAGGGAAACAGAAAGATCCCTTGATTTTGCGCTGAGCGGGAACGGATTTTTTTCCATACAGAGCGGAAATGGAACAGTTTATACAAGAAATGGTTCTTTTAATATTGACGATGAAGGATATCTTGTGCTTCAGGGTATGGGAAGAGTACTGGGAGAGAACGGTCCGATCAGAGTTAATACAGAAGAGATTTATGTGAACGGACAGGGATTCGTTCTCAGCGAGGATGGATATGAGGTCTACGGCAGGATCAGCGTGGTGGATTTTGAAAATTATGAGCAGCTTAGTAAGGCGCCGAATGGCGCGTTTCGTTCTAATGCACAGCCGCAGGCGGCGAATGGAACATCTGTAAAGCAGAAGTTTTTGGAAGATTCTAATGTTACTATGGCAGAAGAGATGACAAGTATGATGGCGGGACAGAGAGCGCTGCAGAGTTCTGCACAGCTTTTGAAGATGTACGACCAGCTGAGCGGAAAAGCAATTCAGCTTGGTTCCCAGTAAGACAGGATGAATCTACATAAATATTTTAAGCATAAATAAAGGAGGCACACATGTACGCATCATTTTATACAGCGGCCAGCGGGATGATCGCTCAGCAGCGTAAGCTGGACGTTACGGCAAATAATCTGGCTAATATCAACAACTATGGGTATAAAAGCAAAAATGCCTGTTTTGCAGATTTAATACAGTTTAATCTGAATAATAAGTACGGACAGGACACAGATATGAAAGCAGGAGTCGGCGTTAAGGTAGAGCACACGAACACGGACTTTACACCGAACGCATATGTGGAAACAGACGGCGCATATGATTATGCGATTGCGGGAAAGGGATTTTTCAGACTGGTGAATCCTACAAATGGAGAAGTTACATATACACGCAACGGACGTTTCAGCATGTCACAGAAAGGTACTCAGTTTTATCTGATCAATGATGCGGGCAACAGGGTGACTGACCGAAACGGTAATCCGATTACAGTGGTAAACGGTGAACTCAGCGGAGAAATCGGGGTATATAATTTTAATATTACAGACGGAATGGTAAGTGTCGGGGATAATGAATTTACTCCGATAGAAAAGAACGGCAATCCATTTCTGGTTGCTGACGCAAAGGTTGTGTCTCATGCGCTGGAGATGTCCGGTACAAATATGGCGGAAGAGATAACAAAGGTGATTGAAAGTCAGCGGGCATATTCATATGCTATGCGGATGGTCCAGACATCAGACGAGATAGTAAATACAGTGAATTCATTGAGACAGTAGAGGGGTGTTATAGAAGATGGCGATTCATAAATATGATGAGCTTGGTGAACAGCAGATGGATGTATTCAGAGAAATCGGAAGTATTGGCAATGGAAATGCAGTTACGGCATTGTCTGGGCTTCTCTCTGAAAAGATCAGTATGGAGATGCCAGAGGTGGATATTCTGGAGTTTAACCAGGCACAGAAAAAGATCGGAGATCCGGAAAAAATTGTTGGAGCAGTTCTGGTAGAACTTTCCGGTGAGCTTTCCGGAATTATGATGTTGATTCTAAAAGAAAGATTTATTAAACAGATTGTCGGCAAGGTATTGTCCGGTAAGATAGAAGATTTACTGGCAATGGGAGAGATGGAACAGTCGCTGCTTGTGGAAATCGGCAACATTATGCTTTCCGCATATGTAAATGCACTTTCCTCACTGACGAATATTCAGATTAATCTGTCTGTTCCTCAGATGGCAGTGAATATGCTCGGCGGAATTTTGAGTCTCCCGATGGCAATGATGGGAATTGAATCAGATAAACTTATGATGATTTCAGGAAGATTTTTTATGAACGGAGAAGAGATGGATAATGATATCTTGCTTTTGCCGGATATAAAATCTCTCAATACTCTATTAAAGAAATTAGGGGTGGAGTAAGACATGCAAAAAAAGATCTCTGTAGGAATTGCAGATATGAATCTTACAAGACAGGAAGGTGTCCTGATTACTTATGCACTCGGTTCATGCATTGGTATTTCTTTTTATGATCCTATGATAAAACTCGGAGCATTGCTTCACATCATGCTCCCTGAAAAAACGAATGCAATGGATTCTAATATTTTGAAATATGCGGATTCCGGCATCAAGGAGACGCTTCGGAAGGTTCTTGCTTACGGCGGCTCAAAGAACCGGATGGTCTGTAAAATAGCAGGCGGCGCGAAGATGTTTGAAATGGGAGGTGCAAGTGGACTGGGTAATATCGGAGAACGGAATATTATAAAGGTAAAACAGGTTCTAAAGGCAGAGGGACTTCGGATTACAGGTGAAGATACGGGTTCTAATTATGCCAGAACAATGCAGTTGGATGTATCGACGGGACAGGTGACGATCAGGACAGCTGGCCGACAGGAAAGAATTTTATAAAGGAGGAGCAGAAGTATGGCGGATACAGAAATTTTATTGGAATCCGGAACAAATGAAATCGAGATTATGCAGTTTACAATTAATGAAGAACTGTATGGGATTAATGTTGCAAAGGTACGGGAAATTATGATGGCGGACAAAGTAAAGCCGGTACCTCATTCTCATGAGGCAGTGGAGGGGATTTTTAAGCCGAGAGATATTCTGCTTACAGTTGTAGATCTGCCGAAGTATCTTACCAAGCAGGAATGCGAAAGACATGACAGAGATTTGTTTATTATTACAAACTTTAATAAGATGCATATTGCATTTCGGGTACATCGGGTAGTCGGGATCAGCAGAATCTCATGGGCGGATATTCAGAAACCAGATAAGACAATTACTCATGGGGAAGAAGGCGTTGCAACGGGAATCGCACAGTGCGGAGAAAATCTGATAACTATTCTTGATTTTGAAAAAATTGTGACAGAGATCGCGCCTGAGACAGGAATCCAGATGGATGAAATCGCGAAGATGGGAGAACGGAAAGAACGTTCTGAAAAGATTGTTCTGGCTGAGGATTCGATTCTTTTGACAAGAATGATCCAGGAGTCTCTTGCCAAGGCGGGCTATACCAATGTGGTGAATTTTAATAATGGAAAAGAAGCATGGGAATATCTGTTAACAGCAAAAAAAGATGGAAGTTTATGGATGAAAGCAGACTTGATCATTACAGATATTGAGATGCCGGAAATGGATGGACACCGTCTGACGAAGCTGGTGAAGTCAGATGAAGAGATGAAAAATCTTCCGCTTATTATCTTTTCCTCATTGATCAACAGAGAAATGTGGATAAAAGGAAAACAACTGGGGGCGGATGAGCAGCTTTCCAAGCCGGAAATCAGTCGTTTAGTACATGTTATGGACGAGCTGCTGGAAAGGAGACAGTAAAATGGATAAAATGATAGCCAGACAGCTGATTAAAAAAACAGATACTACTGAGATTATGGGATATGAATTGCTGATACAGAGCGATAAAGAGAGTCTCTATAATTCCAGTGAGGACAGTGTGGCAGCAAATGCGATGACGGCGTTTCTGACAGAAAATTCAAATAAAATATTCAGAGACCGCAAGACATTTATGACATTTACACCATCTCTTCTGTTCCGTAACACACCGAAGCTTTTTGATAAGGATATGGTTGTCATTCAGATTGAGGATAATGTTGTGATTCATCCTCTGGCAACGATTCTGATCGGCAAGTACCGTGAGGAAGGATATCATTTTGCGATCAATGATTTTCAGTTTACACCGAAGTATTTCAGTATGCTGGAATATGTAGATTATATTAAGGTAAATATTTCCGGAGAAGAGGATGAGAAGCAGCGAAGAGCTATTGAAAATGTTGTAGAGATGGCTCATGGATTCGGAAAAGAATTTATTGCGACAGGTGTGAATACAAAAGAAGCATTTGAACTGTCGAAAGATTTGCATGTAGACTATGTGGAAGGTGCATATATTTCTGACACAGCGGTGGAAAAGACCGGAAAAATGGAGTACCTGCAAGGTAACTTGTATCAGTTGATCCTGGAAGTGACAAAGGATGAGCCGGATATGGAGTTGATGGAGCAGATTATTTCCAGAGATGCGGCGCTGACCTACGCCCTTTTGAAAATGGCAAATTCGGCATACTTTTCAGCGACGCACAGAACCGCGTCTATACGCCAGGCAATTATGCGTATTGGTATTAATCAGTTAAAACAGTGGGTTTATCTTCTCAGTTTCAAAGAAGAAGAGACAGGAACGGAAGAGATTATGAAGACTTCCTTCATGCGTGCTAATTTTGCGTCAGCCTTGGTGAAGAAAGTGAATACGCTTAAATTATCTGCATCGGACGCTTATCTTATGGGAATTTTCTCAACACTGGACCGTATGATCGACGCACCGATGGAAGAGATTCTAAATGACATTCCGGTTGCAGATGAAGTAAAACAGGCGCTGACGACAGGCGAAGGTGAAGCAGGAAAGCTTTATCAGCTTGTGCTTTGTTATGAAAGAGCAGACTGGACAGAGATTAAAAAATTATCTGAGGAGCTTGAACTGCAGACCAATCTTATGGCACAGATTTATATGGAATGTGTACAGGAAGTAAATGAAATCTGGGAAAATGTAGTATCAAAGTAGTAAAAAATAGAAAAAGTACATAAATAAAAAATGGATTGCGCAAAGCGCAGTCCATTTTTTATTTATGCCGTGGATTTTCCTTTATGATCATACATGCCTTTGTGGCTTCTACTGTAACATCAGGAATAAACCGGTTTGTGTAGAGGCTGATCAAAGGATCTTTGGCAGCAGGATCTGTTACGATATACTTCGGCATAAGTCCGTTCAAAGTCAATGCGATTGCATCCGCAATGCACCTGTCACAGGTGCAGCAATCAAACTGCCGCATAAAGTAAATGATCTTGTCCCTTACGATTTCCTCCATGATATTGACATGTACAAATTCCGGTTCCGGTGCAGCTACTGTCTGCTGTGTTGCTTCCGGCTGCGGAACCTGCTGTACTTCTGGTATAGCAGCTGTCTGCTGTGTTGTTTCCGGTGCGGCTGCTGCCTGCTGTGTTGCTTCCGGCTGCGGAGCCTGCTGTACTTCTGGTGCGGCAGCTGTCTGCTGTGTTGCTTCCGGCTGCGGAGCCTGCTGTACTTCTGGTGTAGCTTCTGCCTGTTGTACTTCCGGTGTGGCTTCTATTTCTGATTCCGGTTTTGTCTCCGGTACTACTTCTGTTTCCTTTTCAAGTTCATGCAGCAGATTTTCTTGTATTTGTTCGGCTACTGGATCTTTCTCTGTTGTATCTATGATGGAAACAGCAGGAGTCTCGGCTGACTGCGGCTGTACAATTTCAGGTTCCTTCTTTGTGTCGTGTCCGGATAGGAGATTTAACACGTGTGTAGTTTTACTGCTTTTTTTTGCCATTATTGTATCCTCCCTGCAATAGAATGTCCGGTTTTATCTATAACTTCTTCTACGAAATCCTTATAATCAAGTGATGGGTTGGAGCGAGGAGCGTGGTCGTATACGCTGAGTCCGTGTGCCGGAGCCTCAGCAACAGATACGCTGGTGCGTATTTGGGTATCGAATACACAGGAACCAATCTGTGACGCAATGTTTTCTGCCATCTCCTTGACTTCACGTGCCAGAAGAGTACGTTTATTATACTTTGTCAAAATCAGTCCAAGTACATTCAGAGACGGATTTAACTTCTCACGAACAGAATCAATCGTTTCCTTGAGCTGTGTAAGTCCCAAAAGACTGAGAATCTCAGGAGCCATCGGAATAATCAGATGGTTGGCTACAGCATAGGCGTTTATCGTCAATATATTCAAAGCAGGCGGAGTATCTATAACAATAAAATCATAATTGTCTAAAACAGGAGTTAAAGCCCTTTTCAGACAAAACTCCCGCTCAGCAGAGGTGAATTCAAGTTCGGCACTGCTTAACAGGATATTGGAAGTGATGATATCACAGTAATCGGTTGTCTGAATTGCATCCTGAATAGAAACAGTTCCTTTCAGGACATCATATATTGTACTGGAATTTTCAATATCAAGCCCAAGGCTGAAACCAAGACTTCCCTGCGGATCTAGATCAATGGCAAGTACTTTCTGATCATAGAAAGTGGATAAACCGGCTGCCAGAGCACTGGAAGTAGTGGTCTTTCCGACTCCTCCCTTTTGATTGGTAAGAGCAATGATAGTAGTCAAAATAATTCCTCCATTCAAAATTAAATAATGAAATAACTATTATTTAAAGTATACTATATGTCGATAAATAAGTACAGACTAAATTTGTAGAATTAAGGCAGCACAGATAACAGGTTACTTTTCACACCCGGGGCGTGCACTACGCTGCACGGCCACGGACCAGTACAGTATCGGGGCTGGAATCCGGTCTCTTGCCGTAAGGCAACTTTAAATAGACCGGATTCGTTGCTTTGAGCACCGCAGGTGTGAAAAGTAACGGCAGTCTGTTATCAGTGTATGTTGATAAAAAGTAAAGGAGAGGATAAGCGATGGCAGAAATAGGCGGATTAAGCGGAACAACGAGCAGCAGTCTTTATGGATTAAGAGGATACGGCGGTCTTGCCAGCGGACTTGACAGAGACACTCTGATTGAAGGCATGACACAGGGAACAAACAATAAGATATATAAACAGCAGCAGAAAAAGACACTTTTAGAATGGGAGCAGACTGCGATCCGGGGAATTTCTGACAAGATGATTGATTTTGCGCAGAAGTATCTGAATACATTTTCTTCTACTACGAATCTGTTCAGTGACGCGCTCTGGGGAAGAAATGTGATCTCAGTGCTGGGAGCGAACAGTAAGTTTGTAAGTGTGGCAGGCACTGCTTCTACGGCAGATACACTTTCTATTCTGGGTGTAAAGCAGCTTGCGAAGAAGGCACAGATGACATCCAGTGCAGCAGCGTCAGACCGCACACTGAAGACAGGAGATATCGATCTGACTGAGATACAGAAATCAGAGAATCTTGCAGGCAAGACGATTACTATCGAATATGGAAACAGAACGTATGATGTTACACTGCCGACCGGTAAGGATGGGGATGGAAAAGAATACAAGTATGACACTGTAGAGAATATTGCAGATGCACTGAACCGCGCATTTGCAAATGAAGATGTACAAAACGGCAAAAAGCTTAGTGAAGTGATCAAAGTCGAGACAGACGGCAGCAAGATTACTTTCAAGAGTCTGGAAGATTATGGAAACACCCTTAATCTCGCCGGCGGCACTGCGCTTTCCTATCTTGGCTTTACAGATGCGCCGGACAGTGAATTTGAAAAGATTGATATTTCAACAGAAGGCATTTCATCTTCCAGAGATATTACAGATAAGGATATTTTCACTGAGAAAACATTTGAAGAGCGGATTGCGGGCAAAGAACTGACTTTCACATATAATGGAGTGTCCAAGTCTATCAAAATGCCGTCCAAGGAGGAACTGGAAAAAGGAGCGGCAAATGGTAAGGAAACTATGGAAGTGATACAAGAGTCCATGCAGAAACAGCTGGATGACGCGTTTGGCGCCGGAAGAGTGAAGGCAGAATTTAATAAAAATACAGTGGATGGCAAAGATTATTATAATCTGTCCTTTAAAATGACAGTTCCCGGCGGAAGTGAAGATAAGACTTCTACTCTTACTGTAACTTCAGGAGATTCGGAACTGTTAGGAGATAACGGTGCTTTGAAAATGAATTATGGTGAGTCAAACCGCGTGAATCTGGGCGCCAAGATTTCTGAATCAGGACTGAATGTAGCAGGGAATTTGACATTCCCGGCAAAGATTACAATTAACGGTACGGAAATCGAAGTAAAAGAGGATGACACAGTCATAGATTTGATGGAGAGGATCAATGAGTCAGATGCCGGTGTGGAGGTTAAGTATCAGAGTTCTTCTGATTCATTTGTCTTTACGGCAAAAGCGAACGGCGCCAGCGGTAAGATTGATGTAGATGCAGAGTTTGAAAAGATTTTCGGCACATTTAATAAGACTGACGGACAGGATGCAATTGTTGCAGTAAAATATGCGGGCTTTGACGAGCCTGTAGAGCTGATCCGGGATTCTAACAGCTTTAATATTGATGGAATGACGATTTCCGTAAACGGCGAGTTCGGATATACGAAGGACGCAGATGGAAAACCGATTGAACTTGATAAGACATCGGAGGCAGTTACATTTGACGCAAAGGCAGACGAGGACAAAATCGTTGAGACTGTCAAGAAGATGGTGGAAGAGTATAATGAAATCATTGAACTGGTTAATAAGGAGACAGGAACAAAGCCAAATCGTGACTATCAGCCATTGACAGCCGCACAGAAAAAGGAACTGAGCGAGGATGAGATCAAGGCATGGGAGGAAAAGGCGAAAGAAGGTCTTTTGTTTAATGACAATGATCTGAAGGGATTAAGTAATGGTCTGCGTTTTGTTCTTTCCCCGGCTAATCAGGCAGCTCTGCAGAAGATTGGTCTTTCAACGTCTACCTCAGCTTTAGATAATGGTAAGATTTCCTTTGATGAAAGTAAATTCCGTGCGGCTCTGAAAGCAGATCCGGAGGGTGTAAGGGAGATGTTCGCCAAGGATGCCGAAAAGGACGAGAACGGTAATCCAACCGGAATGGCGGGCATTGCAACAAATATGAAGGAGGTTTTTGACCAGTATGTAAGGACGATGGGAGAAACGAAGGGAATCCTGATCGAGAGAGCTGGATCTGTCAAAGCGCCGGCAAGCGTTTTAAAGAATTCTATTTACGAGCAGCTTCAGGAAATGGATAAACGGATTGCAAAGCTGCAAAGTACATTGAAGATGGAACAGGACCGGTATATCAAGCAATTTACATCACTGGAGTCTGTTATCGCACAGATGAACAGTCAGAGCAGCTGGCTGGCACAGATCGGCGGCGGGTATTAATTGTTAAGAAGGGATTAGGTTATGTATCAAGACGGATATCAGCAATATAAGATGCAGTCGGTCAACACGATGACCAGAGGTGAGATGTTATTACTGCTTTATGATGAACTTATTAAGCGTCTTACCAGGGCGGAACTTGCGTTGGAAAAGGAAGATTATGAACTGTTCGATGCTTCCGTCAGGCGCTCAGGAGAGATCGTACAGTACTTGCGGGATACGCTGAATACAGAATTTAGTATCAGCAGGGACTTGCAGAAAATGTATGGATTCTTCTTATATGAGTTAGGCAGACTGCAGGCGAGTCGAAAGAAGGCGGTAATTGAGGAATTGAGACCGTTAGTTATAGATCTGCGAGATGCATTTCGCGAAGCGGATAAAACCAGCGGGATATTATAAGGTGAGAATTATGGAAAATGTTCAAGAAATCTTGTCAGAGGTGATGAAACAGGTCTATAAAGAATATACGGGAATGGTGGAGATTGAAAAGCTTACCCGTGAACTGGAGGATGCATTAAACCGCAGTGACAGGAAAGCCGCAGAGCTTATTCTGGAGATGCGTCAGAAGGAAATGGACAGTATTTCACAGGTGAAACAGGCGATCGGGGAGTTTTTGAGAAGTATGGATGCAGATTTGCAGGAAGATGTGAAGTGTATGCTGCAAGGGGAACTCCCCAGAAGACAAACCGGACCTGAGGCTGAGAAAATCAGCAGTATCAGCAGACAGCGCAATAATATGCTGAAAAATATCTGTGCGAGAGACCGTATACTAAGCCGCAGAGTAGCAGGAGAAGATTCTTACTATAATTATAATGAGTAAAGGTACTGCCGCACTGCATATATTGTCGGGGAATTTTCATTTTCCGGCAGTATATGCAGTGCGGCAGTAACAGTTCAGCATAGGCTTTTGCATTTACTGGAAAATCCGTAAGGTAACTGTTCACACCCTACGGGTGCTCCAGTAACAGTATCCAGCCCATTTTAAGTTACCTTCGGCGAGGGGCTTTATATATCGCTGTCAGCACTTCATTGACCGGACACCTTGCAGCACAGTGCAATTCGCCGTGTGAACAGTAACACGGCGAATTCAGTAACAACTGTTTTACAAGGGCTTTATATTGACGGAAACCAGTAAAGACGGTATAGTGTAAGGGAGAGAGATTATATAGAATCAAGTGAGAGTGATAGAATGGCGGAAATTGTTTTTGAGCATGTCACAAAAGAGTTTAATGGACAGATAGTCCTGGATGACGTTTCCTTTCGGATAGAAAAAGGTGAATTTGTATTTATTATTGGAAAAAGCGGCGCAGGGAAAAGTACGCTGCTGAATATGATCACCAGGCAATTGACGCCGACGGAAGGGGAGGTTTTTGTGTTTGGCGCACCGCTGAATACAATGAAGGAGAAAGAGCTTCCTTATTACAGAAGACGGATCGGAGTTATGTCGCAGGACATGGGAATGCTGGAAGGTATGACAGTATATGAGAATATCGCACTGGCGCTTCAGGCAGTAGAGCGAGCCGGAAGAGGGATGAAACGACGCATTATGGAGACGATGGGGCTTGTAGGTATTGTGGAAAAGGCACATGCATATCCCAGAGAGCTTTCCGGCGGAGAGCAGGCGAGGATGCTTCTGGCGAGGGCGATGGCAGTGGACCCGGATATTCTGATAGCAGACGAGCCAACGGCAAATCTGGACCCGGATACTGCCTGGGATATGATGCTTCTGCTTAGTGAGATACACAGAAGCGGAAAAACGCTGATCATTTCTAGTCATGCGAGAGAACTGGTTACAGTTATGCGAAAACGAGTTATTACACTTGTGGCAGGCGCGTTGGTTGATGATGAGAAAAATGCCGTGTATAATCATAAAGCAGTAGATATTTTTGAAGAGCGGAGAGTTCTTGAGGAAAGGAATAAGAAATTACTTAAATAATATTAATTTTTATTAGAATTATCCGATAAATATACTGAGTCATGCTTTGTGGGAAACGGGGTGAGGGTCATTAGTTACGAGAACAGGTATTTGGTCATGCTGCTGTCTTCTGTAATCAATGAGAAAAAAGCAGTTGTTCCGCGCAGAAAGCTCAATTGGAGGGAGATCTTAAAGCTTGCAGAGTTTCATCGTATTGTGAGTCCTGTATATTATGGATCGCTGGGAATGGAAAAGGGACTCTCCAATGCTGAAACGGAGCAGTTTTATGACAAATACCATAGAGAAATCCTGTTGGGAGAAGAGTATAAGAACGCTTTGGAAGTCATTTTGTGGCAGATGCAAAGATATGGGATTCCGGGGGTACTGCTGCGGGGGATAGAGTTGCAATCTATGTATCCACAGTGGGAGCTTGGATATACATCTGCTTTGGAGATTCTTGTATCTGAAAGGAATCTGGAGGAAGTCCATGAAATTATGCTCAGTATGGATTATGAGCATGAAGCGAACAGAGTAGACGAGGGAAGAGTGTATTTCCGGACACCCGGAATCAGAGTTATATTTTATAATGATATCCGGGTTGGAAATGAGGTTTTGCACAAGTATCTCATGAATACTGCAAAGAAGTATTATTATATGCCCAAAAAGACAGGGGTTCTGCCATGGGATGTCTCGTTACGGTTCCTGTACCAGATCGGCCGGTATCTGGATGCATATATGACAGGCAATCTGCGGATACGGGATATTATGGATTATCACTATCTCACGCAGAGTCCCGGGTTGGAAACAGGACAGAAACAGTACGAAGAAATTTTGGGAAAGGCGGGATTGACTGAATTTGTAAGACAATTAAATGGTCTCACTTTTCTGTGGTTTGGAAAGGGGCAGGATGCAGAGCCTGCGGAGACATTCCAGCTGGAAGAGTATATTTTTTCTAAGGGAATGGAAAGTCAGAGATTAGACTCCAGAATTATACCATATGAAAAAATCAGAGTTGATTTTTATCAAAGAGACAGAGAAGAAGAGTGGGAGAAGAAACAGCAGGAGTGGATGTTTCCGCCGAGGGAGTATATGATACAGTTTTTTCCGATTCTGAGAAGGGTTCCATGTCTGTTGTGTGTTTGCTGGGGGATTCGGGTAATCCGCATCTTCAAGAAGTCTGTCGCTGCATTTATCCGAGAGAAGAGAGGGATGATAAAGGAGTGGATGGCAGAGCTAAAAGTTAAGATTATAAATAAATTAAAGAAAAAGGAAGGGATACCGGAAGATGAAGAACATGAAGATAGGTAAAAAATTGATTTTGGGTTTTGGGGTTACGATAGTGGCATCCATTATTCTGATGTCATTAGCGATTTTATCTGTACGAAAAGTAGGAAACCTTACACACGATATGTTTGAAGGACCATTTGTAGGAGCGACAGAAGCCATGGAATATTCCAGGAAGGTGTATGAGGTTGAGGCGCTTTTATACAACGGTATGCTAAATAAAAATCTGGATACGCAGAAAATTGCGTCTACGACAAAGGAAGCAGAGGATATTCTGGCAAAACTGGAGAGCCTTGAGGGAAGCCAGCCAGAGTCACTGGAAAGGATTAAACAGCTCCTTAGTGAAGTGGCTGCAATTTATGCAAAGATATCGTCTTCAGCAGAGAATGGAAACTGGAGTGAGGCAGAGCGTGTTTTGTTGAATGAACTTGCTCCGGTGATTACAGAGTGTGCGGCTGAATCACAAAATCTGTATCAGGAATTCAATACGAATGCAGTAGATTTCAATACATCTGCAGCCAAAATTGTCAATAGTAATATTTGGCTGATCATCGGTGTTTTTGTAGCCTTATTTGTAGTTGCGGTTTGGATCATATTCTATTTGATCCGTGGTATCACAAAGCCTATTTCAGAGCTGGAATTTGCATATGGAAAGATGTCAGAGGGAGAGCTGAATCAGAATATCGCATATGAATCTGGGGATGAGTTGGGGGTTCTTGCACAGAGTTTCCGGAATACCAGCCAGACACTTTATAAAGTTGTTTCAGACCTTACATATCTGATGGATGAGATGGCGAATGGAAACTTCAACATCAGGACAAAAGCAGAGGATGGGTATGTGGGAGATTTTAAACCAATCCTGAAATCTATCAGAAGAATGAATGCAAATCTGAGCAACACACTTTCCCAGATTAATGATGCGGCAGATCAGGTGGCAAGCGGTTCTGACCAGGTGTCTTCAGGAGCACAGGGACTGTCTCAGGGAGCAACAGAGCAGGCAAGCTCTGTGGAAGAACTGGCAGCTACTATCAATGAGATTTCTGAGCAGATAAGAATGACTGCTGATAATGCAAAGGAAGCAAAGAGTCAGGTAGAGGAAGCTGGGGAAGAACTTTCACGTTCTAATAAGAGCATGGAAGAGATGATGCAGGCAATGCAAGAGATCAGCACTAAATCCAGCGAGATTGGAAAAATTATTAAAACAATCGAGGATATTGCATTCCAGACAAATATTCTGGCGCTGAATGCAGCAGTTGAGGCTGCAAGAGCAGGAGAAGCAGGTAAAGGATTTGCGGTTGTTGCTGATGAAGTCCGTAATCTGGCATCCAAGAGTGCGGAAGCAGCAAAGAATACAACATTGTTGATCGAAGGTTCTATAGCAGCGGTTGAAGATGGAACCAGAATTGCAGAGCAGACAGCATCTGCTATTTATGCAACTGTAGAGAGTACCAAGAAGGCTGTGGGAACAGTTGAGAAGATTTCTGATGCGGCAGAGCAGCAGGCAGAGGCTGTTGCCGAAGTGACACAGGGAGTTGACCAGATTTCAAGTGTTGTTCAGACAAACTCTGCGACAGCAGAAGAAAGTGCGGCGGCAAGCGAAGAACTGTCAGGACAGTCACAGATACTGAAAGGTCTGGTAGGACGTTTCACACTCAGAGATGCGGGTATGGGAAAAACAGGAGCACATGCAGATACTACTGTAGAAACGACCTATTCTCAGGAGGATATATATAGAACAGATTCACCATACGATAATAATAGCAAATACTAAAGGAAGAAGGGGTATTATAATGTTTGAGAATTTAAATGTAAGGAAAAAGTTATTGCTTGGATTTGGGATCATACTGATTCTTACAGTTTTGATTGCTTCTTTTTCAATGCTTGAATTGAAGAAAGCGAACCGTAACTTAGAGAATTTTATGACTGGTTCTATAAAAGCGGATGATCTGATCAAAGAAAATCGGCTTGCAGCGAATATCACAGCCCGCTATCTCCGTGATATGTATATTGAAGAGGATAAGAGCGAGTATGCGGAAGTAGCACAGAAAATACAGGAAAATATTAATACAATTAATCAGAATTTTGAAGAGCTTCATAAGTTAAATGTATTAGATGGAAATGCATTGAATGAGTATCAGAAAGCCGTAGAAGAATGGCTGGGAATCGGAGAGAATATTCTCGCAATGCTGGAGAACGGTAATATGACGGGTGCTCAGAAGGCTATTGTGGAAGAATGTATACCGGCTTTGTCCAAGGTAGTAGAACTCGTGAAGCCGTTGAATGAAGAGACTAACACAATTCGTACAGCAACGGTAGAAGAAAGTATGCGGACAACAACCACAGCGATGATTGTTCTGCTTGCGATAAGTATTATTGCTATTGTACTGGGAATGGTGATCTGTGCGAAAGTGACGAGAGCGATTGTAAAACCGGTTACAGAAGTGGTAGATGCGATGAAAGGGCTTGCTGAGGGGCATATGTCGCACGAATTTACTCATGAGTCTAAGGATGAACTTGGAGCCTTGGTGCGTAATGTAAAACAGACATGTAGAACTTTGGAAGAGGTTATTGGAAACCTGAGTTACCTGATGAATGAGATGGCAAAGGGTAACTTCGACCTGAATGCAGATGCTGCTATTTACAAAGGTGATTTGGTACCGATTCTGGAGTCTATCATACAGATGAACCATAATCTGAGCCATACTTTATCACAGGTTCATCAGATTTCTGATCAGGTGGCAGAAGGTTCAGACCAGGTATCTGCCGGTGCACAGAATCTTTCAGAGGCATCTGCAGAACAGGCTAGTTCTGTGGAAGAACTGGCAGCTACAATTACAGAGATTTCTGAGAACATACAGAGAACTGCAGAAAATGCAAAAGAAGCCAGCAATAAGGTATACGGAGCGCAAGAGGCTCTTGGTCTGTCTAATGAACAGATGAGCAGCATGATTGAGGCAATGGCAGAAATCAGCCAGAAGTCAGAAAATATCGGAAAGATTATTAAAACAATTGAGGATATTGCATTCCAGACGAATATTCTGGCGCTGAATGCAGCGGTTGAGGCTGCAAGAGCGGGAGAAGCAGGAAGGGGATTTGCAGTTGTTGCAGACGAGGTGCGTAATCTGGCATCTAAGAGTGCAGAGGCAGCAAAAAATACGACAGATCTTATTGAGGGAACAATTGAAGCTGTTAACAACGGTACAGATATTGCGAATAAGACTGCTGAGGCTCTGATGGCAACTGTTGACAGTGCCAAGTTAGTAACAACTTATGTGAATGATATTTCTTCATCAGCAGCAGAACAGGCAGAAGCGATTTCACAGGTTCGTATGGGAGTAGACCAGATTGCAGGAGTTGTTCAGACCAACTCAGCAACGGCAGAAGAAAGTGCAGCCGCAAGTGAAGAGCTGTCGGCACAGTCACAGACATTAAAGAGTCTGGTAGATGTATTTAAGCTGAGAAAAGAAAATGGAGTTGGCGCAGCTCCGACATTTACAAAGAAGACATATAGTGCACCGGCTGAGTCTGATTATAGTTATGATTATCCGACATCCGGCGGCGATAAGTATGATGAACTGTAGGAATTTAAGATTAATACGAAAAGATATGTATGAAATTGCGTAAGTATTACGCTGGCAGAAGGGACCGGGAGACAATAAATCTCCAGGTCTCTTTTTACGAAAATAAAAACAAATTCATTCGTTTACGGATTCTATTCCAATCAATATAACGACCATGACGGTACAGCGGAAGTGATTGAGAGGTTTTTTGAGAATTATTGATATATATAGATTATACTTGAGAAACCGCCATATTATATGGTATAACCTGGAAGTATAAAGGGCTGGTTTTTATATTATGGAAACATGACAATACTGACTTCAGGCAGCATTTCATGTTGTGGAATTAGCCAGCACGTTATGATGAATCTACATGAGTGGAGGAGAAACAAATGAAAACAATCAAAGGGAAAATTCTGCTATCCATGATTTTGACAATCGTAGTTTCTTTATCCTTAGTTGGAGGAATTGCGTGCGCTCTGGGGTATATAGGCACCCGGTCTACGTTAGAGACTACTATGAAAAAGATGGCGGTTGTTACGGGAGAAAGAGTGTCTTATCAGCTCGGGGAATACATGGCAATTGCTGGTGAATCAGGCAGTGTTCCGAGTTTGTCTGATCCTGAGGTCAGCCTGGATGAGAAAATGAAGCTGCTGCAGCAGAAGGTCGATGCTTATGGATTCCAGCGCTTTAACCTGCTGGATACACATGGCATCAGTCTTATAGATGGATCGGATTACAGCAGCCGGGCGTATTTCCAGGAGGCAGTACAAGGAAATACTTTCGTTTCTGAGCCGCTGATTTCCAGTGTAACAGGCGAGGTCACGATTATTGTCTCTGCACCTGTCTGGAAAGATGGTGAAGCCGGCGGAGAGATTTATGGTGTGCTTTACTTTGTTCCCAAGGAAACATTTTTGAATGATATTGTAACTTCGCTTCAAGTTAGCAAGCATGGCTTTGCTTATATGCTGGATGCCGGGGGAACATTATTGCTCATGAGGATTTAGAAACTGTCCGTAATCAGGTGAATATAATTCAGCAGGCAGAGACAGACTCATCTTTGAAGGATCTGGCTGCAATTGAAACAGATATGATTGCAGGGGAGTCTGGATTTAGCCAGTATTCTTATGACCGTAAAAGTATGTTTAGTGCATATGCTCCTGTTCCCGAAACTAATGGATGGAGTATTGCCATCAGCGCGCCTGTTTCGGACTTTACCGGAGCGGCAACGTTTGGCATGATTATCACAATTGTATTGCTGGCTGCAGCCGTAGTCATTGCTTCTTTGGTTGCTTTACGGCTTGCTCTTGGAATCGGAACGCCTATTAAGGCCTGCGCAGAGCGTCTGCAGCTGCTTTCAAAAGGGGATCTGGATGCACCTGTGCCGGACTTTGAACGAAGTGATGAGGTTGGCGATCTGGTTTCATCAACAAAAATTATTGTAAATGCATTAAGTATGATATTGAAAGATATAGATTATATACTTAGTGAAATGGGAAATGGAAATTTTGTTGTAGATTCCAAAGCAGAAGAATTTTATATTGGAAATTTTGCCCACTTGCTTGTATCTATGCGTCAGATCAAAGACAAGCTAAGTGATGTACTTGCAGGTATTCATACAAGCGCCGACCAGATTGCGGCCGGTGCGTCCCAGGTATCTGACGGGGCGCAGGCATTGGCCCAGGGTACAACAGAACAGGCAAGCTCTGTACAGGAACTGGTAGCAACGGTTTATAATATTTCTAATAATGTGAAAGAAACGGCAGATGTTTCCATAGAATCACAGGAACGTGCAAAACAGGCAGGAGAACAGGTCGTTCGTAGTAATGGAATGATGGAACAAATGACAGTGGCAATGGAAGCAATTAATGGATCTTCCCATAAAATCAGCCGTATTATTGCGACAATTGAAGATATTGCTTTCCAAACGAACATATTGGCGCTCAATGCTGCCGTAGAGGCCGCACGGGCAGGAACAGCAGGTAAAGGTTTTGCTGTGGTGGCAGATGAGGTTCGTAATCTGGCTTCTAAGTCCGATCAGGCAGCCAAGGCTACAAAGGAGCTAATAGAAAGTTCTGTTAAATCAGTAGAAAGCGGTAATATCATTGTGCGTGATGTTACAGAGGCACTGCAGAGTACAACAAAACTTGCAGAGCTTGCTGTTGGGGATATGATAAAAGTTGCAGAAATGATCACATCTGTAGCAGATGCTGTTTCTCAGGTAACGGTGGGCTTAGACCAAATCTCAGCAGTTGTTCAGACGAACTCTGCCACGAGTGAGGAGTCTGCAGCAGCCAGTGAAGAGCTTTCCTCTCAGGCGCGGCTGTTAGATGACATGGTTGGTCAGTTTAAGCTTCCAGGCAGCGATTATTGATAACATGAGTAATTATAACGTGTCCACACAGGATATGAGTGATAAACGAATCACTTGTGTCTTGTGTGGACTTGTTTTTTAAGAATAATTAATGAAATAAATAGTACACTCCACGTCTGAAACGTGTTAAAATTTTTTGTGAAAACAGATATAAATATGAAAGGATTATAGAATGTTACAGATTAAAAATATATGCAAAGAGTACAGGACGGGCAGTCTGGTGCAGAAGGCGCTGGATGATGTGAGTTTAAACTTACGTGACAATGAATTTGTTGCAATTCTCGGACCAAGCGGTTCCGGTAAGACGACACTTCTTAATATTATAGGGGGATTAGACCGCTATGACAACGGTGATTTGATTATCAATGAGATTTCCACAAAGGATTATAAAGACAGGGACTGGGATTCCTACCGCAATCATACGATTGGCTTTGTGTTTCAAAGTTATAACCTGATTCCCCACCAGACGATTCTGGCAAATGTAGAACTGGCTTTGACTATCTCCGGTATTTCCAAGAGTGAACGGCGTGAGAAAGCAGCTCATGCGTTAGAAGAGGTGGGATTGGGCGAGCAGCTCCATAAGAAGCCGAATCAGTTGTCGGGAGGACAGATGCAGCGTGTAGCCATTGCAAGAGCGCTGGTCAACAATCCAGATATTCTGCTTGCAGATGAACCTACGGGTGCACTGGACAGCGATACCAGCGTACAGGTTATGGATTTGCTGAAGAATGTGGCAAAGGACAGACTGGTTGTTATGGTGACTCATAACCCGGAGCTGGCAGAGGAATATGCAACTCGTATCGTCAATCTGCGGGATGGGAAGATTCGTTCTGACAGCAATCCATATGAAGTGGATGAAGAGACTGCACAGACAGCGGAACATAAGAATATGGGTAAGACATCTATGTCTTTTTTGACGTCATTGTCTTTGAGTTTTAATAACTTAAAGACGAAAAAAGGACGGACGATCTTGACTGCATTTGCAGGTTCCATTGGTATCATCGGAATTGCATTGATCCTGTCTTTATCCAATGGTGTGAACAATTATATTCAGGATATTGAAGAAGAAACATTGTCTGAATATCCTATACAGATACAAAGCTCCGGTCTGGATATGACAGCGATGTTTGCGGAACCGTCAGAAAGAAAAGCGGAACCAGAAAAAGGTGATATGAAGGTCGGCAATATGCTGACAGGGATGTTTTCCACTGTGGGTTCTAACGATCTGGAATCTCTGAAGGCTTATCTGGATACGGGAGATTCTGGTGTGGAAGCTTATACAAATGCAGTGGAATATACATACAATGTATCGCCGCAGATTTACAGTGCGGATGCAGAAAATGTACGGCAGGTACACCCGGATCAGTCTTTTAAATCCATGGGGCTTGGTTCTGGTGAGAGTACCAACAGTATAATGTCTATGATGATGAGTACAGATGTATTCAGAAAAATGCCGGAGGATAAGACCCTTTATGAGGAACAGTATAACATCCGGGCAGGACACTGGCCGGAAAACAGGAATGAGTGTGTGCTTGTTCTGACCGCAGGCGGTAACATTGGAGATTTTATGCTGTACACGCTGAACCTTCGTGATCCGGAAGAATTGGATAAGATGGTTAGTCAGTTTACGAAAGAGGAAGAAGTTACAATTCCCGAAATCAACAATTCTTACAACTACGAAGATGTTCTGGGAATCAAGTTTAAGCTGGTGTCCGCTGCAGATTATTATTCCTATGATTCGGAGTATGATCTGTGGAAAGATAAACGGGATGACAGAGAATATATGAAAAATCTTGTTAAAAACGGCGAAGATTTGGAAATTGTGGGAATCGTCCAGCCCAAGGAAGATGCCAGTGCGGCGATGCTGTCTTTTGGGATTTATTACACTTCGGAATTGGTGGATCATGTTATTGAAAATGCTTCAAACAGTGAGATTGTGAAAGCCCAGCTTGCGGACCGGAATAAGAACATTTTTACGGGAAAGGGCTTTGATGAAAAGGAAAATTCGGAAAATGAGTTTGATATGGAATCCCTCTTTACAATAGACGAACAGAAAATTCAGTCTGCATTTCAGGTAGATGGAAGCAAATTGAATCTGGATCTGAGCGGTATTAACAATGCGATGAGCAGTTTGGAGCTGCCGCCTCTTGAGGTTGGAGATATCGTAGGTCAGCTGGAGCTTCAGGTGTCGGCAGAGCAGGTGCAGACGCTGGTGTCTGATCTGATGACCGGGTATCAGGATTATGCCGCCCAGAATCCTGAAACAGATATTGCACAGTTTCCTGTATATTTTCAACAGTATATGGATAACGGCGGTTCCGAAGCACTTGGAACGGCAATTCAGAATGCCATGATTGAAAACGGCGGACAGCAGCTGAGTGAAGAACAGATACAGATAATCCTGACCGGAGCGCTGGAAGGATATAATGTTTATGCACAGGAAAACAATCTGCCTGATATTGACAAATTTAATGACTACTTTGTGGGCTATATGGATTCAGAGCAGGCAAAGGCGGCTTTGAGCAAGAGCATGACGGATTTTGTACAGTCAAGCGGGATTGAAGAGAAGCTTCCGGCAATTATGGAAGAGTATATGCAGAGCGTTGCAGGTTCCATCAGCAGTACCTTAGAGCGAGAATTGTCGGTAAGTATGGCACAGCTTGGTATAGCTATGCAAAATGCATTTACATTTGATACAGATGTATTTGCCAGTGCGGTTACGATGAATATGACAGAGCAGGATCTGGCAGAGTTGATGGCGTCTATGATGTCGAAGGAAATTTTCACCTATGATTCCAATCTGGCGAAGCTGGGATATGCAGATAAGTCCAGTCCATCGCAGATTGCTCTTTATCCGAAGGATTTTGAGAGCAAAGAAGAGGTTGCGGCGATTTTGGATTCCTACAATGAGCGGATGGAAAGGGAGGACGAAGATAAGGTTATCAGCTATACAGATGTGGTGGGGAGCCTGATGTCTTCTGTGACAACGATCGTCAATCTTATCAGTTATGTTCTGATTGCATTTGTAGCGATTTCTCTTGTGGTTTCTTCTATTATGATTGGAGTGATCACTTACATCAGTGTACTGGAACGGAAAAAGGAAATCGGTATCTTGAGAGCCATCGGTGCTTCAAGAAAAAATGTGTCACAGGTATTTAACGCAGAAACATTTATCATCGGAGCGCTTGCGGGATTTATTGGGATTGGAATGACATTGTTTTTACTGATTCCAGCAAACCACATAATCCATACCCTTGCAGGAAATAACAATATGAATGCAGTTTTGCCGCCTGTGGGGGGAATCATTCTCATTGCCTTAAGTATTATTCTAACTCTGATAGGCGGGATTATTCCGTCTAAGAAAGCTGCCAAAGAAGATCCGGTAACGGCGCTCAGGACAGAATAAAGTTACTGTTCGCACCCAATGGGTGCGAACAGTAACCATATCTATGGTGTTCTCGGCAATGAATAAACTTTTGGTTGACATATAGGATAACTTGAGTTAGAATAGACTAATAAAAGTCAGAGTGATGAAAGGAGAGGGAATACGAATGAGACTAAGTGAGTTATCAATCGGAGATACAGCGACAATACAGGACATCGGCGGTTCCGGCGCTCTGCGTCAGCATTTTCTGGATATGGGGCTGATTCAGGGAACGGAAGTTACTGTTGTGAAATATGCGCCGATGGGAGATCCGATCGAACTGCGGATACACGGATATGAACTGACCATCCGTTTGGAGGATGCGGACAACATTAAAATCAGTGAACCTCACAGTCCAAGGACGGCAAAGGCGAAAGCGCAGAAGAGGGAGAAATATCATCCGGGATACGGAGAGGATGGTAAATTTCATGACAGAAAAGAAGAGAAGCCGCTGCCGGAGGGAGAAACGCTTACTTTTGCACTGGTGGGTAATCAGAATTGCGGTAAGACCACATTATTTAACCAGCTGACAGGTGCAAAACAGCATGTGGGAAACTTTCCAGGTGTGACGGTGGACAGGAAGGATGGTATGATCCGCGGACATGAGAATACACTGATTACGGATTTGCCCGGTATCTATTCCATGTCGCCTTACAGCAGTGAGGAAATTGTAACGCGTGAGTTTGTCATCCGCGAGAAGCCGAAGGGTATTATTAATATCGTGGATGCTACGAATATTGAGCGAAATCTTTATCTGACCATGCAGTTGTTAGAACTGGGATTTCCGATGGTCGTGGCATTGAATATGATGGATGAGCTGCGGGAGAACAGTGGTTCTGTAATGGTTAATGAGATGGAGGAGGCACTGGGAGTTCCTGTGATTCCAATCGCGGCTGCAAGGGGCGAGGGAATCGGGGAATTAGTCCGTCATGCCCTCCATGTCGCAAAATATCAGGAATGTCCGCAGGAGATGGATTTTTGTAAGAAAGATGAAGGAATCCACAGAGGAATCCATGCGGTAATGCATTTGATTGAAGACCATGCCAGGGAAGCAGAGATTCCGGTGCGTTTTGCGGCAAGCAAGGTGATGGAAGGTGATACAAAGATTCTGGAGCAGTTGAATCTGACAGAAAATGAGAAGAGGATGCTGGAAGATATTGCTTTGCAGACAGAGGAAGAAACAGGAATGGATCGTGCTGCAGCAGTGGCGCAGATGAGATTTAATTACATAGAAGAAGTATGCAGTGAGACGGTGATCAAGCCAAAGGAGAGTAAAGAGCGGGTCAGAAGCCGGAGGATGGATAAGTTTTTGACCGGAAAATACACGGGGATTCCGGCATTTATCGCAATTATGGGACTGGTGTTCTGGCTCACATTTAATGTGATCGGGGCATTCCTACAGGGGATTTTGGAAAGTGGTATTGCGATGCTGACAAATGCGGCGGACAGTGCGATGACTGCGGCAAATGTCAACAATGTTGTGCATTCGCTGGTGATCGATGGTATTTTCAGCGGTGTAGGAGGTGTACTTAGCTTTCTGCCAATTATTGTTACTTTGTTCTTCTTCCTGTCCCTGTTGGAAGACAGCGGATATATGGCGCGTGTTGCTTTTATTATGGATAAATTGCTCCGAAAGCTGGGGCTGTCGGGAAGAAGTATTGTCCCAATGCTGATTGGCTTCGGCTGTACCGTGCCGGGAGTGATGGCGAGCAGGACGCTGCCGTCTGAACGGGACCGTAAGATGACGATTCTTCTGACCCCATTTATGAGCTGCACGGCAAAATTGCCGATTTATGCATTTTTTACAGCAGCGTTTTTCCCGGGAAAGGGTGCGCTGGTAATGATCGGTTTATATCTGTTCGGTATTGTTATGGGAATTTTGATGGCGCTGATCTTAAAAAAGACGGCGTTTAAAGGCGAGGCGGTTCCGTTTGTTATGGAGCTTCCTAACTATCGGATGCCGGGAGCGAAGAATGTGTCACTGCTTTTGTGGGATAAGGCTAAGGACTTTTTGCAGAGAGCATTTACTGTTATTTTCCTTGCAACAATTGTTATCTGGTTCTTACAGAACTTTGATACAAGCTTGAATATGGCGGCAGATTCTCAGGATAGTATTCTGGCAATGGCAGCGGGAGTTCTGGCTCCGGTTTTTGCCCCGGCGGGATTTGGAGACTGGAGAATAGTGACGGCATTGATTTCCGGTTTCCTTGCTAAAGAAAGTGTAGTGTCCTCTCTGACAGTTTTGTTTGGGAGCGCCGCAGTTTTGCAGGAAACGCTGTCTGCCGCTGGTGCAGCATCATTGCTTGTGTTCTGCCTGCTTTATACGCCATGTGCGGCTGCAATCGCTTCTGTGAAGCGTGAACTGGGAGGAAAATGGGCGGCAATTATGGTTGCCGGACAATGTGCAATCGCGTGGATCGCGGCATTTGTGGTATATCAGATTTGGATATTTTAAAGCGGATGTGCCTTAAAAAATATAATATCAGTTAAATTGCGAAAAGGACCTTTGAGTGTAAATGAAAGGTTCTTTTTGTTTTGTTTTTTTGAGGGAATTTTTGGAAGAAGGATATTTTCTAAGTAAAAGAATATAAAATGAAATTCGTTTTGAAATAAAATGAAATAATACATTTCAGATAATGAACGAAAGTAATAATTATATGAAAAAACACGCATTTTTTGGTAAATTTGCGTATAGTATTTTTTTGAGTAGTGTTTTATTATGACAACATAAAATTTGGCTGAAAGATAATAAGAGTATTTTATAATGTGTGAGGAGCCGTATCATATGATGTATTCAAAGAAAAAAGATTTATATCCTATAGAAGAGTTCTATAATCCCGGCAAAGAATATCGCTCGGCGCCCTTTTGGGCATGGAATTGTGAATTGGAAAAGGGGGTTATGGAAGAACAAATTAAATGTTTTCATGAAATGGGGTTTGGAGGCTTTCACTGCCATGTCAGAACAGGGATGGATACGCCGTATCTTACTGACGAATTTATGGAATTTATTAAATTCGCCAGAGATAAGGGAAAAGAAAATGACTTGCTGATGTATTTATATGATGAAGACCGCTGGCCGTCCGGAACTGCAGGCGGCTCAATTACAAAAGAAATTCCCCAATATCGTTTGCAGTATTTGGTTTTTACAACTGAAAAGATGGAGAGGGGAAGGGACAGGGCTGGCGGCGTAGTAGGAACTGTATATTTTCGCCAAAAGGACGAAGCTAAGCTGACGGCAGCATTTGATATCCAGTTAGAAAAGGACGGAAGTTTGAAAAAATACCGAAAGTGGACAGAAGGAGAAACGGTTGAGGGGACACTTTGGTATGTCTATCAGATGGAAGGTGATTCGAGTGAATGGTTTAACAGGGGAACTTATTTGGACACGATGAATCAGGAGGCAGTTCAAGAATTTGTTAATAGAACTCATGAGAGATATAAAGAAGTTCTGGAAAATGATTTTGGAACAAGTATCAAATCTATTTTTACTGATGAGCCGCAAGTTTTAAATAAAGTGACACTTAGTTTTGCAGAAGAAAAGAAAGACTGCTGGCTGCCCTGGACTTGGGATTTTCCTGTAACATTTCAAAATGAAGCCGGCATCAATATTTTAGAATATCTGCCAGAACTGGTATGGGAGCTGCCGGATGGTAAAATTTCAAAGGTGAGGTATGAATATCACAACCATGTGGCAGAACGCTTTGTCCGCTCTTATGTAGATACAATAGGAAAGTGGTGTGAAGAAAATAATCTATTTATGACTGGACATATGCTGAAGGAGCCAACGCTCGAGAGTCAGACTCAGGCGATGGGTGATGTGATGAGGGGATACCGGAGTATGCATTTGCCGGGTATTGATATGCTGCATAATCTCTATGAATATAACACTGCAAAGCAATGTCAGTCTATGGTACGGCAGAAGGGCTGTGAAGGAATGACTTGTGAGATATACGGCGTCACAGGATGGGATTTCGATTTTCGCGGATTTAAATTACAGGGAAACTGGCTTGCCGCTTTGGGAGTCACTTTCCGTGTACCTCATCTGGCCTGGATGTCTATGAAGGGAGAGGCAAAACGTGATTACCCGCCAAGTATCAGCTATCAGTCGCCCTGGTATAAGAAGTTTCGGGTTATAGAAGAGCATTTTGCAAGATTAAATACAGTTCTTACAAGAGGAAAAGCAAAAGCGGATGTTGCGGTGATCCACCCGGTAGAAAGTTATTGGATTCACTACGGTCCCTCCAGCCAGACGAAAGCGGTCAGGGACAGGCTGGAGCGGCATTTCTCAGAATTGACAGAGATTTTGCTGTTCGGTTTAGTGGATTTTGATTTTATCAGCGAGTCCTGTCTTACAGAGCTGTATCAGGGGACTGGAACAGGTCTGAAAGTAGGTGAAATGTCTTATCGTACCGTGATTGTCCCAGATTGTGAAACAATCAGAAAAACAACGCTGGGCATATTAAAGGAGTTCCAGAGAGCTAAAGGAAGAGTGATATTTTTATCCGGATGTCCGAGGTATGTGGATGCAGTGGAATCCGATGAAGCGTATCAGCTTTTTGAAAAAGCTGAAAAGGTTTCCTTCGACAGTGCGTCAGTATTAGAAGCCTTGGAGGATGAGCGCTTTATAGACGTTAGAGATGAAAAGGGCGGAAGGGCAAACTTTTTGCTGTACCAGCTCCGGGAAGAAGAACATATAAAATGGTTGTTTCTTACCGGAGGGAAAGAGCCGGAAAGTAAGGACGTAGATCCGTGTCAAAGACTTACAATTACTATAAATGGAGAATATAAGACGCGGCTGTATGATACAGACACAGGAGAAATCAAAGATCTGCGTCCTGAACGATATGAACATGGAAAAACGGTGTTTGAGCGGACGTGGCATATGCATGATAGTTTGCTGCTGGAGTTAACAGAAGGAAAGGAAGAGGTTTGCACAGAAATAGAAAAAATACAAAAGCCAAAAAGCCGGATTTCCCGTATATTTAACAGAGTTCCGATAACACTTTCTGAGCCAAATGCCTGTCTTCTGGATTATGCGGAATATTCGATGGACGGCAGGGGATATCAGCCAATAGAGGAACTTCTGAAGATTGATAATTTATGCAGAAAAAAACTTGGCATTCCGCTTAGAAGGAAAAATGTTTGTCAACCCTATATGATGAAAAAAACAGAAACGGAAATTCTGAACCGGGTATATCTGCGTTTTAAGATTGAGAGTGAAATCAGGCTTGAACAAATCCATCTGGTCCTGGAATCTCCTGAGCTATTTGAGATTGTCTGGAATGGAGAGCAGATAGAGGCAGAAGCGGATGGATATTATGTGGACCGTAGCATTCAGACAATTCCGCTTCCAGGGCTTAGAAAGGGAGTGAATATCCTTGAAATCTGTGAACCGATTGCCGAATGGACAAACATGGAATGGTGTTATTTACTTGGAGATTTTGGCGTGTGCGTGGAGGGACTTCTGAAAACAATAACAGAGCCGGTTAAGGAAATGGCTTTCTGCGATTATTCAGCCCGGAAGCTTCCGTTCTACACTGGCAATATAACATGGCATACAGAGGTGGATATAAAAGAAAACGAGCGTCTTGCCATACGTGTCCCGGCTTACAGAGGGGCGCTGATCAGCGTTTTTGTTGACGGCAAAGAGACAGGAGATATTATTTATTCGCCGTATTTACTGGAATTGCCGGAGCTTCAAGCAGGAATGCATAAGGTTGATTTCAAATTATATGGAAACCGTGAAAATGGATTTGCACAGCTTCATCATGAAAAAACATTGAAATATAAAAAAGCTCCAAATTCATGGAGAAGCGAGGGGGATTTATGGGCAGACGAATATCAATTAACGCCCATGGGAATCTTAAGGTCACCGGAATTCATTTATATGAGTAAGACGGAGATGGAAGAAGCTCCCACAGATAATGAGATTACAAATTTTTAATTAATACCAAACAACCAATGACAAGAGGAGGATATGAAGATGAAATTGAAAAAGATTATGGCGGGCGCTTTGATAGGTGTGATGGCACTGGCAGCCGTTGGGTGCAGTCCAAAAGAAAAGGAGTGGCCGAGTGAGAATATTACGGTGTATGTACCGGCTTCTCCAGGTGGAACAACAGACAATACATGCCGTGTATTCGCGGAATATCTGGAAGAAGAGCTTGGAACATCTATTTCCGTGGTGAACCAGGAGGGCGCTTCAGGCGGAATTGCGGCTGATGAAATGATGGCGGCAGATCCAGATGGATATACATTGATGTATTATCATAATACAATGATGACCGGATATATTACCGGGGCAGTTGATTATAAGGCGACAGACAAGATGAAGGTGATAGATATTACATGCAGAGACTATCCGGGGGCAATTTGTGTGAAAGCAGATTCCAAGTATGAAACATTGCAGGATCTTGTTGACGATATCAAAGCAAATCCGGAAACGGTTCGTATCGGTGTTGAAACAGGAGGAGGAAGCTTCCTCCAGGCAAAAATGTTTGAAGATTCCATTGGTGGTAAACTAAAATATTTAGATTATGGCGCTGATGCCGAACGTGTGGCGGGTCTTCTTGGTGACAAACTGGATTTGATCTTTTTAAATGTAGGATCAGCAAAAGAGTACGAGGAGAGTGGGGATTTCCGTATGCTGGGTGTTTATGGCACCGAAAGAAATCCATTGGCCCCGGATCTTGAGACATGTCAGGAACAGGGAATCGATTTTGTATGGGGCGGCCAAATGATGGCATGGTTCGGCCAAAAAGATCTCCCAGAAGAAATTGTTGTAAAATTCAATACAGCTATGGAAAAAATACTTGCTGATCCGGAGGTTGGCGATAGATTAGAAACGCTTGGATTTTATCCGACCTATGAAGATTCCGAAACAGCTACTAAGTCAATGAATGATTGGCTGGACGCGCTTCTTCCATACAAAGATTTAATGTAATAAAAACAGTATAGTGGTGTTAATTAAAAAGACAGATTTTTGGATGAGGAGGGTGTTCTTTCTATGAATAAAAGCATAGTTTGAGGACACCCTCAAAATGTCAGATGATCAGTTAGGAGGAATCTAGGATGAGGTTGAGAAAGGCTATTAAGCAGAATGGCGGAGTGAAAGATTTTTTTGTCCCTGTTCTTTTTGGATGTTGGTTATTATACCAGTTTATTTCATCGTATATGTTTCAAAAAAGTGAGTTTGATTCACTGGGATCTGACGGATATGCCAGAATTGTATCAGGTGTCGGTTTATTGTTGATTATATTGTATTTGATCAGGAAGATGATTGACATTGTAAAAACTTACCGGAATTGTACAGATGAAGTAACAGAGGAAGCAAAGATAAAAGTAAAATCTGAGAAAACCAGTTTGATTGGAAAAATGAGAGAACACTATGAGATATCGATGTTATTTCTTTGTATCGTTTATGTGATTTTGATTGGACAGATTGGATTTATGATTTCCAGCGGATTGTACCTGCTGATATCTATGTTACTTTATTCTCAAAAAGAAAAAAGAAATTTGAAAGTGATTATTTTACTGGCTATTCTGTTTTCAGCAGGAATTTATTTTATATTTAGTTACGGTTTTAATATAATTCTTCCATAAATTGACTGGTAAATAGAGGAGGAGAAACAATTTTATGTTAGAGCAGATTATTACAAGTTATGTTGATGTTATTACGCCGCTTAATATCCTGCTGATTCTTATAGGAACAGGCTTTGGCATTATCTGCGGCGCGCTGCCCGGAATTTCAGGGACGATGGCTGTGGTAATTGGATTGACGGCTACATATGGCATGGAAAAATATACAGCGTTCGCTTTTTTGATGGCTTTATATATAGGCGGACAGTCTGGCGGGCTGGTATCGGCAATTTTGCTGGGGATACCGGGAACAGGCGCTTCAATTGCAACAACCTTTGACGGTTATCCGATGACAAAAAAAGGTCTTGGCGGAAAAGCTCTTGGGATGGCGATCGTTGTATCTTTTTTAGGAACAGTACTCAGTATTTTTGCATTGATGTTCATTGCGCCGGCAATTGCAAGTATTGCTGTTAAGTTTGGACCGGTAGAAATGTTCTCGGTGATCTTTTTTGCCCTTACTCTGGTTACGCTGCTTGCGGGAAAGGATTTGCTGAAAGGTCTGATCAGTATGTTTATCGGACTTTCCCTTGCAATGATCGGTACGACACCTGTTGACGGAATGGCAAGGTTTACATTTGGATTTCGTCAGCTGCAGACAGGGCTTGCGATTACCCCGATTGTAGTTGGTGTGTTCGCGCTTGCATCTGTTTTAAAAACAGGAGAAAAAACGGTCAGCTATTCCATACAGGATTTAAATTTAAAAGGGCTGGGTGTGTCTTGCAGGGAAATCATAGCCCAAGTGAAAAATATTGTTGTTGCAGGTCTGACTGGAATCGGAATTGGTATTTTGCCGGGGATCGGAGGCACAACATCGGGATTGATGGCATACGGTGCTGTCAAAGGAATTTCAAAGCATCCTGAAGAATTTGGGCAAGGATGTATCGATGGGGTTGTAGCAACAGAGGCTGCGAATAATGCGACAATCGGCGGGGCGATGGTACCGCTTCTGACATTGGGGATACCGGGGGATGGTGTTACGGCAATTTTGCTGGGGGCAATGATGATTCATGGTTTACAGCCAGGACCGCTTTTGTTTGAAAACAGCGGGGATGTGGTTTACTCCATGTTTGCGTCTATGACATTGTCATCCATTGCCATGCTGGTGATTATGTTTGTATGTCTGAAATATATCATCCGTCTTTTGAACCTGCCGCAATATATTTTGATGCCTATTGTAATGGTATTGTGTGTTGTCGGCGCATTTTCTAATAATTCCCGTGTTTTTGAGATTTATGTTTTCTTAATTGCAGGAATTGTAGGTAAATGTCTGGAATTGGTTGATTATCCGCAGGCGCCGGTACTTTTGGGGTTTTTGTTAGGAGGATACGCAGAAAAATATCTCCGCAGAGGATTGCAGATGACTGGCGGAAGTCTGACAGAATTTTTCTCATATCCAATCGCGGCAGTATTTATTGTATTATCCCTGATTTTCTTTGGGGTTAATATCATAAGATATGCAAGGCTGAAAAAGAAAAATATTTAAATTGAATATACAAAAGAAATTGGAGGTAAAAATGAAGATTACAGATGTTCGAGTGATTCGTTTTAAAAAGGATACCTGGCTGGGCAGTGACAAGGATGGTCATATGCATCCCTGCAAAAAACGTGATTCATCCGTTTCACTTGTGGAAATTGAGACTGATGAGGGGATCGTAGGACAGTATTTGTCAGCAGATATCTGGCAGACGCCGTCAAAGGTATTTGACGAGAGTGCGGTAGAGGATGATACCCTTGTAAATTATGAGCTTGCAGGAACGGGACATTTCCTTTCAGCGGCAATCAATAAATTGAAGCCTATCCTGATAGGAGAAGACCCGATGTGCAGGGAGAAGATTTTTACAAAAATCTTCCGGATGCAGCGGATTGGAGGCGCGATACCTATTGGAGATGAGGTTGTCAGAGTTGTTGATACTGCATTGTGGGATCTGTTTGGAAAGGCGGTGAAGCTTCCGATTTATAAAATATTAGGCGGACATCGTACCAGAATTCCGGCATATGGAAGTATCATGGTCGGCGACGACATTCCGTCAGGACTTGATACCCCGGAGGCTTATGGAAGCTATGCAAAAAAGCTTGTGAAAAGAGGATACAGAGGAATCAAGCTGCATACCTGGATGGATGAAAAATGGGCAGATAATAAAATCTCTGGTCTGCCGGATATTGAACGGGATCTGGACGCATGCAGGGCGGTCCGGGAGGCGGTTGGAGATGATGTGCCTCTTTTCCTTGATCCGTTCCACAATTATACGAGAGAACAAGCGTTATATATCGGAAGAGAGCTGGAGAAGCTGAACTTTGAATGGATGGAAGAGCCTATGGATGAGTATGATATCGAGGCGTACAGGTGGCTGACATCAAAGCTTCCTGGATTGTCAGTCTGCGGACCAGAAACAGCTCATGGAAAAGGGCAGACCCGGGCTGAGTGGATCCGGAGTAAGGCATGTGATATTGTACGGGCAGGTCTGACGGATGTTGGCGGAATCACTCCTTTTATGAAAATTGTTCATCTTTGTGAATTGAACGGAATGCCGCTGGAGGTGCATGCGGGGGGCGCTGATACGATTCAGGTGCTTGCGGCAATGGGAATACCAGGGAAGTATTATGAGCGCGGGCTGCTCCATCCATTTTTAGAATATGATACAATACCGCCATGGCTTCTTGAAGCGGCTGATTATATGGATGATGAAGGCTATATCCATGTGCCGGAACGACCAGGATGTGGTTATATGTTGAACTGGGATTACATCAATCAGAATATTATTAAGTAGAAAGAGGGTATGTGATATGAAAATAGGATTTATTGGTTTGGGGATTATGGGACGTCCGATGGCAAAGAACTTGTTGAAGGCGGGGTATGAGCTGGTTGTTTTTGATTTTAACAAGCAGGTTGTGGATGAACTGGTTTCCTGCGGGGCGGCAGCTGCCGGGAGCGGAAAGGAGCTGGCGGCTCAGGTTCCGGCAGTGATTACAATGGTTCCGAATTCACCTCATGTAAGGGCGGCTGTTCTGGGCAAAGATGGTGTAGCCGAAGGTGCGAAGCCAGGAACTGTTTTAATTGATATGAGTTCTATTGACCCAACGGAAAGTAAAGCAATCGGCGCAGAACTGGAGAAGCTTGGCATAGAAATGCTTGACGCGCCGGTCTCAGGCGGGGAGCCAAAGGCTATTGACGGCACATTATCTGTTATGGTGGGTGGAAAAAAGGAATTGTTTGACCAATATTACGATATGCTGATGGTGATGGCGGGTTCTGTTGTATATGTAGGAGAATTGGGAGCGGGAAATGTTGCAAAGCTTGCAAATCAAATTATTGTAGCTGTGAACATTGCGGCAGTATCGGAAGCATTGACTTTTGCAAAGAAGGCGGGAACGGATCCGGCTCTTGTTTATCAGGCGATCCGGGGCGGACTGGCTGGTTCTACAGTTATGGATGCGAAAGCGCCTATGATGCTGGAGCGGAATTTTGAGCCGGGCTTCCGTATTGAATTACATATCAAAGATCTGAATAATGCATTGAATGCCGCACATGTAATTAGTTCACCGGTGCCGCTGGCAAGTCAGCTGATGGAAATTATGCAGGGGCTTAAAGCGGATGGCTTTGAAAAGGAAGATCATTCCAGCATTGTGAAATATTACGAAAAGATAGCCAATACGATAGTGACGCCGGAAAAATAAAGTAACAGGAGAATGGAAGAGTGTTATGAATATAGATTTTATTAAAGGAGTTATTGTTCCGATTCTCACACCAGTTGATAAAGATGAATATATTGACGAGGATAAGCTCAGAAAACATGTGGATTATGTGATTGACGGAGGCGTACTGGGGATTCTGGCGTTTGGGAGCAATGGAGAATTTTATGCTCTTGAAGAAGATGAGATGGAGCGGGGGTTACGCATTATAATAGATCAGGCGGCGGGGAGAGTGCCGGTTTACTTTGGTATTGGTGCAATCAGTACAAAGAAATGCTGCCGTCTGGCGAAAATGGCGCAGGAGAAAGGCGCGTCCGGTATTTCTATCCTTCAGCCAATGTTTTTAAAACCGACTGAGAAGGAATTGCTGCTTCATTTTCGGACGATTGCTGAATTTGTCCAAGGGCTGCCAGTACTGTTATATAATAATCCGGGGCGTGTGGGCTATGGTTTATCTGCAAATATAGTAGAATGTCTTGCGCATGAGGTGAAAAATATTGTCGGCATCAAGGATACAAGCGGTGATATTACGCTGACGTCGGAATATATCCGCCGTACAAGAGATATTAACTTTAAAGTATTTGGCGGGAAGGATACTCTGCTCTATGCATCCATGTGCCACGGGGCTGTAGGAGGAGTGTGTACGTCAGCGAATTTTATGCCGGAATTGATTACTGACGTGTACAATAAATTTGTGACAGGCGATTTAGAAGGGGCGTTGGAGGCACAGTTTAAATTAAATCCGGTCCGTATTTCAATGGATGGAGCCAGCTTTCCTGTGGCAGCGAAGGATATGGCAAATTTGCGGGGGAGAAAAATAGGGCTTCCCTATAAGCCAAATCTGCCGACGCCGGCGGGGAAGGCGCTGGATAACATGGTGGATTCTATGCGGGCAGCAGGATTGTTATAGATGTGAGGAGAAAAATGGAACGTTTATATGTAAAAATTGCAGAGCGGGATAATGTGGCAGTAGCTGTCAGGGATCTTTCGGAGGGGACTTGGATAACGGAGGATATCCAGTGCAGGCAGGACATACCGCAGGCTCACAAAGTAGCTTTGTGTGATATAGCGTCAGGCGGGGAGGTTATTCGTTATGGAGTGGTTATTGGATATGCTGTGCGCGGCATTGCAAAGGGAGAATGGGTAAATGAGCATATGCTTAAGCTGCCCCAAAGTCCTTCTCTTGATGATATGGAATATGGCACAAACATTGTAGAAATGGAGAGTCTGCCGAAACCTGTCAGGACAGTGTGGCGAGGATACCGTAATGCCGCGGGGTCGGCGGGTACAAAAAATATCTTAGGGATTGTGACTACGGTACAGTGTGCGGCTGGAGTAGTGCGGGCGGCTGCTGAGAGGATCAGGCGGGAGCTGCTGCCAAAATACCCGAATGTGGATGATGTGGCAGCTGTGACGCATCCTTATGGCTGCGGCGTGGCAATCAACGCCCCCCTGGCACATATTCCTATCCGCTCTATAAGGAATCTGATCCGCCATCCTAATTTTGGGGGTGAGATTATGGTTATAGGACTGGGGTGTGAAAAGCTCACATATGATAAAATATTGCCGGAAGAAGATATTACACCGGAAAATGTCCTGACACTTCAGGAGTATGCCGGACATGATGCTATGATGCATGCGATTTTGGAGATGGCGGAAAGAAAGCTAAAGCGGCTGAATCAGAGAGAGAGGGAAGAACTGCCGCTGAGCGAGCTTGTCATCGGTATGCAGTGCGGCGGCAGCGACGCTTTTTCGGGAATCTCAGCCAATCCAAGCGTGGGATACGCCGCCGATATGTTGGTAAGAGGCGGCGCAAGCGTACTGTTCAGTGAAGTGACAGAAGTGCGTGACGGTGTGCATATGCTGGCGGCAAGATGCAAAGATAAGGAAGTGCGTGACCGGCTGGCAGAAGAAATGCGCTGGTATGACAATTATTTGGAGGAGGGAGGCGTAGACAGAGACGCAAATCCCACACCGGGGAATAAGCAGGGCGGTTTGGCGAATATTGTGGAGAAGGCAATGGGAAGTATTGCGAAGAGCGGCAGCAGTCCGATTGTCGAGGTTCTTTCTCCGGCGGAACTGCCTTCAAAGAAGGGACTGATTTTTGCGGCAGCTCCGGCAAGTGATATTGTGTGCGGTCCAAGCCAGGCGGCAAGCGGAATAGGGCTTCAAGTATTTATGACAGGAAGGGGAACACCTTATGGACTGGATATCTGTCCCGTTATAAAAATATGCAGCAGAAATGAGATGAAAGACCATTGGTTTGATATGATTGATATTTCTGCCGGGGATGTGGCGACAGGAAAGGCGACGATTGCCGAGGTGGGTACGGAAATTTTTGAAATGATATTGGATGTAGCGAGCGGCGTGCATGTGCCCTATAGTGATTTGTATGGATTTCATAATGACATGTGTATTTTCAACCCGGCCCCGATTACCTGAATCAAAGCAAAAGGAATCGATGTTTCACAGAAAGATAGTTATCTGTAAAACACCGATTCCTTTTTTAACTTTCGGCTATAATGCCGTATTTTTTTAGACGCCGCCATAAGGTCGTTGTGCTGATTCCCAGCTCGTCAGCAATCTTTTTTCTGTTTCCATGATATTTGGTAAGCATTGTTTTTAACTGTTCGGCTTCTGGATGATAATACATCGATACCGGATCAGGGGAGTCTGTCTGAACGGGATATAACTCATCTAACAGATATCTTACATATGCCTCGCCAATTGATTTGTGCGGGGCTGTTAAAAATAACCGCTCCAAGAAAGCTGTCAGCTGGATTTCATTTCCGGGCCAGTCATAATTTATTAAGACTTCAATTGAACTTTCCGGAAATGTTAAAAATCTTGAGTATTGTTCGGCAAATGCATTTTTTGCGTCCAAAATAATTTTTTTGATATCTTGTTTTCGCTGCCGCAGAGGAGGAATCTGCATTACCAGTCCGTTAATAAGATAATATAAATCTTTTCTGAAAGAACCTGCATTTACATAATCCGTAAGTTTTACAGAGGTTGTAACGATAAGACGGTTGTTAATGGGCTGAAAGTTTTCTGCATCGTTTTGTATCAAAATTTTATAGCGCAGGGCCCGATAAAGCCGGGACTGGGTAATCGGGGCTAAGGCTTCAATCTCTGAAATGAGCAGAGTGCCTGTATCGCTTGCGGCTAAAGCTCCTTTCTTTTGAATCTGGTCAGCTGCATCGGGATTTCCGAAAAGATATTTCATTTGCGTATCATCTGACATGGAGCTTAAGTTGAGTGTTATAAACGGGCCTTTTTTGTATGTGCTGTTGTTGTGGATGCATTGTGCAAAAAGCTCCTTGTTCGTCCCGCATTCACCGCAAATTAGGACAGGCTGTGAAGATAAAGCATATATTTTGCCTAATTCAACACATTTCTTCATTGCTTCATTTTCTGTATCCAGATCAGAAAAATGGTGGATTGCGTTGTAGCCTTTCAGATACATAATACGAGACTTATCGGTTGCATGCTTTGTAGATTTTGTCAAAAGATAACATGAGAGAATAGCGCCGCTGATGTCGTCTTGGGTACAGATAGGCGCAATTGTCAGCATGGTTGGATTATCGCGAAAACGTACAGAAAGGTTGATGGAGTCGCGGCGGCCATTTAGTATGGAGTCAATCATTTGTTCACCGATTTCAGGAACAATGTCCAGTATGTTTTTTCCAAGTAACTGTTCCGCCTTTTTCCCTATTAATGTTTCAAAAGGGGGATTTACGATAGTTACTCTTTTTTTGGTATCTATTTTGATGATTGCGTTAAAAGAGGCATCTAATACAGCGGCAAATTGTGCGATATGCCTTTTTTCAGTTTCAGCTGTATAGCTCATTTGACGTGCGATTTTTAAGGCGTTTCGTATAGAATCTTCTGTTGATTCTACAAAGAGGGCCGGAATTCCCTTTTGGCGTGCAAGGCGGTTGACAACATCGCCGCCGATAAGAAGATCGGTACCCGCAGTAACGGCATGGTCTATTGCAGATTCTATCTGATCGATATTGTTAATAAAGACAGACTGCAGTTTAATATCAAATATTTCCTCAAAATATGACATGTCACTGTACATGTTCTTATAACCGATAATTGCTATGGAGGGGATTTCCTTGTTGATCATATGCTTTGCTTTTTTTATCAGCAGACCTAATTCTTGTCCGGTCATTTTAATTTCTACTAAGGGGATTTCAGTATATGATTTGATATAAGAAGCCTGGGCGCCTCTTGCTACAATAATCTCGGCGCCGTTTTCTACAGCCTTTCTGGCTTCGGCTATGGTATCTACAGTTTCAATGACTTTTAATGTGTGGATATCTATATGCTCTTCCTTAATGACCTTTTTTGCCTGCTTTAGCATACTTTCCCGGGGAAGAAGTACTGCGATTTTTGACATAATCAATGCTCTCCTTTTTAAAATGATTGTATTCAGAACTGCTTTTGCTGTCTGCGCGGAATCTGATACTTCACTTATGAATTATACCATGATTTTCATGGGTCAGGGCAATGAAAAAGTGGATTATGATTTGCAAAGGCGGTTTTCAGTGGAAAAATTGTTATTCTGTGATATAATGGTTTCGTGATTGCATGATGTGTAATCTAAGCCGGTATGTCGGGCTGCCGCCGCAAAGCGGCAGAGGATATCAGCTGGTTAAGAATAAGCTAAAGGAGAAAAGCATGGAGAGTAAAAAAATTATTCAGGTAGAGGAGAAGGTTCCTGTCCGGATGCTGGTGCCTCTTAGTATCCAGCATATGTTTGCAATGTTCGGCGCTTCAGTTCTGGTACCGTTTATCTTTGGCATCAATCCGGCGATCGTGTTGTTTATGAACGGTGTGGGGACCCTCATTTTTATTGCAGTGACAAAAGGCAAAGCACCTGCATATCTGGGTTCCAGCTTTGCATTTCTGGCACCTGCGGGGATTGTCATCAGCGAGATGGGTTATGAATACGCATTGGGTGGATTCGTGGCAGTTGGTTTCTGCGGATGTATTCTGTCCTTCATCATTTATAAATGCGGGACAAAATGGATTGATGTTGTTCTGCCGCCGGCAGCTATGGGGCCTGTAGTTGCACTGATTGGTCTGGAGCTGTCAGGATCTGCGGCAAGCAATGCGGGGCTGCTGGATGAGCAGATTGATATGAAAAATGTGATCGTATTTGCTGTTACACTGGGAGTTGCAGTCTTCGGAAGTGTATTGTTCCGCGGATTTTTATCAGTTATCTCAATTCTGATTGCAGTGATCGCAGGGTATGCGGCAGCGTTCTGCTGTGGGATTTTGGACTTTTCACAAGTTGCTGCGGCATCTTGGTTTTCTATTCCGAACTTTCAGATGGCAAAGTTTGATGTGAGTGCGGTCGTGATGCTTCTGCCTGTACTTTTGGTAATTGCGTCCGAGCATATCGGACATCAAGTTGTTACAGGTAAGATTATTGGAAGAAATCTGATTGAAGACCCCGGGCTTCACCGTTCTTTGTTTGGAGATAACTTCTCTACGATGCTTTCAGGTTTGATCGGTTCTGTGCCGACGACCACATATGGTGAGAATATCGGTGTGATGGCGATGACAAGAGTGTATAGCGTACAGGTGATTGCCGGAGCAGCTATTCTTTCTATTATCTGTTCTTTTGTAGGCAAACTTTCGATGTTGATACAGACCATCCCGGGACCGGTGATCGGAGGAATTTCCTTCCTTTTGTATGGCATGATCGGCGCATCGGGAATCCGGATTCTGGTAGATGCAAGAGTAGATTATGGCCGTTCCAGAAATCTGACATTGACCTCTGTTGTATTCGTGGCGGGATTGTCAGGAATCGCAGTGAAGTTCGGAGATATTCAGTTGACAGGAATGGTACTGGCAAGTGTGACTGCAATGGTACTAAGCCTGATTTTCTTTCTTCTGGATAAGGCAGAACTGACAAATGACAGATAAAAGAGTGCCGCTCCATAACTGATGAATCAATTATGGAGCGGCACTCCCTTTATACACTTTAATATAGAGAAGAAAGATTAAACAATGTCATTTCTCTTGATGTATCCCGGCTGTTGTGGATTACCGATTAATTCTTTTACATGAAGTACTCTTGCATGTTTATCCACAACCTGATTCTCAATATGGACATCTTTGCCGATGACAGTATCTGGAAGTATTACACAATTTTTCACGATTGCGCCGTCTTTGATAGTACATCCGCGTCCGATTACGGAATTCTCAACAATACCGCCGATGAGACAGCCATTGGAAACGACAGACTTCTTGACATCAGAACCGTTGAAATATTGAGTTGGGCATGAATCATTGGTTCTTGTATAAATCGGCCAGTCTTCTTTGAACAATGTCTGTGCATCCTTGTAGTCAATCAAGGAAAGGTTGGCATCATAATAGCTCTTTAAATCCGTAACTGTAGCGAAATATCCACGATGGGAAATTCCACGGATATCTAACTCCTCACAGAGTGCATTGACAATCTGGGGAAGAGTGAACATAGAGGAAAGCTTTCTCGCTTTCTTCACGAGGTCAATGAATAACTCTCTTTTCATTACATATGTATCCATGAAAACATTTCTGTTCTTGGCAGTTCCGCGGTTCTTTTCAATAGACTGTACACCCTTCTGCTTGTTCAGATTCAAAAGGTCGCAATTTAGGAATGATTCCCGTGCATTGTCAACCGAATGATACAACAGGGAGATGTCAGCACCGGATTCGGCATGTGTTTTTAATACCTCTCTGAAATCTTGTGTGTAAATCATATAACTTGGGGCAATGACAACGTACGGAGCGCTTTCTGCTTCGATACACTCCATATTCTCCATATAAGCGGAGATATCCGTGTCGTACAGAGAATTCTCTGTTCCGTTTTCGGAGAAGAGCAGATGTAGTCTTCCGCGTTTGGAGTTAATGTTATAATGCCGTCCAGTTCCCAGATGCTCAGCCAGTGAACGCGGCTTTTTATTAATATATACCTGAATTCTTTCGATACCGCTGTTGCTCAAGTTGGAAATCGGAAAATCAATTGCGCGGTATCTTCCCAGGAAGGAAAATGCGCCGATCGGACGATAATCTTCTAAACCGTTTACATAAATATGATGTCCGGAAAAGTTTACAATACCTAATGCTTTCATCTTACTCGTCCCCCTTTACACGCTTTGCAACAAGCTCAATGTGTTCGCTGTCTGCACTTCCTACAACGGCATTCTTACCAATCTTTACATTATTTGCAATCAAAGCCCGGATAACAACTGCGCCCTCTTCAACCTCTGCGCCCGGCATCAGCACGCTGTCGATGACCTTTGCGCCTTCGGCAACCTTAACGCTTGTAAAAAGAACAGAATTTTTGATTTCACCGTTGATCACGCATCCTTGTGTGATAAATGCGTTCTTGATATCTGCATGTTCTCCGATATAATGCGGCAGTGTTGTCACATCTTCGGTGTAGATTTTCCAGGAAGGGTCATTCAGATCCAGCTCATTATTCTTGTTCAGCAGATCCATATTGGCTTCCCAGAGAGAATCAATAGTTCCTACATCCTTCCAGTAGCCCTTGAACTTAAATGCGCAGAGTCTCTTTCCATCATTCAAAAGTGCAGGGATGATATCCTTGCCGAAGTCATGGCTGGAGTCTGCATTCTTCATATCTGCCAGGAGCATCTTGCGAAGTATCTTCCAACTGAAGATATAGATACCCATAGAAGCAAGATTACTCTTTGGGTTGGCAGGCTTCTCTTCAAACTCTACGATCATGCCGTTCTCATCTGTGTTCATGATACCGAAACGACTTGCTTCTTTCATCGGCACTTCAATAACGGCGATGGTAGCGTCTGCATTATTTGCCTTGTGATGCTCAAGCATCTTATCATAATTCATTTTGTAAATGTGGTCGCCGGAAAGAATGAGCAAATATTCCGGCTCGTATGTATCAATAAAATCAATATTTTGTGAAATGGCATCTGCTGTACCGCGGTAAACATCTAAATCACTGTCCGCTTTTTCACGCGGCGGCAAAACAAATACCCCGCTGTCCTTTGCGTCAAGTCCCCATCGCTGTCCGGCGGCAACGTAGCTGTTCAGTAACACAGATTCATATTGAGTCAGAACTCCTACAACATCTATACCACTGTTTGCACAATTGCTCAGCGGGAAATCAACAATGCGGTATTTTCCGCCATATGAAACAGCCGGTTTTGCTACTTTGTTCGTTAAGTCGTGAAGTCTGGAACCACGGCCGCCGGCTAAAATCATGGCTAACATATTGTTGTGTTTCATCAGTGAACCCTCTCTTTCATTTTTATAATGTATATTATACAATTTTTTTGCAGATTTCTCCATATTTTTGTAAAAAAAACCGAAGAAAATTTATGTAAAATTTATGTAATAAAATGGTAATAATTTATGTAATAAAATTGGGAAAAGGAAGGGGGAGAACGCAAGATACTCACCCTTTTGCTGTGCTGATATACTCTTTTAAAGCCTGATACTCATTTTGCCCAAATGTAATCTTTCCTTTTACCAGAGAAAAGAATCCGTCTTTCTGCATGGAACGGACAGCCCGGTCCAGTGTTTTTATGTTCATACCCAGTTCCTCGCCAAGACGTTCCCGTGTTTTTTGGAGGGTAAACGTAAAGGAACCGTCTGCTTCTCCGGCGGAAAAGATATGAGGTCCCTCTTCCGGTAAGCCTGCAGCCGGGAATTCCTGTTCATATAGTCTTACCAGATGGTCCGCAATGAGAAATGCCGGGGGGTAATATAATTTCAACCCGTTATTATAGGAAGACCGATATAACTTAAATGCTGTTCTCTGAGCCATTTTCCGTAAAATATGTGTATCTGAGTCGACCCATTCCTCAGCATCCTTTCGTGGTATGTATACTATTGTATTGGCAGTGAGCGCCTCGATGGTAACAGAAGTCTTTGGCAAGTTTGCAAGAAGTGTAACTTCTCCGATGAAGTCTATTGCCTTATTAGTTTCAATCATGTATATTTTGCCGTTTTCAAATTCATTAATCACCCGGTTTTCACCTTTAGCTACAATACCGAGATACTGGAGTTCACAGTCTTTTTGATGGATCAGCCCTCCCGGAGGATGGACTTTTATGCGGGCCTTTTGGCGGATATCCGGCGGCATTGTTTTTGTGTATTCATATAATTCGGGGACTTCTTTTTCCAATTCTTCCAATGTCATATCAACCGTCTCCTTTCTTCTGATATTATATTACTATAAGTATAGCAAAATGCACAAAGGATGCAAATGGATTTTGGGAAAATTATATAAATTTGGTAAGAAAGATCAGTTTTGTATTAAAACACCTCAAATGTCCTTTTTGTAAAATCTAAAATTCGATAAAATAGGGGCAACTTAAAAAGATGGCGTCGGCTAAAGAGAAAGACGCAGGGTATGGGAGGTAAAAACGATGGCAAAAAAGAAAGAGGCATTTGCCTACGAGTCACTTGGGCAGAGAATCAAGGTGGAGTGGAAAATTTATCTGCTGGCATTCATTTTCATCCTGATCGCAGACAGTATCGGAAAGATTGAGATTCCGATCGGAAAGGGAATGTTCATTCTGTTCCCGATCTTCTATGCGATCATTCTAGGTGTGTGCTGTGGACCGCAGGTGGCAAAGATTGTAAACAATGAGCAGGTAAAGGCAGCATCTAAGCTGGTAGTTGTAGGAATTGCGCCATTTATTGCAAAGCTTGGAATTACAGCAGGCGCAAATGTGGAGACGATTCTGGAAGCGGGACCGGCAGTACTGCTGCATGGCTTCGGAAACTTGTTTGGAATCGTTCTGGCACTTCCGGTAGCAATTTTGCTGGGAATGAAGAGAGAGGCTGTAGGCGCCTGCTTTTCCATCAACCGGGAGTATCATATGGCGCTGATCAACAATATTTATGGCGCAGATTCAGCAGAGGCAAGAGGAAGTCTCTCTATATACATAGTAGGCGGTATGATCGGTACGATTTATTTTGGAATTATGGCTTCAGCAGTAGCAATGACAGGATGGTTCCAGCCTGAGGCTCTTGGATTGGCGTCAGGAGTAGGCGCAGGTATTATGATGGCAAGCTCAAGCGCATCTCTTTGCGCAATTTATCCGGAGGCAACAGAGACGATCCAGACGCTGGCAAGTGTCGGTGAAACAATTGCCGGAGTGACAGGTATCTACATTAACATGTTCCTGGCAATTCCACTGTGCGATAAGTTATACTGCATACTGGAACCAAAGATCGGACGTTTCGGAAAAGCAAAACTTGCAGAAAATAAAACGGAGGAATAAAGATTATGAGATATATAGAATGGTTATTCTTACTTGTGGTAGGAGCCTGTGGAACAGGACTGGCGAATTTTATCGGTTATGACGTAGGATTTTTGGATTCTCTTCCGGGATTGATCGTTCTGGTCGGGATCTCCATGCTGGCGGTTCTTTGTGTGAAGACAATTCCGTTGAAGCTGCCAATCGTAGCATACTGTGCGATCATCGGCTTGATCCTGGCATGCCCGCTCTCTCCGATCCGTGGTTTTGTCATTGATTCGGCAGCAAAGATCAACTTTACAGCGCCATTTACCATGGTAGGAGCATACGCTGGTCTGGCAATCGGCGATCAGTTGAAGACATTTGTGAAACAGGGACCGAAAATTCTGATCGTAGGTCTGCTTGTTATGACAGGTACGTTCTTGGGTTCCTGTATCTGGGATTCGTTAATGCTGATGCTGTTTAAAGCAATCTAATAAAACTGTAAAATCAGTTAAGGAGGAATAAATAGATGGAGACATGTAATTTACTGATTAAAAACGCAATTGTTATGACAGATTATGAAACGATACAGAATGGAATGGATATTGCAGTAGCCGACGGAAAGGTTCTGGAGGTTGTGAAAACCGGGAGCAGGGAATATCAGGCAGATAAAGTGATCTCAGGAGAAGGGAAACTGTTTATGCCGGGGCTGATCGATAGTCACATGCATACCGGGCAGCAGTTGTTGAAGGGGCTTGTGCTGGATGCAAAACCGATTATCTGGACCAGGGTTATGCTGCCTTTTGAAAGCACACTGACGACGGAGAAAATGAAACTATCGGCACGGGTAGCCGCCTTGGAGATGATAAAGTCTGGAACAACGGCATTTATCGATGCAGGCAGCTACCATATGGACGCGGCGGCAGAGGTATATGCGAAAACGGGCTTGCGGGGCAGACTTTCTTATTCTACCATGGATGAGGAGGGACTTCCGGAGAGCATCGCCATGGATGCAAAACAGGCGGTACAGGAAACAGACAGTCTGTATGAGAATTGGAATGGAAAAGGAAACTTAAAGGTGTACTATTCACTTCGTGCTTTGAATTCCTGCTCTGATGAGCTGACAGAACTGGCGGCTGCTCATGCAAAAGAACGCAATGCTATGCTGCAGGCGCACATGAATGAATATCAGGGTGAAGTAGATGGAATTATCAAGCGGGAAGGTATGCGCCCATATGAATATCTGGAGAAAATGGATGTATTGTCTTCCAGGTTCTTAGGCGCACACAGTCTGATTCTTTCAGAAGAAGAGAAAGTGCTGATTAAAGAACATGGCGTGAAAATCTGCCACTGCCCGTTCAGCAACTGTGGGAAAGCAGTGCCGGATACCCCGGATTATGTGGAAAGAGGAATCATTCCGGGATTTGGTACGGATGGAGCGGCTCACGGCGGCTTGAGCCTGTGGAATGAGATGCGGATATTCCGTTCTCTGATGAATATTTACCACGGCGTGCCGAACCGCAATCCGAAGGTGATGCCGGCAGAGCTTTTATTCCGTATGGTATTTGAGGGCGGAGCGGCAGCGATTGACGAAGTAGGAGCGTGCGGACGGATCGAAGCAGGTTATAAGGCAGACATGATCAGTGTGAATCTGGATGCGGGAAGACTGATCCCGAGCGGAAATCTGCTGCATACTATGTTCGAGTGTGCAGAATCCGGTGATGTACGCGACATGATCGTGGGCGGAGAGGTGCTGATGGAGGATCGGGTAGTCAAGACTCTGGATGAAGAGCGGATTCGCTTTGAGGCATTAGAATATATGAAGAAAGAAGGAGTATTGTAATGGGAATCTGGCTGATGATCGGGGCTGCCAATCTGGTGGTCGGAGCATTGGTAGGACTTTGTGGGGTAGCAGGTTTTCTGCTCCCCATGTTTTATACTGCCAGTCTGGGGTTGAGTATATCGGAAGGGCTGGCGCTTAGTTTTTCTGCATTTATCGTGTCGGGAGTCCTGGGGGCACTGAATTATCAGAAGGCAGGTAATCTGGATGTAAAGTTTGGATTGAAGTTAAGTATCGGCAGTTTGATCGGAGCCGTTGCAGGAGTGAAACTGAATCTGCTTATTCCTGAGGACAAGGTGCAAATGCTGCTTTATCTTGTAGTGCTGTTGTCGGGGATTTCTATTCTTCTGCGAAAAGATAAGGAGAGGACGTCAGACAGCAACAGATTTTCGATAGAGGAGAAGCTGCCGCTGACGTTGGCACTTGGATTTGTGACCGGAGTAATTTGTTCTATGTCAGGAGCAGGAGGACCAGTACTTGTTATGCCGCTTTTGGTTGTGTTTGGGATTCCAATCCGAACAGCGGTGGGAGTGGCGTTGTTTAATTCCATTTTTATCGGGATTCCGGCAGTAATTGGTTATTTAGGTCAGTGCGACATGGGGAAAATCCTGCCGATTCTTATAGCGGCGCTTGTGACACATGGAATTGGTGTGTTTTACGGAAGCAAGAATGCATCCCGGATCAACCAGGAGATACTGAAAAAAGGAATTGCGGTTTTTTCAATTGCAATTGCAGTATGGAAACTGGGAGGGATATTTTAAGATAAAATTAATGGAACATTTCGCAGAGGTATGGTAGACTAAAAAACAGATTTATATATTTGCGAGGTGTGTGCATGAATTTTAATAAAGAAAATATACGTCATATTCGTGAGCTGATCGTTTTTACCATAGTTCTGCTGATTGCTCTGTGGAATTATACAATTGTTTTGGATATGATTGGCTTTGTGGGGAATATCCTCTTTCCGTTTGCAGTGGGCGGAGCAATTGCCTTTGTGCTGAATGTGCCGATGAGTTTTGCCGAACGGAATATTTTTAAAAATAAAAGTACGCTGAAAAATAAAAAGTTACAGCGAATGGCGCGCCCCTTAAGTCTTACGCTGACGATTGCGTTTGTGCTGGGGATTGTGGGAATTGTGATGTTTGTAGTGGTTCCACAGTTGGGCCATACATTTGCCAGCCTTGGAAGAAATATCAGCCGTTTTATTCCGAAGGCGATTGCATGGCTGGAAATGCAGTTTGAAGATAACAAGGAAATTCTGGCTTTGATCGGTGATATGAATATGAGCTGGGACAAAATGCTTGACGGCATAATCGGCTTTTTTAAGAATGGTGTCGGCAATGTATTTGATTCCACAATTTCTGTAGCGACAAGTATTGTGGGCAGTGTGACAACGTCTTTTATTGCTTTTGTATTTGCCTGTTATATTTTATTGCAAAAGGAAAAACTGCATGTACAGATTAAGAAAGTTTTATTTGCATATCTGCCGGAAAAGCGGGTGGTGTCCATTTTGGATATCTGTTCTCTGACGTATAAGACTTTTTCCAATTTCCTGACGGGGCAGTGTGTGGAGGCACTGATTCTTGGATCTATGTTCTTTGTAGTGATGGGAATCATCCGGCTTCCGTATGCTCTATTGGTCGGCGTACTGATTGCCTTTACGGCATTGATTCCAATTTTTGGAGCGTTTATCGGATGTGCGGTGGGTGCATTTTTGATTCTCATGGTAGATCCGTGGAAGGCTGTGGTTTTTGTAATTTTGTTCCTTGTACTGCAGCAGATTGAAGGTAACCTGATCTACCCGAAGGTGGTCGGTAATTCTGTGGGACTACCATCTATCTGGGTGCTGGCGGCAGTCAGTATCGGCGGAAGCTTGATGGGTGTGGTCGGAATGCTGATATTTATACCTCTGGTGTCGGTGGTCTATACGATTTTCCGTGGGGATGTGTATAGGCGGCTTGAAAAAAAGCAGATTAGTGTGGAGTGACTAAGAAAAGACTTGACTTCCATTGTCAGATTGTGATACAATTTTCTGGCGAATGGAAGTAGGTCTTTTTTTTATGCCTAAAAATCAGATGGCTCGCAACCATCAGTAACAAGTAAATAAGCATATAAGAAGCGAGGTGGAAGTTGTGCGCACAAGAATTACATTGGAATGTACAGAATGCAAGAACCGCAATTACAACATGACCAAGGATAAGAAAACACATCCGGAACGCATGGAAACAAAGAAGTACTGCAAGTTCTGTAAATCACACACACTGCACAAAGAGACAAAATAGTCGTTGAAGGGAAGTGGAAAGATGAGTGATAAGAAAGAAAAAGCTCAGAAGAAAAGCTGGTTCAAAGGACTGAAGGCGGAGTTCAAGAAAGTCGTTTGGCCGGATAAGAACACACTTGCGAAACAGACAACGGCAGTTGTTTCAGTATCTGTATTACTGGGAGCGTTGATCGCAATAATTGACGCAGCCATGAAGTATGGAATTGACTTGTTGGTGAAGTAATCGGCAAGAGCAGAAAGGTGATTTTATGTCAAAGGCAAGATGGTATGTAGTTCATACCTATTCCGGGTATGAAAACAAGGTAAAAGCGAACATTGATAAGACAATCGAAAACCGTCATCTGGAAGAACAGATTCTGGAGGTAAGAGTGCCGATGGAAGAGGTCGTTGAGATGAAGAACGGCGTTCAGAAGGTGAGCCTTAAGAAGCTGTTTCCGGGATATGTCATGATTCACATGATTATGAACGATGACACATGGTATGTTGTTCGTAATACCCGTGGCGTGACAGGATTCGTTGGACCGGGGTCCAAGCCGGTGCCGCTGGAGGAAGAGGAGATGAGCCGTTTCGGAATTCAGAGAGAGAATATCCACTATGATTTCGAGATTGGCGATACCGTAACTGTATTGAGCGGCGCGTGGGAAGGAACTGTCGGTGTGGTTCAGACGATGAACCCGCAGAAGCAGAGCTTGTCTATCAACGTAGAATTGTTTGGCCGTGAAACACCGGTTGAACTTGGTTTTTCAGAAGTAAAAAAGATGGATTAAAACCGTGGGAGGGATTTTGTCCCGCCAATACCACAAGGAGGTAATGAAAAATGGCAAAAAAAGTAGAAGGTTATATTAAGTTACAGATTCCGGCAGGTAAGGCAACTCCGGCACCGCCGGTCGGACCTGCGCTTGGACAGCACGGAGTGAACATTGTAGAGTTCACAAAGCAGTTCAACGCAAGAACAGCAGACCAGGGAGACTTGATCATCCCGGTTGTTATTACTGTTTATAATGACAGAAGTTTCAGTTTTGTTACAAAGACACCGCCGGCAGCAGTTCTGATCAAGAAAGCATGTAACATTAAATCTGGTTCAGGTGTTCCGAACAAGAATAAGGTTGCAACGATCACAAAGGCTCAGGTAGAAGAAATTGCTAAGACAAAGATGCCGGACTTGAATGCAGCATCTGTAGAAGCGGCTATGAGCATGATTGAAGGAACATGCCGTTCTATGGGAGTAACTGTAGTAGAGGCGTAGAGCACTTAGTGAGGTGTTTCCGAACTTAGTGCGAACCCGTTCTTTGAGATTAACGAGGTTATTTCGAGTTTAGCGAAAAGAACTACATTGAAAGTGCCGCATATATCAGTGATTCATTCTCTGTGTCATGGAGATGAAAAATTGCTATAGAGATGTAACAAAGTGAAATTAGTGGGAGGGCTTCGTTCCCGCAAATACCACAAGGAGGTTTATTAGAATGAAACGAGGAAAGAAATATATTGAAGCTGCGAAACAGATTGAAAGAGGAAACCTTTACGACAAGGAAGAGGCTATTACTCTTGTAAAGAAAGCAGCAGTTGCAAAATTTGATGAAACAATCGAGGCTCACATCAGAACAGGGTGTGACGGACGTCATGCTGACCAGCAGATCCGCGGTGCAGTTGTATTGCCGCACGGAACAGGTAAAACAGTTCGTATCCTTGTATTTGCTAAGGATGCAAAGGCTGAGGAAGCGAAAGCGGCAGGAGCAGATTTTGTAGGCGGAGATGAGTTGATTCCGAAGATTCAGAACGAAGGATGGCTTGACTTCGATGTTGTTGTTGCTACACCGGATATGATGGGTGTTGTGGGACGTCTCGGACGTGTACTTGGACCAAAGGGTCTTATGCCGAACCCGAAGGCAGGAACTGTTACGATGGACGTAACAAAAGCTGTTAACGATATCAAAGCTGGTAAGATTGAGTACAGATTGGACAAAACAAATATTATCCATGTGCCGATCGGTAAAGCATCCTTTACTGAGGAGCAGTTAGCGGACAACTTCCAGACGCTTATCGATGCAATTATTAAAGTAAGACCGGCAGCTGTGAAAGGTCAGTATCTTAAGAGTGTAGTTCTTACATCTACAATGGGACCTGGCGTTAAGCTGAATCCGATGAAGCTTCAGTAATTGTAGCTAAATATAAAAAAACACTTGACATTTTCTCGCGGCAGTGCTAATCTAGTATGGAAATTGACTGCCGAAGACAGCAGGTGCCGTAAGGCATAAGGATGAAAACGCCTGCCGAGGAAGATAAGTATCTTAGTAATTAAGAACATTACGAACCTCTGTGTCTTTGGATACAGAGGTTTTTATTTTAGGAGTTTCCTATCGAGGGTCTCTGGACGCAGTCATTTAGAATCTATAAGGAGGTGCACCAGAACGTGGCAAAAGTTGAATTAAAACAACCAATCGTAGCAGCTATCGCAGAAGACATCAAAGATGCTCAGTCTGTAGTACTTGTTGACTACCGTGGACTTACAGTGGCACAGGATACAGAGCTTCGTAAACAGCTTAGAGAAGCCGGTGTTATTTACAAGGTTTGTAAGAACACAATGATGAAGAGGGCATTTGAGGGAACAGAGTTTGCAGGTCTGGATGAGTATTTGGAAGGACCAAGCGCACTGTGCGTATCCAAGGAAGATGCGACAGCTCCGGCGAGAATTCTTGCTGAGTTTGCTAAGACAGCAGACAAGCTGGAAATGAAAGCAGGTGTAGTTGAGGGAACTGTATATGACGTAAACGGTCTGAATGAACTGGCTAAGATTCCGGCAAGAGAAGTACTTCTTTCCAGATTGCTTGGAAGTATGCAGTCACCGATTACAAACTTCGCCCGTGTTATTAAGCAGATTGCTGAAAAAGACGGGGAGGCTGCAGTTGAGGCTCCGGCAGCAGAAGAAACAGCTGCAGAGGAGTAAGATGTGCGCCGCAGAAGCGGCAGTATAGAAAGTGAAACAGAACGAAGCCGGCGATACGGCGATAATAAAATTTTAAAATGGAGGATATTTAAAATGGCTAAATTGACAACAGCTGAAATGATCGAAGCTATCAAAGAGTTATCAGTATTAGAGTTAAATGAATTAGTAAAAGCATGCGAAGAAGAGTTTGGTGTATCTGCAGCAGCAGGCGTTGTAGTTGCAGCAGCAGCTGACGGCGGCGCAGCAGCAGAAGAGAAAGATGAGTTCGATGTAGAGCTTGTTTCTGCAGGAGCTTCCAAGGTTAAAGTTATCAAGGTTGTCCGTGAAGTAACAGGTCTTGGACTGAAAGAAGCAAAGGATCTTGTTGACAGCGCTCCGAAGGTAATCAAAGAGGGCATTTCTAAGGCGGAGGCAGAGGAACTGAAGGCTAAGCTTGAGGGCGAAGGCGCAGAAGTTAACCTGAAATAATTCAACCGAAGAGTGAAAGTTATAAGAACAATGTAACAGATTGGCTGGAATGCTGAACTGTTGCGAACGACCGCAGATGAGTAATTGTCTGCGGTCTTCTTTGCAATTACCACAAAAAAGATAATATGTCAAGAGTCTTTTACATGAATTGGAAAATAACTGTTGACAGTAAAAAGAGTTTTGTGCTATAGTAAAAAATGCGCTATTATGGAAAGGTATACCATGCGGTTCGTGTTTTTTACCGCAGGACAAAACTCTTTTCATTATATATAGAAGGTTTTACGGAACAAAACGCAAGACCAGGACAGGGAGTATAAACTTGTAACCCGCGAAAAAATAAATGAGGAGTGAAACGTCAATGGAGAAAAACAGAATTCGTCCCATCACAAACGGAAAAAGTTCACGCATGAGCTATTCCAGACAAAAAGAAGTATTACAGATGCCGAATCTTATCGAAGTGCAGAAGAACTCTTATGAGTGGTTTCTGGGCGAAGGATTGCGAGAGGTATTCGACGATATTTCCCCGATCGCTGATTATAGTGGTCACTTAAGTCTGGAATTTGTCGATTTCAGACTCTGCGAGGATGAAGTGAAGTATACGATCGATGAGTGTAAAGAACGTGACGCGACATATGCAGCGCCTCTTAAAGTAAAGGTAAGACTTTACAATAAAGAGAAAGATGAGATTAATGAGCATGAGATTTTCATGGGGGATCTCCCTCTGATGACGAAGACTGGAACTTTCGTAATCAACGGTGCAGAGCGTGTAATCGTCAGCCAGTTGGTTCGTTCTCCGGGAATTTACTATGGAATTGCCCATGATAAGCTTGGAAAAGAGCTGTATTCTTCTACGGTAATTCCGAACAGAGGAGCATGGCTGGAGTATGAAACAGATTCCAATGACGTTTTTTATGTACGTGTTGACCGGACAAGAAAGGTGCCGATCACGGTACTGATCCGCGCTCTCGGAATCGGCACAAATGCTGAAATCATTGAACTTTTCGGGGAAGAGCCGAAGATTTTGGCAAGTTTTGGTAAGGACACTGCTGAGAATTATCAGGAGGGTCTGTTAGAGTTATATAAAAAGATTCGTCCGGGAGAACCGCTTGCAGTGGACAGTGCAGAGAGTCTGATTACAAGTATGTTTTTTGATGCAAGACGTTATGATCTTGCTAAAGTAGGACGTTACAAATTTAATAAAAAATTAATGCTCAAAAACCGTGTCAACGGACAGGTACTGGCAGAGGATGTTGCGAGCCGTGTGACAGGTGAAGTGATTGCTGAAAAGGGAACAAAGATCACAAGAGAGCTTGCTGATACAATTCAGAATGCAGCAGTACCATTTATCTGGGTTGAGGGCGAGGATGAGTCCCGCAACATTAAGATTCTTTCTAATATGATGGTTGATCTGCAGGCTGTTGTAGACGTTGACCCGAAGGAAGTCGGCGTAACAGAGCAGGTATACTATCCGGTTTTGGAAGGAATTCTGGAAGAGTCTGCGGGAGATGTGGATGAGTTAAAACGCATGATCAAGCGTGATATCCATGATCTGATCCCGAAGCATATTACAAAGGAAGATATCCTTGCTTCTATTAACTATAATATTCATCTGGAGTACGGTATGGGAAATGACGATGATATCGACCATTTGGGTAACCGCCGTATCCGTGCAGTCGGAGAACTGCTTCAAAATCAGTATAGAATTGGTCTGTCCAGACTGGAACGTGTGGTTCGGGAACGTATGACCACTCAGGACCAGGATGGTATTTCTCCGCAGACATTGATCAATATTAAGCCGGTAACGGCAGCGGTGAAAGAGTTCTTCGGATCTTCCCAGCTGTCACAGTTCATGGATCAGAACAACCCGCTGGGTGAGCTGACTCACAAGAGACGTCTGTCCGCACTGGGACCAGGCGGTCTGTCACGTGACCGTGCCGGATTTGAGGTTCGAGATGTACATTATTCTCACTACGGAAGAATGTGTCCGATCGAGACCCCTGAAGGACCGAACATTGGTCTGATCAACTCACTGGCATGTTATGCAAGAATCAATCAGTATGGTTTTGTTGAGGCTCCGTACAGAAAGATTGACAAAACTGATTCGACAAATCCGATTGTTACGGAAGAGGTTGTCTACATGACAGCGGATGAGGAAGATAATTACCATGTGGCACAGGCGAATGAACCGCTAGATGCAGAAGGACATTTCATTCATAAGAATGTATCCGGACGTTACCGCGAAGAAACACAGGAATATGAGAGAAATAAGTTCGATTATATGGATGTTTCTCCAAAGATGGTATTCTCTGTGGCTACCGCATTAATTCCTTTCCTGGAAAATGACGATGCTAACCGTGCGCTGATGGGATCCAACATGCAGCGTCAGGCAGTTCCGCTTCTGACTACAGAGGCTCCGGTCGTGGGAACGGGTATGGAAGTGAAAGCTGCCGTTGACTCCGGAGTGTGTATCGTTGCAGAAGCAGCGGGCATTGTGGAGCGTTCTACATCCAAGGAGATTACGATTAAACAGGATGACGGTTCTAAGAAGACTTATAAGCTGACTAAGTTCCAGAGAAGTAACCAGAGCAACTGTTATAACCAGAGACCGATCGTAGATAAGGGAGAGAGAGTTGAGGAAGGACAAGTAATCGCTGATGGTCCGTCCACATCCAAGGGCGAGATGGCGCTTGGTAAAAATCCGCTGATCGGATTTATGACATGGGAAGGTTATAATTACGAAGATGCTGTTCTGTTGAGTGAAAGACTTGTACAAGATGATGTATATACATCGATCCACATCGAGGAATATGAAGCAGAAGCCCGTGATACCAAGCTGGGACCAGAAGAAATTACAAGAGATATTCCAGGAGTTGGTGATGATGCACTGAAGGATCTGGATGAGAGAGGCATTATCCGTATCGGTGCGGAGGTCCGCGCCGGAGACATTCTGGTTGGAAAGGTAACTCCGAAGGGAGAGACTGAGCTGACAGCAGAAGAGAGGCTGCTGCGTGCGATTTTCGGTGAGAAAGCACGTGAAGTCAGAGATACATCTCTGAAAGTACCGCATGGTGAATATGGTATTATTGTAGATGCAAAGGTATTTACAAGAGAGAACGGAGACGAAATGTCACCGGGAGTTAATCAGTCAGTCCGCATTTATATTGCGCAGAAGAGAAAGATTTCTGTAGGAGATAAGATGGCTGGCCGTCACGGTAACAAGGGTGTTGTTTCTCGTGTGCTTCCGGTGGAAGATATGCCGTTTCTTCCGAATGGACGACCGCTGGATATCGTGTTGAACCCGCTGGGTGTACCGTCACGTATGAATATCGGTCAGGTATTGGAGATTCACTTGAGTCTTGCTGCAAGGGCGCTTGGGTTCAACATTTCCACACCGGTTTTTGACGGAGCGAATGAGATTGATATTATGGACACTCTGGATCTGGCAAATGATTATGTTAATCTGGAGTGGGAAGAATTTGAAAAGAAGCATGGAGAAGAACTGCTTCCGGAAGTGCTTGAGTATCTGTCAGATAACAGAGAGCACAGAAATCTGTGGAAGGGTGTGCCGCTGTCAAGGGACGGTAAAGTCCGCTTAAGAGACGGACGTACCGGAGAATATTTCGACAGCCCGGTTACAATCGGACACATGCATTATCTGAAGCTGCATCATCTGGTAGATGATAAGATTCATGCACGTTCTACCGGTCCTTACTCACTTGTTACACAGCAGCCGCTGGGCGGTAAGGCGCAGTTCGGCGGACAGCGCTTCGGAGAGATGGAGGTCTGGGCTTTGGAGGCATATGGCGCATCCTATACGCTTCAAGAGATTCTGACTGTGAAGTCAGACGACGTTGTCGGACGTGTTAAGACCTATGAGGCGATCATCAAGGGCGAAAATATTCCGGAGCCTGGTATTCCAGAGTCTTTCAAGGTACTGTTAAAAGAGCTGCAGTCTCTTGCGCTGGATGTGCGTGTACTTCGCGATGACAATACAGAGGTAGAGATTATGGAAACCGTAGATTACGGAGAGACAGATCTGCGCTCTATCATCGAGGGAGACAGAAGATACCGTGACGAGAAAGAATCTTACGGCGACCACGGATACACCGAACAGGAATTTGTGGACGGTGAGCTGGAAAATGTTGAGTCGGAGGAGGATGATTTTGACGACAGTGAAGCAATCGAATTCGATGAATATTATGACGAAGAAGAATAGGAGGAGCCAATTCTATGTCAAATAACAATGAACAACAAAATCAGCAGTTAACATTTGATGCGATCAAAATCGGTCTGGCTTCACCGGAGAAGATTATGGAATGGTCAAGAGGCGAGGTTACCAAGCCGGAGACCATCAACTATAGAACGCTGAAACCGGAAAAAGACGGTCTTTTCTGTGAAAAAATCTTCGGACCGAGCAAAGACTGGGAGTGTCATTGTGGAAAATATAAGAAAATCCGTTACAAAGGCGTAGTCTGCGACCGCTGCGGCGTTGAAGTTACAAAGGCAAGCGTACGCCGTGAGCGTATGGGACATATCGCTTTGGCTGCTCCGGTTTCCCATATCTGGTATTTTAAGGGGATTCCGAGCCGTATGGGACTGATTCTGGACATTTCTCCGAGAACGCTGGAGAGAGTACTGTACTTTGCTTCCTATATCGTACTGGATGCAGGCGAGACAGGACTACAGTACAAACAAGTGCTTTCTGAGGCGGAGTATCAGGAGGAAAGAGAAAAATGGGGCAAGGGCTTCCGTGTGGGAATGGGAGCTGAGGCCATTCAGGAGCTTCTGCAGGCAATTGATCTGGAGAAGGACTATAATGAACTTCAGGGGGCTTTGGAGAATTCTACCGGACAGAAGCGTGCAAGAATCGTAAAACGTCTGGAAGTTGTAGAGGCATTTCGAGAGTCTGGCAACAAACCAGAGTGGATGATCCTGAATGCGATTCCTGTCATTCCGCCGGATCTTCGTCCGATGGTACAGTTGGACGGAGGACGTTTTGCAACATCCGACTTAAATGATCTGTATAGAAGAATCATCAACCGTAACAACCGTCTGAAGAGACTTCTTGAACTGGGCGCACCGGATATTATTGTACGTAATGAGAAACGAATGCTTCAGGAAGCTGTTGACGCGCTGATCGATAATGGCCGCCGCGGCCGTCCGGTAACGGGACCTGGAAACAGGGCACTGAAATCTCTGTCAGATATGCTCAAAGGTAAGTCCGGACGTTTCCGCCAGAACTTGCTTGGAAAGCGTGTTGACTATTCAGGGCGTTCTGTTATCGTAGTTGGACCGGAGCTGAGGATTTATCAGTGCGGACTTCCCAAGGAGATGGCGATCGAGCTGTTTAAGCCATTTGTTATGAAGGAGCTTGTGGCAAATGGTACGGCGCACAACATTAAGAATGCAAAGAAGATGGTAGAAAGACTCCAGCCGGAGGTATGGGATGTGCTCGAAGAAGTGATTAAAGAGCATCCGGTTATGCTGAACCGTGCCCCCACGCTGCACAGACTTGGTATTCAGGCATTTGAGCCGATTTTGGTAGAGGGTAAAGCAATCAAGCTGCATCCGCTTGTATGTGCTGCATACAATGCCGATTTCGATGGTGACCAGATGGCGGTTCACGTACCGTTGTCTGTAGAAGCGCAGGCAGAGTGCCGTTTCTTGCTTCTTTCACCGAACAACTTGCTGAAACCATCTGACGGCGGTCCGGTGGCTGTTCCTTCACAGGATATGGTTCTAGGTATCTACTATCTGACACAGGAGAGACCGGGAGTTAAGGGCGAGGGTATGTTTTTCAAGAACCCGAATGAAGCGATTTTGGCTTATGAAAACGGATATATCACGCTCCATTCTAAGATTAAGGTCCGTGTCAGCAAGATGCTGGCAGACGGAACAGAGAAGTCAGGTGTGATTGACGCCACACTGGGACGACTTTTGTTTAATGAGATTATTCCGCAAGATCTTGGCTTTGTAGACCGTGAGGAAGAGGGAAATGAGCTGAAACTGGAAGTGGATTTCCATGTGGGAAAGAAGCAGTTAAAGCAGATTCTTGAGAAAGTTATCAATACACACGGTGCAACACAGACCGCAGAGGTGCTGGATGATGTTAAGGCAATCGGATATAGGTATTCTACAAGGGCTGCAATGACCGTATCGATTTCTGATATGACAGTACCGCCTCAGAAACCACAGATGATTCAAGAGGCGCAGGACACAGTAGATAAGATTGCAAAGAACTACAAGCGTGGTCTGATTACTGAGGAAGAGCGTTACAAAGAGGTTGTTGAAACCTGGAAGAACACTGACGATAAATTGACGGAAGCGCTGCTTTCCGGTCTGGATAAGTACAACAATATCTTCATGATGGCAGATTCTGGAGCCCGTGGTTCTGACAAGCAGATCAAACAGCTTGCCGGAATGCGTGGATTGATGGCAGATACGACCGGTCGTACTATTGAGTTGCCGATCAAGTCTAATTTCCGTGAGGGACTGGACGTACTGGAGTATTTCATGTCTGCCCACGGAGCTCGTAAGGGACTTTCTGATACGGCGCTTCGTACAGCCGATTCCGGTTACCTGACAAGACGTCTGGTAGATGTTTCACAGGAACTGATCATTCATGACAGTGACTGCGTGGAGGGAACAGGTAAAGAGATTCCGGGAATGTATGTAAAAGCATTTATGGACGGAAATGAAGAGATTGAGAGTCTTCAAGAGCGTATTACAGGACGTTTCTCTTGTGAGGACATCAAGGATAAGAACGGTAATGTAATTGTAAAAGCAAACCATATGATTACCCCGAGACGTGCCGAGAAGGTTATGAAAAAGGGTGTGGATCATAATGGTAACCCGCTGGAGACAGTAAAGATTCGTACTATTCTTACATGTACCTGCAAGAATGGTGTGTGTGCGAAATGTTACGGTGCGAACATGGCAACCGGAGAAGCTGTACAGGTTGGAGAAGCAGTTGGAATTATCGCTGCACAGTCTATCGGTGAGCCGGGTACACAGCTGACCATGCGTACCTTCCATACAGGAGGAGTTGCCGGAGACGATATCACACAGGGTCTTCCCCGTGTCGAAGAGTTGTTTGAGGCAAGAAAGCCGAAGGGGCTTGCAATTATTACAGAATTTGCAGGAATTGCAACGCTCAGTGATACGAAGAAAAAGCGCGAGGTTATTGTGACAAATGATCAGACCGGAGAATCTAAGGCATACCTGATTCCGTACGGTTCCCGTATTAAGGTACAGGACGGACAGGTGCTTGAAGCCGGAGATGAGCTGACAGAGGGTAGTGTAAATCCGCATGATATCCTGAAAATTAAGGGACTGCGTGCTGCACAGGATTACCTGCTCCGCGAGGTTCAGCGAGTATACCGTCTGCAAGGTGTAGAAATCAATGACAAACATATTGAAGTGATCGTGCATCAGATGTTGAAGAAGATTCGTATCGAGGAAAACGGAGATACAGAATTTCTTCCGGGCAGTATGGTGGATGTACTGGAATTCAATGAAGTTAACGAACAGTTGATTGCAGAGGAGAAAGAACCGGCAACAGGCGAGCAGATCATGCTTGGTATTACCAAAGCTTCTCTGGCAACAGAATCCTTCTTGTCAGCAGCTTCCTTCCAGGAGACTACAAAGGTACTGACAGAGGCTGCGATCAAGGGTAAGGTTGACCATTTGATCGGTCTGAAGGAAAATGTTATTATCGGTAAACATATTCCGGCAGGTACAGGTATGAAGAAATACCGTGACGTTAGCCTTAATACTGATTTCCGGGCAATGGAAGAGGAACTGGAAGAGCTGGATGAGATATCAGCAGAGGCGGATGAGACATCTGTCGAGACTGCGGAAAATATAACTGAAGGCACAGAGGATGTTATGACCGCAGAGACAGAAGTGCAGGAAGAGGCAGTTTTGGCGGAAGAATAATGTAGAACTGAAACAGAATTGCTGCTCTGAATAGCAGAATTATTATTTAAAGTGAAAAACAGAACTGTATCGTTTTCTCGAGATGAAAACGAGGAGTTCTGTTTTTTATTGTAAGGAGAACAGTGTAACCGTTGTGATAGTTTGGCATAGGAGTAACATATGCCGTAAATTCTGTAAAAGTATCTTAGAAAATGAATTTGAAAATATACTGAAAAATCATCAGAATATCTAAAAAAGATTTAGAAAATAAGTTTGCATCAATAAAAATAAGGGTTTATATTATGGTACAAAAAAAGATCATGTAAAAAATGAAGGTTTAGTATTTTATACTTGCAAAATATTCCAGTGGAGGGTATAATGAGTAACAGTTGAGAGAGCTTCGTGTTATTGACGTAGGTTTTCTTTCACGTCCAAAAGCACAAGAGAATGTGCGACAGAGACGGCAAAGGGATTATTTATTTTCAGGAGGATGAAACACATGGAAAAGTGGATGGTATTTGTTCCGGCAGCGGCATTGTTGGCGCTTGCATTCGCGGCGTATCTTGCGCTTAAAGTCAATAGGCAGGATGCGGGAACAGACAAGATGAAGGAGATTGCAGGAGCTATCGCAGAGGGGGCAAGAGCATTTCTGACAGCAGAATATAAGATTCTTGTAATTTTCGTGGCGGTGTTATTTGTATTGATCGGTATTGGCATTGGAAGCTGGATAACAGCAATCTGTTTTGTGATCGGGGCGTTGTTTTCTACGATTGCGGGATACTGTGGTATGACAGTTGCAACGAAGGCAAATGTAAGAACTGCTAATGCAGCGAAAGAAAGCGGTATGAACAAGGCACTTTCAATTGCATTTTCCGGAGGAGCTGTTATGGGAATGTGTGTTGCCGGTCTGGGAGCTCTCGGTGTGAGCGTTGTATACATATTGACAAAGAATGTTGAAGTATTGTCGGGATTCAGCCTTGGTGCTTCTTCTATCGCATTGTTTGCACGTGTGGGCGGCGGTATTTATACAAAAGCAGCAGACGTAGGAGCTGATCTTGTTGGTAAGGTAGAGGCAGGTATCCCGGAGGATGATCCGCGTAATCCAGCAGTAATTGCTGATAATGTAGGAGACAACGTCGGTGACGTAGCCGGTATGGGAGCTGATTTGTTTGAATCTTATGTTGGCTCTCTCGTATCTGCACTCACACTTGGAGCAGTTGCAGCGGCAGCGGCAGGTGTACTCTACCCGCTGGCAATTGCGGCATGTGGTCTGGCTGCTTCTATCATTGCTACTTTCTTCGTAAAAGGAGATGAGAGTTCAAATCCGCAGAAGGCGCTAACAAGAGGAAGCTATGTATCTGCTGCACTGGTTATTCTTTCTTCACTTGGGCTCAGTCAGGTGATTTTTGGAGATATGAAGGCTGCGATCGCAGTAATTGCAGGACTGGTTGTAGGTGTGATCATCGGTAATGTTACGGAGTATTATACATCTGCTGATTTTAAACCGGTAAAAAAGATTGGAGAACAGTCCGAGACAGGTCCGGCAACTACAATTATCAGTGGTGTAGCAGTCGGTATGGAATCAACAGCTATTCCGCTGCTCCTCATTTGTCTTGGAATCTTCATTGCGTTCCAGGCAAATGGTCTGTACGGTATCGCATTAGCAGCCGTTGGTATGCTTTCTACAACAGGTATTACAGTAGCTGTTGACGCTTATGGTCCGATTGCGGATAACGCAGGCGGTATTGCAGAAATGTCCGGTTTGGATGAATCTGTCCGTGAGATTACAGATAAGCTTGATTCTGTAGGAAATACAACAGCGGCTATGGGAAAAGGATTTGCAATCGGCTCAGCAGCTCTGACAGCGTTGGCATTGTTTGTATCTTATGCAGAGGCTGTAAAATTAGATGCGATCAATTTGCTTGATCATAAAGTGATTATCGGTATCTTTATCGGCGGTATGCTGACATTCCTCTTCTCTGCATTTACAATGGATTCTGTATCCAAAGCGGCTTATAAGATGATTGAGGAAGTAAGACGTCAGTTCCGTGAAAAACCGGGTATCATGAAGGGCGAAGATAAGCCGGATTATACATCTTGTGTAGCCATTTCTACAACAGCGGCTCTTCACGAGATGCTTATGCCGGGGCTGATGGCAGTCGTTGTTCCTGTGCTTGTTGGTGTGGTGCTTGGTGTAGATGCTCTGGGCGGATTGTTGGCAGGTGCACTTGTAACAGGTGTACTGATGGCGATTTTCATGTCCAATGCCGGAGGAGCATGGGACAATGCAAAGAAATATATTGAGACAGGACATCACGGCGGAAAGGGCAGTGAAGCTCACAAGGCGGCTGTTGTCGGCGATACGGTCGGCGATCCGTTCAAAGATACATCAGGACCGTCTATCAACATTCTGGTCAAACTGATGACCATCGTGTCACTCGTATTCGCACCGCTGTTCTTATCAATCGGCGGTTTACTGTAAGAGTAAGAATAAGCTGTACAGAATTCCCAGAAAGGAATGACTGTACAGCTTATTTTTTTATGTGATCAAACAATGATATCTGTTTTTATACCGCTTCTCCACTTTTATATTTCTCCACAATATGCTGTATTCTCTCATTCGGATTCAAAATCGTACTGATAGAGCCGTCATGGTTCAGTGTATCGATCAACAATGCGATATATTTGCTCATATCACAGTTGATATAATAAGGCTTGGACAGAAGGTTCGGGGTCTGGTAAATCAGATTGGTTGTCAGAATACCGTCTAACAGTCCTTCCTCATAAGCCTGGTCGAACTTGTCCATACCATTTGTAAACAATCCGAAAGTAGCGGCGGCATAGATTCTTTTTGCGTTACGCTGCTTTAATTGTTTTGCAACATCTAAAATACTGTCTCCGGAAGAAATCATATCATCGATGATAATTACATCCTTATCCTCTACAGAACTTCCAAGGAACTCATGAGCTACAATAGGATTCCGTCCGTCTACGATACGCGTGTAGTCACGGCGTTTGTAAAACATACCCATGTCCAGCCCAAGTACGTTGGCAAGGTAGATTGCACGTGCAGTAGCGCCTTCATCCGGGCTGATTACCATCATATGACCGCTGTCGATCTGAAGATCCTTTACAGTATGAAGCAAGCCTTTTACAAACTGATAAGCAGGTGTGACTGTTTCAAATCCGCTCAGAGGAATTGCATTTTGTACACGGGGATCGTGGGCATCAAATGTGATGATGTTATCGGCGCCCATGCGTACCAGCTCCTGAAGGGCAAGTGCGCAGTCCAGAGATTCACGGCTGCTGCGCTTGTGCTGGCGGCTCTCATAGAGAAATGGCATGATAATATTGATTCTTCTTGCTTTGCCTCCTACAGCCGCAATAATGCGCTTCAGATTCTGGAAGTGATCGTCCGGAGACATATGATTGATGTTTCCGGATAATGAATATGTAATGTTATAATTCAGAACGTCAACCATCAGGTAGACATCTTTTCCACGGACGGATTCTCCGATAATTCCTTTTGCTTCCCCAGAACCGAAACGCGGAACTTTGGCATCAATAATAAAATTGTCCTGTACATATCCTGTGAACACAATATCATCTTTATATTGATGTGCACTTTCCTGTCTCCATTTTACAAGATAATCATTGACCTTGGCGCCAAGCTCCTCACATCCTGTGATCGGGATAAGCCCCAATGCACCTACCGGAATGTTCTCTAAAATACGTTCGCTTCTTCGCAACATTACTGCTGTTCCTCCTTTTTCTGCAATTTCTTTTTAATTCTGATATCATCACCGATTAGTTTCAGCAAGATATAGTTACTGGTAATTCTGGAAAATGCCCGTTCGGTATATAAATCCGCAAGGGAATCCAGAGAAAGGTTTGTTGAGATGACGGTAGAACGTCTGCTCAAAAGCCGTTCGTTGATACAGGAAAAAAACTGTGAGGATACGAAAGTGTTCGTATACTCTGTTCCCAGATCATCGATAATCAATAAATCACAGTCATAAATAAACTCGTACATATGCCGTGCGTCTATATTATTCTTATCAAATGTATGTTGAGCCAGTATGTTGAATAATGCCGGAGCAGAAAAGTACAGGACAGAAAAGCCTGCTTCCATCAAATCTCTGGCAATACAGTTGGAAAGAAATGTTTTGCCTACACCTACATCTCCGTAAAAAAAGAGATTCTTATGTTCCTTGCCAAATGTGCGGACAAAATCTTTGCATGTGAGAAATGCGTCTTCAATGATATCTCTGGCGCTTCGTCCAGATTTAGGGTCGATAAAATTAGGGGAATAATAATCTGACGAAAAGGTGTCAAAATTCTCCAATGACAATATTCCGCACAGATTGGACTGACTATACAAAAGCCTGCTGACTGCTTTTTTAAAACAATGACATTTCCGGCCGTTTATATAACCGGTATCTTTACAGTCAGGACACTCATAGACGGGCTCCAGATAATCAGCAGGAAAACCAGCAGATTTAAGGAGGGCTTTCTTGCTGCTCCTTAAAATTGCCAGCTCTTCTTTGAGAGAAGCCACTGCATTGTTATCTCCGTTCAAAAGTTTTTTGCCATATTGAACAGAGAGGATTCCGATAGAGTCATCTAATGACTGGAATTCCGGCAATTTTGCATATACTTCTTTATAATGTCTGGTCAGGATATCATGGCTTCTGAACTGCTTTTGCTCATAACTTCTCATAATTTCCTGATATTGTGAATTTTTTAATCCCACGAGGAATACTCCTTCTGCTGATGCTTGTTCTAATTACTGTTTAAGAGACGTTCTTCCAGTGAATCCATATCATAACTGCGGCGCTCAAAATTATTTAGATTTTTAGCGGTTGTTTTAGTACGGGAAGAAACCATTTTTTTGGATAGTTTATCTTTTTGGAAAGCAATATCTAATGCAGTAATATCATCCAATGTATGTACGCCGGCATGCAGCCATCTTTGTAAAATTGTGTCTGTGTATTCAAAGCTCGGCTGATGTGTTGCCGATATTGTTCTGCTGCATGCTTCCTGAACAATATCCAGGGTAAAACCGAATTCATCAGTCCATTTTCGGATAAAATCTACCTCTGCATCTGCAGGCCCGCGGTTCTTAATTCCGAACGCATTCAGCACGGTATAACAGTTTTTGTTATAAGATTGAGATCGGCTCTTTGCCGCGTCAATAGTTCGTATTCCTGCGTCATACCAGGAGAGCGCTACTTTTTGGATATAATGAATATTCCGATGTCCATTTTCAACACAGGACTCAATCAGGTATTCAATTAAATCAGCAGGCATATCTAATCCGTCATAAAAGTATGTGATGGCATCTACGTCTGTCTTAGTCAATGTTTTACCAAGATATTGTTCTGCAATGAAGAGCAGAGATTTCAATTCCTTTTGCGCCTTAAATGAATCTAAAGGGATCGTAGGGGAAGCCGGAACGATATCAGTCTTTGGGGCAGATGCCAGAGGAGGTTGTCCCAAAGGCGCTAAATGTCCTGAAGATGGCGCTGTCCTTTTGACGGCAGAGGCTGTTCCTGCCAGGGAACTGCTGCTCTCCGGCCTGGAACAGGAAGTATCTGTACACACATGCTCAAGAGCCAGTCCGGTAATTCTGCCGTCAGTGTCTTTTTCCAGACTTAAGAGCCCTTCGGATTCCCAGTACCGGAATGCACGCAAGATATCTCGTTCTGTATGATCCAGACAGTCTGCTATGGATGCAATGGTGAGAGTTGAGCCGGAATTATCCAGATGCCGGAGCAAAAACAGATAAACCTTAACAAACTCGCCGTTTGCCTTGCTCATATAATGATCGATAAATTCGTTGGAAACCAGAGTTGTATTCATCTGGTATTTATTTTTTAGTTCTAATGTTTTCATAATCTCATTCCGCCCTTGGTGCATTTCTTTCAGTGTGTTACAGTTCTGCCAGAACTGTAACGGTATTATAGCATTTAAATATATTTTGACAAAGCACTTTTTTGGGGAAAGAGTTCATTTTTTTTAGAGAACTTGCTGTGGAAAATGTGTATAACTTTTATTTTAGCAGATCTTCACCAATGTTTACAACATCTCCCGCTCCCATAGTTATCAACAAATCTCCGGGAGAGCAATTTTCTTTTAAAAAGTTCTCAATTTCCTCAAAGGTTTCAAAATAATGTGCGTCTGTTCCCAGTTTTTCTACTTCTGCGGCGAGATCCTTAGAGGAAACTCCGAGTGTATCTGTTTCCCGCGCTGCATAAATATCTGCAAGAACCAGATGATCTGTATGAGAAAGCGCCTCTGCAAATTCACGGAAAAATGCTTTCGTTCTTGTATAAGTATGAGGCTGGAAAACACACCACAACTCATTGTGAGGATAATTTTTTGCAGCCTTTAACGTAGCAGCAATCTCTGTAGGATGGTGCGCATAGTCATCGATGATCGTAGTATCGTTCATCATACCCTTGTATTCAAAGCGCCGGTCTGTTCCGGTGAATGCGAGCAATCCTTTTTTTATGATATCCATTGAAATACCAACAAGTTCTGCTGCCGCAATGGATGTCAGAGCATTGGATACATTGTGGTCGCCAGGTACAGACAGAATGATGCGGTCTACATATTCCCCGGACTTGATCAAATCAAAGGATGCCAGCCCCTTTTCATTAAAGCGTACATTTGCAAAGCTGTAATCAGAGTCCCTGGAGGAACCGCAGGTAACAATATTACAGTTCAGTCCATTACAGATATCTTCATAATCTTTGATGTCGCTGTTGATGATCAGCGTGCCGTCAGCCGGGAGCAGTTCAGCGAACTGGTGGAAAGAATGTCGGATATCCTCCAAATCCTTGAAGAAATCCAGATGGTCTTCTTCTATATTTAGTATAATGCTGATTTTCGGAAAGAAATTTAAAAAACTATTTGTGTATTCACATGCTTCTGTAATAAATGTTTCGGAATGTCCGACACGGATGTTTCCGCCGATGGCCTGTAAAATACCGCCTACAGAAATCGTCGGATCCATATCACCCGCCAGCAGGACGTGAGACAGCATGGAAGTAGTCGTAGTCTTGCCGTGGGTACCGGATACAGCGATCGGAGCAGCATAGTTTTTCATCAATTGTCCAAGAAGTTCAGCGCGGGTCAGCATTGGTATTTTTTTTGCGACTGCTTCAATCAGTTCAGCATTTTCCCTGTTGATGGCTGCTGTATATACAACGCAGTCAATGCCGTCAATGATGTTGGACGCCTTTTGTCCGTAAAAAACAGCGGCGCCGAGCTTCTCCAGCTTCTTGGTAAGCGGGGATTCCTTAGCATCGGAACCGGACACGGTAAACCCTTCTTCTAATAAAATCTCTGCAAGACCGCTCATACTGATGCCGCCGATACCGATAAAGTGAATATGAATTGGCTTTTGAAAATCAATCTTATACATAAATAGATGTCCCTTCTTTTTGATAGACGCTGCAGTGTATACAAAAATAATCTAGTCATATAAATATCAGCGCTTGAATATATTATACTATATATGAGAAAAATTGAAAGAGGTTCTTTTTTGTTTAAATCCCACAAAAAGTGTCGAAATTCGACTGAAAAATTGTGAAATATATTCACATATCAAAAAAGTATGCTATAATGAATTAAATGAACTAGAAATGAGGTGACAACATGGTTAAGAAAGAAATGATTGCCATGCTGCTTGCGGGTGGACAAGGCAGCCGGCTGGGGGTGCTGACTTCAAAGGTGGCTAAGCCGGCAGTGGCTTTCGGCGGTAAATACCGGATTATTGACTTTCCACTTAGTAACTGTATCAATTCAGGGGTGGATACAGTTGGTGTTTTGACACAGTATCAGCCTTTACGCTTGAATACACATATCGGTATCGGAATTCCATGGGATTTGGATCGTAATGTAGGCGGTGTTTCCATTCTTCCGCCCTATGAGAAAAGTTCCAACAGTGAGTGGTACACAGGAACAGCCAATGCAATTTACCAGAATCTTGACTATATAGAAGGATTTAATCCTGATTATGTACTGATTCTTTCGGGAGACCACATCTATAAGATGGATTATGAAGTGATGCTGGACTTCCATAAAGCGAATAAGGCTGATGTAACTATTGCGGCAATGCCGGTACCGATTGAGGAAGCAAGCCGTTTTGGAATTGTAGTGACAGATTCAGAGAGTCAGATCAGGGAGTTTGAGGAGAAACCGGAACAGCCCAGCAGTAATCTTGCCTCCATGGGAATTTATATTTTTAGCTGGCCGGTACTAAGAGAAGCACTTCTTACGCTTTCCAACCAGCCGAATTGTGATTTCGGGAAGCATGTTATTCCGTACTGCCATGCAAATGGCAAGAGATTGTTTGCTTACGAATATAATGGCTACTGGAAGGATGTAGGAACCTTAAGTTCTTATTGGGAAGCGAATATGGAACTGATCGATATTATTCCGGAATTTAATCTGTATGAAGAGTTCTGGAAAATATATACCAACAGTATGAACCTTCCACCGCAGTATATTGCAGAGCAGGCAGTGGCTGACCGCTGTATTATCAGTAACGGAACAGAGATTTACGGTGAGGTGCGCAGTTCTGTATTAGGAGCCGGTATCACAATCGGCAAGGGTAGTGTTGTGAAGGATTCTATCATTATGAGAGACGTTGTGATCGGTGAGAATTGTGTTATTGAGAAAGCGATCATCGCAGAGAATACCACTATTGGCGATAATGTCGTTATCGGAATCGGCGCGGAAGTGCAAAACAAGCTCAAACCGCATATCTACAGCGGCGGACTGGCAACGATCGGAGAAAACTCCATCATACCTTCAGACGTGCAGATTGGAAAGAATACTGCCATCAGCGGAAGGACAACTATTGAAGATTACAAAGAGGGAATGCTGGCAGGCGGAGAGACATTGATAAAGGCAGGTGATTGGAGATGAGAGCAGTTGGTATTATCCTTGCAGGCGGCAATAACAGAAAGATGACGGAATTGACGACAAAGCGGGCGGTAGCGGCAATGCCGGTTGCATCCAGTTACAGGGCGATTGACTTTGCATTGAGTAACATGACCAATTCCCATATTCAGAAGGTAGCAGTGCTGACCCAGTATAATGCACGCTCCCTGAATGAACATCTGAATTCCTCCAAGTGGTGGGATTTCGGAAGAAAGCAAGGGGGATTATATGTATTTACACCGGTGATCACAACAAATAACGGATATTGGTACCGTGGAACGGCAGACGCTATTTATCAGAATCTGGATTTTCTGAAGAAGTGTCATGAGCCGTATGTGATCATTGCTTCTGGGGACGCGGTGTACAAGCTGGACTATAATAAGGTATTGGAGTATCACATTGCTAAGCGTTCGGACATTACTGTTGTGGTGAAAGAACTTCAGGACAGCGAAGACGCGACCAGGTTTGGAACTGTCCGTATGAATGAGTCGGCACGGATCGAAGATTTTGAAGAAAAACCGATGGTTGCGCATTCACAAACGATATCCACAGGTATATACGTGATGAGAAGAAGACTTCTGATCGATCTGATCGAGCACAGTCAGCAAGAAGACCGTTATGACTTTGTCAGTGATATTTTGATCCGTTATAAAAATCTCAAAAAGATATATGGATATAAGCTGAAAAGTTACTGGAGTAATATAGCAACCGTAGATTCTTATTATAAAACTAATATGGCATTTTTGAAGCCGGAAGTTAGAAAGTATTTTTTTAAGGAACTTCCATTAATATATTCAAAGGTGAGCGATCAGCCTCCGGCGAAGTATAATCCGGGAGCCTCCGTGAAGAACAGTCTGATAGGAAGCGGAAGCATCATCAATGGAACCGTTGAAAATTCAGTCATCTTTAAGAAAGTGTTTGTAGGAAATAATTGTGTGATTAAGAATTCTATTGTTTTAAATGATGTGTATCTTGGTGACAACACATATATAGAAAACTGTATTGTGGAAAGCCGCGGCACAATTCGGGCAAATACAAGGCATATTGGTGAAAATGGTGTGAAAATTGTAATTGAAAAGAACGATAGATATGCAATGTAGAGCCTGCCGGACAGAGCAGGACGATGAAAGGAGACTGAACAAATGAGAATTACAGATGTGCGCGTTCGTAAAGTCGCAAAAGAGGGGAAGTTAAAAGCTGTAGTATCTATTACAATCGATGATGAATTTGTAGTACATGATATTAAGGTGATTGAAGGAGAAAAGGGGCTGTTTATCGCAATGCCGAGCAAGAAGGCATTAGATGGTGAATATCGTGATATAGCACATCCGATTAATTCTGGTACGAGAGAGAAAATTCAGGACACCATATTGGAGAGATATAATACTGTATTAGAAGAAGAACCGGATACGGAAGAATAGTAAATCAGCAGGCGCTCGGAGATTTCCGGGTGCCTGCTGATTTATAAAGATTCGCCGTGCAGTAATCTTATTGCTGTATGGTTTGTATTTTGAAAATTAGTATTCTCTTTTAATTCCGGGCTGCCAAGTGTGAATCAGAGAATGTCGGAAATATTTAGATTGAATTCCAACAGTTGCCCCCCGGTCGGGTGGTGGAAGGTCAGCCGGCAGGCATACAGATGAAGCTGATCCGCAGCAGGCGCGCCGTATTTGGTGTCTCCGAGGATGGGGCAGCCTAGGGCAGACATTTGTACACGGATCTGATGATGGCGTCCGGTGTCCAGAGTGATGTCTGCAACGGCGGAAGCTTTTGTTTTTTTGATTAATTTATAATGAAGCCGTGCTTCTTTTGCATTGGGAGTATCTTTTCTACAGATACGGGATGTATTGGTGCGTCCGTCCTTTACCATATAATCAGTCAGATCTGCTTCTTCAATTGCAGGTATACTGCTTAGAACAGCAAGATAATGCTTGCCGAATCCAGAGCCCGTGAGCTGGCGTGTGAGCTTGGCAGCGGCTTTTTTATTTTTTCCGAATACAAGGAGACCGGTTACCGGCTGGTCCAGACGGTGGATGACAGCGAGGTAAGGAGACCTGCTGGGGGAGGATGCATGTAAATGATTTTTGAGAAGACTGACCATGTCAGGGGCGCCGATATGACTGCTCTGTACAGCGATTCCGGCAGGTTTGACACAGACAATGATATCGTTATCCTCATATAAAATATTCAGTTCCATAAAATGTTTCTCCATTCTTGACTTTTGCTCTAAATCTGTCTAAACTGATTATAAAATAAAATGTTTTTCTAGGTCAAGAAAAAGAAGGCGGGAGGTCACAGATGGAGAACCGTGATTGGGAAAGATTTGGTGAGGAAATCCGCAGAAATGTACAGGATGCGATTGATTCACGGGATTATAGTATGCTGAACCGGACAATTTCAGATACTGTCAACGGGGCAGTGGATTATTTTTCACACACTATGCGCAATGTGGGGAATGTGGTCAATGAAAATATCCGGAGTCAGCAGGAACAGGCGGCGCAGAGACGAAGACAGGAAGAAGAGAAGAGACGGCGGGCGGATGCACAGAGGCAAAGGCAGCAGGGGAATGCTTACAGCGGGGGTGGATACCGGTATCAGGGAGAGGACTTTAACAGTGCTTCGGGAAGTCTTGCGTACGGAAGTACAACTCCGGCAGTGTATAGTGCAGCAACTCCGGCGAGAATCGGCGGAATGGGGCTTTCTGTTGTGGGATATGGAATCGGCGGAATTTCAGCAATTGGTCTGTTGCTGACACTTGTGGCAGGATTGGCTTCAGGAGATATGAGTATTGGTTTCTGGGGAGCGTTGGTGTTGACCGGAATTCCAACTGTTATTTTTGGAAGCGCAGGGGCTGTGGGGACTAAAATACTCGGCAGAGTGCGCAGGTTTCGCAATTATATTCGTACAATTGGAGGCAGAGAGTATTGTGACATCAAAGAATTACAGGCGCAGACTGGTAAGAATAAGAAGTATATCGTACAGGATTTGGAAAAGATGATTCAGAAAGGGTGGTTTAAGGAAGGACATCTAGATTCAAAGAATACCTGTCTGATGGTAACGCATAAGGCATATCAGCAGTTTACAGAGTTAATGAACCGTGTAGAAATGGAAGAGCGGGAGAAGAAGCAGAAGGTAAAAGAGGAACAGCAGAAACAGGCACAGGAGACAGCAGCACAAGGCAATCGCAGCCTGTCACCGGAGGTGAAGGAAGTGATACAGGCGGGGGAAATGTATATCCGCAAAATCCGGGCTTGTAATGATGCTATTCCGGGAGAAGAGATTTCAGCGAAGATTTCCAGAATTGAACTGCTTGTAGATAAAATATTTGACAGAGTAGAGCAGAATCCTGATATCGTTTCCGATCTGCACCGGATGATGGAGTATTATCTGCCGACGACGGTAAAACTGCTGGAAGCATACGAAGATTTGGATAGTCAGCCAATACAGGGAGAGAATATCATTTCTTCCAAGAGAGAAATTGAAAAGACACTGGACACATTGAATGTTGCGTTTGAGAAGCTTTTGGACAGTCTGTTCCAGGATACAGCGTGGGATGTGTCATCGGATATTTCCGTGCTGCATACAATGCTGGCGCAGGAAGGTCTGACAGAGGATGGATTAAGAGGAGCACAAAATAAATAAATGTCCAATAACAAGGAGGACTTGAAGCATGAATAACGAATTTGCAGATATCGCAACACCAACATTGACTCTGGATCCTTTTAAGGAGACGAGACAGGAGGTTGTGGAAATAAAGAAAGAACAATCAATTGCAGAAGAAGATGTACTGTCAGCGGAAGAAAAGCAGGCAGTAGCAAAGTTTGCAGAGCAGATTGATCTGACCAATTCACAGATGATATTGCAGTATGGGGCGGGAACACAGAAGAAGATGGCGGATTTTTCTGAAACTGCTCTGGAAAATGTAAAAACTAAAGATATGGGGGAAATTGGTAATCTGCTTTCTGGTGTTGTGAAAGAATTGAAAGATTTCGACGAAGAAGAGGAAAAAGGATTTCTTGGATTTTTCAAAAAAGGATCCAATAAGATCAGCGCAATGAAGGCGAAATATGCGAAAGCAGAAACGAACATCAATGAAATCTGTAAGGTTCTGGAGAATCATCAGGTACAGTTATTGAAGGATGTTGCGATTTTGGACAAAATGTATGAGCTGAATCTGACATATTTTAAAGAATTGACAATGTACATTATGGCGGGGAAGAAAAAGCTGGAAGAAGTGCGTGCCGCGAAACTGGCGGAACTGACTATGAGAGCACAACAGAGCGGACTGGCGGAGGACGCACAGGCAGCACGGGACTTGGATTCTATGTGCGGCAGATTCGAGAAAAAAATTCATGACCTTGAACTGACACGCCAGATTTCTATACAGACTGCACCGCAGATTCGTCTTGTGCAGAACAACGATACGATGATGGTAGAGAAAATTCAGTCCACTATAGTGAATACAATTCCGCTCTGGAAGAGTCAGATGGTGCTTGCTCTGGGCGTGGAGCATTCTGCACAGGCGGCTGCGGCACAGCGTGAAGTGACAGATATGACCAATGAATTGCTGAAGAAGAATGCGGAGAAGCTTAAGATGGCAACACTGGATACTGCGAGGGAATCTGAGCGGGGTATAGTAGATATGGAGACATTGAAGGCGACAAATGAATCGCTGATCTCAACACTGGATGAAGTGATGCATATTCAGCAGGAAGGCAGAGAAAAGCGCCGTGCGGCAGAGGCTGAGATGGTAAAATTGGAAAATGATCTGAAGCAGAAGTTATTACAGATTCATGGGTAATAAAAGTCAAAAAGGGGCGATCGGGAAATAATCATTTCCGACTGCCCCTTTTCCAGTTGGCGTCATATTTTATAAAAGACGATAAATCAGAATCGCAATGAGGATGCCGACGATACTTGCAATGGAAATTTTAATCGAAAGTCCGAATGTTATTAAGAGCACTCCCAGATTTAAGACGATCGGGGCGTCTAGTCCGAACGACTGACCGTAAGAAAGCCAGCTAAGCCAGGAAATGCCTTCTGCCAGCATGCCTATAAATCCGCCTAAAACGATTCCTGATAAAATGAGTAAGAATAATGCCCAGGCATTTTTTCTTCCTGTTCCCTTCATATGTAAACCTCCTTGTAATTACTTTTTGTATTTTAAATACTGTGAAATCCTTTTCCGATAATCTCGCTTGTGTTGGAAATTAAAATAAATGCTTCCGGTTCATTTGCTTTGATAAAGTTACGAAGCTTTACCGCCTGCGGCCGGTTCAGGGCTGTAAAGATAATATACTTGTCTTTTCCGGAAAATGCGCCCTGTGCCTGACAGACTGTGGCGCTTCTCCCAAGTTCATGAGTGATAAAATCACAAATTGGGTCAGGATGGTCGCACACTACGTTGAAATATTTGGAGAGATTAAAACTCTCGATGAAGTTATCAATCATAAAGGAACGGATCGCAAGACCGAGGAAAGAGTACAGTCCGGTTTCGATATCAAATACAAAACAGCCTGCAACTGTAATTACAATGTCAGTGATCAGAAGGGCTTTCCCAATATCGAAACTAGAATATTTCTTCAGGATCATGGCCATGATATCCGTGCCACCGCTGGAGGAACCGATATTAAACAGAATTGCGCTTCCGAGCGCCGGCAGTGCGATCGCAAAACAAAGCTCCAGCATCGGCTGGTCGGTCAGTGGACTGCTCATCGGACAGAGACGCTCCAATGCGGAAAGGGCAACAGACAGCAGAATACTGCAATAAGCTGTCTTTGCGGCAAACTTTGTACCGAGGATAATGAATCCCAGAACCAGAAGCAGCATGTTTGTAACAAAAGTAAAGTCGCCGGCGGACATGAATCCGGTTTTTGCGATCAGTACAGCGAGACCTGTAATGCCTCCAAAGGTGAAGTTGTTGGTAAATTTGAAAAAATAAATGCCGGCAGCCATAACCAAAGTACTGAAAGTAAGCGCCGAAAAGTGTTTTAATTTCTCTTTCATTCGCAGAGCCTCCGTGAAAATTCTCCTCAAAAAGGCATTTTAGTAATTTCGTAAAGATTATAACAGGTTTTATTTGAAATAGCTAGTACAGCAAATCATAAATAGTTACTGTTCACACCCTGTGGGTGCTCCAGTAACAGTATCCAGCCCATTTTAAGTCGCCTTCGGCGAGGGGCTGGATATATCGCGTCATCACTTCACTGGTCGGACACCTTGCAGCGCAGTGCAAGATGCCGTGTGAACAGTAACCATAAATAACCGTCCGTGTAATGACTTAGTTTGGATTCTTCCGAAATTCACTGGGTTTTTTACCTGTTTTTTTCTCGAACAATTTACTGAAATATTTGGGATCTTTATAGTGTAACTGTTCTGCAATTTCATATACCAGCAAATCTGTAGTCAGAAGCATTTTCTTGGCTGCATTGATCTTTACTTGTGTGATATAGTCTAGATATAGCTGCCCTGTTTGCTTTTTAAATGTCTGGCTTAGATAAATCGGTGAGATGTAAAATACCCGGGCAATATTCATTAATGATAAATCTTCCAGATAATTTTCATTGATATAATTTTCTACTCTTTGGATTAATTCCGTCGGTTTCGCAATTTCGACATCACGATTGTTATTAATCAGGCTGTAAACCATATTTTCTGTATATTTTTCCAGTTCTTCTGCTGTCTGGATCGTGGAAATCTGTGTCATAAAATTAGAATCATCGTAAGAGACGCCCGGAAATGTCTGCAATTCTGACAAATATTGGATGCACGTCATAATCAGGTTCAGCGTATTAATATGGATTCCTAAAACAGGCATTTTTGATACTGTTGTCATATATCGGAAAATCTTCTGTATTGCACCGGAAATACTTGCAAAGTTTGACTGCAGCAGACTTTGCCGGTAGGTATTCCAAAGTTCTTCCGGAATTGTCTGGATAAAATGTGCATTTTGCAGAGTGCTGTCAAATGGATTGACAGAATTTGCGCCGCGGATAATCTTAAAGGAAAGTGCGTGTAATGCCTGCTGGCAGGAAAGCGGAAGCATTCGTACCTGTGTGTCAAGTTTTCCGATCCCGATACATAAATCGGCTTTCCAGCAGGCTGTAATCTGTGTGTGGAGCTGCTGGATATCTTTATGTGTTTCGGCAGCAGTACAATTTTCGGAAAATGTAAACAGACACATATAGGTATTGTTACCATAGTAAAACAGTAAATAATTGCAGCCGAAGGCATCCAATTGTTCTGTCAGCACATCACGCAGCAGTGAAATGTTATCAGATGATGAGGTTTGAAAAGAGACTGCGAGATAATGTTCCCCTTTCGGAAATTGCAGTGCATAATCTGACAGCGAATGATAAAAGTCTTCGTCTGTTTCAAAATAAGAGTTGGAGATATCCCGTAAAAATTCATCTGCTGCCAGTATATGGAGCTGCTGATTCAGATCATCAAGCTGTGTCATCGCAGCATCCGAAGCAGCTTCGGAATCAATGCAAAGTTTTACTTTTTCCAAAGCCTGGATTAATTCCTCTTCTATAACTGGTTTCAGAAGATATTCCTGTACCCCGTAAGAGATACACTGCTGGGCATAAGAAAAATCGGAATATCCGCTTAATACAATATATTTACAGCGATATATATCATGAGCCTGACTGATCATTTCAACACCGCTCATGTTCGGCATTTGTATATCTGATATAACAAGATCAGGCGATAATGTCTGAATCAGATGCAGGCCTTCAGCGCCATCAGAAGCGCAGCCGACAATCTCAAAACCATAGGAAGCCCAGTTGATCAGAATCTGCAGTCCCTGCAGGATGATCGGTTCATCATCTACGAGTATTACGCGGTAGGTTTTCATAACATTTTCCCTTTCTTATGTATTCGACAACATTTTATTCCGGATCAGGTACTTTTTCAAGTGTATAATTTTGGGGAATGCAAAATTCCACGATAGTACCCCGGGGAATATTTTCATATAACTGAAGCGTATATTTTTCACCGTATTCCAGACGGATACGGTCAGAAATATTTACGATACCGATGCTGTTGTGTCCAATGGCGCGGTCTGGCATATCAAGGTGATTTAAGTTTTTGTGTATTCGTTCCAGATTCTCAGGTTCAATGCCCACACCGTTATCAATTACTTGAATGATTAAGTCAGAACCGTCTTCCAGAGCACGGATTTGAATTTCCTCATCTCCGAATGTACGCGAAAATCCATGTTTGACCGCATTTTCTACAAGCGGCTGCAAGGTCAGTTTGATAATGGAGCATTCCAGAAACTTTTCAGGCACAAGGCTTGTGAATTTATAACGATTGTTAAAGCGTGTGTTTTGAATTGTTAAATAAGTTTCAACGTGTTCAAGTTCGTCTCTGATCTTTACGATATTACTAGTGCGGTCTAATGTGATGCGGAACAGTTTGGCAAGTGTCTGTACCATAAGAGCGACTTCTTTATCATTATTAATCAGTGCTTTCATACGGATGATCTCAAGTGTGTTATGTAAAAAATGCGGGCTGATCTGGTTTTGCAATGCTTCCAATTGTGCCTGTTTTGTAGCAAGCTGGTGCTGGTATACACGATCTAACAGATATTCGGTTTGTTTAGCCATGAAGTTAAAGCTTGCACAAAGATCGCCGATTTCATCACTTGAGGTAACAGGTATCCGAATTGAGTAATTACCGGATGCAAATTCATTCGCGGCATCTCTCAACACTTTAAGGGGCTGAACCAGTCTGCGTGTAAAGTAAGCAGACAGAAGGATGATAATACCGATCAGCAAAAGCATCAGCACAGCGACAGTCCGCTTGAAATCCAAAGTGCTTTTGAAAAGCTGGTTTTTATTGATGACAACGGTGGAAGTTAAAAGACCGGAGCCATTAGAAAAACATAGATTTTTATCGGATTCTTCTTTTGTAATTAAAAATTCAGTATATGAAGGATTATTTAGATTTTCAACAACAAAATTTTCAGAAGTATCTGCCACAATTTGATTTTCTTTGTTGGTAATTACGATTCGTGCACCGCTTTCTAAAAGTGACGGGTTAATATTGATTGCTTTTAAAAGGTCCTGGCATGTCATGGTAAGAACAATGCAGCCGATTTTTTGGCGGTCATTAGTATATAGAAAACGGGTAAGGGTGAATACAGGTTCCTTGTTCTGCTGAAAATTAACCAACAAATAAAAGGGAATATGTGCAGCAGAAAGATGCAGGTTAGGATTTGACTGATCAGAGAAATCCGAACGAGTCATTTCAAAAAAAGCCTCTTTATCTTGAATTCTATTAGATGGACCGCTGTACACCATTCCATTTATTCCGGCGAAGGTGACATTCCGAATGCTTGGCTGCTGGGTCATTAGTTTTAAAATTTCTGTTTCCAAGTATTGTGTATTATGATAGTTGCTTATTTTATCATGATCTTCGGGCTGCGTTAACATATCACATAGTTGAGGATCGAGAGTTAATACTTTTGTCATTCGGTCCATTTCACCGATATAGCGGTCAATGTTTGAAGAAAGCTGTTCAACAAACAGATTGATATAGGACAGGGTATTTGTTTCTATATTAGATGAGGAAGTGGAACTTAATACAAGTGTGGAAATCAGGAAGGGCAATATAACCAGCATTAGATAACTGAAGAATAATTTTGTTGCGAGGCTGTTTTTTTTTATTATCCACATAAAATATTTCCCCCTTTGCACATAATTTTTTCACATTTTCAAAAAAAATTATAGCATTTATAATAAGACCATGCAATAAAGAGAACAAATATAAAGAGCAGACGAGGAGGAAATGATATGAAAAAAAGAATTGCATTGTTACTGGCCCTTTCTATGTCATTAGGGCTGACAGCCTGCGGCGGAGAGGAAAAAAGTGAACCAGAAAGTAAAAAGAATGGCGAATCCGCTGACAAAATTGAGCTGACTATGTGGGCAAGAGCCAGTTCCGCAGAAAACAATCAGACAATTACAATGGATGAGTTTAACGAATCTCAGGATAAAATTCATGTAACAGTAGAGTGCTATGGGGATAATTACGAGGAAGTTTTGAAGCTGGCAAGTCAGAGCAAAGAATTACCGGATATTTTTGAAATCAGCGGTCTGGGGAATCCGCTTTCTTATATGGAGGCAGGTCTGGCGGCACCGATGAACGATTATATTACAGAAGATCTGGAAGCAGAGTTCAATCCGTCTGCATTTACGAAATATAATATTGACGGACAGGTATATGCGATTCCGCATATGACAAGATATATCCGTGCGTATTATAACAGAGACCTGTTTGAGAAGGCAGGGCTGAACCCGGATGAGTTCCCGGCAACTCTGGAAGAAATGTATGATGCTGCGAAGGCGATCACAGAAGCAGGCGACGGAGAATTTTATGGTTTCGGACTTCCGATAAAAACAGGATCTACATGGGAAAGAAATGTTGATGATATTGCAATTCTTTCCGGCTTGACAGGACCGTATGGTTTTGATTTTACAACAGGACAGTTTGACTTTGCAAAGCAGAAACCGATTATTGAATATTTTGCAAAGATGTATAAAGAGGGACTGGTAATGCCGGGAGCAGAATCCTTGGATATTGAAGTGATCCGCGCAAACTTTATTGCAAATAAGATTGGTATTTACTTTGACGGAAGTTGGATGGTAAATGGATATAACAATGAGATTGAAGGCGGTGATGTAACGAATTGGGATGTGGCAGCAGTTCCGGTGTTCGAAGGGACTGAGAGAGCCAAGGATTATCTGATGCTTGAAAGCGGACATTGCATTGCATCTACAAGCGAGCATCCGGCAGAAGCATTTGAAGCAATTAATTATTTGCTTCACAATGTATATTCAGCGCCGGCAAGAAAGGATGCGTCCATGGTAGCACCTTCTTTGTCACTGCTTGACAGCGTAAATGAAGAAATTAACGCAAAAGAAGAAGTAAAGGCACTTAAGGGAAGTGTCGGACTGACTACAGGTACAGAAGAATTGTCATCCTTTGTTGTAACTCCGCATACTATGCTGACACTGGAAGGAGACGACAGAGATACAGTTTACCCACTTTTGATCATCAACAGTGAAGAAGTGGATATTGACGCTGAGTTATCTAAACTTTCAGAAACGTACAATAGTGCATTATCAAATGCATTGGATGAAGGACTCTTAGAAGAGGCAGATCTGAAACCGGAAGGGTTTGATTATTATACAAGATAGACCATAGAATGTATCAGGGAGAGGGAGGTGTCCTCTCCCTGATACATGGAAGCTGAAAAGAGTAAAATAAATGAGAGAGCAGGAGGGATAGTGATGAATAAAGCGGTAACAAGCAGAAACCGGAAGCGGGCACAGCATATTCAAATGTTTTTGATGCTTTTGCCGATGCTGGTTTTATTTTTTTTATTTTGTGCATATCCGTTAATTGAGTCTGTATACTTAAGTTTTATGAAATATAACGGATTTACAGATCCGGTATATATCGGTCTGGACAATTATTTTCGTATGTTTCGTGACGGAAGCTGGTGGAATGCAGTTCTGAATACATTTCAGCTTACGGTTATGGCATATGTGATACAGATTCCTCTTTCTTTGCTTCTGGCGGTACTTGTAAACAGCAAGATTAAAGGACAGAATTTCTTTCGTACGATCATTTTTTTACCTAATGTAACGAGTACGGCGATCATCGGTATTATTTTTTTCTTTATGTTTTCTTCTTATAACGGAATTGTAAATGGGATATTGATCAATACAGGATTAATTAACCGTCCGGTTGAGTGGCTGGGTAATGTATTTAGTGCAAAAGTCATCATTATTCTGTTGAATACATGGAGTCAAGTCGGATATTTGATGATTTTGTTTCTGGCTGCGATCCAGAAGATACCGGCGGAATTATATGAAAGTGCTACACTTGACGGCGCTTCAAAATGGCAGCAGTTTAAAAATATTACGTTCCCGATGCTGGGGCAGATGTTCCAGGTAATTTCGATGATGTGTATTTTGAATGGCTTCCAGTTGTTTGATTCAGTAAAGGTTTTAACAGGAGGCGGTCCCGGAAACCGGACGTCTGTTATGGCATTGTACATATATGATTACTTCTTTAACAGTACGGGGGCACAACAGGGATATGCATCGGCAGTCAGTGTATGTGCAACATTTATTACAGCAGCGGTTGGCGCAATTTATTTCTTGCTTACAAGTAAGAAATTCGGAAGCGATGAAGGGAGATGAGTGTCATGCGGAAAAATAAAGTTACAGCCGGAAGGCTGGGTAGCTATGTTGTATTAATTTTAGTGGCTGTGTTTTGTGCATTTCCTTTGATTTATGCATTCTTTGGATCCTTTAAGAGCAGTGTGGAGTTCTTAAATGGAGGATCTAATATTCTTCCGGAAGTATGGGACTTTTCCAGTTATACAAAGGCATGGGAAGAAGCGAATTTTGCACAGTATACGATCAATAGTCTGGTGATTTCCGGGGTGACAGTTGTTTTGACGCTGGTGGTTGGCTCTATGGCGGCATATGTGCTGGCAAGGACAACGTTCCGTGCAAAACCGGCGCTTGTGGCAGTATTGGGACTGGTTATGTTCATTCCGAATGTGGTGTTGATCTTTCCTATTTTTAATATGTGCCAGCGGCTGCATCTGATGGGAAATATCTGGAGTATTATCATTACACAGACAGCATCCGGGCTTCCGTTTCTCGTCATGCTGATGCAATCCTATATGGTGAGTATCAGTAAAGAGATTGATGAAGCGGCAGAGATGGATGGATGTAGCTTTTTTAGGAAATTTTATCTGATAATTTTACCTTTGAGCAAACCGATTCTGGCGACAGTCGCATTGTTTGCATTCAAAAATGCATGGAACAGTTATTTGCTTCCGTTGGCATTGTCCTTGTCAAAACCGGAAATCCAGCCGCTGACAGTTGGGGTTATTGCTTTGAAAGATATGGGAGAAGGCATTTCAGCCTGGAATATTATGATCGCAGGAAGTGTTTTGTCTATTTTCCCGATGGTAATCGTATATTTGTTTATGAACCGTTATTTTGTTGAGGGATTGACGGCAGGCTCTGTGAAAGGATGAGATGAGTTACATGAATCGGGCAGAAAGTGTAAAAAAAGGGGATTTTTATTGGAACAATGTACGTGATTTGCCTCAGGACTGGACCAGAGGGGCATTTCACGGAAATGGTGTCCTGGGAAGTATGATTTATTTTGTAAACAGGGATGGAGTATGGTATCTGCATATGGAACTGGGATGCAATAAAGTATATGACAGAAGACCATCCCGAGATTTCTGGATGGCAAAGCAGTTTGATAATCCACGGCTTCCGATCGGATATATGGAGTACCCCGTTCCAATGTTAGGGGGAGAGGATATTGGTTGTGTGGAATTTGAAATGCATACAGATATTTATCTTGGGCGGACTGATCTTCTTCTGAGGAAACGGCAAAAGGGTGGTGTTATTTCGGAAATTTCATGCCGGTTTTATATATGTGCCGAACAGCCGGTTATTGTGATAGAACAGAAATCGGGAGAGGTACAAAACTGGCGCTTTACTCCGCGTGAAGCGGTCAGTCCGCGTCAAAGCTTTGGAATAGAAAAGAAGGAAGAATTTCGGGTGGACCAGAATTACCAGAAGAATGAATTGCCAAAAGTAACCATACAAGATGTGGACGGAGTTGTTTCGGAAGTGATAAGTGAACAACAACTGGCAAATGACTATCGTACGGTTACTGTCTGCCAGTATGATATAAATGAAAATAAGCTTTTTGTGACCATTGACCAGAAACAAAATCTACATCCAGAAGAAGTCAGAGATGTATTACGGAGAGAAAAAAATACAGAATATAAAAATGCACATCAAGAATGGTGGAAGCGTTATTATGAGCTGAGTGGTTTAGAGATTCCTGACAAAAGGTTACAGGCTTTTTATTGGAGACAGATGTACAAATTGGGCAGTACGCTTCATCGTGACAGTCCGGTGCTGGATAATCAGGGAGTATGGCTTAGTACAACTCCGTGGCCGGGAACATGGTGGAACTTAAATGTACAGCTTAGTTACTGGCCGCTTTATACATCCGGGCGATTGGAACAGGCTGATTCCCTGAATCGTCATCTGGCAAAATATCAGGATGACCTGATTGAAAATGTAGCGCCGGAATACCGTTATGATTCCAGCGCAATGGGGACAAATACAACTTATAATCTGAAATCAAAAGCAGCAGATCCGCGTATTGATAATGGGGCGCAGTTTGTAGAGCTGGGTAATCTGACATGGACGCTGCATGATTGCTGGTTGTATTACCGGATGACATTGGATAAGGAGATGCTGCAGCAGCTTTTATATCCGCTGCTGCGAAGAAGTATTAATTATTATCTGCATTTTATATGGAAAGGCAGAGATGGGAAATGGCATTTGCCTCCAACGGATTCACCAGAATATGGCGAAAGGTGTGAAGACTGCAATTATGACTTAAGCCTATTACGCTGGGGATGTAAAACTCTGCTGGAGATTGTGAAGATTCTGGATGTGTCAGATGAAAAAGAGGATATCTGGCAAGATGTATGCAGGGAACTTGCAGCATATCCGGAAGACGAAACAGGATATATGATCGGAAAAGGGGTGCCTTACGCAAAAACACACCGGCATTTTTCTCATTTGATGATGCACGTTCCATTGTATCTGGTAAATAGAGAAAATAGTGATTCGTGGGACTTGCTCGAAAAGTCAATTCGTCATTGGTTTTCTTATAAGGGAGATATTCTTGGGTTCTCTTATGTGGGGGCGTCATTGATGTATAGTGCATATCAAAGAGGAACAGAAGCATTGGAATATATCCAGCGTCTGCTGGATGGTCATATCACAGAGAACTCCATGTATCAGGAGGCAGGACCGGTAATTGAAACTCCGCTTGCAGCGGCAGAATGCATCCAGCAGCTTTTGTTACAGAGCTGGGGCGGTAAGATCCGTGTATTCCCGGCGATGCCAAAAGAATGGAAAGAAGCATCGTTCGACAGGTTCTCTGCACAGGGCGGATTCCGGGTTTCTGCGGTGTATGAGAACGGCAGAACGAGCCGGATTGAGATTGAAAGTCTGGCAGGTGAGCCGTGTGTGGTAGAAACAGACATGAGGAGGGTGCGGATCCGGTATCAGGGCACAAGGACTGAGGAGAGAACTATTGACCGGTATTGTGAGATCACGCTTGCCCGTGGGGAGTCGGTCATATTGGAGAATACGGAACATGAAAAAGATTCAGGAAAATAAATGCATGCAGTTACGTTATCTTTTCGGTACAATCTCCAGCCAGTATCCGTCCGGATCTTCAATAAAATAAATACCCATAGCCGGATTTTCAAAACATACACAGTTCATTTCCTTGTGCTTTGCAAGGGCACCGTCATAATCATCAACTGTAAATGCCAGATGGATTTCATTGTCACCTAACTCATAAGGACGATCCATGTCTCGCAGCCATGTAAGCTCTAACAGATGCGGCGTTACACCATCACCGAGATAAACAAGCCTGAAACTGCCGTCAGATGCGTCTTTTGTACGTGTGACGGTCAGTCCGAGAGCTTCTTTATAAAAAGCCAGAGACTTATCCAGATCATATACATTTAGATTGTTATGTGCAAAGGTAAAGTTCATAATTTAGTTCTCCTTCTTGAAAATCATAATGTGAATAATTTGGTAAAGATTATATCAGATTCTTTTTCAAATGACCAGTAGTATGACAGGAATATTTACAGCACGATATTTACATTGTTACTGTTCACAGCCTGCTGCTGTGAACAGTAACTTTACATTCAGTGCAGTAAATGTGCAGACCCGTGTGAACGTAACCTTGACAATTTGGTTTTTATCGGGTAAAATCTCAAGGAATCAAAAGAATATAACAAAGAGGCGTTGAACAAGATTAGTACATGCAGAAACCGGCACAGAGAGGGATCGATTGGTGGGAATATCCTGCGGGGAACAGATGGAACCGGCTTGGGAGCTTTTGTATGAAAATACAGCGTAGAACCGGCGTTAACGGTGTAAGAGAGAATCACAGCAATGTGGTTAATTAGGGTGGTACCGCCGGATTTTTCGGTCCCTTTTTGAGGGAGCGGATTCCGGCGGTTTTCTAATTCTTGTGAAATATAATTGTTCCGCTTAGGGAGGCTCCTGAATTTGATACAGAAATACTTATATATGAAAGAAAGGAAAAGAACGATGGCAAAAGAAAAGAAATTAGTAGAATCCATTACCGCACGCGATGTGGATTTCGCACAGTGGTATACAGATGTTGTGCGCGAGGCGAAGCTCTGTGATTATTCAGGAGTAAAGGGATGTCTGAACTATCTGCCTAACGGGTATGCGATCTGGGAAAATATCCAGAAAAACCTGGATGCACGTTTTAAAGAAACGGGTGTGGAAAATGTCTACCTTCCGGTGTTGATCCCGGAAGCGCTGCTTCAGAAAGAAAAAGATCATATTGAAGGATTTGCGCCGGAGGTTGCATGGGTAACACAGGGAGGGACAGAGCCGCTGCAGGAGAGATTCTGTATCCGTCCGACATCAGAGACATTGTTCTGTGATGTATGGAGCAAGACCGTACAGTCTTATCGTGATCTGCCGAAGGTATGGAATCAGTGGTGTTCTGTACTGCGCTGGGAGAAGACGACAAGACCGTTCCTTCGTTCCAGAGAGTTCTTGTGGCAGGAGGGACATACCATTCATGCAACTTATGAAGAAGCAGAAGAAAGAACACTGCTGATGCGTGATGTGTATAAAGATTTTGTAGAGCAGGAGCTTGCGATTCCGCTTGTGACAGGCAAAAAGACACCGAGTGAAAAATTTGCGGGAGCACAGGATACTTATACGATTGAAGCATTGATGCACGACGGCAAGGCGCTGCAGTCCGGCACAAGTCATTTCTTCGGAAATGGATTTGCAGATGCATATGGTATCAGTTATTCAGATAAGGAAAATAAGCTTCACAGCGTATATGAGACTTCATGGGGACTGTCTACCCGTATCATAGGGGCAATCATTATGGTACATGGCGATGACAGCGGTCTGGTGCTTCCGCCTCATATAGCACCTGTACAGGTTCGTGTGATTCCGGTCGCACAGCACAAAGAAGGCGTGCTGGATAAGGCACAGGAACTGCTGGCGGCATTGAAGGCAGCAGGCTACCGTGCGGCAATTGATGATTCTGAGAAGAGCCCGGGATGGAAGTTCAGTGAGCAGGAAATGCTCGGAATTCCGGCACGTATTGAAATCGGTCCGAAGGATATCGAGAACGGACAGGTTGTTGTAGTACGCCGTGACACAAGAGAAAAGATTGTCGTTCCGATCGACGAAGTGACAACAAAACTCTCTGAAATTCTGGAGACTGTACAGACTTCTCTGTTCGACAAAGCAAAGGCATTTTTGGATTCTCATATCCACACAGCAGACAATATGGATAAGATGAAAGAAACTGCTGAAAATGAGACAGGATTTATTAAAGCGATGTGGTGCGGAGATGAAGCTTGTGAAGAAGCGATTAAAGAACAGACTGGCGGCGTGACCTCCAGATGTATTCCAAAAGAGCAGGAGCAGATTTCTGATGTATGTGTATGCTGCGGAAAACCGGCAAAACACATGGTATACTGGGGCAAGGCATATTAAAAAAAATATAAATAAAATCCCTTGACTTTCCAATAAAAACGTAATAAACTAATTTAGCGTGCATAGGAATACGTTATATTTTTGTGCGCGGATATAACAAGCTCTTATTGAATAGATTTTCATTCAGTAAGACAAAGATAATAACTATATTATCTGCAACCCCTCAGGCCATACCGGCAGAGGTAACGAATATCATAGGAGGTGAAAAGAATGCCAACATTTAACCAGTTAGTTAGAAAAGGACGTCAGACTTCTGAAAAGAAATCTACAGCACCGGCTCTTCAGAAGGGTTATAACTCTTTGAAGAAACGTGCGACTGATGTATCTGCACCGCAGAAGAGAGGTGTTTGTACAGCAGTTAAGACAGCTACACCGAAGAAGCCTAACTCAGCTCTGAGAAAGATCGCCAGAGTTCGTCTGTCTAACGGAATCGAAGTAACAAGCTACATCCCGGGTGAGGGACACAACCTTCAGGAGCATAGCGTTGTTATGATCCGTGGAGGAAGAGTTAAGGACCTGCCAGGTACAAGATACCACATCATTCGTGGTACACTGGATACAGCAGGTGTTGCTAAGAGAAGACAGGCTCGTTCTAAGTACGGCGCTAAGAGACCGAAAGACGCTAAATAAATCCAGAGCACTTAGTGAATGCAAGCTGTTAAGCGCAGCATGAAGTTAGTGCGAGGATTGTTCTTCGGAGCTTAGCGAGGTGGTTTCGAGCTTAGTAAGAAGAACTGCCTTAGTAAGAATTAGCAAAAACAAGTAACTAATATGTTAAATCGTATCACAAACAGAACTATGAATCGTATCTGACAATGCATTTTGCATGTCAGGTAAAGGTTGCGGATTTTAATCATAAGTCCCGCGGCCGCGACACATTCCATAGAGGACACATGTGAGTACCGATGAATTAATCCCGGAGAAAATCCGGAAAATATGATTAAGGAGGGAAGGACCGTGCCACGTAAAGGACATACTCAGAAAAGAGATGTATTAGCGGATCCAATATACAACAATAAAGTTGTTACCAAACTTATCAACAATATCATGCTTGATGGTAAGAAGGGTGTAGCACAGAAGATTGTATACGGAGCATTTGAAAGAGTTGAGGCAAAGGCTGACAAGCCGGCCATCGAAGTGTTCGAGGAAGCAATGAACAACATCATGCCTGTACTGGAAGTTAAGGCAAGACGTATCGGTGGAGCAACTTACCAGGTACCGATCGAGGTTAGAGCTGAAAGAAGACAGGCTCTGGCGCTTCGCTGGATGACCATGTTTTCCCGTAAAAGAGGCGAGAAGACAATGGAAGAAAGACTGGCAAATGAAATCCTGGATGCAGCTAACAACACAGGAGCATCTGTGAAGAGAAAAGAAGATATGCATAAGATGGCAGAGGCTAATAAGGCATTTGCTCATTATAGATTCTAACAGGAGGCAATAATGGCTGGAAGAGATTATCCATTAGAGAGAACCAGAAATATTGGTATTATGGCTCATATCGATGCAGGTAAGACTACGACAACAGAGCGTATTCTGTACTATACCGGTATCAACCATAAGATCGGTGATACTCATGAAGGTACTGCTACTATGGACTGGATGGCTCAGGAGCAGGAAAGAGGTATCACAATTACTTCAGCAGCTACAACATGTCACTGGACATTGCAGGAAAATTGCAAGCCGAAGGCCGGTGCGCTTGAGCACCGTATCAATATTATTGATACCCCGGGACACGTTGACTTTACAGTTGAGGTAGAGCGTTCACTTCGTGTACTGGACGGAGCGGTAGGTGTGTTCTGTGCCAAGGGTGGAGTAGAGCCTCAGTCAGAAAATGTATGGCGTCAAGCTGACACATACAATGTACCGAGAATGGCATTTATCAACAAGATGGACATTCTGGGCGCTAACTTCTACGGAGCAGTAGAACAGATTAAATCAAGATTAGGAAAGAATGCGATCTGTATTCAGCTTCCGATCGGAAAAGAAGAAGATTTCAAAGGGGTTATCGACCTGTTTGAAATGAAATCCTACATCTATAATGATGATAAGGGTGATGACATTTCTATTACCGATATTTCGGAAGAGATGCAGGATGAAGCAGAATTATATCGTACAGAGCTGGTAGAGAAGATCTGCGAGCTGGATGACGATCTGATGATGGCTTATCTGGAAGGCGAGGAGCCGTCCACTGATGAACTGAAAGCAGCTTTGAGAAAAGCAACTTGTGAGTGTACAGCAGTTCCGGTTTGCTGCGGAACAGCATACAAGAACAAGGGCGTTCAGAAATTGTTGGATGCCGTTATCGAGTTTATGCCGTCACCGGTTGACGTACCGGCTATCCAGGGCGTTGACATGGATGGCAACGAAGTAGAGAGACACTCTTCTGATGAAGAGCCGTTCTCCGCACTGGCATTTAAGATCATGACAGACCCATTCGTAGGTAAGCTTGCTTACTTCCGTGTATATTCAGGAACAATGAACTCCGGTTCTTATGTACTGAATGCAACAAAGGGCAAGAAGGAGCGTGTTGGACGTATTCTTCAGATGCATGCAAATAAGAGACAGGAACTTGACAAGGTATACTCAGGAGATATCGCGGCAGCGATCGGATTTAAGTTCACAACAACAGGTGATACGATCTGTGATGAACAGCATCCGGTAATCCTTGAGTCTATGGAGTTCCCGGAGCCGGTTATCGAGCTTGCTATCGAGCCAAAGACAAAGGCTTCCCAGGGAAAACTTGGAGAATCTCTTGCGAAACTTGCAGAAGAGGATCCGACATTCCGCGCTCATACAGATCAGGAGACTGGTCAGACAATTATCGCAGGTATGGGAGAGCTTCATCTTGAGATTATCGTAGACAGACTTCTTCGTGAGTTCAAGGTAGAGGCAAATGTAGGCGCGCCGCAGGTTGCTTACAAAGAATCCTTTACAAAAGCAGTTGATGTTGACAGCAAGTATGCTAAACAGTCCGGCGGACGCGGACAGTATGGACACTGTAAAGTGAAGTTTGAGCCTACAGACGTCAATGGCGAGCAGACATTCTTCTTCGAGTCTACAGTAGTAGGAGGCGCGATTCCGAAGGAATACATCCCGAAAGTCGGAGAAGGTATTGAAGAGGCTATGAAGTCCGGTATCCTTGGAGGATTCCCGGTTGTAGGTATCAAAGCAAATGTATATGATGGTTCCTACCATGAAGTCGATTCTTCAGAAATGGCATTCCACATTGCAGGTTCCATGGCGTTTAAAGATGCTATGAAACAGGCAGCTCCGGCACTGCTTGAGCCTATTATGAAGGTTGAAGTAACAATGCCGGAAGAGTATATGGGAGATGTTATCGGCGATATCAACTCTCGCCGCGGCCGTATCGAAGGTATGGACGACCTTGGCGGCGGTAAGATCGTACGCGCATACGTTCCGTTGTCCGAGATGTTCGGATATTCTACAGACCTTCGTTCCAGAACACAGGGACGTGGTAACTACTCAATGTTCTTCGAGAAGTATGAGCCAGTACCGAAGTCTGTACAGGAAAAGGTATTATCTGCGAAAAACGACTAATTGACCGAGCTGAAAGCGAGGGATACTTCTTGTCCGCAGGGCAAGAAGGGGATGAAAGAAAAGAATAACACAAAATTCAAAATTTAAAGAATTGTAATAAAAGTGCTTGAAAATCGGCTGATTTTGAAATATAATCAAAGTTAGCCGAGCTAAAGCGAAACTAAATAAAACCTGGAGAACAGGTGCTAGTATTAAGGAGGATATTCAAAATGGCTAAAGCTAAATTTGAAAGAAGCAAACCACATTGTAATATTGGTACAATCGGACACGTTGACCATGGTAAAACAACTCTGACAGCAGCTATTACAAAGGTTCTGTCTGAGAGAGTTGCAGGTAATGATGCAGTAGATTTCGAGAACATTGATAAAGCTCCGGAAGAGAGAGAGCGTGGTATCACAATCTCTACAGCTCACGTTGAGTATGAGACAGACAACCGTCACTACGCACACGTTGACTGCCCGGGACATGCTGACTACGTTAAGAACATGATCACTGGTGCTGCACAGATGGATGGAGCTATCCTTGTTGTAGCTGCAACTGATGGTGTTATGGCTCAGACAAAGGAGCATATCCTTCTGTCTCGTCAGGTTAACGTTCCGTATATCGTTGTATTCTTGAACAAATGTGATATGGTTGACGATGAAGAGCTTATCGAGCTTGTAGAAATGGAAGTAACAGAAGTTCTGGAAGAGTATGATTTCACAGACTGCCCGATCATCAAGGGATCTGCTCTGAAAGCTCTGGAAGATCCTCAGGGTGAGTGGGGAGATAAGATCATGGAACTTATGTCTACAGTTGATGAGTACATTCCAGATCCGGAACGTGACACAGATAAGCCGTTCCTGATGCCTGTAGAGGACGTATTCTCTATCACAGGTCGTGGTACAGTTGCTACTGGTAGAGTAGAGCGTGGTACACTTCATGTATCTGACGAAGTAGAGATCATTGGTATCCATGAGGATATTAAGAAGACAGTTGTAACTGGTATCGAGATGTTCCGTAAGCTTCTTGATGAGGCTCAGGCTGGAGATAATATCGGAGCTCTGCTTCGTGGTGTTCAGAGAACTGAGATCGAAAGAGGACAGGTTCTGATCAAACCAGGTACAGTACAGTGCCACAAAAAGTTTACATGTCAGGTTTACGTTCTGACAAAAGACGAGGGTGGACGTCATACACCGTTCTTCAACAACTACCGTCCGCAGTTCTACTTCAGAACAACAGACGTAACAGGTGTTTGTGATCTGCCGGAAGGTATCGAGATGTGCATGCCTGGAGATAACGTAGAGATGACAGTTGAACTGATTCATCCGGTAGCTATGGAAGAAGGACTTCGTTTCGCTATTCGTGAAGGTGGACGTACAGTAGGTTCAGGTACAGTAGCTAAGATTGTTGAGTAATCTGTAATCACGTATTATACTAAATAAATATTAAGCCTTGGAGACTTCGGTTTCCAGGGCTTTTTATGATTTTCAAAAGTTTATAAAAATATATTTTTCTGTCACACAGGCAAGAGAGCGTTGTCTAATTAAGTAGGAGGTAAAAATCTATGAATAAAAAAACGAATGAAGAATTACAGGCTTTAGTCAACAAAGCCACAGCAGGGGATAAAAAAGCCCTTGAAACCCTTGTTATAGGTGTGCGGGAAATTGTATTCAATTTATCCCTGCGGATGCTCGGTACATTTTCGGATGCAGAGGATGCCACACAGGACATTTTGCTGAAAATGATTACACATTTGTCATCTTTTAGAGGTGACAGCTCATTTACAACATGGTTATTTAGCATTGCAACTAATCATTTGAGAAATTACAAGAAGCATATGTTTGCTCATTATCCGTTGAGTTTTGAGTATTATGGGGATGATATAGAAAACGGAAAAATACATGATGTGCCAGATTTAACGCAGAATGTGGAAAAGGATATTCTGGCGGAGGAACTGAAAATGTCCTGCACTAATGTGATGCTGCAATGTCTTGATATGGAAAGCAGATGCATTTTTATATTGGGTACAATGTTTAAGGTTGACAGCCGTATTGCAGGAGATATTTTGGGAATGACCCCAGAAGCTTACCGCCAGCGGCTTTCCCGCATACGCAAAAAAATGGCTGAATTTCTTGGAAAGTATTGCGGAGAGTATGGAAGCGGCAGATGCAAGTGCAAAGACAGAGTGAATTATGCAATACAAAGTCACAGAATAAATCCGTTACAACTAGATTACACAGCAGCCGCAGAAATTTCTGTCCAAACTTTGCTTAATGTAAAAAGAGCTATGGAAGATATTGACGACTTATCACAGAATTTCTCTTTTTATAAGTATTACCAGTCTCCTGAACGCACGAAGCATCTGATACAGGAATTGTTAGATTCCACGCAGTTTTCCATTATTCAGAATTCGTAAAGGAGAAAATAGATTATGAATACACAGAAAATCTTAGATTACTTATCGGCATTGGGCATGAATAATAACCGTGATTGGTATCATGCTAAGAAAGAAGATTATAAAAAAGCAAATGCTGAGTTTGAAGAACTATTACAGATGTTAATTTTGGAAATCGGAAAGTTTGATAGCAGCATTTTACATAACAATCCAAAAGACCTTACTTTTAAAGTTGTAAGGGATACACGTTTCAGCCATGATAAATCACCCTATAATCCTGCATTCCGTGCCCATATTTCCTCCAAGGGTAAGCTGCCTGTCCCTGTTGGATATTATCTTATGATAAAGCCCGATAATCAATCCTTTTTGGGCGGCGGATTATTTGCAGATATGTTTAAAGATGCAACAACAATGATACGGGCTTATATTGCCCAGAATGGCGAAGAATGGGAAAAGATTACCCATAAGCCAGAGTTTCAAAAATATTTCACTGTACAGGGAAGGGCATTAAAGAATGTTCCTGCGGGATATGAGAAAGAACATCCGCAAGCGGAATATTTAAAATTTAAGAGTTGGTATCTGGAATACCGGATAAAGGATGAAGAATTTATCGATGCAGAGACATTTCTTGCAAAGGCAGCAGAGATTTTCAGAATCATGAAACCTTTTAATGACTATCTGAACAAGGCACTAGCAGGTTTTCAGATGCCGACAAGGTAACAAAATATTCAAATTAAGGTTAATAGCAAATTTATATAAAAAAAGATAATGGTTATTAATCGACTTAATGGAAGCCGCAAAGAACTGCGGCTTCTTGATATTCTTTATAAAATGGAGTATAGTAAAAATGATGATTTTCAATGTTAAAAAGAGGAGGAAACGAAATGAAAAAGATGATACGAGTAAAAAGGATTATGGCAGTTTTGACTGGCGCAGTTCTGTTTGCAGCAGCATTTACAGGGTGCAGCAAGAAAGCAGAGATTGACCCGGTAAAGGTTATGCAGGCAGTTATGGATGCAGAACTGAAAGGTGATGTTGACGAGTATGTAAAGTTATCTGGTGAAGAGAAAGAAGATGTTCTGGAGGAATATGATGAACTTCTGGATGATTTTGCGGAGGGGCTGGCCCAGGAATTTGAAGCAGTAGGAGCAATAATAGCTGATCAGAATGAGCTAAAAGATCTGGCAAAGAAAATGCTTGCTTCGGCAAAATATGAAGTGCGTGATGCAGAAAAAGATGAGGATGATAATTATACAGTAAATATTGCTATTTATCCGTCCGATTTAATAGGTGCAACGATGCAGACAGCAGTAAAGATGATTTTGGAGAATCCGGAGGGCGGTGCAGATTTCGGTACTGAACTTGGCAATCTGATAATAGATGCATTTAACGAAGGAATTGAAAAGCAGACATACGGGGAGGAAGTGGTATATCCCGTCCGGCTGATACATGACGAGGACTATCAATATGAACCAGACAGAGGTGATTTAGAGGCGATCGGTTCTGGCTTATATACAATTCCGGAGGAATTGGTTGTTGCATCCGGCAAGGATTACGGTAACACATATTTGAACTGGCTGAAGGAAGACTGGCAGACGGCATCAGATGATGAGAAGATGAACTGTTGTCTGGCGATGATGCAGAAAATGTTTGGATTCAGTGATGAACAGATGGCAATGATTGATAAAGCAGACCCAGCTTTACAGGAAGGGACTCAAATGATGATGGTCGGAATCGAAGAAATGTATGATGGCGGTCTTAATTTGAGTGTTGGTGATTTTACAGAATATATGATGTCTCTGGGAATGGACTTTACAGAGTAAAATCAGGGCATGCAAGAAGGATAGTGCATAAGAGTACTTGAAAGGAGAGCGGATATGGCAGGATTTTCTTATTATACACCTACAAATGTTGTATTCGGAAAAGATACAGAATTGCAGACAGGGGCGCTTGTAAAAGCACAGGGGGCAAAGAAAGTATTGCTCCATTATGGCGGCGGAAGTGTTGTACGGAGCGGCTTGCTGGACAGAGTCAAAGGAGCGCTTGATGCAGAAGGGATTTCATTTACGGAGCTTGGAGGAGTCGTGCCTAATCCCAGACTATCGCTTGTATACGAAGGAATTGAACTGGCAAAGCGGGAACATGTAGATTTTATTCTTGCCGTGGGCGGCGGAAGTGCATTGGATTCTGCTAAAGCAATTGGATATGGTGTGGCAAATGGAGGCGATGTATGGGACTTTTATGCTGGAAAGAGAATAGCCGGCGGATGTCTTCCGGTGGGAGTTGTTCTTACCATTGCTGCAACAGGAAGTGAAATGAGTGATTCTTCTGTCATTACGAAAGAGGACGGATGGATAAAAAGAGGATACAGCAGTAATTATGGACGTCCGGTATTTGCGGTGATGAATCCGGAACTGACAATGACATTGCCGGATTATCAGACTTTTTGCGGATGTGCGGATATTTTGATGCATACAATGGAACGCTATTTTACAAACGGCGATCAGATGGAAATTACGGATAGTATAGCAGAAGCATTGATGAGAACTGTAATGAAGAAAGCGTTGATCCTTGTAAATGAACCGGATAACTACGATGCCAGGGCAGAGATTATGTGGGCGGGCAGTTTATCCCATAATGGATTGACAGGCTGTGGAAGCAGTGAGCGGGATTTTGCAACACATGGGCTTGAGCATGAGGTCGGCGGAATGTTTGATGTTGCACATGGAGCGGGATTGACAGCACTTTGGGGAAGCTGGGCAAGATATGTATATAAAAACTGTCTGCATCGTTTCTATCGATTTGCGGTAAATGTTATGGGAATTAAAGCGCTGGAGAGACTGCCGGAGGGATTTGCCGGAGGAAAGATAACACCGGAGAATTTAGCTGACCATGACAGAGAAAGAGCAGAAGCTGTCTGTTTAAATGGAATCGAAGCAATGGAACAGTTTTTCCATGCAATCCACATGCCGGTGACAATGAAGGAACTGGGGATTGAACCGCTGGAAGAACAGATTGCAGAAATGGCAAGAAAATGCAGCGCTGCCAGCGGTGGAAAGAAAGGATCTGCAAGAGTGCTTTTGGAAGCAGATATGAAAAAAATTTACGAAATGGCACGATAACGGTTTTGTACTTGGTTTAAGGTGTAAAAGGAAGCCTGTTAAAGAGATAATTGTAGAAGGAGAGCGGATAAATGAAACGTTTTTTAGACTGCGCGGCATCAGATTTTGAAAATATGAGTAAAGAAGAGCTGTTGAAAGCAATTGCGTCAAGTGAAGGAAGAGTGCTTGTATGCGAGACGATCGGAGCTCTTCAGCCTATGCTGGGAGATGTGACCAATGCAGAGTTTGCAGCAGCAATGGGGGCAGATATCATTTTGTTGAATATGTTTGATGTAGACGATCCTGTGATTCACGGTCTGCCGCAGACAGAAGCTTCAGATGTCATCCGCAAGATCAAGAAATTAACAGGAAGACCAGTAGGTATTAATTTGGAACCGTTGGAACAAGGTAAAGACAGCAGTGTTGAGACAAATGAAATGTGGCGGCTTACAAAGGGACGCGCCGCCACTCTTGATAATGCAAAAAAGGCAGTAGAGATGGGGATCGATTTTATTGTTCTTACAGGAAATCCGGGAATCGGAGTGACCAATGCGGCTATCACAGATACATTGAAGCTATATAAGGAACACTTGGGAGAACAGGCGGCGCTGATTGCGGGCAAAATGCATGCGTCCGGGATTTTATCCGAATCTGGAGAAAAGATTCTGACAGAAGCAGATGTACGGGCATTTTCAGAAGCAGGAGCAGACATTATTCTTATGCCGGCGCCGGGAACTGTACCCGGAATTAAGATGGAATATGTCCGCAGTCTGGTGGTCTGTGCACATGAGCTAGGGAAGATGACTATGACTGCAATAGGCACTTCACAGGAAGGGGCTGATACAGATACTATCAAAGAGATTGCATTGATGTGTAAGATGACAGGTATGGATCTGCATCATCTTGGGGATGCAGGATACGGCGGCATGGCGCTGCCGGAAAATATCCTTGAATATGGAAAAGTGATCCGGGGAATCCGCCACACCTATCACCGAATGGCAGTTTCCATCCGAAGATAGGGGAATTGCGTTCCCTGCCGCAAAACTAAAAAATGTTTCACACAGTATTTTCTTCCGCATATATTGATATAGGAGTAACAGTGCAGCAGAAGGCTGAACGGTTACATATAGGAGTGAATGAAGGGAGAAAGTTATGCCATATTCAATTATGCTCGACGCGGGGCATGGAGGAACACAGTTGCGCAAGTAAGGCTGATAACGATATTACTTTAAAGAAAGGCAACTGTTGTACCTATCAAAATTAAATATGTGTGAGAGGACAAGCCTTTCAAGTTTTAGACGTTCAGAAATGAGCGTCTATTTTTTTACCCATATGAAAGGAGAATCAAACATTATGAAAAAGTTAATGACACGATTGCTTACAGGTGTCCTCACCCTTGCAACCGTATTTACTGCATTACCTGTTACACAGGTACAGGCGGCTGATTCCGTTTACACCCATTCTGACGGAAAAACGGGTACTGTCGTCAAGGTGACAGATGGCGGCGAAGAAGCGTCCACCTTTGAAGAAGGCTGGATGAAAGCTGACGGTGAAACTGCCTATTGCATTCAGTTAGGCGAAACATTCCAATCTGGCTATAAAACCCGTAAGGACGCAACGGAACGATTGAGCGAAGCACAGATTACAGACGTTGCCTTGAATCTGGAATACGTCAAGGAATATACCAAAAAGGGATTTACTGACGAACAGGCGTACTTGCTTCAACAGTGTACCGTATGGCGTAGATTAAGCGTTCATTTAGGCTGGGGATATAAAAACACCCATGTTGCCTATGATGAAATATCCAAAAGCGAACAGGATAAAATCTACGAGAACGCAAAGGCTTTCGCTAAAGAAAACAAAGACCGCTACGATTGCGGCGGCTATATCTATACTGGCGAGGGGCAGGATTTAGGACAGTTCTGGGCGAAGCTGGCTGTTGGAAACGGAAAGATTCAGAAGTCTTCCAGTAATACCACAATTACCAGCGACAATGATTGTTATTCCCTCTCTGGTGCGGCTTACGGTGTCTATTCTGATAAAGGCTGCACGAAGTCTGTTGCCACGCTTACGACCAATCGTGCTGGCAATACAGATACCGTGGAATTAAGAGCTGGAACATACTATGTAAAAGAAACAAAAGCTCCGAAAGGTTTCCAGTTGGATAAGGAGGTCTATACCCTTACCGTAAAGGCTGGTGAAACTGCCACTTTAAAGGTCAGCGATACCCCAAAGGTCACAGACACCTTAATCGAACTTTTCAAGATTGATATGGAAACTTCCAACAGTACGCCACAGGGTAACGCTGCTTTAGAGGGTGCAGAGTTTGTCTGGAAGTATTATGACGGGTATTACACAAAAGAGAATCTTCCATCACAGCCGACACGCACATGGACGACAAAGACCAAAGCGGAAAAAGGCAGCGACAACGCTATCCACTATATCACAAGATTAGCAGATTCCTATAAGGTATCTGGTGACAGCTTCTATACACAAAACGGTACTATCTGCCTGCCACTTGGAACGATTACCGTTGAGGAAAAAACTGCTCCAAAGGGTTATCTTTTAGACGGTGCATATATGCAGGCAAACGGAAACACCGAAAAAATCAACGGTGTCTATGTGGCACAGATTACAGAGGACGAAGAGCTTGCGAAATTAAGCGGATATAACCAGTATTCCGTATCAGACAAGGTTATCCGTGGCGGTGTAAAAATCCAAAAACGTGACCTTGAAACGAAAGACACAAAACCACAAGGCGGTGCGGCTTTGAAATATACTGCTTTTGAAATCACTTCCTTAAATGATAACGCTGTCTTGGTAGATGGTAAGCTATACAAGAAAAATGAGGTAGTCAAGACAATCCATACAGGTGTTGACGGTATCGCCACTACTGCCGCAGACACACTCCCATACGGACATTACAGAATTGATGAAGTAACGCCGCCAGAGGGATATTTAAAGGACGGTGCGGTTTCCCGTGAGTTTGACATTGTGAATGACAGTGAAATCGTTGATTTAACATCAGAGGAACATTCCATCTACAATCAGATTAAGCGTGGTGATATTGAGGGTGTGAAAATCGGTTCTGGCACTCACAAGCGATTGGCAAACGTGCCATTCAAAATCACCAGCAAGACCACAGGTGAGAGCCACATCATTGTGACGGATAAAAACGGTCAGTTCTCTACCGCTGCCGATTGGGTATCTCATAAGCAGAACACAAACGCTGGTAAGACCAGTGAGGACGGTATCTGGTTCGGTACGTCAGAGCCAGACGACAGCAAAGGTGCTTTGCTTTATGATACATACGAAATTGAAGAATTACGCTGTGATTCCAACAAGGGATTGAAGCTGATTCCTGCTTTTGATGTGGTAGTATCAAGAAACAAAGTTGTCATTGATTTAGGCACACTGACAGACGAATACGAGCCAGAAATCTCTATCCATACTACCGCTGCCGATAAGGCAACAGGTGAAAAAATGATTATTGCTGGTAAAGACGTAACTATCGTTGATACGGTCACTTTAGATGGTCTTGAAAAAGGCACAAAGTACCAGCTTAAAGGTTGGGAAATGGTAAAGTCTGAAAACGCAGAGCTTATCGTAGACGGTGAGCGTGTGGGAAATGATTATACGTTCACCGCAAAGGATTCCAAAATGGAAGTTGAGATTGCCTTTACTTTCAATGCCAGTGCTTTAGGCGGTAAAGACCTTGTAACCTTTGAAGAATTGTACGACCTTACCAATCCAGACGAGCCTGTCAAAGTGGCAGAACACAAGGACATTGAGGACGAGGGGCAGACCGTGACTATCGAAGAACGTGTGATTGAAATTCATACCAACGCTGCCGACAAAGCCACAGGTGAAAAGATGATTGTTGCTGGTAAAGAGGTAACTGTCATTGATACGGTCACTTTAGATGGCTTGGAAAAAGGTACAACATATCAGCTCAAAGGCTGGCAGATGGTGAAGTCTGAAAATGCACTGCTTTTGATTGACGGTCAACCTGTGGAGAGTGACTATACCTTTACTGCGGAAGATTCCAGTATGGAAGTCGAGATTGCTTTTACATTCAATGCTTCTGCTCTTGCAGGCAAAGACCTTGTAACATTCGAGGAATTGTATGATTTATCCAATCCAGACGAGCCTACAAAGGTAGCAGAACATAAGGACATCAAAGACGACGGGCAGACAGTGACTATCACAGAACGTATCATCACTATGCACACAACCGCTACGGATAAAGTAACAAGTGAAAAAACAATCGAAGCTGGTAAAAATATAACTATCGTTGATACGGTCACTTTAGACGGTCTGGAAAAAGGTACAAAATACACCCTTAAAGGTTGGGAAATGGTGAAGTCTGAAAATGCAGAGCTTATCATAAATGGTAAGCGTGTGGAAAATGACCTTACTTTCACCGCTACTGACACTAAGATGGAGGTTCAGATTGAATTTACATTTAATGCCAGCGAGCTTGGCGGTAAGGAACTTGTGACGTTTGAAGAATTGTATGATACAACCAATCCAGACAATCCTATCAAAGTAGCGGAACATAAGGACATCAAGGACGAGGGGCAGACAGTAACAATCAAGGAAGCTCCTACACCAGAGAAACCAACCACACCAGAAGAACCCAGCACGCCACACAAAACAGGTACTTCACCAAAAACAGGTGACAACACGCCATTTGCAGCACTATTCGCTATGATGGGAATTTCCGCTGCTGGTCTTATCTTTGCAGGTTATAAGAGATTCCGCAGAGTAAAAAAGTCTAAATAATACGGGAGGTATCAGCTTATGAAAACAACTTCCCGTTCACCGCCCATCATAAAGAAGTCAGTCTGTGGCTGACAGCTCAACTAAATTCTGCTTGACTACGATTTATCTTTCTGAATGTGGATTGTCAAGGGTGCGAAGCACAACGCTTGCCCTTGATAATTCACAGGCAGACAGATACTATCCCAACAGCAGAATGACACTATATAACATCAAACAAAATCAGAAAGAAAAGAGGTAAATATATTTATGGAATTAAAACACGTTATCCCGAACATGGAAAAGACATTCGGGAATTTAGAATTTGCAGGTGAAAATAAGGTTGAACAGCGCAGGATCAACGGACGCATGGCGGTAGTTTCCCGTAGCTTCAACCTTTATTCAGACGTACAGAGAGCCGACGACATTATCGTGGTTCTCCCTGCTTCTGCTGGTGAGAAGAATTTTGAATCAGAGGAAAAGGTAAAGCTTATCAACCCGAAAATCACCGCAGAGGGTTATAAAATCGGCACTAGAGGATTTACAAACTATATCTTGTCTGCTGACGATATGGTGAAAGCGTAAGGAGGTAAAGAGATTATGAGATTAGCAAACGGAATCATTATTGACAAGGAAAAAACATTCGGGGTATTGAAGTTCTCGGCGTTGCGTCGTGAGGTACATATCCAGAATGAGGACGGTACGGTTTCTGAAGAAATCAAGGAGCGTACCTACGATTTGAAATGCAAGGAACAAGGACGCATGATACAGGTAAGTATTCCTGCCACTGTTCCATTAAAGGAATTTGATTACAACGCAGAGGTGGAGCTTATCAATCCTGTGGCTGATACGGTGGCAACCGCTACGTTTCAAGGGGCAGACGTTGATTGGTATATCAAGGCAGACGATATTGTCTTGAAGAATAAAAACGGTCAATCCGCAGGAAATCCGCAGAACCATAACCAGCAGCCGCAGAATAAGAAATAAAGAAAGGAATTAGCCTATGCCACAATTCCATAAACGTGGGAATCGTATCAGAGCCAGTGATAAGTCACTGGTTTTTCGTTTCTCTGCTGGCTCGCTGCTTCTGCTATTCCTTGCTGTGGTTATGCTGCTGAATCTAAAGACAATCCTAACTACTGATTGGAAAGCAATTACGCTTTTTCAAGATGGCAGCGTCCATTTTACCATAACACCTTACATGATATTTACTATCATTATAGCCGCTCTGGTATGTGCTACCGCTGCCCTTTTATATCAACGATTCCAGTATGACAGAGTAAAGCAGCTCTTTCACCGTCAAAAGCTGGCACGTATGATTTTAGAGAATGGCTGGTATGAATCGGAAACAACGCAGGACAGCGGCTTTTTTAAGGATTTACCAGCGTCCAGCAAGAAAGAGAAAATCACCTATTTCCCTAAACTGTATTACCGTATGGAACATGGACTATTGTATATTCGTACAGAAATCACGCTGGGGAAATATCAAGACCAGCTCTTACATTTGGAAAAGAAGCTGGAAACAGGCTTGTATTGTGAGCTGGTATCAAAAGAATTAAAGGACAGCTACGTTGAATATGTGCTGCTCTATGACACTATCGCAAACAGAATTACCATTGACGAAGTACAGGCTGAACATGGCAGCCTGCGTCTGATGAAAAATGTCTGGTGGGAATATGACAAGCTCCCCCATATGCTGATTGCTGGCGGCACTGGTGGCGGTAAAACTTATTTTATCCTCACTATCATTGAAGCTCTGCTCCGCTGTAATGCGGTCATGTGTGTGTTAGACCCAAAGAACGCCGACCTTGCGGATTTATCCGTTGTCATGCCAGAGGTCTATTATAAAAAGGACGATATAACCGCCTGTATTGACAGGTTCTATGATGGCATGATGGAACGCTCGGAAAGCATGAAACAGTTAGACGATTACAAGACAGGTGAAAACTATGCTTATCTCGGTCTTGCTCCGCATTTTCTCATATTTGATGAATATGTGGCATTTATGGAAATGCTGACGACTAAGGAAAACGCTGCTGTTTTAAATAAGCTCAAACAGATAGTCATGCTCGGACGACAGGCAGGATATTTTCTGATTCTCGCCTGTCAGCGTCCAGACGCAAAGTATCTCGGTGACGGAATCCGTGACCAGTTCAATTTCCGTGTCGCTCTTGGTCGTATGTCAGAGCTTGGCTATTCCATGATGTTTGGTGAGGTGGATAAGGACTTTTTTCTAAAACAGATAAAAGGTCGTGGCTATGTCGATACGGGAACAAGTGTCATATCAGAGTTTTACACTCCCCTTGTACCCAAAGGACACGATTTTCTGAAAGAAATAGGGAAACTGGCACAAAACAGGCAGGACGGACAGGCGGCGTGCGAAGCGAAAGCCGCAGATACGGACTAGCCTGTGTTGGTGCGGCTTGCCGCACCAACCATTCGCCCCCCATTATCTAACAGGGGGGCACAAATCAACTGGAAACAGTTAATCAAATATCGGAAAGACCGCTTGAACAGTGGACTTTTTAAACATTCAAGGGAGTGTGACAAAATCGGTAACTGTCACATTCCTTTTTCGATTGGAGGGATTTTCACTGAATGATACCGATTGGATAAACGATTTTAAAGAAACACGGACGCAGTACGGCGTTTCCCAGAATCAGCTTGCGGTCATGGCTGGCGTTAGTCGTGAATACATCAGCAGGCTTGAATCTGGAAAAGTAGCCTTGACGGAAGAAATCAAGGTGAAATTCACGGACGCTCTGGAGCGATTGAATCCAGACAATCCGCTGGAAATGGTCTTTGATTACGTCAGAATCCGATTCCCCACACAGGACGTAAAACACGTGGTTGAGGATATTCTCAAATTAAGGCTTGATGTGATGATACATGAAGATTTCGGGTTCTACTCTTATGCGGAACATTATGTGCTTGGTGATGTGTTCGTGCTGGCTTCACCCGATAAGGAAAAAGGCACATTGTTAGAACTGAAAGGCAAAGGCTGCCGGCAGATGGAAAGTTACCTGCTGGCACAGCATAGGAGCTGGTATGACTTTCTCATGGACGCTCTGATAGAGGGAGGTGTGATGAAGCGTCTTGACCTTGCCATCAACGATATGGCAGGAATCTTAGATATTCCAGAGCTGACAGAGAAATGCAACCATGAAGAATGTATTTCCGTATTCCGCAGCTTCAAGAGCTACCGCAGCGGTGAGCTGGTAAGAAGCAACGAACAGGATAAATACGGAATGGGAAATACGCTTTATATCGGTTCGCTCAAATCGGAGGTTTATTTCTGTATCTATGAAAAGGACTATGAACAATACGCAAAGTATGACATAGCCATTGAAGATACGAAAATCAAGAACCGTTTTGAAATCAGGCTAAAAAATGAGCGAGCCTATTATGCGGTGCGTGACCTGCTGACCTACCATGACGCAGAGCGTACCGCTTTTGACATCATCAACCGTTATATGCGGTTCGCTGACAGGGAGGTGGATAAACGACGCAGCGAATGGAAAACCAATGAGAAATGGGCGTACTTTATCGGTTCTGATCGTGGGCGTTTGAAATTAACGACCAAACCAGAACCGTATACACTCACTCGGACGCTCAACTGGATAAGCAGACAGGTAGCTCCTACATGGAAAGTCTTACAGCAGATAGACAGTACCAACGGTACGACCTATCTTAAAGACATTTTAGACCATGCAAAGCTCACCGAGCGTCACAAAAAACTGATTGAACAGCAGACCACTTCCACAGAGGAACTCATTACAGAACAGGAGGAATGACAACATGAAGCATGTATTATTTGATTTATTTCTGGTATCGCTTGGTGCTGGTATCGGAGTAGTCACTATGTGTCTGATACAGGCTGGTAAAGCCGCAGACAGAGATTTTGAAATGATGGAAAGGAGAAAGAACTAATGAATTTCGGACAGAACTTATACAACTGGTTTTTATCTAACGCACAATCCCTTGTGCTTATGGCAATCACTGTTATCGGGGTATATCTTGGTTTCAAGCGTGAGTTTTCCAAACTTATCGGCTTTCTGGTGATTGCCTTAATCGCTGTCGGTTTGGTGTTCAATGCCGCTGGAGTGAAAGACGTACTGTTACAGTTATTCAACAAGATTATCGGTGCGTAGGAATCATCCGTTTGCGGACACGCAAACTTACCTTTCCCCTATGGGAGTTCGGGCATAGGGGGAATGAAAAGGGGGTGACGGAATGGTACACAAATAAATACCCGAACGCTGTCAATTATAAAAATGAAAACAAGAAAAATGGAGGTTACATTGAAAACAGATATTTTTGAGGATATGAAAGAGCTGGTCGGCTGTGACAATGTTTCTGATTTACCCTACCGTAAACGTGCGGTATGGGAAGAAATCAAACGACAAGTACCGCTAACATACCCGAAAGAACAATTAGAAAAATTCTCTCATTATGTATTCGGCGTAGATTATGCTGTTATAATGGGAATACTGGAAATGAAGAAAGGAAGTGATAAGCCTTGCAGGAAATGCGAATCTACCTTTTAAACAATACCAGACCTTACCGTGACGGTGACGAGGAATACGCTGGTGATTGGTTTGGCTGCCCTGTGGATTTTGAGGAAGTCAGAGAAAAACTCGGTGTGGAACATGAAGAACAGATTGAGATTGCAGACTATGAGCTGCCCTTTGACGTACACAGCGATATGCCCCTTTGGGAAATCAACGCCAACTGCCGCATAGTTCTTGAAATGGAGGGTACGCCTGTCGGTAATGAAATGAAAGCCATTCAACAGAAATGGTTCACCAGCTTTGATGAATTTATCGACCACAAGGACGAGATACGTTACTATGATGTGGGTGACGGTGCAGCTCTGGCGGAACACCTTATCTGTGAGGAAAATATTTTCGGTGAGATTCCCCACGAGCTTCAAAAACATATCGACTACCATTCCTACGGAAACGAGCTGGAAATGGACGACAGATACCTTTTCACGACAAGCGGCGTATTCCGCTATCAGTAAAGGGGTGATGTGGTATCGAAGAAATGAGGATTTATGTTGCCAATCTCGGAAAATATAATGAGGGTGAGCTTGTGGGTGCGTGGTTCACACCGCCTGTTGATTATGACGAGATGGCAGAACGTATCGGCTTGAATGACAGGTACGAAGAATACGCTATCCATGATTATGAGCTGCCTTTTGAGATTGACGAATACACGCCCATTGAGGAAATCAACCGCCTTTGTGAAATGGTGGAGGACTTACCAGAGGATATACAGGACGAATTATCAGAACTTCTCTGCTGTTTCAGCAGCATAGAGGAATTATGCGAACACGCAGACGATATTATCCATTATCCCGATTGTGACGATATGACAGACGTTGCCTATTACTTCATAGATGAATGTCAAAGTCTGGGTGAGATACCAGACAGGATAAGAAACTACATAGACTATGAAGCCTACGGGCGTGACCTTGATTTAGAGGGGCGTTTTGTCGTCACCAATCATGGCGTGTTTGAATGTCCGTATTAACAACTGAATATTTACCATATGCCAGTGAAATGACACTGGTTATTTTTATGCAGCAGCTTGTGAAAACAGGCTGCTGTTTCCATTTAAGAAAAAGAAAGGAGCTGTAAAAATTGAAGAAAATCAAAAGCTATACAAGCATATGGAGCGTGGAAAAAGTCATTTATGCAATCAACGACTTTCAGCTCCCGTTCCCTGTCACGTTCAGCCAGATGGCTTGGTTTGTCCTGTCGCTGCTTATCGTGATTCTCTTTGGGGAGCTGCCGCCCTTTTCCATGATTGACGGGGCGTTCCTCAAATACTTTGGAATCCCTGTCGCTTTTACATGGTTCGTATCGCAAAAGACCTTTGACGGGAAGAAGCCATTTGGATTCTTGAAATCCTGTATTTCGTTTTGCTTACGACCAAAAGTGACCTATGCAGGAAAAGCCATCAGGCTGAAACATGAAAAATTCAATCCCGTTATTACGACAGTTAGGAGTGTGATGTATGTTCCCGATTAAATATATTGAAAACAATCTGGTGTTCAACCATGACGGTGAGTGCTTCGCCTACTATGAGCTGACGCCTTACAATTATTCGTTCCTGTCGCCAGAGGAAAAGTACATGGTGCATGACAGTTTCCGACAGCTTATCGCCCAGAACCGTGACGGGAAAATCCATGCCCTACAGATTGCCACAGAGGACAGCCTGCGTGCGGTGCAGGAACGCTCCAAAAAAGGAATCACAGGCAGATTGAAAGAAATAGCCTGTAAAAAAGTAGACGAACAGACAGAAGCGTTAGTTGAAATGATTGGCGAAAATCAGATTGACTACCGCTTTTTTCTTGGCTTCAAGCTGCTGGTAAATGAGGAAGAAATCAATCTGAAAGCCATGCGAAAATCAGCGGCTATGACCTTTGCCGATTTTATCTATGAAGTCAATCACAGGCTCATGGGTGACTTTGTTTCCATGAGTAATGATGAAATCAACCGTTTTATGAAGATGGAAAAGCTCTTGGAGAGCAAAATCTCACGCCGCTTTCAGTTCCGCAGGCTGGATAAGAACGACTTTGGGTATCTCTTGGAACATATCTACGGGAATACAGGCGTTGCGTACAGTGATTATTCGTATGAGCTGCCTGTCAAGAAGCTAAAGCGTGAAACGCTGGTAAAACGATATGACCTTATCCGCCCGACACGCTGCCAGATAACCGAAAACCAGCGATACCTAAAGATTGAGCGTGAAGATCAGACGACGTATGTCGCCTACTTCACGATTAACAATATCGTAGGTGAGCTGGATTTTCCGTCAAGTGAGATATTTTATTACCAGCAGCAACAATTCACGTTCCCTGTTTCCACTTCTATGAATGTAGAGATTGTGACGAATAAGAAAGCATTAACCACTGTCCGTAACAAGAAAAAAGAATTGAAAGACTTGGATAACCACGCTTGGGAATCCAATAACGAAACGGGAAGTAATGTCATGGACGCTTTGGATTCGGTCAATGAGCTGGAAACCAGCTTAGACCAATCAAAGGAATCCATGTATAAATTATCTTACGTTATCCGTGTGGCGGCTGATACTCTGGAAGAACTGAAAAGACGTTGTGATGAAGTCAAGGACTTTTACGACGATTTGAATGTAAAGCTGGTTCGCCCGTTCGGTGATATGTTAGGGCTTCACGGTGAATTTATCCCGTCAAGCAGGCGTTACATCAATGATTATATCCAGTATGTTACCAGTGATTTTCTCGCTGGACTTGGATTCGGTGCGACACAGCAGCTTGGGGAAACAGACGGTATCTATATCGGCTATAACCTCGACACAGGGAAAAACGTATATCTGAAACCCAGCCTTGCAGCACAGGGCGTTAAGGGTTCAGTGACGAATGCTCTTGCGGCAGCGTTTCTCGGTTCGCTTGGTGGCGGAAAGTCATTCTGCAACAATCTGATTATTTATTATGCGGTACTGTTTGGAGGAAAGGCGGTCATTGTAGACCCGAAATCAGAGCGTGGCAACTGGCAGGAAACCTTACCCGATATTGCACATGAAATAAAAATCGTCAACCTTACCAGTGAGGACAGGAACAAAGGACTACTTGACCCGTATGTGATTATGAAGCGTACAAAAGACGCTGAAAGCCTTGCGATTGATATACTTACATTCCTTACGGGTATTTCTTCCCGTGACGGTGAAAAGTTCCCTGTCCTTAGACGTGCAATCCGTTCTGTCACACAGAGTAAACAGCGTGGGTTGCTGCGTGTCATTGATGAACTCCGCAAAGACGGTTCACCTGTGGCAGAGAATATCGCAGACCATATCGAAAGCATGACGGACTATGACTTTGCACACCTCTTATTCTCGGACGGTGACGTAAAGCAGTCCATCAGCTTAGACCGACAATTAAATATCATACAGGTGGCAGACCTTGTACTGCCAGATAAGGACACGACTTTCACGGAATACACCACTATGGAGCTGCTTTCAGTGGCTATGTTGATTGTCATTAGTACCTTTGCCTTAGACTTTATCCATTCGGACAGAAGCATTTTCAAGATGGTGGATTTAGACGAAGCGTGGACGTTCTTACAGGTGGCACAGGGAAAAGCTCTCTCCAACAAGCTGCTTCGTGCTGGTCGTTCCATGAACGCCGCAGTTTACTTTGTGACACAAAACTCTGGTGATGTGGACGACGAAAAGATGAAGAACAATATCGGCTTGAAGTTTGCCTTTAGAAGCACAGATATAAAGGAAATCAAAAATACCCTTGAATTTTTCGGTGTGGATAAAGAGGACGAGGGCAACCAAAAGCGGCTTAGGGATTTGGAAAACGGACAATGCCTGTTTCAAGATTTATATGGGCGTGTAGGAGTTATCCAGATTCACCCTGTATTCGCTGACCTGTTCCATGCCTTTGACACCAGACCGCCAGTACAGACGGAAGAATCGAGGTGAAGCCTATGGATAAGAAAAAGATAGTCCGCTATCTGCTTATCACGTTTGCGGTGATTCTCGGTGTGCTGGTGTTTCTGGCAATCACGGGTACGGTAGCTCATGCGGCTGGTCTGGTAGACAATACGGTGAGCGACGCTAACGCCTATTCAAAATATCCGCTGGAAAACTACCAGTTGGATTTCTATGTGGATTCGGGTTGGGATTGGCTGCCGTGGAACTGGCTTGATGGTATCGGAAAAAGTATTCAGTACGGACTATATGCTATCACGAACTTTGTCTGGACGGTGAGCCTTTATATCTCCAATGCAACGGGATATGTGGTACAGGAAGCCTATAAGCTGGATTTTATCTCTGACACCGCAAATGCAATCGGAAAGAATATTCAGACGCTTGCAGGTGTCACTTCCAGCGGTTTTTCCAGTGAGGGGTTCTATGTGGGATTCCTGCTTATCCTCATTCTGGTAATGGGTATCTATGTGGCGTACACAGGACTTATCAAGAGGGAAACCACAAAAGCGGTTCATGCGGTAGTCAATTTCCTTGTGGTATTTGTCCTGTCAGCGTCCTTTATTGCCTACGCTCCAAACTATATCAGCAAAATCAATGACTTTTCCGCTGATATAAGCAGCTCGGCGTTATCACTTGGCACAAAGATTGTGCTGCCCGATTCCAACAGCAAAGGAAAAGACAGTGTAGACTTGATAAGGGATAGCTTATTTTCCATACAGGTGAAACAACCGTGGCTGCTGTTACAATATGGGGAATCGGATATAGAAACGCTTGGTGCTGACCGTGTGGAAAGCCTGTTGTCGGCAAGTCCAGACACGGACGACAGGGAGGATGTTGTTGTTGAGGAAATCGAGGACAGGGATAATGCGAATTTAAGCGTCACAAAGACCATGAGCCGACTAGGGACGGTGGTATTCCTGTTTATCTTCAATATCGGAATCTCCATCTTTGTATTCCTGCTTACGGGCATGATGATTTTCTCACAGGTACTATTTATCATTTACGCTATGTTCCTGCCGATTAGCTTTATTTTATCCATGATACCGACCTATGAGGGAATGGCGAAAAAGGCACTTACAAAACTGTTTAACACTATCATGCTTCGTGCTGGTATTACGCTGATTATCACGACAGCTTTCAGCATATCCACTATGTTTTATTCGATTTCCTCTGGCTATCCGTTCTTCATGGTTGCCTTTTTGCAGATAGTCACCTTTGCAGGTATTTACATGAAGCTGGGTGATTTGATGTCCATGTTCAGCTTACAGGCAAACGATACACAGCAGGTCGGCAGACGTATCATGCGTAGACCGTATATGTTCCTAAGCCGCAGAGCCAGACGCTTGGAGCGTAAAATCGGAAGAACGGTGGCGGCTGGTGCTGCTGGCGGTGCTGTTGGTGCTGCGGCTGCTTCTGCTTCTACGAAAAAGACAGATAAGACAAAATCAGCAGGCAGCGGTCATTCCAGACCAAACCATGACAATCCATCTTCCCATAGCGGAGGTAAGGGAAAGCCGCCAGCTCTGCCTGATAACATGAATCAAAAAGATTCTTCTCAATCGACAGTACATAGCAGCTCTACAAGCCAGACGCAGGAGGTGTCGGATTCTAAGCGCGGTATCGTGGATAAAAAGGCGGTATCAAAACAACCACAATCGGAGAAACAGGATAAGCAAAGACCGATAGTTGATAAGAAGCGTGTGGAACAGGATAAGGAGCGACAGGTCGCTGGATCAGTGACAAAAGGAACTGCCCCAGTGCATGAGCGACCAGTGACAACGCCTGTACCTACAAAGGCAGCTCCACAAGCAGCAGCTTCTAAACAGGAATCTGCTACGAAAGAACGTCCTGCAACTGTGACAAAGAAACAATCACAATCTGCCAGAGCAAAAGAACCTGTTGCCAGACAGCAGGAAAATGTAAGGACACAGGTTGCCAGAAAGGCTTCACCAGATACAACGAAACAGGCTGTACCTGCTGAAAATATGACCCGTCAGACCGTGCAACGCCAGAAGCAGACAAAGACCGTACAAAAAAAGAATGTCATAAAATCCACCGTGAACAAGACCGCCCAAAGGAAAGGAAGTAAGAAATGAAGCTAAGGCATTTAGCGGTATTCGGTGGGATATTCACGGTGGTTATCAGTTTGCTTCTGTTCCTGTTTATCGTGACCGCAGATGATGAAGAAAGCAGCACGTCCCATTTTGATTTTTCTGGATTGAATCTGTCGGAGGAAGTGCTGAAACATCAGCCGACGGTGGAAAAATACGCAAAGGAATACGGGATTGAGGACTATGTGAATTACCTGCTTGCCATCATGCAGGTAGAATCTGGCGGCACGGTAGCGGACGTTATGCAATCGTCAGAATCCCTCGGTTTGCCGCCCAACTCCCTTTCCACGGAGGAATCCATCAAACAGGGGTGTAAATACTTCTCGGAGCTGTTGAAATCCGCAGAAGCAAAAGGCTGTGATATTGACACGGTGGTACAAGCCTATAACTATGGCGGAGGCTTCATTGATTATGTGGCGAAGCATGGCAAGAAGTACACCTCTCCGCTGGCTGTCAATTTCGCAAGGGATAAGTCAGGCGGTGTGAAAGTCACTTATAAAAATGAGATTGCCATTAAGGAAAATGGCGGCTGGCGTTATAAGTATGGAAATATGTTTTATGTGCGGCTGGTGAACCAGTATTTAGCGGTTCCCAGTTTCAGTGACGCTACCGCACAGGCAATCTTCAACGAAGCGTTGAAGTATCAAGGATGGAAATATGTCTTTGGCGGCAGCAATCCAAACACCAGCTTTGATTGTTCTGGTCTGGTTCAGTGGTGTTATGGAAAGGCTGGTATCAGCCTGCCCCGTACCGCACAGGCACAGTATGACGCTACGCAGCACATACCGCTGTCACAGGCGAAAGCTGGTGACTTGGTATTCTTCCACTCCACCTATAACGCTGGAACATATGTAACACACGTTGGTATCGTGCGTCCAGAGGGACGAAAGTTAGAAGTAGATTAAAGAAAGGGGGACAGAAAAAAAAGGCACTACCCCGTAAGATAACACGGGAAACCACCTGCCTAACCGAAAGGTGAAAACTGTACGGGAAAATAGCACGGCAGGAAAGCAGAAAGTTGTTCAAAGACAATAGAGCACGACTGAACTGCAAGGTTAAGTGAATATGAGGATAAAACTAGATTTGTTGAATGTGAGTTCCAAACCTCTGTTACGTGTGGACACAGGAAACTTGTCTGAAACCTGTGGTATGAGTAACGCTGAAAATAAATGCCTTTCAGTGGGTTATCAATTAACTCATACGGTACGCTGGAGAACCAGTAGTAACGGAACGAAAGCATATCCGACAATTCACACCAGCCTACTACTTTCGTCAACTGGAGATTACCTAAACCAGAATGCCTACAATGGCTATGTGTAATGCTCTTGTAGTGATAAATCACAAGGCTATGCTAAGTGAGATGACGCTGAAAATCTGGCAAGGTAACGGAGCTTTCATAGTAGTCTGAGAACCCTGAAAAGACAGGGAAAGCCGTAAAATCGGATACGGGAAAACCGTTCACATGGCGAAGGAAAGCAGTCTTAGCGAATTAAAATTAGAAATTGATTAGGGAGGAAAACCTCAAATGAAACCAACAATGGAGATTTTAACCAAATTACAGGAAAATTCAAAAAAGAACCATGATGAAGTATTTACAAGGCTCTATCGATATTTACTCCGTCCAGATATATACTATGTTACATATCAACACCTCTACTCCAACAAAGGAGCAGGAACAAAGGGTGTAACAGACGACACAGCGGACGGTTTTAGCGAAATATATATTGAAAATATCATTGAAGCCTTAAAAAATGAAATGTATCAACCAAAACCAGTAAGACGTACATACATCAAAAAATCAAATGGCAAAATGCGTCCCTTAGGACTGCCTGTCTTTACTGATAAGCTGATACAGGAAGCAATACGCATGATATTAGAAGCAATCTATGAGCCTATTTTTTCAGACTACTCTCACGGTTTCCGACCAGCAAGAAGTTGTCATACTGCTCTTGCTCAAATAAAAAAAGAATTTACAGGAGCACGCTGGTTTATAGAGGGCGACATAAAAGGGTGTTTTGATAACATCAATCATGCGGTACTTGTGGAAATTATCGATCAGAAAATTAAAGACGCACGTTTTCTGAAACTCATTCGTTCATTCTTAAAGGCAGGTTATATGGAAGATTGGAAATACCACGAAACATATAGCGGTTGCCCTCAAGGTGGTATCATTTCGCCTATTCTTGCGAATATCTACCTTAATGAATTAGACCGTCACGTAATGAAAATAAAGAAAGAGTTTGATGTGGCAACAAAGGCACGTTATACACCAGAATATACAAAACTGGTAGGACTACGCCAAAGATTACACAACAAAATTAAAAATAGCAACGGTATAGAAAGAGAAAAGCTGATTGAAGAATATAAATCTGCAACGGCTCAAATGCTCAAACTACCAGCGAAACAATGTGACGACAAGAAAATAAAATATGTGCGTTACGCTGATGATTTCCTAATAGCTGTGAATGGCAATCGACAGGATTGTGAGAAGATTAAGCAAGAACTTACAGAATTTATAAGTACCACATTAAAAATGGAACTTAGTCAAGAAAAAACTCTGATTACACACAGTAATACTCCTGCTCGTTTTCTCGGATATGATGTCAGAGTACGCCGTGACCAGCAGATTAAACCAAAAGGAAAATTCAAAACCCGTTCTATGAATAACAAGGTGGAATTGAGTATTCCATTCAAAGACAAGATAGAGAAATTTTTATTTTCAAATGGAATTGTAAAGCAGAGGTCAGACAATGGGAAATTAGAACCTATACACCGACCTCAACTGCTTAATAGGACAGATTTGGAAATAGTGACTATTTATAATGCAGAATTAAGAGGTATCTGTAATTATTATGGGTTGGCAAGCAATTTTAACAAGCTAATCTATTTCAATTATCTTATGGAATATAGTTGTTTGAAAACACTTGCAGGAAAGCACCGTTCCAAAGTTTCTAAAATTAGAGCTATGTATAAAGACGGTACAGGCAAATGGGCTATTCCTTATGAAACTAAAACAGGAATAAAGAAAATGTATTTTGCGAATTATGCTGATTGCAAAGGAAAGAAGTTTACTGATATTGTTCCACAAACAGCTAAAAATTATTCCCATGACGTAACAACATTAGAAAGCCGATTAAAGGCGAAGATATGTGAAGTATGTGGGTGTACGGAAAGTGACAGATACGAAATTCATCATGTAAACAAGGTTAAAAACCTTAAAGGAAAATCAGAATGGGAAAAGATAATGATAGCCAAAAGACGGAAAACAATCGTGGTATGCCACAAGTGTCACATGGCTATACATCATGGCGAAAAGAAATAACCTGTAACGGAGCAAAGATGGAGAGCCGTGTGCATTGAGAAATGCAAGCACGGTTCGGGGAGAGGACTGCACAAACCTACCTTAGAAATAGGGAAAGGCGGTGCTTTCCTACTCTACTATGCAGGAAACAACAGAATGTATCATGCTGGAAATCCTATCGGATATGCAGATTTAACAGGCTCGTACTGGCAGCAACACTTGATTGGTGCTGGACGGGTAAAAACAAAATAGAAAGGAATGGTACTATGATATTCAAGAAAAAGAATAAAGAATCGAAACCGAAAAAAGAAAGACACGTGCCTGTGATGAAAGTCGGCACGCACAAGAAAACCGTGATTGCCTTATGGCTGGTGCTGATTGCAAGCGTCAGCTTCGGAGTATATAAAAACTTCACCGCCATTGATATGCACACGGTACATGAAAAGGAAGTCATTGAACAAAGAATCGTTGACACTAACAAGATAGAGAACTTTGTCAGAGCGTTTGCGAAGTCCTACTATTCTTGGAGCAACACGCAGGAATCCATTGACAAAAGAACCACAGCCATCAACAACTATCTGACTAAGAGCTTGCAGGATTTGAACGTCGATACGGTAAGGCAGGATATACCCACAAGTGTGGCGGTTACAGACGTAAAGATTTGGGATATAGAACAGGCTCAAGCAGACGACTTTACCGTTGTCTACTCGGTAGATCAGACGGTAACGGAGGGTGAAACATCAATCGGTTACACTTCCGCTTACATGGTAGTGGTTCATGTAGATGGTGACGGAAACATGGTTATCACGCAGAATCCGACCATCAGCAGCACACCGACAAAATCCAGCTATGAGCCAAAAGCAAAGGAATCGGACGGAACGGTGGACGCTACCACGACGGAGGAAGTAACAGAGTTCTTGGAAACATTCTTCAAGCTATACCCTACCGCTACGGAAAAGGAACTTGCCTATTATGTATCTGGAAATGTGCTTGAACCTGTAAACTGCGATTATCTGTTTTCGGAGCTGGTAAATCCTGTCTTCATCAAAGATGGTGAACAGGTCAAAGTATCAGTATCAGTGAAATATCTCGACCAGAGAACGAAAGCAACACAGATTTCACAGTTTGATTTGACGCTGCAAAAAGATAGTAACTGGAAGATTGTAAAATAATGAGTTGAATATTTCATCAAATTCCGCTATTCTAATATCAGATAAAGAAAGGAGCAGATACAATGGCTGTAAATAAAATGAGTGCATAGCAAAGGCTATTGCACATAAACAAATAATAGCCTTTGCAATCCCTAAGTAGTATAATTAGGAGGTGCATGATGAGCTATTATAAGGTGACAGAAGTTTTACCAAAACATATTATCAGAGAAATCCAAAAATACGTTGATGGACATTCTATTTATATTCCTAAAAAGCCAGATAATAAAAAGAACTGGGGCGAAAATACGGAAACCTTATCGGTTCTCGAAAAGAGAAATGAGCAGATATATTCTGAATATTTGGAGGGATATTCTATTGCTCAACTTTCAGAAAAATATTATCTGGTAGAAAAAAGTATACAACGTATTATTCGACAAAGAAAACAAAAATAATTTTATGTGCCATAGATTAAGTCTTTTGATAAGCTCTATGGCACATTTTCATTTCTTAAATGTTCTTGTAGTTTAGAATTCAACTTTATCTTGTTATAATTTCTTCAAAAATTGGAGGGATAATATGTCATATTTTATATATCAAAATAAAAAAATTTTCTTTGAAGAATATGGAGATGGTATACCTCTATTGCTTCTTCATGGAAATTCATTATCTTCAAGAATGTTTCTTCCTATCATTGATGACTTACAGAAATATACAAAAGTTATTTTGATTGATTTTTTAGGAAATGGATATTCTGACAGAACCTCACATATATCTGACGATTTATGGTATGATGAAGCATTACAAACCATTTCGTTGATTGAATATATGGAATATTCACAAATAAACCTATTAGGTACTAGTGGAGGGGCATTAGTTGCTTTAAATGTAGCGTTAGAAAGACCAGATTTGGTAGGCAAAATTATAGCAGATAGTTTTGAGGGCGAAATTCCGTTAGATTCCTTTGTAACAAACATACATCAAGATAGAGAATTCTCTAAGAAAAATCCTTGGTTAAGGAATTTATATAAGCAAAACCATGGGGAGGATTGGGAACAAGTTGTTGATAATGATACACACGCCATATACCTGCACTATCAAACTCATAAAAATTTCTTTCACAAAAAGTTACGCGAATTAAAAGTTCCTGTTTTATTAACTGGAAGTAAAGAGGATGAATTTATGTCTGGTGATTTTTTTGAAAAAATTTACAATGATATTCCGATTCCAAATAAAACGATACATATTTTTGAACATGGTATACATCCTGCCATTATTTCAAACAAAAGTAGTGTGGTTCCTATGGTAATAAATTTTTTAGAAGATACGAAAAAATAATATCTCTGCAATATTTGAAAATTCTGTCGTGATAATAAATTTTTATGCTATATTGCCTAATCAAAAGAGAGTAAAATTTAGTAACCATAAAACAGAGAATTACAGCGATTATCAAAGAGCCAAAAGCTAAGAAGTAGAATTGACAATCCATAGAAAAAGTTTTTGGATTATCGACTTATTTTATTTGATTTTAAAAAAGTTGTTGAAAATCATTTTAATTGCCCTTACTATTTACGTGTTGAGGTCGACATCAATAATTTTGAACTGGAGGTCATAATTTGAAAATAGAAGAATTTAAAGATATTACAATCGCCTATATGCGTAATATTGGTGAATATGGGAACAAAAATGAAAAGTTAATGGTAGATTTTAAGAATTTTTTGAAAGAAAATAATTTGTTTACAGATACAGCAATTATTTTAGGTATAGCATTAGACAACCCTAATCTTATACCTGCTGACAAATTGAGATATGATGTAGGTCTTATTCTAAATGAAAATAAAAAAGTAAATTTACCGACTCGAAAAATTGATGATGGAAAATATGCAATATTTGAAGTCATTCATACGAAGCAAGATGTATTGTCTTTTTGGGGAAATATACATAAACTAACTGCTGATTTATTGGTAGATGATAGACGACCAATTATTGAACGCTATGCCAGCAACAAAATCGCTAATCATTTATGTGAATTTTGTGTTCCAATATTATAGGGTAGGTGAATTTATAGTATGGATAATCAAACATGGGTAATGTGTCCTATTTGTGGAAATAAAACACGAACAAAAATTAGAAAAGACACAGAATTGATAAACTTTCCCCTGTTCTGTCCGAAGTGTAAACAGGAAAGCATAATCAATGTTAAACAACAACAAATCACTATTATAGAGCCAGACGCTAAGACGCAGAGCCGATAATACCGAGAATTGAGTGCGAATTTCTTGGATTATCGGCTTATTTTATTTAAGAGCCAAAAGTGGAGGATTACTCGTCCTCCACTTCCTTAGATTTGATGATTCCGTCAGCAACACTTTCCATGATAACTAAGTCCTTATCGGACAAGTTATCAAGTTGTTTTTCCAACTGTCGTCTTCTGGTGCTTTTCGCCAGATCAGACGCAGGCAGGAAAATTTCATCAACGGAAATATTAAGTAATGATACAAGGTCATAGAACACCTGTCAACTGTGACTATATGTTCTCGGAGCTGGTAAATCCAATCTTCACACAAGATGGTGAACAAATGAAAGTATCAGTATCGGTGAAATATCTCGACCAGAGGACGAAGGCAACACAGATTTCACAGTTTGATTTGATATTGGAAAAAGATAGTAACTGGAAAATTGTGAAATAATATGATGAAAGGCTTGCATTTCACGTATGAATTTGATTTGCAAGTCTTTTCTGATTTCAACAAAATATCAGCGGTTATTATTAGCGTCTATTTTCTAACAGATAAGATAAAGTGTGCTATCAGTATCTATTGTGTACAAAATCCAAAACTCTCTGCATAACAATATTGAAAAAATTATTAAAATATGGTATATTTATAGTATACTAAATAGAATTGGAGTTTATTATGGGCAGAGAAAATAAAAAAGAAGCAGTTGCAACTTTACACAGAGAGCAAATTATGAAAGCAGCAGAACAACTTTTTTCAAAAAAGGGATTTGCACAAACAACAATAGATGATATTTCAAAGGCATCTGAATATAGTCGTCGAACAATTTATTCTTACTATGAAAGCAAAGAAGATATTCTACATCATATTATTGAAAAAGGATTGGTGATATTAAAACAGGACATACAAAATGCTATAAATCTCAATGATAGTTTTATAGACGGATATAAACTAATATGTATGGCAATGAGGAAATATCAAGTAGAATATCCTCATTCCGTAAATAATGTAAACACTGCGAAATTTTCTGACTTTGATATAGAAAATCTTTCAGAAACCATAAAACATATTTTGATTTTAGGAACAGAAATCAATACTATTCTTGCTGAGTTCATTGAAAAAGGGAAAGAAAAAGGTATTGTACGACAAGATATAGTCCCCATGTTGACCGTCTACATTTTGTGGTCAAGCATTACTTCTTTTCTTTCACTTGCACAAACAAAGGGACAATTTATCTCTAAGCAGTTTTCTATTTCTGAAAATGAATTTTTAGATTATGGATTTAAGCAAATTATCAACTCTATTTTGGAGGTGAGGATTTGATGAAAAAGAACAACTGGTTAATATGCCCCGTTTGCGGAGGAAAAACTCGTAATCAAATTCGAGAAGATACAGTTTTGATAAACTACCCTCTTTTCTGTCCGAAGTGCAAACAGGTAACTCTAATTGATGTAAAAAAATGTACTATAAATCTCATAAAAGAGCCAGACGCCAAGACGCAGAGCCAATAATCTTTAATGGATAATTGGCTCTTTATGCTATTTAAAGGGGAGACATGATGAATAACAATAATTCAAATTTTGCACTTATTATGATGAATAATGCTATTATGGAACAACAGGTAACAGATAAAATTCTTTCTTGTAATAGAGAAAGTCAAAAATATGGTTTGGTTTTGAATAAGCAACAGGCATTAGCATTAGCTAAAACACGCACTAATTCATTAAAGGAAAATAAACGTGTTGAGTTTAATAGCGGAATTGTTGACAAACTGGTTCTTGCTTTTTGTGATTCACCATATATAGTGAAAGAAACCTATGAAGATACCTTGCATGAAATTATTAACTTATTCTATGATTTGAAAAATAACACATGGGATACCATTTCAGATGATGATATTATTAAGTTTATGAAAAACGCTTTTAACAATCGCTGCTATGGTTCGTTAGATTTACTATCTGGTGAAGCACTCCGATTGTCTGAACATATTCATTGTGGTGGTACATTAAAAACATTTAAGGAGGATTGAAATGGAGACACCTGATATATTACATCCTATCAAAAAGGAATTATTAAGTCCTAAATATTACTTTCAATCACTCATAGAACAAGCTCGTTTTTGCGGTCTGTTATCGGATAGAGATTTATCTGTAATACAAACAGACTTACTTTTGATACTTGCAGAACAAACAGATAAATGGAATCGGGGTGAAAGCAGTTCTATTCCCATAGAGAAAGCACAGGATATAATGACTTCTATACTGTTTGTAATTGGAATACAGTTAAAATCATATCAAACGCCAGAACAGGCAGTAGATATGTTAAAATCAGAATCTTTAAAAAACTTTTTGAAAGTGGATTGAAATTTGTACAACGAAAAATGGCAGTTTCCCGTCAGTTTCAAAAAAAGATTTTGAGCCATCTACTTAATACACCAAATGTTTACTACCGTTCTACCATAGCAGACGGTATCAATGGATTTTTTAAATTATATCGTCCTCAGTTTGCTGCACATGAAATACATATAACGGCTGATTATCCGATTCTTGCAGGTAGACCAGAAGTAGATGGAATTGAATTTATAGAACATTATTTACGTTGTATTGAAGCGGAAAATGCGTTTTGTATATGTTTCAAACCACAAGATATACACCATTTATTGAGTGGACTTACACGTGATTATTACAGTGTACCATTAAATATTTTTGAGCCTGTACTTTTATCTGCTCTTGGGTTAGTCATGCGATGCCGCAGCCCAAAAAATCTTAATTTGAATGAAGATGATATTTCTGCTTTGTATCGACAATTTATTTTTCAATCGGAAAAAGAAATACAGGATTGTTTAAAAAAAGCCTTTTTATCCTTAAATAGAGAAATGGATATTTCACGGAGTTCAAGACGATATACTCTATTGTGTTTCTCAAAACTTGCAGCCACAATCAAAAATGCAGTATTGATGAAAACACTAGATAAAGTATTTCTTATACCTGCCTATCCAGAAAGAGAACCCCAAATTACCTTTTCTTATGGGGATAGAATGAACGATAGGAAATATCAAAAATTAGTTGAAAGAATTTCACAGATAGATAATAGCAAGGAAAAAATCACCCTTATTCTTAATGAGGTAAGTTCACTTGCTGATTTACTGGATATATTATCTGATACAGAACTTTATGCTGAAGATTTTAAACTTCTTATCAATATGCTGCCACTACCAGTATTTGCAATGTTGTTATCACAATATCCTAATGATGATTTTTTGGATAGAGAAAATGAGCAATTATTATTTATGGCGTTGCAGGAAAGAAAACAACAGCTTTCTATAAAAGAAAGGCAACAGATTGAACAAGCATTAAATGCTTTTCAACATGAGGAAATGTAAAAAATTATAGGTCAAACACTATATATAAAAGAGCCAGACGCAAAGACGCAGAGCCGATAATACCGAGAATGAGTGAAAATTTCTTGGGTTATCGGCTTATTTTATTTAAGAGCCAAAAGAGGAGGATTACTCATCCTCCACTTCCTTAGACTTAATGATTCCGTCAGCAACGCTTCCCATGATAACTAAATCCTTATCGGACAAGTTATCAAGTTGTTTTTCCAACTGTCGTCTTCTGGTACTTTTATCCAAATCAGACGCAGGCAGGAAAAATTCATCTACGGAAATATTAAGTAATGATACAAGGTCATAGAACACCTGTAAACTTGGGTGCTGCCCTTTGTTTTCAATATTCGTCAGATAACGTGGGTCAATCTCAATCATAGCTCCCACCTGCTCACGGGTAAGACCTTGTTTCTTACGAGCTTCTTTGATTGCAAGACCAAAGGCTCTAAAATCGTACTTATCTTCTTTTTTACGCATATGTAATCACCTCACTACATTTTACTGTTCCTGTTGATTTTCTAACAGGTATAGAAAAACGTATAGCATGGTTTATCAGTTCCTATTATGCGTAAAGAAAGTAAAAATAGTGCTGCATAGCGGTAAATAAAAAAAACCGTTATCGACAGTACCGTTTTTGCGTGTCAAAAATTATCTATACTTAGATGGCGGTTTGAAAAGCCGCCTTTTTCTTTTTTCATCAGCGAAAAACAGCATATTGGTTTTGGTTTAGCGGCTCTGGGAGGTAGCCGCATTGAAAGACCTGTGTAACCGACAATTTTTAACATATCTGTTATTGTTAAAAAAATCTTAGCTTTTGCAGCGGCACAATATACCCTTGAATGTGGTTTTTTACATTACATAGCAGGAACAATTATCAAAGCACAAGAACAGCATTTCTTTTATGCTCTTGTGCTTTTTTGTTGTTTAAAAGATTTTTTGAAATTCTTTTCTGAAAAATGCAATAAAACACACCTCGCTGTTGAGTGTTGGTGCGGAAAGAGGGAAATACCTATTTTCGCTACGTGCAGAGGGGAGGTGTGATGATATGAAGCCATCTTCTTTTGAAAATGCCATTCGCTTGCAATTTGATACTCTGGTTAAAAAGGTTATCGACAGAACGGTAAAGAATTATGAAAAGGAACTTTCAAGACGTTCAAAACGTGAAATTCCATTTTCAGAACTTCCAGACATTATGGTGGAATCCTTTGCAGTATTGGACGAGTACGAACTTGATTGTATCGCATTTGATGTTTGCGGTATGGAAGTCCGAGTGTCAGATGATGGACTTTGCGAAGCATTACAGAAGCTGCCTGAGAAGAAACGCAACATTCTTTTAATGTTTTATTTCTTGGAAATGAGTGATACAGAAATCAGTGAACTTTTACAAATTGACCGTTCCACTTCATACCGCAACAGGACAGCTTCTTTGAAAGAAATGAAAAAAATATTACAGGAGGAATGAAGCGTTGAAAAAATCGGTCAAGAAATGCCCTCCGTATCGTTGGATTGCGGCTGCGGCAGATGGTGATGAACAAGCCTTAGACAAGCTCCTTTTGTTTTATGACGCATACATATCAAAAGCTAGCCTTAAACCTCTGTACGATAGTTACGGAAATATCTATATTGCTGTGGATATGGAATTAAAAGGAAGAATCCGTGAAGCACTTATGAAAATGATACAGGGATTTGAATTAGAGATTGTCTAAACAGATTTACAGGGCATGATTTATTGATTCCCTCTTTCCTGCCCTGTTTACCAATCTATGAAAGTCCATTATCCCGATAATGGATTTTCACAGGCTGGTAAAAACAGTCAGGAGTTCTTTGACAACTGAATACAATAATCAGATACGTTTGATATACAGCGAGCCGACGGATTGGAACGCCATGACCCGTGAAAGGTGTGAGAAAAAAGGTGAGCGCATATGCCAGTGTACCGTAGGCGGCTGTTGGAAAAGCCGCTGCCATGACCTGTATATCTGAATAATGATACACCCGTATGGCACGGTTCACCCATCAGAATGGGAATGGTGAAATTCCAGTGGAGCTTTCCAAAGCCATCTGATTATTGAGAAAAGTAGATGTGAGTACGCATATTGGATAAGCCTATTTGCGTATGTTGAGAATAGATAGATGAAACAAGGAGGACGATAAAGTTTGGAAAAGAAAGAACCAATCCAATATACTGTGGAAAGAGAATTTTTATCGAAGTTTTCAGTAGAAGAATTGCTTATCCGTATCATCAAAGCTCACCTTAACGAAAAGGTTCAAAACGGGTAGTCTGGTATGAGAAAACAATGGGAAAATACCGTGTTTTATGGTATAATATTATTGATAGGGCAACAGTTGAATAGGTGAACGTATGAAACTTCAAAAAGTATTGAGCTTATTTAATGTTGCAATCTATATCAGATTATCAAGAGAAGATGGTGATAAGGAAGAAAGCGATAGTGTAGGAAATCAGAGAAAACTCTTAACAGAGTACGTTGCTAAAAAAGAAGATTTTATTGTGTATGACACATACATTGACGACGGTTATTCGGGAACGAATTTCAATCGACCTAGTTTCCAGAGAATGATTGCGGATATTGAAGATGGAAAAGTAAATTGTGTTGTTGTAAAAGATTTGTCAAGATTCGGGCGTGATTACATTGATACTGGAAGATACTTAGAACGATACTTCCCAGAGTTGGGAGTGCGTTTCATATCAGTAACAGATAGTATTGATAGTATGAAACAGGCGTATGATATGCTACTCCCAATCAAAAACATTTTCAATGAACAGTATGCAAGAGATATTTCCAAAAAGATACAGGCAACCGTGAAATCAAAACAAAAAGCTGGTGAGTTTATCGGGGCATTTACAAGTTATGGCTATAAGAAATCCCCTGTAAATAAGAATAAGCTGGTGATTGATGATTACGCTGCTGATGTTGTCCGCAGAATCTTTTCCTTATATATACAGGGATATGGGAAACAAAAAATCGCAAAGTTGCTGAACGCAGAAGGTATCCTTTGTCCGGCAGAATATAAAAAGGTAAACGGTGAGAATTACAAGAATTGTAACCGTCTGGAAAGTACAACGTATTGGTCTTATTCCACAATCAATAGTATTCTTCACAGAGAAATGTATGTGGGAAACATGGTACAAGGAACAAAGCACCAGCGCATGAGAAGTAAGCAGAAGAAAATGCCGAAAGAAGATTGGATAATCGTTGAAAATACCCATGAGCCGATTATAGATAAGGAAACTTGGGATAAAGCGCAATCCCTTTTGTCAAAAAGGACAAGGGAGCTGGATTTGGAAACGAATAAAAATATCTTTGCTGGTTTTGTGAAATGTGGTGATTGCGGTAGGGCAATGGCAAAAAATATGTGGCGACGTGCAGATGGGAGTAAAACATATAGTCTTTATTGTGGAACATATAAGAGAAACGGGAAACAGTATTGTACGCCCCACACACTTCCTATGGCTGTTTTGGAAAATATTGTGCTAGGTGATTTAAAAGCAATCGTTGACAGCGTAGACAATTTGAAAGAGTTGGTACAGTCACAGAGTTTCACAGCTTCAAAGGTCAAAAAGATTACGGACACGGAGCTTAGCAAAATCAAAGCAGAATTGGAACGTGTGAAAAGACTTAAAAAATCCATATATGAAGATTACAGAGAAGAATTGATTTCCAAAGAAGAATTTCTTTCTTACCGAGAGGATTATCTAAAAAAAGAAGAACTTTACTCCAAACAGATTGAAGCACTGGAAGAAAAGAAGAAAGACAATGTGACAGAAGATGTTTTTGAAACACCGTGGTTGAAAAGGCTGCTTGAATTAAAAGACATTAAGGCACTGGATAGAGATATTGTGGTGGAAATGATAAGTGAAATAAGGGTCTATGAAAACCGCAAAATCAAAATCACTTATAATTTCGGAAATGAACTGGAACATTTATTTTCCAGCGTTTACAGTGTGGAATCGGAGGAAAAGGTTATCTAATCTCACACATTTCTAAATCCCCTATCCAGTCTGGGGGAAATTACATATAACATTTGCGCAATTAGCAACCTGCACACGGGGGACGTGATCCGGGAGCTGTTTATCAGGGGCGCCGGGAGAAGGATGATACACTTCGTCTGGTGCTTGCTGTAGGAGAGATACTTCAGAATAACGGAATCGATGTGGAATACACGCGTACCACAGATGTTTATGAATCCCCTTATGAAAAGGCGATGGAAGCAAATAACGCAGGAGTGGATTTTTTTGTCTCGATACATCGGAATTCCTATCCGACAGATAATGTGGTTTCAGGTGTGGAATCTCTGGTGTACGATTTGAGTGGTATTAAGCTCCAGATGGCGGAGAATATCAATGAACAACTGGAGACCGTTGGATTTGTAAACAGAGGAGTCAAAGCACGCCCAAATCTGGTGGTGCTCAGGAGGACAAAGATGCCCGCAGTTCTTGTTGAGGCAGGCTTTATCAATTCCAACGTAGACAACCAGCTTTTTGATGACAATTTTGAAGATATTGCGCAGGCAATTGCAACAGGAATCCTGGATACCCTTGAAATGAATGAAGTGGGAGCTTCATCTTCCACATACAGAGTTCAGGTCGGTTCGTTCCGCAATCCGGTCTATGCCAACCGAATGTTAAATGAACTGCATATGCAGGATTATCCGGCAGTGATTGAAGAAGGAGATGGATTTTTCCGTGTCCGGGTGGGAGATTTCCAATATCTTGATGACGCGTCAGATATGGAACGCAGGTTGAAACGCGGGGGGTATCCCACATTGATCGTAAGTGTTTGAAAAAGAAAACGGGGATTGAAACAAATTTGTTTCAGTCTCCGTTTTTCCTTTCTGGGAAAGCTATGTTACTTTTAACTGTGTGGCAACTGCCTGTGCCAGCTTGTTGCAGAAAATATCCAGCGTTTCCTGACTTGCCTGCCTGCTCCATATACATTGCGTGGAATTGCAGATATGAGCAGGTTCACTGCGCTCTTTGATTTCCTGTTTGATATGAAAATAAAGAGTGCGCAGAAGGTTGGAATTCTGGGTATTTGTTATATCCAGATATTGTTCCAGAATTATTAAATCTCCCTTTGCAAGAGTAGTTTCAAACGCATGGCGGATAGCCCGTTCTACGCTGTTGGCAGTAGTGTTGTGTCTGGCGGCAATTGCCGAATAGAGGGAACATATCTTTCCATTCGGATAGTATGGGTCTGTGTCGAAGAGTTCTATCGCATCGCAGATATAAGTAGTACCCTTGATATATGCCGGCATTCTCATTTTTAATAGTACATCCATCGTCACATTTCTTATCAAAACACCTCTTCCTTTCTTGTTTCAAGTTGCAATTTTTATCTGCCTGATGATTGGACAGGCAAAAATATTATTATGGTAGTCAGTTTACGATATGAATAATAGAATGTCAACTGATTTTTACAAAATTCTTGTAAAAAATATTGATTTTACAAGAAAATTGTAGTATTGTTTAAGTAACTCAACGAAACTGTATAGCTAGGAGGAACTATAATGGTGGGATAGTTTTATTTACAGTAGATTAAGGAGATATCGGCATGGGTATTGGACAAAAATTACGTTATCGAAGAAAGGCTTTGGGGCTTTCCAGAAGTGAGCTGGCGAAAATGATTCATGTAACCCCCTCGTCAATTGCCAACTATGAGAATGGATTCAGCTACCCCAAACCAGACATTTTAATTTCGCTGATCAGAGCACTGGAAGTAGACGCAAATTACCTGTATCAGGATTATCTGCCGGATAACAGAGCCGGGGCGCTTTGCGGCAGAGGATTAACGGAGGAAGAAGCGGAAGATGTGCTGCGGTATAAGGATCTGACGGAGAGAGGAAAGCGCCTCGTACGTTTTATTATTCAAGAGGAGTACGAGCGGCAGCAGGCGGAGAAATGGGTGGAATATCCGTGTATCCTTCAGGGAGAACCTGAGGCAGAATATGGATTTTTGCTGCAGCCGGAGAGGAGACGGGTGCGCTTCAGAAAAGAAAATCTGCCGGAGGATGCAGAGTTCTGTTTTCAGATTCGGGAAACATGGTACGAACCAGTATACAAGAAGAACACGATACTAGTGCTGAAGAATGCCTGCGCCGCACATAACGAGATCGGTATTTTTAAACTGGACGGTATTTGTTATCTGAGGATGATCTGTCAACTGGAAGGAGAGTGTATTCTTCGTGCACTTAGTGTGAATGAACCAGACATCAAGGTGAAGGACTATAATAAGCTGGAATGCGTCGGGACTGTTCTCGGGCAGATTGGCGGAACATGTGAAATTCTGTGATTTCCGATTGTGTTTTTTGTTTCAATGGGCTATAATGTAGAAGAGTTATAAAATGTATTTTTCCGCAGATAAAAGCGGGTTAAAGAATTGGAGGAAAGTAATATGTTAGTATCAGCGAAAGAGATGCTTCAGAAAGCAAAAGCAGGACACTACGCAGTAGGACAGTTCAACATCAACAACCTTGAGTGGACGAAGGCGATCCTCGAGACAGCAGAAGAGTGCAAGTCTCCGGTTATTCTTGGCGTATCTGAAGGTGCGGGCAAGTACATGACAGGCTACAAGACAGTTGTAGGTATGGTAAATGGTATGATGGAAGAACTTGGAACTACAGTTCCGGTTGCTCTTCATCTGGATCACGGCAGCTATGAAGGCTGTATGAAGTGTGTTGAGGCAGGATTCTCTTCTATCATGTTTGACGGTTCTCATTATCCAATCGAAGAAAATGTTGCCAAGACAAAAGAACTTGTTCAGATTGTTGCGGACCATGGTATGTCTCTGGAGGCAGAGGTTGGTTCTATCGGCGGCGAGGAAGACGGAGTTGTAGGAAAAGGCGAGTGTGCTGATCCTCAGGAGTGTAAGATGATTGCTGATCTGGGAATTGATTTCCTGGCGGCAGGTATCGGTAACATTCATGGCAAATATCCGGCTAACTGGGAAGGACTTAGCTTTGAGACTCTGGATGCGATCCAGCAGCTTACAGGCGATATGCCGCTTGTACTTCATGGCGGTACAGGTATCCCGGAGGATATGATCAAGAAGGCGATCGACCTTGGCGTAGCGAAGATCAATGTAAATACAGAATGCCAGCTTTCTTTTGCAGATGCAACACGTAAATATATTGAAGCAGGTAAGGATCAGGAAGGCAAGGGATATGACCCGCGTAAACTTCTGAAACCGGGTTATGAAGCTATCAAAGAGACTGTAAAAGAGAAGATGGAACTGTTCGGTTCTGTTGGAAAAGCAGAGTAATTGAAGCTTTTGATGGTGTTCACGGGGAGAAAAGTGGAAGCAGGATATCCCGGGACGATACACTGAAAATGCAAAGTAAGTCTTGTCAGAAGGCAATTCTGGCAGGACTTATTTTCTTCTTGTTTTTTTTTGCTGGTTAGAGTATACTCTTTACATAAATTTAGGGATGAGAGTGCCGGGAAATGAGGAATTTATATGAGTCTTGAAAAAATCAATGTAGCAGAAATATTTGGTGAAAATGTATTTAATGACAAAGTCATGCAGGAACGACTGCCGAACAAAGTATATAAAAATCTAAAAAAAACGATTGAAGAGGGAAAAGAGCTGGATATTGAAACAGCGGATGTTATTGCCCATGAGATGAAGGAATGGGCGATTGAAAAGGGAGCAACCCACTATACCCACTGGTTTTTACCGTTGACAGGTGTGACTGCTGAGAAACATGATTCCTTTATTTCAGCTCCAATGGCAAATGGAAAGGTTCTGATGACATTTTCAGGAAAGGAATTGATCAAGGGAGAACCGGATGCGTCGTCATTTCCGTCGGGAGGACTGCGCGCAACGTTTGAGGCACGCGGATACACTGCGTGGGACTGCACGTCGCCGGCATTTGTAAGACAGGACGCAGGCGGGGCAACGCTCTGTATTCCGACTGCATTCTGTTCCTATACGGGGGAAGCGCTGGATCAGAAGACACCGCTTCTGCGTTCTATGGAAGCAATTGATAAGCAGTCCGTGCGTCTGCTTCGTTTATTTGGGAATACAACTTCTAAGAAGGTAACTCCGTCTGTCGGAGCCGAGCAGGAATATTTTCTTGTAAATGCACAGAAGTTCTTGCAGAGAAAGGATCTGATCTATACCGGCCGTACCTTGTTCGGAGCCATGCCGCCAAAGGGACAGGAGTTGGACGATCATTATTTTGGAACAATCCGTCAGAGAATAGTTTCTTTCATGCGTGATGTGAATATCGAGCTTTGGAAGGTAGGGGTGTCCTCTAAGACACAGCACAATGAAGTGGCTCCGGCACAGCATGAGCTGGCGCCTATTTATACCAAGGCAAATATTGCCGTAGACCACAACCAGATCGTCATGCAGACATTGAAACGTGTAGCGGGACAGCATGGGATGAAGTGTCTGCTGCATGAGAAACCGTTTGCGGGGGTCAATGGGTCAGGTAAGCACAATAACTGGTCCCTGATCACGGATGATGGGATCAATATGTTGGATCCGGGAAAGACACCGCATGAAAATACACAGTTTTTGCTGGTACTGACCTGTATTTTAAAAGCAGTTAATAAATATGCCGATCTGCTGCGTGAGTCTGCCGCAGATCCGGGAAATGACCACCGTCTCGGAGCAAATGAGGCTCCGCCGGCAATTATTTCTGTATTTTTAGGGGAGCAGCTCGAGGATGTGTTAGAACAGCTTGTAAGCACAGGAGAAGCGACGCATAGTATCAAGGGCGGCACGTTGCGTACAGGAGTGACGACACTTCCGGATTTGTATAAAGATGCTACAGACCGCAACCGTACGTCTCCATTTGCATTTACGGGAAACAAATTTGAATTCCGTATGGTTGGTTCCAGGGATTCTATTGCCAATTCTAATATTGTACTCAACACCATCGTTGCAGAAGCGTTTGCAGATACATGCGATATTTTGGAAAAAGCAGATGACTTTGACAAGGCGGTACATGATTTGATAAAAGTATATGCCATTGAAAATCAGGAGATTGTTTTCAACGGCAACGGATATTCAGAGGAATGGGTCAAAGAAGCAGAGCGCCGCGGTCTGCCGAATATCAGGTCTATGGTAGATGCGATACCGGCGATCGTAACGGAGAAGGCAGTCAAATTATTTGAACGTTTCAATGTATTTACAAGGGCAGAGCTGGAGTCCCGTGCAGAGATTCAGTATGAGGCATATGCAAAAGCCATTAACATTGAGGCTCGTACCATGATCGACATGGCAAGCAAGCAATTCCTTCCGGCATTTATCGGATATACAAAGACTTTGGCAGACACTGTGATCGCAGTGAAGGAGGCGGGGGCAGACGCAGATGTACAAAGTGAGATTTTGAAAGAAGTTTCTGCCCTTCTGAAAGAGACGAGAGATGCGCTGCGTACTTTAGAGAAGGTTACAGAAGAGGCATCTGCAATGGCAGAGGGACCAGATCAGGCACGGTTCTATTATGAATCTGTGATTCCGGTAATGGATGCGCTTCGTACTCCGGTAGATAAGATGGAGATGATCGTGGATAAGGACGTATGGCCGATGCCGTCTTATGGAGACCTGATGTTTGAAGTGTAATTAAGAAATATATATATCAATATCAGAGCATATAAAAGTCCAATCAAGAGAGAAAAGTGGCGAAAAGTAACTGGGTTCTTTCTCCTATAACAATCCCTTGAGGGGACTTTTTTGATTTTTTCCCGTACTTTTGGTAAAATAGGGAAAGATATTATAAATCTGTAAAAAGCTTTCCGAGGAGATTGTTTTATGGAGCATATGAACACGGGAATTAGAGTAGAAGTTATAGAAGAGATAAAGAAACTAGCAATGAAATATGGAGTTGAAAAAGTTGTTTTGTTTGGTTCCAGGGCAAGAGGGGATTATAAGCGGACCAGTGATATTGATTTGGCTGTGAAAGGCGGAGATATTCCGGGGTTTGCGCTGGATGTGGATGAAGAAACTTCTACATTATTGGAATATGATATTGTAGATTTAGAAGGAAGTGTGCAAAAAGAGCTTTTGGAGTCAATTATGGAGGAGGGGAGTGTATTATATGAAAAAATATGAAAATTTTTGTTCTGCATTATCTAATATGAAAGACATTTATCATTATGAAGAACCATATGATAATGTTGTTCTTACAGGATTGGTCGGATTATATGAAATCTGTTTTGAACAGTCCTGGAAAATGGTAAAAGAGGTTCTGAGAAGGCATGGATATGAAGAAAGTGCGACAGGCTCTCCCAAGATGATATTGAAGACGGCATATAAAGCAGGGATGTTGAAAGATGAGGCTTTATGGATGGAAGCGCTTCAGGCAAGAAATAATGTTGCACATGCGTACAATCGAGAAGTGGCACAAGATATTGTTCAACAGACAAAAGATAATTTTTATCAGATGTTCCTGGAATTGAAAGATGAGATAGATAACAGATGGTCGGATTGAAAAGGAACAGCAACAATTCGGGAGGAAACAGAGGATGATTCAGATAAAAAACATGACAAAGAATTTTGATACAGTCTGTGCAGTGAACCATGTATCTATTTCAATCGAGGACGGTATTATGTATGGACTGCTGGGAACCAACGGGGCGGGGAAGAGTACGCTGTTACGGTTGATCGCGGGGATTTTACAGGCGGATGAAGGCGGGATTTATGTGGATGGAGAATCCTGTTATGACAATCCTGAATGTAAAAGCCTCTTTTTTTATCTGCCGGATACGCCTTATTATTTTCCAAATGCGAATATGGAAGATATGGCGGTATTCTATGCAAAGCAGTATCAGCAGATGGACGTGGACGGGGTACGCGTCATGGCAGAAATGCTGAATCTGGATGTGAGTCAGCCGCTTCGTACATTTTCCAAGGGAATGAAACGTCAGGCTTTCTTGATACTGGCGCTCTGTGCCAACACAAAATATCTGCTCTGTGACGAGGTATTTGACGGACTGGATCCTATCGTGACCGAAGTGATGAAGAATTTAATCAGGGAGGCAATGCGGGAACGGCAGTTTACAGTTGTGGTCGTATCTCACAAGCTGCGGGACTTGGAGGATATCTGTGAACAGATTGGAATCCTGCATAAGGGCGGACTGCTTTCCTCTGGCGTGATGGAAGAACGGACTAGCCATATTCACAAATTCCAGTGTGTATTTGTGGATAGTGAGAAATGGGGCGAGCGGGAAGCGTTGCTTCAAAAGGAGCTAGATATTGTGAAATGTCAAAGAGAAGGCTGTTTTGTGACGCTGATCGTAAGAAACGAAAAGGCAGAGAAACTGAGCGGTAAAATGAAAGAATATTTCCCAATTTTCTGTAAGGAGATGTCTATGACGCTGGAAGAGATATTTATCATTGAAATGGAGGAAAGTGGCTATGACATCAGGAAGGTCTTACATTAACTGGATGAAAGAAGCCGGGCGGGGGCATCTGGCGGCAGTCTTGTCGTGGGGCGGTTATGGGCTGCTGCTTGGAGGGAAATTACTCCAATTACAGTTTGACCTGCTGGATACTTTTTTCGGAATGGGAAATAATATGTCTCTTTTTTTGTTTTGTGTTGGTCTGGGAATCGGCATTGGATTTGTGGAATTTGCGTATTTGCTGCAAGGAAGAAAACAGGATTTTTATTTTAGCCTTCCGGTGAAGAAGAGTACAATATTCTACAGCCGTTATCTGCATGGCGTGTTTCATGGTCTGGTTCCTATGTTCTGTTATATGTTTGTCTGCGGAATCTGCCAGAGCAGCATCGACTCATTGTTTATGGGGTATTCCGCGGGATATACATTCCGCAGTATGCTGGTGTACGGTATGGTATTTTTGCTGTTTTATCATATTGCTATTTTTGTGATGTGTGTCTGTGGGCAGTTTGTGGCTGCGTTTTGTATGCTGGGACTGATCCTGTACGGTTTTCAGTTTTTTCTGGAACAGGTATGGCTGGTATTTATGGAACGGCTTTATGAGACATTTTACAAAAGTCCTGTAGTGGAAATGCTGGAAAAAGCGCTGGTTCCATGGAAATTGGGATATAATCTGACGGGGCAGAACATCTATGAAAAGTTTCTGCTTTTAGAGTCAAGGCCAGAACCGATGCTGCTTGCGGCGGGAGTGTTATGGATCGTGATTTTCGGCGCATTGGCGCAAGTTGTCCATAAGCGCCGGAAAGCGGAAAGCGTGGGACATATTTTTACAGTATCAATGGCGGCGCGTGCGGCGGAGTTTGTACTGGCTGTATTAACCGGAACGGGAATCTGCGGACTGTTGTTGTCTGTGGAGGGAATCGGGGAAATGTCTCCGCTGTTGACAGTTATGGTTTTAGCGGCAGCAGGAATGCTGGCAGCCTTGTTTCTGCATTTTATTTATAGACGGCTGGTGTATCATACACATCATATGCGTCATACCGTTCAAACATTTGCAAAAGGAAAACTGCTGCCCGTAGGGGAGTGTGCAGCAGCAGCGGCGATCGTATGTATTCTGGCTGGGAGTGCGGGGCGGTATGATGGGTATCTGCCAGAAAGTAATGAGGTGGAGCGCGTAGGAATTGCCATGGCGGGACTGGATATGGACACGGAAACATTCAGAGATATGCAAAACGGTCTGGCGGGGGATGAGACTGGTTATAGGATGGAGCGGTTTGAACTGTCGGAAGACGGGAAAGAAGCCGCAATGCAATGGATACGGTTTCTGCGCAAGGAGCAGGAAAATAGCTATACAAAGGTAACGGTTTGTTTTCAGAAAACCAACGGGAGCGAAGTTTATCGTACCTATCCAGTATCGGAAGCGATGTTCCTTGAATTTGCAGACGTCTATGAAACGAAAGAATACAGGCGGGCGGCATATCCAATGATCACGCAGGATGTGGAAGTGGCAGGAGGCGCCAGATTTGTATGGAATGACGGGATAAGCGAGCGGATATTGAAGCTGACAGAAGAGGAAAAGAAAGAATTCTTTGAATTATATAAGCGTGATATAGAGACGCTGGAAATGACTGATCTACAGACTGCACTTCCGGTGGGGAGTCTGGCAGTTGAGTCAGAAGTGTATGACAGACATATTACAGCGTTGATTTATCCGTTTTTTGAACATTGCGCTGCATTTTTAGAGGAACATGGAGTGAATGTCCAAAAGAAGGTGACAGATTATCCGATGCAGTCCGTTATAGTATGGGAGTCACGACCTGTATTGCCCGGACAAGCCGGTGGAAGAACAATGCAGCGTTATGAAACGGAAGAAGAGATTGCCATATGGAAGGACAGATTGATTCCACAGGAGTTTTGTATCCAGCCTTTATTGTGTCCGGCGGATACAGCGGCAGAAATAGAGGCAGAAGTAACCGATCCGGAATCGGGAGCAGTGGTCTTAGTAGAATGTTATGAGAAAGAATAGGGAGAAGCAAAATTATGCATACATCAACAGAATTAAGAAATTTATTAAACCGAATTGATCATAAGGGTTATCCCGCATATAAAGACACAAAAGGTATGTACCAGTTTCCGGGATATGCACTGTCTATCGACCATGTACAGGGAGATCCTTTTGCGTCCCCGTCTAAGGTCAGTGTCCATATAAAGGGAAGTGTTGCGGGATTTCCGAAGGAATTATTCTGTGGGAAACAACAGAGAGTTGCGCTGCAGGACTATCTGACCCGGCAATTTGGTCGGGCGGTGGAAAGGTTTGCATTCAAAGCGAAAGGATCGGGAAAAAGCGGATTGATCTCAGTCAGCCGCTGCGGGCAGGAGGTTCTGGAACGTACGGCATGTCAGATGGATGCGGCAGGCGGGGATATTGTTCTACGGATGGAAATTGGATTTCCGGCAAACGGAAGAACAATCAATGCACGGGAACTGGAGAAGATACTATTTGATTTCCTTCCTGAGTGTGTGGAACAGTCGTTGTTTTATAAAAATGCGGATCAAAAGCGGGTACGAAGGGTGGTCGATCTGGCGGAAGATCAGGAATATATCCGGCAGCAGTTGAAGGAAAAGGGGCTGGTGGCATTTGTAGCAAACGGCGCGGTTCTTCCGAGAGAATCCGGGGTATCAGCGCGTCCTATGCGCGGTGCCGTTCCTTTTATTTCCCCAAAGGAAATGGAAGTGACACTTAATCTGCCTCATAATGGAGCCTTGAAGGGAATGGGAATCCGAAAAGGAATTACCCTTATCGTGGGCGGCGGTTATCATGGAAAGTCTACCCTTTTGAAGGCGCTGGAGCTGGGTGTGTACAATCATATTGCCGGAGACGGAAGAGAATATGTGATCACAGATTCTACTGCTATGAAGATTCGCGCGGAGGACGGCAGAAGTATCAAGAAAACAGACATTTCCATGTTTATCAATGATCTGCCCAATGGAAAAGAGACGCGCGGATTTTATACTGCGGACGCCAGCGGAAGTACATCACAGGCGGCAAATGTGGTTGAAGCAATGGAGGCGGGCGCAGGCGCCCTTCTCATAGATGAAGATACCAGCGCAACAAATTTTATGATCCGTGATGAATTGATGCAGCGTGTGATTCACCGGGATATGGAGCCGATCACGCCGTTTATTGACCGGATCCGGGAACTATATGAGAGATATGACATTTCTACGGTGATCGTTGCCGGAAGCTCCGGGGCTTATTTCCATATTGCGGATACGATTGTGCAGATGGACAGATATGAGCCGAAAGAAATTACGGTATCTGCGAAAAAAGAGGCAGAGAATTTCCCGGCGCTTTCCGGACTGGAAGAGCCTGCGGACGCCCCTGTATTTGAACGATACCCGGGACAGGCAAAAGGATTCCGGGGACAGGACAGAATCAAGATGAAGACGCTTGGAAAAGAAGCGGTTCAGATCAACCGGGAGAATATCGATCTGCGTTATGTGGAACAGTTGACTGACAGTGAGCAGGTAAGCGCTCTTGGATATTGTGTGAGGTATGCGGAACAGCATTTGTTCAGTGGACGGACAACCGTGCGGGATGTAGTGAAGAGACTGATGGAAAAGATAGAGAAAGACGGTCTGGCGGGATTGTGTGAGAGCCGTTCTAGCGTGGCAAATATGGCAATGCCGCGGGAGCAGGAGATATTTGCGTGTCTGAACAGGTACCGCAGTATGGAATTATAATGGGAATGATTTATGCAATAGGGGCAGCTATACTGTAAAAGAAAAGGGAGGATGTTTATATGCGGGAAATCAAATGTCCGAATTGCGGCAAGGTCTTTCAGGTGGATGAATCAGAGTATGCGCAGATCGTCCGTCAGGTCCGGGACAGCGAATTTAAGGAAGAGATCCTCAACCGGGAGAAAGAGCTGGCTGAAAGAAAAGAAAACGATCTGAAGATCGCCCATATGGAGCAGGAGAAGGAATTTAAAGAAGCGCTTTCTGATAAAGAGAAAGAACTTGTGGAAAAAAATGCAGTGATCGAGCAGCTTCGTGCACAGATCTCAGGAAGTGAAATAGAGAAAAAACTTGCAGTCAATGAAGCTGTCAGTGAAAAAGAAAAGGAACGAGATACCGCGCTTGGAAAAAAGGCGGAAGAACTTGCAGAAAAAGAGCGGCTGATCGAACAGCTAAGAGCACAGATTGAGAACGGGAAAACAGAGAAAGAACTGGCTGTTTCCAAGGCAGTTCAGGAAAAGGAAAGAGAGCTGTCCGAGAAAACGACGGAGATTACAAAGTTAAGAGGTCAGATCTCCAGCAAGGAGGCAGAAGGAAAGTTAAAAGAACAATCCCTTAAGGTACAGTATGAAGACAAGCTGAAATTAAAGGACGAGCAGATTGAATATTACAAGGATTTCAAGGCAAGACAGTCCACTAAGATGGTGGGAGAGAGTCTGGAGCAGCATTGTATGAATCAGTTCAATCAGATTCGGATGACAGCCTTTCCGATGGCATATTTTGAAAAGGATAACGATGCCAGAAGCGGAAGTAAAGGGGACTTTATTTTCAGGGAGTCATCTGAGGATGGAACTGAGTTCATTTCCATCATGTTTGAAATGAAAAACGAGATGGATGAAACAGCTACCAAGCATAAGAATGAAGATTTCTTCAAAGAGCTGGACAAGGACAGAAGGGAAAAGGGCTGCGAATATGCGGTTCTGGTTTCTTTGCTTGAGATTGACAATGAGTTGTATAACAACGGAATCGTAGATGTATCTTATAAGTATGAGAAAATGTATGTGATACGGCCGCAGTTCTTTATTCCGATGATCACACTTCTGCGCAACGCGGCGTTGAATTCTTTGAAGTATCGGCAGGAACTTCGGATCGTACAGAACCAGCAGATTGATATTTTACATTTTGAAGAAAATATGAACAGCTTTAAAGAAGGATTTGCGAGAAATTATCGGATAGCCAGCGACAAGTTCAAGACGGCGATCGATGAGATAGACAAGACGATCCAACATTTACAGAAGACGAGGGCGGCGCTTCTTTCTTCCGAAAATAATCTGCGTCTTGCCAATAACAAAGCGGAGGACTTGAGTATCAAGAAACTGACGAAAAATGCGCCCACGATGAAAGAAATGTTTGATCAGTTAGAAGATCCGTCGTAAGAAATTTATAAGAAATATTGTAAAATACCATCAGCCGGTAAACGGCAGGTGGTATTTTTCTTCTATGCCAATTCATTTTTCAGCCACATTTTTTTCAGAATTTCCACATATTGTTATCACATTTCACTCACAGAAACGTCACAAAATCTATTTACCATAAAAATGTTCTTTTTTTGAGTGGTCAGTTCGTATGTATGATATGGACCAAAGTACAGAATGAAATGACAGGATAAAAGAGTTACTGTTCACAGCCTGCTGCTGTGCACAGTAACTAAAAGAACAGAATCGAAAAGACAGATTGAAAGAACAGGGAGGTAAGAATTTGATTGAAGTAAAACATCTGGTAAAGAAATACGGCAGTCATCTGGCAGTGGACGGACTGGATTTTAAATTAGAACCGGGCAGGATCTACGGTTTTTTGGGACCTAACGGCGCGGGAAAGTCCACTACTATGAACATTATGACAGGATATCTTGGGGCGACAGAAGGAGAAGTGCTGATTGATGGCCATGATATTTTAAAAGAACCTGAAAAGGCAAAAAAACATATCGGTTATCTGCCGGAGATTCCGCCTCTCTATACAGATATGACAGTCATGGAGTATCTGGAATTTGCCGCAGAGTTAAAGGCGTTGCCAAAAGAGAACAGACAATCCGATATCGAAGAGGTGATGAGCCTGACGAAATTGATGGAAGTACAGCATCGTCTGATCCGAAATCTTTCCAAAGGGTATTGCCAAAGAGTTGGTCTGGCGCAGGCAATTTTAGGATTTCCGGACATTATTATTCTGGATGAGCCGACTGTAGGACTGGATCCGAAACAGATTATTGAGATTCGAGAGTTGATCCGGAATCTGTCTGAAAAACATACCGTGATCTTGAGTTCACACATTCTTGCCGAAGTGCGGGAAGTATGTGATTACATACTGATTATTTCCAAAGGGAAATTAGTGGCAAGCGATACGCCGGACAATCTGGAACGGCTGAGGAATGGTATGGAAAGTCTTGAAATTGAGACAAGGGCAGATTTTGATGTTGTACAGGGGGTTCTCGAGCCGATTGCTGGGATTGAATCCGTTCAGATCGAACAGAGTGAAGCAGGAACGACCTGTGTCAGAATTGAGACGGAGGCAGGATCGGATATCCGGGAAGCCGTATTTTTAGCTTTTTCAGAGAAGAAAATCCCGCTATTGATGATGAAGACGGCGGAGGTCAGTCTGGAAGAGGTATTTATAGAACTGACACAGGGAAAGGGGGACGTGACAAATGAGGGTGATTTATAAGCGAGAGGTAAAATCTTATTTTCAATCTATGACGGGATGTGTGTTTGTAGCATTTCTTGTAGCATTCACAGGAATTTATTTTACAGCGTACAACTTAACCGCCGGATATCCGTATTTTTCCTACACCTTGTCCGGCTCCCTGATTGTATTTATTGTAGGAATTCCACTGATTACAATGAAGAGCTTAGCAGAAGAACGGAGGAATAAGACGGACCAGCTTCTTTTGACGGCTCCGGTCAGCCTGACCAAGATTGTCATGGGAAAATATTTTGCGATGGCGACAGTTGTAGCAATCCCAAATATTATCTTTTGCTTGTTCCCTTTGATGATTAAGTTGAACGGAACAGCCTATTTAAAAATAGATTATATATCTATCTTTGTATTTTTTCTTCTGGGCTGTGTGTATATCGCCATCGGTATGTTCATATCTGCTCTGACAGAAAGCCAGATTATTGCGTTTATCAGTACCTTCGGCGTATTGCTGGCTCTGTATTTATGGGATGGACTGATGGGATTTCTGCCGTCTTCTGCATTGAGCTGTATGCTGGGGCTGATTGTGATTTTAAGTCTGTTCGTACTTTATCTCTGGCAAATGACCTCCAACTGGGTGCTTTGCGGAGCAAGTGAAGCGGTGATCGTGATTGGGTGTTCAGCAGCATATTTTGTAAAATCCAGCCTGTTTGAAAATCTTCTGTCTAAGCTGTTGGGAAATCTTGCCCTTGCAAATGTATTTACGGGGATTACGGAGAATAACATCGTAGATGTCAGTGGAATTGTACTGTATCTGTCAGCAATCGCAATATTTATTTTCCTTACAGTGCAGGCAATTCAGAAGAGACGTTGGAGTTGAGAGGAAAGTTGGAGGATGGGAACGTGGAAAAAATAAGAACTTTATTTAAAACGTCAGGAACCAGACACGGCGCATACAGCGTGGGAATGGCGGCAGTTGTTGTGGCGATTGTTGTTGTACTGAATCTGATCATAGGGCAGTTTCCGGAAAAATATCGGAATATTGATGTGAGCAGTACAAAGATATATGAGATTACAGATACAAGTAAAGATCTGCTGGGAAAATTGGACAAAGAAGTGAAGATGACAGTTCTGGCGGTGAAAGAAGATACTGATGAAAGAATCTGTACCTTTATCAGTAAATATAGCAGCTTGTCTGAACATATTTCTGTGGAATGGATTGATCCAGTACTTCATCCGTCTGTACTGACAGAATATGAGACATCAGAAAATACAATTATAATCTCCTGTGAGGATACCGGAAAATCTACAGCAGTGGCATTTGCCGATATTATCGTGACGGATATGTACTCGTATTATTATACGGGCAGTTATTCTGAATCTGAGTTTGACGGGGAAGGTCAGTTGACCAGTGCTGTTAATTATGTGGTAAATGATACTCAGAAGCAGATATACCGAACGACCGGTCATGGAGAGACAACACTGTCTTTGACAGTTAATGATTTGATGGATAAAAATAATTACAGCGTGACCGAATTGAATCTCTTGATATCAGGAGAAATTCCAGATGATTGTGAATTGCTTTTGATAAATGCCCCGACGAAAGATCTGACCTGGGATGAGAAAACTGCCGTAGAAAATTACCTGGCACAGGGCGGCAGCGTGATGCTTCTTCTGGGAGATACAAATAGTACAGGACTGACCAATTTATCAGCATTGATGAAGGACTATGGAATGGAATCTGTAGACGGATATATTGCGGATCCGGAGAGATGCTATCAGGGAAATTACTATTATCTTTTCCCGGAAATGTTGCTGTCCGGAGGAATGGATGACGGAATCAGTTCAGAGATGGTGCTTGTGACCAATGCACATGGAATTACATTGACAGATCCTGTGCGTGATACAATCCGTACATCCGCATTTATGAGCAGCTCTGCCAATGCATATGCGGTTACGGAAGAAGATCAGACAGCAGGAACCTATGTATTTGGAGCAGCAGCGACAGAACAGGTGAAGAGCCAGGATGTAGAGGATGATGCGGATAAAGAGCAGACAGAAGATTCCGGGACAGCAGAGAATGATACAGATTCTAAGACTGCGGCAGAGGCAAAAGAAAGCAGATTTACTGTGATTTCCGCAGGCAGCTTAATAGATTCCCAGATTACAGATACATTTACCACACTGGAAAATACAACGGTATTCATGAACGCGGTGACAGAGAATTTCGATGGTGTAGAAAATATTTTTATTGAGCCGAAGAGCCTGGATGTAGAATACAATACAGTGCAGCACATTGGGCTGTTCAGTTTGTTTGTTATCTTTGGAATTCCCCTTTTAATCTTGATCAGCGGATTTGTTGTATGGTTCAGGAGAAGGAGGGCATAGGGTAAATGAATAAAAGAACAAAGAAACTTTTGGCGCTCACTGGTGTGCTTTTCCTTCTTTTAGTTTTTCTGTTTGGAGTGAAATATTGTAATCAAAAGCAGAAGGAGAAGCAGGAAGAAGAAACCCAGGAGGCAAAAATATATGTGACAGATTTGGCGGAAGTTGTTGAAGTCAGCTACGATATAGGAAATGGTGATCATACGTTTGTGAAGAAGGACGGTGCCTGGGTGTATACAGAGGACGAGGAATTTCCATTGAAACAGAGCATACCGGAACAGATTGTGGATACCTTCGGCAGACTAGAGGCGGAGCGGGAACTAAAAGATGGGGATGACCCGGAAGCTTATGGTTTAGATGATCCGGCATATACAGTGACACTGAAAACTGACGGTGATAAGAATACGGTTCTTTATTTTGGGAATGCAGTGGGCGACAGCTATTATATGACAGCAGAGGGGTGTGATGAAGTCTATACAGTTGCCGCAGGGATACTGGAAAAGCTGCAGTATACAAAAGATGAGCTGGCACAGTTTGATTCATATCCTAATATTGGCAGCGGGAATCTGGTAAAAGAGACAATTATAGCAAAAGACAAGGTAACAACCTATGATTCAGCAAATGATGACGATACGGAAAATATAGCGGCCGTGGCGGGCGGACTTGGAGCTGTGACATTAGAGGCTGCGGCAGATTATTCCGCGGCAGATGAAGATCTGCCGGAGTATGGTCTGGATGAGGAGGAGCGAATCACTGTAAAGGCGGTATATACGGAAGAAGAAACAGAAAAAGAACTGACGTTATATATCGGAGATGATAATGGAAGTGATAAGCGCTATATGATGGTCAATGATTCCAGAATCGTGTATCTGGTCCCGACTGCCGTGTGCGATAATATCTTAAATGTCTCAAATTAACCATTTCCAAATGAGGAAATTTTCTTGTGCAATTTGTCAATAGACAAAATAGAACTAATGTTCTATAATGGCGTTATATAAAAAGGAATGAGTAGTAAAAAATATATGGTTTTGTGCCAAATATTGATTTTTTTGCTGTTATAGAATATAATATAACAAATGAAGAAGATTTGAGGCTGGCACGTTGAATTGAATTTACGTGCCATTTTCTATATAGGAGGAAATGATTATGTATAGTGCATTGGATGTTGCGAAATACATTATATGGTATTGCAAAGAAGAAGAGTACTCTATAAGTAACTTAAAGCTGCAAAAACTATTATATTTTGTTCAGGCACAATTTCTAGTTGTGATGGGACATCCGATATTTAAGGAGAAGATTGAAGCATGGGATTTTGGACCAGTTGTGCCGGAAGTGTACCAACATTTTAAATTATGGGGAAGCTCGGAAATACCCAGAGTCGTGGCTAAGCAGGCAAATAATAAAATTTTTGAAAAAGATCAAGAGGTTATAGATGAAATACTAGAAGTATGCGCTCCATATTCGGCGAATACGTTGGTAGACATTACACATAATCAAGCTCCGTGGCGTGATGCGTATGAAAAATATTGTAATAAAGTTATTACAAAAAAAAGTATAAAGGAGTATTTTGAAAATAATTAATGTTTGAGTGGAATAAAGGCAGGGAACCAGAAACTATTTCTAAAGTAGATTATATACAGGGAATGGAAAAAGAAATGGATAACATTTGTGATATGTTATCCGTTGCGACCATTGAATTTAACGCGAAGCAATTTTTTGAAAAAATATATGGATATATTATTCAAAATGACAGACTCATCTATACACATATAACAAATTATATCTTCGTATTAAATGAAGAGGATTTTGTAACTCTGCAGACCAATATGGATAATGTAGTTAATTATATGTATGGGGAAAAATGCCAAGTAGATTTTTCACGACAGCTAGACGACAGACATCAAAGGCGAAATTTTGAGAGAGCGCAGCGAACTGTTTTGAAAATGTGGGATCATGTGAACCTGGCTAGAAAACAATATGTTATGTTTCATCATAAGGACGAAGATTATACTAAAATTGTAGATGAAAAGATGAAAAATGCAGAGACAAAGATTTTTAAAGAAATGAATGTACAACTGATCTCATTAGTTGCGATATTTACAGCTCTTTCATTTTTGGTATTCGGTGGGATAAGTTCTCTTGACAATATTTTCATTGGGGCAAAAGATATACCCGTAACAAAGTTAATGATAGTAGGGACCATTTGGTGCTTTTGTATTATGAATCTTATCTTTGTGTTTCTATTTTTTGTGGCAAAAGTAACAAAATTGGATATTAAGTCAACGGATGATATAAATGCAAATTTAGTTCAAAAATATCCATTAGTCTGGTGGAGCAATTTATTTTTAATCTCATTGTTGATGTTATCTTGTTGGTCATATTATGTAAAAGAAGAAAACATTAGTGTCACAATATATGAAATTCTCGTGGAGAATTCGGAGATATTTGTAATTGGCGGAACAATATTTATCATAGGAATTATTGTGGTTTTAGCGACTATACTGGTATATTTGTCAAAGAAAAGTGGTAGTAAGAAGACAAAAATTCATGTTACTGGCGGAAAATAATCTTTGACTTTGACTCACAGAAGTATATTGGAAAACCAGCAGAATATGCATTATGCAATACCCCATGGACACTGTTATATGAGGGGATGGGATATTTAGAGAGATATCAGGAGAATCCACATTTATGGAAATTGTAATGGGAATGAGAAGTGATCGTGATGATACGTATGATTACAGATTCTTGAGAATTGTGGAAGGCGTGCTGACTGCATACATGTAAACTTCATCAAGATTTAATAGGGAATTTATTGACTTTGGAGGAAAAGAAGCGCACAATAATCTACATCGCATATAGTATGGCGGCAGAAAAAAGGTGAGGATGATATTTATTATGAAGGAAAAAATTGCAAGGGTGATGCAGGGACGCTATGGAGTGGATTCTTTATCTAAGTTTTTATTGGTGTGCGGTCTCGTTGTAGTATTCGGAGCAGCTTTATTTGACAATGTGCTGATCAGTAGTTTAGGTAATTTGCTTGGATGGCTGTTTGTCATATATTGCTACTTCCGTCTGTTTTCAAGGAATGTGGCAAAACGATACGCAGAGAATCAGGCATTTCTTGCGAAAACATATAAAATCCGATGCTTCTTCTACCGCCAGAAAGATATACTGAAACAGAGGAGAGTATATCATATATATCAATGTCCGGGGTGTAAGCAGAAGATACGGATACCACGGGGGAAAGGGAAGATTGAAGTACGCTGCCCCAAGTGCAGTACGACATTTATTAAGAAAAGCTGAGAATTTGAACAGAAAGAATGAGGTGAACAGATGCAGAATTATTCAGGCGAAGTAGGTCTTCAGTATCATTTGCAGATTAGAAAGGGAGACGTGGGACGGTATGTGATCCTGCCGGGCGACCCCAAACGGTGCGCGAAGATTGCCCAAAATTTTGATGATCCGAAATTGGTTGCAGACAGCAGAGAATATGTGACTTATACCGGTTATCTGGATGGGGAAAAGGTCAGTGTTACTTCAACGGGAATCGGCGGACCATCTGCGTCTATTGCAATGGAAGAACTGGTACAATGCGGGGCTGATACATTTATCAGGGTGGGAACCTGTGGAGGAATTGACCTGGATGTCAAAGGCGGAGACATTGTAATTGCTACGGGAGCTGTGCGGATGGAAGGCACCAGTAAGGAATATGCGCCTATAGAATTTCCGGCAGTTGCTAATCTAGATGTGACGAATGCACTTGTAAGCGCCGGAAGAGAGATGGGATATACCTGTCATGCGGGTATTGTACAGTGTAAGGATGCATTTTACGGACAGCATGACCCGGAGAAAATGCCGGTGAGCTATGAACTTTTGAATAAGTGGGAGGCATGGAAGCGTCTTGGGTGTAAGGCTTCTGAGATGGAATCAGCGGCACTATTCGTTGCGGCGAGTCATCTGGGTGTGCGCTGTGGTTCAGATTTTCTCGTAATTGGTAATCAGGAGCGGGAGGCTGCCGGTATGGAGAATATTATTGCGCATGAGACTGAAGCGGCGATTCAGATAGCGGTAGAAGCGCTGAGGAAACTGATAAAGGAAGACAGAAAACTCTCAGAATAACCTCCGGAATAAATTTTTTAAAAAATTTTAAAAAAGTTCTTTACATTTCCCTATGATTTGTGGTATTATATCACTTGTCGAGCGGAAGTGGCGGAATGGCAGACGCGCTAGATTCAGGTTCTAGTGGGAGTTAATCCTGTGAGAGTTCAAGTCTCTTCTTCCGCATCAGAAGACGCGAAGCTGAACATAAGTGGTTTGGGTTTCGCGTTTTTTTGTGCTTTATTATCTGGATTATAAACGAATCAGTAATTCAACCTTTTACTGCTGACACAAGATATGTACAGTAACAGTTCAATCTTCCGGCTGTAATGATATATGCACATGTATTGACTAATCTCTTGGACATACATAAAAAACCTACAGGAATCATCCTGTAGGTTTTTTATAACGTGCGCGAGAAGATTCGAACTCCCGACCTTCTGGTCCGTAGCCAGACGCTCTATCCAGCTGAGCTACGCGCACATGCTAGAACATATCGTTCACAGCGAATATTAGTATATAATATATGTATGAGGTTTGTCAAGTGTTTTAAGTTAATTTCTAGAAAAAACTAGAAACTAGAAAACTAGAAAAATTGGTAACTATTATTTTATGTATGAACAATGATTATAATATATAAGATATATAAGGCCGATGGAAAAGATATGCATCAGCCTTATATATTTCACTCATGTACTTTTTATTTCTTTCTATACAGATGACGCGGGATTCCATCTACGACAATCGGGGATACGTCACCTTGGATCAATGGACGAACATAGCTGATGAAGTCGTCGGTGATATAATCACCCTCCTGATTGATCCAGTCACGAGGAACAACTTTCTCGTCATTGGCAATTTTGTGGACATCTTTTACTTCTGTACCAGCCTGATATGGATCGTCGGAAAGTCTCTGCAGTACGACCATCTTACCGGAATCGCCTTCATCTGCTGCTTTGACAGCAGCTCCGCCTACCTGATATGCCTCTAGAATATCAACACGGGATGAACAATGGGAAGCGGCACGCTGTAATGTACTTAATTCAATTGCGCGTGTCTTGCAGCCGATTTCTCCGGCAATGTAGCTTGCCAGATAGTTGGCAGTACCGGAAAGCTGTTTGTGACCAAATGCATCTACAAAGTCAACACTTTGCCCCAGCTCACAGACATAGCGTCCGTCAGTAAGGCGGATTCCTTCGGAAACAGCAACGACAACAGAGGAACGTTTCTCCAGCAGTTCTCTTACTTTTTCACCGAACTTCTCAATATCAAATGGAAGCTCCGGCAGATAGATCAAATCAGGACCGTTACAGTCTTCACCCTGGGCAAGAGCAGCGGCGCCTGTCAGCCAGCCGGCATTTCTTCCCATAATTTCGATAATCGAAACAAGACCTTTGCCGTATTCCAGACAGAAGCTGTCACGGATGATTTCCTTGACAGAAGTTCCGATGTACTTTGCAGCGCTTCCATATCCTGGTGTATGGTCGGTCAGCGCCAGATCATTATCAATGGTCTTCGGACAGCCGACAAATCGTGTCGGGAATCCGGTCAGAATCGCATAATCAGACAACTTCTTAATTGTGTCCATGGAATCATTGCCGCCAATATAAATAAATGCTTCGATGTCTAATTTATTCAGGATTTCAAAAATCTTATCATAGACTGCCCGGTCCTCATGAATCTCCGGCAGTTTGTAACGGCAGGAGCCTAAGAATGCAGCAGGGGTTCTCTTTAATAACTCTGCATCCAGATCAGACTTAATATATTCGGACAAGTCAATGTATCTCTCCTGCAGTAACCCCTGGATGCCGTGAAGCATACCGTATACCTTGCCGGCACCACGGTCCCTGGCAGTACGGTATACACCTGCGAGGCTTGAGTTAATTGCGGCGGTAGGTCCGCCTGATTGTCCGACGATTACATTACCTTTCATATATGTTCCCTCCAAATCAATTGTTATATTTCACTAATCTGTGAAATATCATAAAACTAGTTTAGTGCATTTTGAACAATTTGTAAATGATAAAATGTGAAATCAGTTCAGCAAAGACTTTACATTTGCTGCAAAGTCTGTAAGAAGAGTAAAATTCGGTTATAAAATGCTTGCATTTTGAAATGAAATCGAGTATCATACAAGTACTCTGATTTATAAATTCTGAAAACTCTGTTTTTCTTGATCAGTTCTGATTGAGATTTTCAACCACTTATTGAAACAAAAGAAGGGAGTGAATGTAACGTTATTTATGCAAATTATGAAGTAATACGATTTATTGAACATGGAAACCGCTGCCGTCCGGCAATGGATTGTGTGTCGGGTGAGCTGCTGATTCACAGAGTCAGGCGTTATCCGGAGATTGAAAAAGAGATTCTTTTTTTGTGGATAAAACAATTGCTCATCCAGATTGAACAGTACCACAGGTGCAGAAATTATCAATGCTACAAGTATATCAATCCATACACTGTGCTTGTCACAAAGAATGATGATATTCTGTTGTTGGATATGGATGCACAGAGTAATGAGTTTGTACTAAAAAATATGCAGAAACGGGCAATGCGTGAGCATTTTGTTAAGCCGGTTGTACACATTAAGGAAAGTACAAAAATTACACTGGATTTATACGGCTACGCAAAAACGATACAGTTTATTCTGGCGAGTATGAAGGCTTCACCTGATTTAACAAGGTGGGAGGAGTACCGTCTGTCAAGGATTATTGAAAAATGTTTAAGCGAGGATTCAAAAAAGCGGTATAAAGATTTGAAACAAATGGAAAAAGAGCTGCCTGACATAAGAAGGAAGGCTGACAGCAGGATCCGCAGAATAGGTATTGCAGTAATAGCAAGCTTTTTACTGGGAACGGGAATGTATACCTGTCTTTACGGGCGGCAAATCAGAAAAGAACAGGAGAAACAAGTACAGACAGAGAATATTAAACATATAGAAACAGATATGGGAAATATAGTACAGGAAGATGCAAATGCGGCGGCAGGTCCGGCAGACGGGCTGGATATAGCGGAGGAGAAAGTGAATGTGATGGAACAGTATCTTCTGCGGAATACAGTCAAAGACAATCAAGAAGTGATTCGTCAGGGAGAAGAACTACATAGAGAAATTCTCCGTTATCTGGCGGCAGCATACGACAGGGAGCAATCGAAAGAACGGGCGTTACAGATATACCGGGAGCTTTGCGCCTTTGAAGATCAAATGGAATATCTGGAGGATGTGTATACACAAAGAATTGTACTGGAAAGAGAATTGCATCCAATGGAGGATATGGCGGTTGAAACCGGAAAAGAGGCGGTGGAAAGATTTCCGGCTTCGGAGCAGCTGGCAAAGGATTATGCAGAGAGTGTTGCCATGTATACCGGGCTGGATCAGGAAGAGAAGAAGGCAATCTTACAGCCATTAGTAGAACATTTTCCGAAAATCAGAGAATTAGAGAGTTACATTGAGTGGGAATCAGAACAGAGGACAGACGTATCAGAAGAAAATAGAGAGCAGAAGGAAACAGTATCAGAAGAAAATAGAGAGCAGAAGGAAACAGTATCAGAAGAAAATGCAAAACAGGGTGAAGCAGAAGAAAGTGATATTTGGCTTGTTTCTGCAGAACCGTGAAAGACTTGCCTGAAAATGGCACACAAAAGGGAGGATGCCGGGTAACCGCTTCTGCGGTTCCCGGCATATATTATGAAAAAGTTTATTCAAAAAATATCTTGTATGCTGAAAATGAATATCAAATGATTTATTTGATATCCTAAGTATACTCAGCATAAATGAAGAAAACGTGTTAATAAAATGAAAGAATTTTAAAGGATAAGTGAACAAAATATGAACAAAAGAGGGAAAGTTAATGTTCACTCTGTAATGTAATCATCGCATCTCTTGGATATTCCGCTATGGCTGTACGGAGGAATGACCTACAAATATGCACAACCGTACGGAAATTTTATATTCAGGTCTGTATACATGAAAACCGCTCAGCCCAATTGTGTATTTCAGTTTGCAGGAGGAGAGGTCATATGTAACCAGAAAACCTAATTGACATTGTATGTGAACAGCAACAAGGAAAATTCGTTTTTGAAAATTTAAGAAAAGATATATTGGAAAGAAATTGGGAATGTGGTATTCTAGATGAAAAGATACATGGAGGAAGATGATGACGAGAGAAGAGTTTTTATCACAGCTTCGGTTGGCATTGCAAGGAAAGGTAAGCAGTGGCAAAGTACAGGAAAATGTTAATTATTACAATGATTATATAATAGAAGAAATGCGAAAAGGGAAGAGCGAAACAGAAGTGCTGGAGATGCTTGGAGATCCGGCTCTTCTTGCGAAGACAATCATTGCAGCAGATGATGCGGGCAGGCATCCCAGAGACACCATCTATGATTCTGATAATAGCACGGCCTATTCATCAAAAAGCGGACGTGATTCGGACGGAACATCTTTTGGGTATTCGGGCGGCGGAAGAATGCATATGCTGCATATGAATAATTGGTGGCAGAAGTTATTGCTTATTCTAGCTGTTGTGATGATAATTCTTCTGATTGTTACGGTTGTGACAGGATTGGTTCGTATTTTTGCCCCGCTCGTGATACCGATTCTTGTAATTATGCTTGTGGTACGTGTGATTGGAAGGCGAAGGTGATATCATAGTAAAGTAAAAGACCGATGGGGGAGCCATCGGTCTTTTGAGGGGAGTATAAATAATTAATAAGGGGTTGTAGAAAGTCACCTTTCTACAAGCATTAGTATAATATATGAAACTGGAAAAAGCAAGCAGAAATGTGAAAATATTTTGAAATATTTTGAAAATCATGGAAATTAGTCCCCAAATACGAAAAGTCAGGCGAAAATATAATAATAGAAGTTCTTGAGAATCCCTAAAAGTATCATAAGAATGCGATGTATAATCGACTGCAAAATCGGTATAATAAGAACGTACCAAATAAATTCAGGAGGGATAAACTCATGGCAAAGAATGCAAATAACAAAAACTCTTATTCATCTTATGCAGATGAACAGAACAAAAACACAACTAAGAGCAGCAAGAACAGTACAAACAAAAACAGCAGCAACTGTTTTGACAAGAATGTGTCTGACAAAAATGCGTCTAACAGAAACGCATCCAACGAGTCAAACAATTACTAAGCAGTACACGTAACAGTGCAGCCGGAAGGCTGAACTGTAATCAGTACACAGCAGGCAGAGTAAATTCAACTTTACTCTGCCTCTGTTTTATAGTAATATATCTCTAAAGGGGTAGAGACTATGAAATATATGGAATTAATTGCGCCCTGCCATTTTGGTTTGGAATCAGTATTAAAAAAAGAGATTCTGGATTTAGGATATGATATTTCTAAGGTGGAAGATGGCAGAGTTTCATTTTTAGGAGATGCCGAAGCGATATGTCGGGCAAATATTTTTTTGCGTACAGCAGAGCGTATTCTGCTGAAGGTAGGAGAGTTCAAAGCAGTTACGTTCGATGAATTGTTTGAAAAGACAAAAGTTTTGCCATGGGAAGATTATATCCCGGCAGACGGGAAGTTCTGGGTAACGAAGGCGGCGTCAGTGAAAAGCAAATTGTTTAGTCCATCTGATATCCAGTCGATTATGAAGAAAGCGATGGTTGAACGGCTGAAATCTCAATATCATAAAGAATGGTTCAGGGAAGAAGGAGCATCTTATCCGGTCAGAGTCTTTTTAATGAAAGATATAGTTACGATTGGCATTGATACATCCGGTGTTTCTTTACATAAGCGCGGGTACCGTCAGATGACAGCGAAAGCGCCGATTACAGAGACGCTGGCGGCAGCATTGATTTTGCTAACGCCGTGGAGAAAGGATCGGATTTTAGTTGATCCTTTCTGCGGCAGCGGTACATTCCCAATTGAAGCGGCAATGATAGCAGCCAATATTGCACCTGGGATGAATCGTTCTTTTACAGCAGAGGAGTGGACAAACCTAATTCCGCGGAAACTCTGGTATGAGACTGTGGAAGAAGCACAGGAGCTGATTGAGGATGATATTAAAGTAGATATTCAGGGATATGATATTGATGCTGATGTCATTAAAGCGGCAAGGCAGAATGCCGAAGACGCAGGAATAGCGCATTTGATACATTTTCAACAACGTCAGGTCAGTGAACTGAGACATCCGAAGAAGTATGGCTTCATTATTACGAATCCTCCCTATGGGGAACGATTGGAAGAAAAGAAAGATTTACCGAAGCTGTATACTGAATTCGGAGAGAGTTACCGGAAGTTGGACAGCTGGTCGGCATACATGATTACCAGTTATGAAGATGCAGAACGGTATTTTGGCAAGAAAGCGGATAAGAACCGAAAGATTTATAATGGTATGATCAAAACCTATTTCTATCAGTTTATGGGACCGAAACCGCCCAGGCGGAAATAACATAATTACGATAAAATAACAGAGGATGAAAGCAATGGAAAAGAGAATTGTATTTGCCACGGGAAATCAGGATAAAATGGCTGAGATCAGGATGATTCTGGAAGATCTGGGAATGCAGGTGTATTCCATGAAAGATCTTGGAATCGATACGGATATTGTTGAGGATGGTATTTCTTTTGAAGAAAATGCGGAAATAAAAGCGCGGGCGATTGCAAGATTTTTGCCACATGATATTGTACTGGCAGATGATTCCGGGCTGGAGATTGATTATCTGGACGGTGCGCCCGGGATCTATTCTGCCCGGTTTGCGGGAGAAGATACTTCTTATGATATTAAGAACCGGATTTTTCTGGATAAACTGGAAGGTGTGCCGGATGAAGAGCGTGCAGCAAGATTTGTGTGTGCCATTGCGGCAGTATTTCCGAACGGGGAAGTGCAGACAGTACGCGGAACGATAGAAGGACAGATTGCGCATGAAATAGCGGGAGAGAATGGCTTTGGATATGATCCGATTTTCTATGTGCCGGAATATGGCTGTACAACAGCGGAAATGGATCCGGAGGAAAAGAATAAACTGAGTCACAGAGGCAATGCACTTCGTGCAATGCGTGCAATTATCGAAGAAAAATATAAAGAAGACGAGGATGAGAATAAAACGGTATGAGAGTATTGATCGTAAGTGATACGCATGGAAGACATTTGAATCTGGATCGCGTATTAGAGGATACCGGGGCAGTGGATGTATTTATTCATCTGGGTGATGTGGAAGGCGGCGAGACGTATATCAATGCAGTCATAGAATGTGAGAAGCATATCGTAAAAGGGAATAATGACTTCTTTTCAGAGCTGCCGAGGGAAGAGGAGTTTATGCTTGGATCGAAGAGAGTGTTTATTTCCCATGGACATAATTATTATGTATCCCTTGACCCAGAGAGAATCAAAGAAGAGGGGAGGGCGCGTAAGGCAGATATTGTAATGTTTGGGCACACGCACAGACCTTATTTGGATGTGAGTGAAGATATTACAGTGCTGAATCCGGGCAGTCTTTCTTATCCGAGACAGGAGGGGAGAAAGGGAAGTTACATGATTCTGGAGATGAGTGAAACAGGAGAATGTATGTATCACCAATATTTTCTTTAAAAATTAAAAATAATGGTTGACATAGGGATGTCTTTAAGATATAATAACTACTGCGTCACGAGTTGAGAAGCACGTGTGAGCAGTTACCGGGGTGTGGCTCAGCTTGGCTAGAGCGCCTGGTTTGGGACCAGGAGGTCGCAGGTTCGAATCCTGTCACCCCGATGCCTACCTGCGGGTGTAGTTCAATGGTAGAACACCAGCCTTCCAAGCTGGATACGTGGGTTCGATTCCCATCACCCGCTTTGTAGATTTTTAATCTACAGGCAATTATTTTTAAACCTGTGAGAATGGGGAAGTTTTCATATGAGTCTGTAGCTCAGCTGGATAGAGCAACGGCCTTCTAAGCCGTAGGTCGAGGGTTCGAATCCCCCCAGGCTCGGTATGGTGGGTATGGTGCAGTTGGTTAGCGCGCCAGATTGTGGTTCTGGATATCGTGGGTTCGAGTCCCACTACCCACCCTTTTCTTTTATCTCGATATATTTAATATAGAGTGATAAAAGAGTATGCACCAGCAAATCGCAGTGTTGATAAAGTCTTTGATGGGCTATCGCCAAGCGGTAAGGCACAGGACTTTGACTCCTGCATTCGTTGGTTCGAATCCAACTAGCCCAGTTTCCAAGAGGAAAAGTTGGAAAATAATTAAATAAGGGCGTGTAGCTCAGGTGGTAGAGCACTTGACTTTTAATCAAGTTGTCCGGGGTTCGAATCCCCGCACGCTCAGGAATGAAAAGTGGCGGAAACTCAGGCATAGCAAGGGTTTCTGCTGTTTTTACGTGATTGTCAAAGTAACCAATTTGGGTGATTCTAATGGTTTCGAGATGTCTCATTTTCGTCTCATTTTTTATATGTTCATTGTTGCATTTACTGCACCAACCGCATCTTCTTTTTCCAACAAAATATGATTGTACACTTCCATGACCATTTTTTCTGTATCCCCGAGCAAAGCAGAAATCCTCTTCAGGGTTCTTATCCACATCTTGTGATAGCTGCTCTTGGTACAGGGATTTCCATTACGCATCACAAATAGATGGGTCTTACCTGCAGCTCTGCGTTGCTGCACATAGCCCGAGTGTTGTCTTTGCGCTGACTTTTATAGACGTTTTTCCGCATTCTTGCATAGTCTAAAAAGAGTGTGTCTGTTTTCCGCACCTTGTTTCTTTTCATTCCGGTATGTTCCATCCCAGACTTTTGTTGCAAAGTATCCGTCTTTCCCTTTTGTGTCTTTTGCTTTTGCTAAGTGATCATCTCCTTTTCTTAAAAATGGGTATAAAAATAACAGCCAGTCGGAACGAATGTTCCGCTTGCGTGGGCTGCCCGAAGATGATACAATATTTTGAAAATTGGGGTATCATTCTTCGGAGACACTCCATAACCGTTCTATCCGTTTCCGGCAAACCTATCAGTAACTAGAAATAGCACCTCAAAACTTAGCCAGAGCAAGGGTGCTATTTTCTATGCGTAAAATTCAGAATTGCTATGAGTAAGTTGCATACTGTCAAAATTATCATGAATTCCTCATATGTACTCATATCAACCACTCCTTCCAACAAGACTCGGAAACGGTGGTATGCACCCTATCGGCTGTCTGGGCAAATACATTATTTAGTTGTTATATGCCCGTCAAAGGGCAGTTCTTGACTTTTACAGTACATTTGCTATAATGTACTTAACAAGACAGCCGACGAGTAGGTGCACGCTACCCGTTCCGGCGAATCAATTTAATAAGCTACATAGAATAGCCGTTCAATCTTTGCCAGAGACAGGGACGGCTATTTCTTATTTCTCAAATTCAGAATAGCTACAATCAGTAGACCAATGGTGAGTAACACCATAAATTCCTCATATGTAGTCATAAGATATCATCCTTTCCGCAAGACTCGGAACGGATAACGAGCCGCCTGTCGACTGTCTGGGTAAATACATTATTTAGTTGTTCCCCCATCCCGCAACAGGCAGGAGGAAATAACAGAATATTAACAATTTGTTTATTGAAGTTGCCTTCTTATCCTTTTTAACTGTACCGAGGAAACACCACTTTATATATAATCCCCGTAGCTGTTATGTCAAATAAAGTCTTTCAGCCGAAGTTCTATCAGATTCTTACTATATCCAAACAGCCGGGATAGTTGAAATGTTGTGGAATCAAGATTTTCTGATATATCGCTGTCTGGTATAAGCAGATTAATAGCATTCTTAGAAAGCTGAAATTAGAACATTGGCAAGCGATTAAACTTGCGAATAGCAGATGTGGTTATTGGAGAATAGCTGAAATACTTAGCACCGTAATCACGAATAAAATAATAGCCAAGCTAGGATATACATCCATGCTGGACTATTATCTAGTAGTCTATGAAAACTAGGGAACCGCCTTGGTACGGAACCGTATGCCAGGTGGTGTGGAAGGACGGATAATCAATTAATGATTATCCACCTATCCAATTATGATTTTTAATGTAACTCATTCTGGCTATTCTAATAATTTCCAAATGTTTCGTCTTTATAATAAATATGCACTTAAAATGGAATTGAAAAAAGCAGATAACGGGAGTCGAACCCGCCTTTCCAGCTTGGGAAGCTGGCGTTCTACCGATGAACCATATCTGCATGTAAGATATTATATCACTTTGAGTGAATAATGCAAGTGTATAAAATGCTTGAGTTTCCACAGATTTATCCACAGTACCCTAATTCCTTCAACCTTATTATTAACAATTTTCAAAAAACATCTAAAATATAAGGAATCCCATTCCTTTTTGATTGAAGCCGACCAGCAGTATTATGGTACTATACATATTGCCAGACAGGTCGGATTGTATTACCAAAGCTCTGGCAAGCCTGCCGATAAAGCAGTAAATGAAATCATCCGCAGATTAGACATTTCAGAAGATTTGTATACAGAGACATGGGAATCTAAAGGAAAATAGCAGGGAACGGTTAGAAAATATGCACCGCAAGTCATCAGCATGATAAGACAGTGGTATGTGGACAATGGTTATCCCAGAGATATTGAATACGTTCAGTGTGACGGACAGAAAAAATGCTATCATGTAATCTGTCGAGATACGGAGGTGGCATAGGATGAGTTTAATTACACCAACATACGAAGAATGCCAAGAGACTGATAAGACGAGGATGGAAATCATCAACTCTATAATGCAGATTCAAAACGTAAAGCATCTGCATATACTTGCAGTTATGGCTAGAAAATACTATGCGGATAACATTTATGATTTGCCGCTTCCACTTAATGAACTTGTATTTAAGATTCACATTAAAAAATAAGTACCAAAAGATGTATAAGAGATGGTATAATAAATAAAACACAAAGGCATCAAATGTTTTCTAAAGAAATCAACCGTATTTTTGCAAAGCGGTTTGGAGTTGAATTTGGAAAGGAGTATTTTAATGCAGGAAATTACATTTAGTGAACTTTCGGATGATGTGAATATTGAAGATTTGCCACCAGATACGGTTTTGGTTTTAGACGATGATGAACCAGAATTACATGATGGCTTTTGGGATGATAATGATTAAATACCACCCATTCTTTGGAGTGAGTGGTTTTTTTATATGATTTTTTAGAAGGTGATATATGTATGAAACCAGATAGGAAGTAAACTCAAAATTGTGTTTAAGACAGCAGACACAACAAGGTGGAGTGAATATCTTATTGCTGATGGCAGATATCAAGCAAATAAAAAACAAGACGGAGTTGATTGACTATGAAAAGAATTTTAATTATTGATGACGACATATATATCGGAAATGTTCTTGAAGAAACGCTTTCCAAAGAAGGATATGAAATTTCCCGTGCTTATTCTGGAACGGAAGCATTATTAGTGCTGTCTAGGTCAAAACCAGACCTTGTATTATTAGATTTAATGCTGCCGGGATTGAATGGAGAAGATGTACTTCCGAACATAAAGGGAATACCTGTTATTGTGGTGAGCGCTAAAGTTGATATTGATAATAAAGTTGATGTGCTGCTTGGCGGCGCGGTTGATTATGTGACGAAGCCTTTTAACATGAAAGAACTTTTAGCCAGAATTTCCGTACATCTCAGAAATGCGGAAAGCATGCTTATTTCGTCAGAATTAACATTTTCAGATATTGTCCTTAACACAAATACTCATACTGTAAAAATCAACAGTATAGAAATAAAATTAACGAGGACGGAATATGCCATCTTGAAATTGCTTATGCAAAATCCGACACAGGTTGTTACGAAATCGCTGTTGTTAGACCGTATCAGCGAAGATACGCCTGATTGCACGGAAAGCTCATTGAAAATGCACATCAGTAATTTAAGAAAGAAGCTGCGGGAGGTAAATAGCCAAGATTATATTGAAGCGGTCTGGGGGATTGGCTTTAAAATGAGGGCGGAATAAATCTTTACTGTTTCTTTACTGTTCTCTTTACCGTTTTCTTTACTATTTGCAGCTATAATGCCAGTACACTAAATAGGGAGGTTATACTTTTATGGATTATGTTCTCAGAACAAATGCTTTATGCAAAAAATACAAAGATTTTAAAGTATTAAACGGACTGTCTATGAATGTTCCCAAAGGGGCAATCTATGGCTTTGTAGGGAAAAATGGCGCTGGCAAAACAACGCTTATCCGTTTGATTTGTGGGCTGCAGGAGCCTGCATCTGGCGATTATACGCTTTACGGAAGGAAAAATACGGATAAGGATATTACGCAGTCCAGAAGAAGGATGGGGGCTGTTGTGGAAACTCCATCTATTTATCTTGATATGACCGCAGAGAATAACCTGAAACAGCAGTACCGTATTTTAGGGCTTCCGTCTTTTGACGGGCTGACGGAGATTTTGAAATTAGTAGGGCTTGATAATACGAGGAAAAAGAAAGCAAAAAACTTTTCTTTAGGTATGCGGCAAAGATTGGGCATCGCAATAGCCCTTGTAGGCAACCCTGATTTTCTGGTATTAGACGAACCTGCTAACGGTCTTGACCCACAGGGAATCATTGAAATCAGGGAATTGATATTAAAACTCAATCGTGAACAACAGATTACAGTATTGATTTCCAGCCATATCCTCGATGAACTTTCCAAGCTGGCAACACATTATGGTTTTATTGATAGCGGATGCCTTGTAAAAGAAATGAGTGCGAAAGAGTTAGAAGCTGTTTGCAGAAAATGTGTCCGCATGGAAGTCAGCGATACGAGAGCTCTTGCCCGTGTCCTTGACGGAATGAAGATTGATTATACAATCATAACAGACCAAACTGCTGATGTATATGCAAAGGTTAATATATCTCACTTAACTGCAGCATTGGCAAAAGAAAATTGCGAAGTTATTTCAATGCAGGAACGTGATGAAAGTCTTGAAAGTTACTATGTCAGCCTTATAGGAGGTGGAAAAAATGCGTAAGTTGTTATCTGCTAATTTTTCTCGTCTTTGGAGAGATAAAATCTTTTGGATTTGTATGGGAACGATGTTGATTTATTCGGTTGTATATATGCTGAATGGCTGCAGACAGGCGGTCGTAGATATGTCAGAATACAATTACGGTCTTGAAGAATATTATTTCCACTTTGCGTTATCAATCGGTATGTTTTGTGCATTGTTTAGCAGTATGTTCTTCGGCACGGAGTATAGTGATGGAACAATCCGAAATAAAATTATAGTTGGCCATACAAAAACTGATATTTATATTGCCAGTCTGATTACTACGGTTACAGCAACTTTATTAATGATGCTGGCATGGTTGATAGGCGCATTAGTCGCTATTCCTACTCTCGGTGTATGGAAAATGACTGTTTTGGAACTGTTTTTATATTTATTGATTGCGGTTATGTTCGTAATGGCTTTTTCTGGGATTTGTACATTTGTTTGTATGACAGTTACAAATAAGGCTTATATCGTTATGATTTCTATGCTGTTGATTTTGGGGCTTCTTATTTTTACAAGCATGTTATATAACGGTCTTAGCCAGCCAGAAACAATAAGCGGTGTTCAGATAACTTTAAATGGAATGGAAATGTCTAAGCCATCCGCTAATCCGAATTATGTCAGTGGCGCAATGCGTAAAGTTTATGACTTTATTCTTGATTTTTTACCCACAGGACAAGGATTGAGAATGTGGCAGTTGGAAATCGTTCATCCAGTCCGTATGATAATATCATCTGTTATTATTATGCTTTTGACAACATTTTATGGAATATTTATTTTTAAGAAAAAGAATTTGAGGTAAATTTAGTATGGAAGAATGGTTATGGGCTTTGGTCGGTATTATGGCGATGATAATTATTGCCTTGTTTATGAAAATTTATATTATACAAAAAGCCGCAAAGGAAATAGCGAATGCCTTTGCCGACAGACTCATGACCGATACGAATACTCTTATTGACATTTCTTGTAACGACAGATATATGCGTAAGTTAGCAAATGCCATAAATACAGAGCTTCGTAAACTTTACATAGAACGGCACAGGTTTCAGCAAGGCGACATGGAATTAAAAAATGCAGTTACAAATATTTCCCATGATTTACGAACTCCGCTTACGGCTATCTGCGGTTACTTAGAATTGTTGGAACGGGAAGAAAAGTCGGACGCTGTTAATCGGTATATCGGAATTATTAAAGACCGTGTGGATATTTTAACACAGCTTTCAGAGGAGCTTTTCCGATACTCCGTTATCATTTCAACAAAAGACAATATAACCGAGGAGCAGGTTGTCATCAATACTGTATTGGAAGAAAGTATTGCGGCATTTTATACTGTTTTAACAGAACGAAACATTGTGCCTGAAATACACGTATCTGAAACAAAAGTAATACGAATGCTTGACCGTTCCGCCTTATCCCGTGTGTTCTCTAATCTCATCAGTAATGTTTTAAAATACAGTGATGGAGATTTGAAAATCACGTTGTCAGGGAAGGGAGAAATCATTTTTTCCAATATGGCTTCTGGGTTAGATGAAATACAGGTAGGCAGGCTGTTTGACCGTTTCTATACCGTAGAAGCCGCCAGAAAATCGACAGGCTTAGGATTAGCAATTTCTAAAACGCTTATTGAGCAAATGGATGGAACTATATCAGCAAAATACGAAAACAGCAGATTAAGCATCTATATCTATTTTCCAGATATTAAAGAACGAAAGGATTGATTTATTCAAAATACGGAATGGATATGTTGTCCTGTATGCGGCAGTAAAACCCGTGGCAAAATCAGAGAAGATACGATAGAGAAAATTGGTTACATTTAATTTGTACTTTTTCTTGGCATAGGACTACGTGGAATGTAGTAACGATTTCTACAGATGGCAGTATTTTGGATAGATAAGGAATTTCTGGAAAGGGAAAACAAAGGAACTGATAACGAGAGTATAATCCCGGTAACAGTTCCTTTAAACAAATCAGATAATCATCCCCTCATTGCTTCCTTCGCTTTTTCGATATCAGCAGTGTCCCTCATTGGGAATAGTAGATTTGCGATGATTGCTACGATACATGTACCTGTTACTGCATCGCTGAATACAAAGCGTAGTGCAGACGGAAGCTGTGCAACAGCATCCGGGTGGCTTGCCATTCCCATACCAAAGGCAAATGTCAGTCCCATAACAAGAATATTTCTCTCGCTGAATCCGGCTTTACCGATCATTTTGATACCGTTGATCAAAATCATACCAAATACAGTGATGATAGCCCCACCCAGAACAGCGTTCGGGATTGCTGAGAAAATAGCGCCAAGCTTCGGGAAGAAACCAGAAATCATCAGGATGAATGCGCCAGTGGCAATACACCATTTGTTTACAACTTTTGTCATAGCTACGATTCCAGCATTTTGTCCAAAAGCAGTATTCGGCAGTGAATTGAAGAGGGCAGCTGTTGTAGAACCAAGAGCATCGGCAAGGATTGCGCCGGAAGTCTCTTTTTCGGTTGCCTCTCTGTCAAATCCGGCAATTGTGATACCGGAAGTGTTTCCGATTGTTTCCAGCCCCGAAGTGACGAATAATGCCGCAAAGCTTAAAATGGCCGGAAGCTGAAACTCCAGTTTGAACTGCATTGGAAGCGGGATTCCGAACCATGCTGCATCTTTAATCGCACTTGTGTCTACCATACCGAGGAACAGTGCAAGAATGTATCCGGCGATCAGACCGATGAGGATAGCAGAGTTTTTTGCCAGTCCTTTTCCGAAACGCTGAAGCAGTACAACAATTGCCAATACAAAAAATGCAACGCTTAAGTTCTTAATAGAACCATAGTCTACAGAGCCTGCACCGCCTGCAAAATAATCTACCCCTACATCCAGAAGATTGACACCGATTGTTACCAAAGTACAGCCGACTACCAGCGGAGGGAAGAAACGCTTAATATATTTATAGAAGAATCCCATGATGACTTCTATGAAGCTTCCGGCAAGGCAGCCGCCGAGCACAACACCAATACCTCCGGCAGCGCCTATTGCAGATGCAGTCGGAACGAAGGCAAAGGAAGTACCCATAACGATGGGCAGATTTGCTCCAACCTGACGGTTTTTTCCGAATTTGATCGGATACAGCTGGATAAATGTTGTCAGACCGGAAACGAACATGGCACACTGAACCATAATAACAGTATCAGCCCCGGATAAACCGCAAACACCGGCTATAATTAATATTGGCGCAAGGTTGGATGTGAACATTGCCAGTACATGCTGCAGACCTAGCGGAACTGCGGTTGATAATCCTGGACGTCCGTCCAGCTGATAGACCATTGCACGGTCTTTTTGTTTCTTTGTCTTTTTATCTTGAACATTACTCATAATGAATGTCCTCCTATAGATATATTATAATGTTGGGTCAAAAGGGATTTTGATCCATGATTTTATTTTGTGTATTCAGTTTTTATCTAGCGGTTCAGATAGTCTGTAACTAAATGTTTACCGTCACGGACAGCTTTTTCTTCATCAATACCTACGAGATGTCCGTCTTTCACAACGATTCTGCCGTTTACAACTGTGTAATCGACAGCGCCTTTGAAACCGACTGTACCGAGCATAGATTTGACATCAAAATCTGCGCCTACGAGATCCAGACGGTCTCTGCGGATAAGGAATAAGTCTCCGGCTTTTCCTACAGCCAGTGAGCCAATATCATCGCGTCCCAGTATTCTGGCGCTTCCATTTGTGGCGATTTTCAGTATATCATAACCGCTTGGAGCAAGTTTACTGGAGTTGAGACGGTGCAGTAAGAATGCCACACGCAGTTCCTCCAGCAGATTCGATCCATCGTTGCTGGCACTTCCGTCTACTGCGAGCCCCACCGGAACATTAAGTTTCAGCATATCAGGAATCCGGCAGATACCCGAGGAAAGCTTCATGTTGGAAATCGGGCAGTGTGCCACACCGGTTCCTGTCTGTGCAAGAAACTTCATTTCTTTATCGTTAAAATGAATCCCGTGTGCGTACCAGACATCATTTCCAACCCAGTCCATATTTTCCATATAGGCAAGAGGACGTTTTCCGTATTTTTCAAGAGTATAATTCTCTTCATCAATCGTTTCGCATAAATGTGTATGGAGACGTACGCCTAAATCTCTTGCCAGAATTGCGGACTGACGATACAGCTCTTCGCTTGCGCTAAATGGAGAACATGGAGCCAGCGCGACCATTTCCATGGAATATGGAGCCGGATTGTGGTATTTTTCTACTGCATTTCTGGAGTCCTTCAGGATTTCATCTACATTCTGAACCACACTGTCAGGCGGAAGCCCTCCATCCTTCTTGCTCAAATCCATACTTCCTCTGGAAGCGTACATACGAATACCAAGATCTCTTGCCGCAGAGAATTGTGCATCTAAAAGCGCGTCAGAGCTCCCTCCCGGGAATACATAGTGATGGTCGAAGCAGGTTGTACATCCTGCTTTTAATAGTTCTCCTATTCCGGTTACAGAACTGTGATAAATAATATCTTTGTCAAGATTTTTCCAGATTTCATACAAAGTTGTGAGCCAATCAAAAAGCTCCATGTTCTGAACCTGTGGAAGATTCCGGCTGAAAGTCTGGTAAAGGTGGTGGTGCGTATTAATCAGACCGGGATACACAAGACATCCTGCTGCATCAATTGTTTCATCTGCACCCTTTGGCTCGGTTCCGATATATGTAATCACACCATCCTGCATCAGCAGACTGGCATTTTCAAGGACTGTGTCCTTCTCATCGCAAGTGACAATAGCAGAAGCATTTTTAATTAATAAACTGCTCATGAAAAATTCCTCCTATAATGTAAGGTTTGATGTGACTATATGAGTTCAGATAAACGGAGTGTTGCCGTATTCCCACCGCCGGCGAAAGAATTGTGGGTAATTCTTTTATGCTATGTGAATCAGCACTTGTGCATTTTAATACAACAAGATATTTCCTGTAGCATAAAAAAACTGCCGTAACAGATAACTATAAGCTTTTGGTTTCCCAAAAACTTGTAGTCAACTGTTACGGCAGTTGGTAGATACGCTCATCCGATCACGAACTTATACAAGTCATTTTCTGAATACGAATATACAGGAGATTTTATTAAGCGTCAAGAGTGATTGTTAAAATTCGTCATATAAGCCAAAAATAGCATATAAAATTTGGCTAAAATAAACAAAATTTGAATAGTTATAATCAGCGGCTTAATGGGAAGAAAATTATAAATAAAGAAGAATTGTCCGCGAACCATTGACAACACCAGCAGATTTCGATATAATTGCTTTGTTTTCTGTTAGAATTTTCTTAAGAAAACAAATATGCGGGCATGGCGGAATTGGCAGACGCGCTAGACTTAGGATCTAGTGGGAGACCGTGCAGGTTCAAGTCCTGTTGCCCGCATTGAATGTGAAGCGCTGAAGAGTCCGATTCTTTGTAAAAGAACCGGATTTTTTTATACAAGAAAACAATTCGTGGACATAAACCGATAGTTTATGTCCAAATGGATATGTGAACTGCCGTTTTGAGTTATATTTATTTCAGACGAGAAGAGAGGAATTCCAGAGTTTCTAAAAGTAATTCCTGATTCCGCTGAGGAAACTGCTCAACAATAATTTTGATTTTCTCAGAGGTTGTGACAGAATCAGACGGAATAAATATGTCACGCAGAATATCCTGTGGTGTTACACCCAGAGCATCAGCAATTGTACATACATATGCTATGGACAAGTTTGAAGAACTGTTTTCAATACGGCTGATATAGCTGGGAGATACATGAATCATATCTGCCAAAGTATTTTGTGTCATTCCTTTTGATTCTCGAATGGATTTGATTCGTTCTCCGATGGTCATAATATACTAGCACCTCCATTTCTCTTATTTTACCAGTGGAGATAGAAAAAGAATATTTACTTATATACATGAAATTTACAAATAGTAATTTTGTTATGATTTTAATATATCATAACAAATACAGAAAACAGAATGCACTCTGTTTTCTTGCGCTGTAAAACATAATATGCTATACTTAATTATTATCAGGCAAAAAAGATAGAGGGAATATAAATAATTTATAAGTATAGTTTCCCAAAATATAAGGCGCAAGGAGTTTAATGAATGATGAGCGAGAAAACAGAATTGTCCAGGCAGCAGCAGAAATCTAAGGCAACGAAGGAAAAGATTTTTCAGGCGGCGAAGGTTATTTTGAAGAAAAAGGGATATGAAGAGCTGTCGATTAAGAATATCTGTGAGGAGGCGGGCGTGTCCAACGGAAGCTTTTACCACCACTTCAAGACAAAGGATGATCTGCTGTCTTATTATATTGAGGAGCAGCCGAATATTAACCCGGATATTCTGGAGCTTCCGGTGAATGCCGCTGAAGCGAAAGATGCAATCATCCGCGTGTATCTGAATTATGTTGCCTACTGTAAGGAACTGGGCGTTGAATTTATGGCCGGATATTACGATACGAAGAACCAGGCGCTGAATGTGGCAATCCGAACGGAACGGCCTTATCCAATCGTGACAGTCCAGCACTATGTGGAAAAAGCGATGGAAGCAGGAACGTTACGGCTGACTGAGGGAATCGAAGAGTTTACCACAGACATTCGTATGATTGTGATAGGAAATGTATTTGAGTGGTGTCTGCGTAACGGAGAAGTGGATTTTGAGGGGAATATGACTCGTTCTCTCGGACGTTATCTGGAAAGTGTGCTTTTATAGTTACTGTTCACTTAGGTCTGTGCATTTACTGCGCTGACCGTAAAAAAACATATAGCTGTAGGCAAAAATCCATCGCCAAAGGCGATTTTTCATGGATTTTTACACGTTGCTGTGAACGGAGTGAACAGTAATCTTTTATAGGCTGATCACTTATTTGTGGAAATTATATTTTATAGAGGAAATCTTTCTCGAAGAATTGTAGCTTTTGAGGACGTAAATCGCTATATTCTGTTATTTAAGAGGAATTAAAGGGGAACTTTTAAGGCGGAGGTCATAAGGTGCAAAAGATGAAATATACATTTATTATCAATCCAAAAGCTCGCTCAGGAAAGGGAGGCATAATCTGGAATATGCTAAAGCCTGAGTTAAAGAAGCGCCGGATTAATTGTGACATTTTCTTTACGGAATATGAAGGGCATGCCATGAAGATTGCCGCTGATGTGACTTTGGACGGCGAGGAACATACACTTATTGTCTTGGGCGGTGATGGTTCTGTCGGCGAGGTGTTAAGTGGGATCAGAGATTGCAGCAAGGTGACACTTGGGTTTATTCCAACAGGTTCCGGTAATGATTTTTCACGAGAACTAAAGCTGCCGGTCAAACCGGCGGAAGCCCTGGAAAATATTTTGGAGCCGGGGCGGATTGTGCCTATGGATGTGGGAATTGTCAAGTCCGGCGGAACATACCGGTTTGCGGTCAGCACGGGAATAGGATTTGATGCGTCTGTCTGTCATTACGCGGAGAAGTCCCGTATGAAAATGTTCCTAAACAGGATTCATCTGGGCAGTCTGGTCTATCTGGGAACTGCATTGAAACGCCTGTTTGCAGATCCTCTTTATGAAGCAGATGTTTGGCTGGATGATAATGAGCCGTTACATTTTCAAAAAGTGTATTTTGCAGCGGCGATGAATCAGCCCTATGAGGGCGGGGGATTTCGTTTTTGTCCGGATGCGAAGCCGGATGACGGGCTGCTGGACGTCATTGTGGTATCAGGCTTGCCGCGGCTGAAAGTATTGTGTCTGCTTCCGACAGCATTTTTGGGGAAACATGTGCGCTTTCAGGGAATCGACATTTACAAATGTAAAAAAGTCCGCATCGAAACGAACGAAAAGGCAGCGATACATACAGACGGACAGCCGATAGCTGTGGAAAATGTACTGGAGGCAGAAATCTCAAGGAAGCAGATCCGGGTAATTGTTTCGTAGAAAAATGTGATGAGAGAAGAAGCCAGACACCTTGCAGCACAGTGCAAGATACCGTTTGAACTGTAACGAAGTTTATAATTATTTGTAATAGTTCAGCCCAGGACTTTGCACTGGCTGCAAAGTCCGTGAAATAACGTATAGGTAGGGATGCATCAAGCCACCACGA
>NZ_CALPDG010000003.1 GCF_943193195.1 Mediterraneibacter agrestimuris | reverse complement strand
GAAAGGCACAGGGAATCCCGTGCCAATTAAAAGAAACACTATATGTTGTAGTTGCTTGAGTTAGGTTGTTAACATTGATTGTAAAACAGCAAAACCACCCGGAACAGTTTTCTCTTTGCACTGCTCCGGGCGGAACCTTCTACCCCACAAACCGATAACCTCTCCCGATAATCGTCTGGATCAAATCCGGGTTCTTTAGTTTCCTTCTAAGCTGACAAATCACGTTATAGACCACATGCACACACCCTACCACATTCTCCTTCCAAACGGCACCATAAATCTGTTCCGTTGAAAGCACCCAACCGGGATACTGTGCCAAAAGGAGAAGTACATCAAATTCTTTTGGGATACAAACTGATTTCTTCTTCGTCTAATGTAACCGTACAGCACTGTGGATCTATGATAAGGTTGCCTCGTTGGATGACAGGCTGGCGTTCTATAGTCATTTATGAAAGCTTTTTGCCTCCCCTTATGCATCGAGTCAAAACTCTGTTAAAAAACAACAGAGCCAGCAACCTAAGAAAATGCTTCTATGGGTTACTGGCTCCGCGTCTTAGCGTCTGGCTCTTTGATAACAAATATATTCAGTTGTCGTGCGTCAATCATCGTTTCCTGTTTACATTTCGGGCAAAACAAAGGAAAATTCTCAAGTATTGTATTTTCATGAATCTTCAATCTTGTCTTACCACCGCAGACAGGGCAAAATATCCATTGTTCTTTTACCATGCCTTCCTCCTCTGCTTATTCAATATCTTTTGCTTTCATTTTATCCATTTCCGCCTGTTGGAGCTTTTTATACTTATCTCTGCCTGTTCCCCAATTTAGTAAGAAGATCGTATTAACTATAACAAAGGGAAAGAGATTATTACGAGTGAGTGGTATTCTGCCACTTACAAAAACAAAAATTGATCCTGCAAGAATAAGCACCGGGATAATACCGCCCCACAGAGGATTTTTTAACTTCGTACAAAGTAAATACTCTGCAATCATTAACACACCAGCAACAACAAATCCGATAATTAAAGTAGACATCCTTATTTCTCCTTTTCTTGCTTATATTTTTCAATAATTATCTTTGCAGTTTCTAAATCAATACGGGAATCCACTGCCAACCCTTTGATAAACGTCTGGAACGGCTCTTCTTCCTGCCGGTCATTCATCTCAATTTTTTGAATGAGCTTATCCAGGCGCAAGCGTACCGTTGGATACGACACTTCATACAGTTTAGCAATTTCCTTTAATGAACCTGATTTCAAAACAAAATTCTTTAAAAATGTAGCATCCTCCTGTTCCAGTGCAAGTATCCATTGTGGAATTTTATCTAGTTCCATTTTAATCCTCCTTTCATATTTTTATTAATAAAATTAAGTATAGCATAAATTTTATTAAAGTCAATACCAAGTTTTTGAGAAATTTTATTTAATCACAAGCTAAAAGCTGATAGCCACACCTGTTTCCAGATGCTTGCTACCAGCTCTTATTCTCACCCACAAACTGATACCCGCTGCCAACCCCGGTCTCTATATACCCATCCTCGATCTTCCTTCTAATGCTACTCATCACATTCACTACCGCAGCCTGACACTTATCACCCGACTCCTTCCAGACCGCTTCGTAGATTGCGGATTGTGAGAGAACACAGGATAGGTGTGTTTCAAAGACCCTCCGTTTCCTCTTTCGCTACCCTCTCCGTTTCCTCCAATGGAAAGTTTGGTATCTCCTCCAGCAGTTTCAATGCAATCTTCTGTTTCAAATCCTCATCCACATAAATTCTCATACTTCCATCCGGCTGCTTCTCTTTCACTGTGGCGAGTTCATCCATATAGGAATCGTAATGTTTAAGAATCCGCTCCATTGCCCATTTCTCCCCAGCAACAGCACCCTTAATTGTCTCGTAATCCAGTAAATTCTGTTGCCGTCCATAACTCCGTACCTCCGGTCGATTGATTTCTTACAGCATAGCATACAGATGTCTGACTATCAGAATATATGGAGTGCTTCAAAAAACGCAATACTTGGCTCTTACATATATAGTCAAATAAGGAAAAGTCCCTGATACAGGCTTACATGCACCAACGGTTTCTACCTTATCTAATCCTATTTCATGGAGTTAACTACTTCTTTCATTGTATCTGATGAAACACGGCCTTTTAATGTATATCGAATTCCGTTTGCCACAAATACCATCTGTGTCTGCGGCACATATATTTCCGACATTGCCTCCAAATCATCATCTTCAACCGTGTCCTGCAAAACATTTACTGTATACCCCTGTTCTGAGACAAAGGTTTCAACGTATTTAAAGTATCCCATATACTCCGTATCCAACTCCTGCTGCGCCGGATCAGATATAATTTCTACTTTCAGATCAATCGGGCTTTTATAAATATTCCCTTGCGTCCAAGCATACCACTCATCGTTTCCTTCCATAGTATTATCAATGGCCGATTCCTTCCATTCCCTGATATTACTTAAATCACCCATAATACATTCCTGAACATCAAGCACATGATATCCATCTCCTATCTTACTATAAAATACTTTCGTATATTCATTATCTGCCGCAAAATCTGTATCCAACAGTTGTATACCTAAATCTGTTTCTGCCTCCCATACAGAAGTATATTCTTTTTTGACGTCTCCATACTCCGTAACGTCTCCGTCCACTTCCTTCACCGCTACAACTTCCAGTGCTTCTAAATCCGGTATTGTTTTCTGATTCACTTTAATTTTTGAATAAAGTAGGGAGCCTGCGGCAAACGCTACCGTTCCAAACAGCACCACGCTCAAAATTGCTGCTACCGCACTGTATCTAACCCGATGTGTCATGTGATATGAACTCTTATTTGTCCTTTGGTAATAATCTGCCCTCTCAAGAAAATCAGGCACTAATTTCATATCACTCAACCCATTGTCAATGCAATCCTTAATCCTGCTCATCAAAATAATCCTCCTTTAATTTCTGTTTTAGCTGTTCTCTTGCTCTTTTTAAGCGAACTTTAACCGTTGATTCTTTTTTATCCAGTAATTCTGCGATTTCTTTAACAGATAGCTCCTGGTAATAATATAAAAGTACAACTTCTTTATACTTTGGTTTTAGATTACCAATTTCCGTAATCAGCCGCTCCCTGTCAATAATGCCATCATAATCCTCCGTGTATGAAAGCGTTGGAAACTATTCCTCCTTCTTTTCAGAGAACCATCTTGTCCGCATTTGGTTTTTGCACAAATTAATCGCAATCCGTATGATCCAGGTCTTTATAGATGATTGTTGTTTAAAATCTTCATAATTCATATATACCTGGAGAAACGTCTCCTGGGCAACATCCTCGGCAAGATGATAATCCTTTAAATAGATATAGCACATGCGCAGTATGCTATCTCCATACTCATTTATAAGTTCAGATATTATTTTTTCAGCCGGCATCCATCTTTCCTCCTTGATTATTAGACACATAAAATCAAGTATGGGTTACATTTTTCTCATTATAAAGATAATTTTATTTAATCAAACTCTTAACCCAAATTCTTTTTCACTAAAACCATCTATAAAAAAACGGCTGTAAGCATTTCCACAATGCCAACAGCCATTCTACTAACCATTGTTTTTAATACACCTCATCAAAATATCCAATGAATATGCTCATCCGCAACAGCCCGTCCTTAATCGAAAATGTCACATTCTCCGCCCGTTCTGCAATCTCTTTTAGCAACGTCAGCGCCTCCCTGTCACAGAACTCAAAATGTGTCTGATACAGGTCTATGGTAGCCTGCCATTTCTGATAATCCACCTCGCCCCGTACCTTTCCGCCAAACTGCCGCACATAGGCATCACATTCTCCAAGCAGGTATTCGTAATCCTCTTTTTCCTTTGGAACCACACGCTTTGGGATTTTATCCATTTCTTCTTTGTATGCCTGGAAGAATCCAATATCCTTCAATGCGTCTAAAAAGTCCTGTCCTTTCGCCTTATCATTTCTCTCCCGAAATTCCTCTCCGTAATCTTTCTCGTATACTACATTTTCCATGCTTCGCACCCTTTCCTGTAGAACAATTTACCACTACGGGTAGGATGTTACCATAGATTTCTTATTATTCGTTGTCATGAAAGATAACTTTATGGGTCTATATTGATAACTTTGTTAGTCTGATCTTAGATACCAAATCCCTCTGCCCAAGCTTTGAGTTCTTCCGCACTGGCATCCGCAGGGAACCTTTTTCCTTCTTTCAGCTCTGCTCCCGGACAAGAACCTGCCAGCTCTTTGTTTGTGTTCCCCATGCCACTACTGCCGGAAGTAGCCAGCGGGATGATCGTCTTGCCAGTCAGGTCATACTGCTCCATAAACGAGTTTACGATGGTCGGGGCGACATACCACCAGATAGGGAAGGCTGTGAAAACCACCTGGTACTGCTCCATATTCTCCACTTTGTTTGCCACCGCCGGTCGGAAAGACTTGTCATTCATTTCCACACTGCTGCGGCTCTTTTTATCCATCCAGTTCAAATCCGCTTCTGTGTAAGGAACCTCCGGCTGAATCTCATACAAATCTGCCCCGATTGCCTTTGCAAGCCGTTCTGCCAGCTTCGCTGTTACCCCGCTGGCACTGAAATATGCCACTAATACCTTGCTCATAATCAATACCTCATCTTTCCTGAAAATCATATTTTATCGCTGTGTTTTATCATAGAATACCATAAATTTGAGTGAAATGCACCCTTTCGTTTTTTGAGTAGGGTAATCGTTAAATTTGCACCCTCCAGACATCAGAGGGTGCATTGTATCAAATTGTGGTACGCAAGCCAGTAAGAGAGTGCGCCAATAACTGTCTATTCCCATCTGTACAATTTAGAAAAAACATATAATTTAACGAAACTTCCTGCCAACAAAAATGTTTTTGAATTCTATCCCGAAGAACAAATTGTTTCACAAAACATATATCATGGAAAATATATCTACATTTTTCAATCATCCAAACCCTTTGATTTAGCGGACTTATTGAGTCAGAAAACAAATTCTTTCAACGTATGTCATACGGCTATATTCTTTAACGAAAGTATCTATTGAATATAGGATGGGTAAACATTTTCTGTGTTTTATCCCACGAATAATTTCTCACCTTATCAAACATAGAAGTACTCGAACTCAATCGATATCTGCACTCGCATTATTTGAATCATTTTGTTTTAGCACCGTCGTTGATTAATTCTGACATTGATGTATTCTTTATTGATGTATTAACCACTTCTTCTACCCTCTCACTTGCTAACGATGTATCAGCTACTCCCACAATCTCAGATAATGGGCTGTCCATTTCTTTCATTCTCCTACTTTCACACAGTACATCAGCTGCTCTCGCAACCTCAGACAGCGGGCTAATCACCTCCGCTATCTTTGCGCCTGACGACAATGCATCAGTTACTCCTGCAACCTCAGATAGTGTTCTCGTTATTTCTGCTATCCTTGTGCCTGCCGACAGTGCATCAGACATCCCTGCAACCTTAGACAGCGGGCTCGTTATTTCTGCTATCCTTGTGCCTGACGACAGTGCATCAATCCCTGCAACCTTGGACAGCGGGCTCGTTATTTCTGCTATCTTTGCGCCTGCTGACAGTGCATCAGACATCCCTGCAACCTTAGACAGCGGGCTCGTTATTTCTGCTATCTTTGCGCCTGACGATAATGCATCAGTTACTCCTGCAACCTTGGACAGCGGGCTCGTTATTTCTGCTATCCTTGTGCCTGCCGACAGTGCATCAATTCCTGCAACCTTGGACAGCGGGCTCGTTATTTCTGCTATCTTTGCGCCTGACGATAGTGCATCAGTTACTCCTGCAACTTTGGACAGCGGGCTCGTTATTTCTGCTATCTTTGCGCCTGACGACAGTGCATCAGTTACTCCTGCAACCTTGGACAGCGGGCTAATCACCTCCGCTATCTTTGTTCTTGCCGACCATGCATCAGTTACTCCTACAATCTCAGACAGTGGTCTTGTTAATCCTGCTATCCTTGTGCCTGCCGACAGTGCATCAGACACTCCTGCAATTCCAGATAGTGATTGAGCTAATTCCGTAACCCTCGCATTAGTTAAAAATGGATCTATTGTCCTCCCATAAATTCCTGCATTTTGTTGAATACCCCGGTCTAATTCACTTATATTCTCCATACAGTTCTGGTCTATTTTAATCTTATCTTGGTATTTCACCATTTCTTTACTGGCAGCAATGATTTCTCTACATGAATGTTTTTGATTGCCTTTTTTCACAATGTCCCAAATTTTGGGTTCTATATGAAGTGTATCCACTATCTCTATCTCAACACTTTCTATTTCATTTTCTGTTGAGTATTCTTCTGTCAAGAGTCTTAGTTTGCCATCCAACGCAATTGCCAATTTTCCATCAATCCTTTGGTTCTCACCATTCTCATCATCTATAAAATCCGCAAGAATACTAATATCTAAATCTATATAATATATTACTTTTTTGTCTTCTTTATCAACAGATACGTCCCTAATAGCCCAATAAATTTCCTCGTTCTCTACATTAAGTAACCACTCCTCCAACAGTTCCTGTGCATCCACTGTTACTAAGAATTTTTCTATATTTTTCTCTATCTCTTCCTCGTATTGCTCCAATTGATTATCAATATACTCCTTGGCTGACAATTGCAATGCACTTTTAGATTGCCCTATCTTCAACTCTTCCGCTAAGTAAGAGAAAAACTTTTCCAAAGTCAAAAAATGAACATCCAATAAGGGATTATATTCCTTAAACTCATTTAACAATTCTTTTCTTAATTCAATGGGAGATTCTTTATCTTTTTCCCACCAATCTTCTTTAATATCATTGCAAATAAACAGAATATTTGCGCTTTTTCCTTTCGCCACTGTAATAATACTTTTCCAAACAAATAAATCCCCATATTTATCTGCTCCCCCCTTGGCATAATCCATATATCCGGGTGGAATTAAATTATCAAAACGAAGTTGTCCTTCTTGCAAAATGTGCATTTTTTGAGAAAATAAAAGTTCCCCTTCCACACAACCTTGCTTTACTAACAGATCAACAAACTCTTTTACCCTATCATTTTGTAAGAAATCAATATTGAGTTGTATTTCTGTTTTATGCTTATTTTCAAAATCCTTTATAATTCTCTGTATATCTACTATTTTTTCATCTAAATCACTCTGCAATTTCGATATATCAGTATAATTGTGTTTCCTATATTCACTCGTTTTCGTATGTATATCCTCTTGAAGCCTTCTTACAGCTTCAGACAACTCTTTACTAACTTTTTGATACTTCTTTCTCTCACTTCCACATATAGCCTGATAATTTCTCAAATATTCATCATAAACTTGTCTTGGTATATAAACATCATCTTTAACCCGCTTTAGAGCTTCTATTATATCCAAGCTAATATTGGCTGGTTGTCTGTATAATTCCAATAATATATTTGTGTCTAAAACTATTATGTGTCTTTTTCCTCTAATATTTCTAAATGACTCTATGCTTATCATATTCTCTCTTCACTCTCTTTTACTTTTAATCTATTGCACTCCGTAAAATGTACAGCACTAACATTCATTGAATACCTTAACCTATATTACATTACCACATAACACAATCTTAGCATAAATTTTAGCCAAAGCATCTATAATTTAATAATTATACTCAATAATCCTCCATTTCTCAACCAAATTTCACATAAAGGCCGGAAAATCACTACCATCTCTATCTATCATATCTTTAAATTAAATTCAGTCCAATCTCCGTCCCTCTCCAAGAACATCCTCTAAACGGGGTGTGCATCTTTTAATTTTGCCTTTGAGGGATGTGCAAGGGTGTGCATAATTTGCACACCCCCGTGTTCACCTGCACCCGGTACAAGGCAAAAAAATAGCCCCGGTGATTCATATTTCACCGAAAGCATGGAATTACATTATTTTTGAGTGTTCATGCGCGTTAAATTGTATCAATTAAGCAGTTTTGATTTCTATCGGGACACTGATTTTGATACAATTTGATTTTCCCTCAAACATTTTAATTTTGCCTGTTGGGGTGTGCAAATTGGGGAAGGCAAAATTAAAAGGTTTGGAAATGGCACTAAGACTGAAAAAACTCCCTGCCGCCTAGATTTTGCTCAAGGCAGCAGGGAGTTATGATTCTTCTACGATTTCTCCTTTCTGGCTTTCCACACCTTCGCCAGGATATCCTTCAAAACCAGAAAGGCATCCAGCTCACTGTATCCATATTCCGTCTTCAGTTCATCGAGCATAATGCTTAACCGCACCACATAGTTTGCCGTATTGACCTCCTTCTGATAGTTCAGCAGAATCGGATATTTTTTGCCCCAGGCATTTGTCCAGTCAATTTTTTCCTCAAGTTCTTCGTTTGTCCGGTCAATGATCTGCTGGATTTCCTTCACATCCACATCAAATTCGATCAGTTCATCCAGCGAAACGTTATACAGCAGAGCCATCTTCTTGGACTGGCGGATATCCGGCAGTGTTTCATCCGTTTCCCATTTTGAAATTGTCTGCCTGCTTACCCCAAGCTTCTCAGCAACCGCCTCCTGGGAAAGCCCGCTTTTTTTCCGTGCATGGAACAGACTGTTTCCTAATTTCATCTCATCACCTCATTCGATTTTGATAAGGCAAGGATACTGTTGTAAAGAATAAAAAGCTACCAATTATACCTTGCAGTTTTGCACGTTTTCCTGACATCACACTGCGGGCAAAAGCCCAGCTCTGCAAATTAGTATATGCATCACTTTGTGTTGGAGAAAACTGCGGCCTCCTTGATCCATGCCATCAGGTCATCATCAATCTCTTCCGTATCCACTACCAGAAGATGGTGTGTCCAGCGGTTCGGATATGGCTCTGTCGCTATTTCTACCCTTGGAGATTCCAGTTTGTGATCTAATCCAAATGTCACAACAATATAACTTGCCGGACAATCCTTCTTTTTCCTTACCCTTGCAAAAGAAACACAGGCAAATAAGTGTTTGTTATAAAATGAAATCTGGCTCTTTTGAACCTTTATATGCACATTTTCTATTTCTTTCAAGATTCGATTTTCCAAAGCCTCATATAAAGGCACCGCATCCATATGTTTATCAAAGAAAAGCAAGCTGTCAGCATTCATGATCATTCGTTTCCTTTCTCACACCATCTGGCAATTTCCGATATTAATTCCAGCGGCAATGGCTTATCATATGGAAGCTGTATAGCTCCCTTACTGGTTTTATATTCCTTAAGCCTTCCTGCAAAAGTTTCTACAGCTTCAGGGCCTGGATACAGTCCAATATGCTTTTTGAAAGCGGCAAACTGAATCAGATTCCGTTTTTTCCAGTAAGTTGGCATACTCCACGATATTTTTTGCACTGCGTCAGGCAATGCAGCTTTCACCGCACTGTTAATTTGCCGCAGATACGGCTGAGCCTCATCTGGCTGCCGTTCAATATATTCTTCTATGGTTGCCGGAGCCGGACCGCAATAGTGATCCTGATTTGTCTTTTTAAATGTACGTCCGCACTTTGGACATTCCCACATAGCTCTGTCTTTCCTTCCTTAACTCCGCAAAATTTTATCCATCGCTTTTCCCTTCGCCAGTTCATCAATCAGCTTATCTAAATACCTGATTTCCTGCAGCAACGGTTCTTCAATTGCTTCCACACGCACACCGCACACGGATCCTTTGATTAATTTTCTGTTCGGATTCAATTTAGGGGCATTTAGGAAAAAATCCCCGTATGTGACGGGGTTTTCCGCCGCATATGCAATTCCTTCTTTATCATATCCTGTCAGCCAGAAGATTATTTCTTCTACCTCTTCTAAAGTCCTGCCCTTCTTTTCCGCTTTTGTCACCAGCAGCGGATATACTTTTCCGAAACTTATTGCATATATTTTTTGATTCTCCATACCTGTTCTTCCCCACTTCATTTGTTCATGCAAACACAGCTCTTCCATGTACATTTGAAAGAAATCCTCACCGCCAGATGTCTCCGGCAATGAGGACTCCATCCTTATAAAATTATTACTTCAATTCATGAACACAGCCTCGCTTGATTGCACTGATATTTTCAGTAATCCTCTCCCTTGGCCAGTCCCACCATTTGATTTCCAACAATTCTGAGATTGTCTCATCAGGAAAACGCTTTCTGATCATCCTGGCTGGCACTCCGCCTACAATCGCATAAGGCGGAACATCCTTTGTCACAACAGCTCTCGTTCCGACAATTGCTCCATCTCCAATCGTGACTCCTGCCATGATGACAGCCTCGTAGCCGATCCACACATCGTTGCCGATAACAATATCTCCTTTATTATCCCAGGAATCTGTAACTTCTTCCCGCGCAAGTCCCCACTCTTCAAAAAAGAGCGGAAACGGATAGGTCGACAGGGAAGAAAGTGTGTGGTTGGCGCTGTTGAATATAAACTTAGCGCCACAGGCAATGGAAGTGAACTTTCCGATCATCAGCTTGTCATGATTGATCGGATAATGGTACAACACATTATTCTTTTCAAACTGTGTTGGGTCATTCACAAAATCATTATACATCGTGTATTCGCCCACGCTGATATTGGGATTTGTGATCACGCTATTCAAATAAACCGTTTCTTTATCTCCCGTCCTGGGATATATCTTTCTTTCCGAAATAGCCATAAAAACCTCCTGATTTTCTATATTTTTATCCGACTATTCCGGTTACTGCAATGCAGCGTTTCACCTCATATCACCTCATTGTCTTTTGCTTTATTTATCAATTAACAGCTGGAACACTGGAATCTATCTCTTTCGTGCTAACTATTCAAGTTGAGGAACAGCTCGACCTGTGCTTTCCGTGCCCGTTTCCCATTGATGATACCGTCCACCTAGGCAAGCCAGTCCTTTGCTGTATCATACCGCCGTACTCCCAATGGCAATCTGCATTCTATTCTCATCTATACCTTTTAGCAAAACTCAAACATTTTAGCGAAACCCATACAATTTAGCGAAACTCCATTTCAGCAAATTATCTTTGAACCCCACTCCGGAAAACAAGCCGTCTCACCAAACATATTTCACGTGAGATACAGCAACATTTTTTCTTTTAATCGGCAGAAACCTTTGATTTACTAGGCTTTTTTCGACAGCAGAACGACTGTTTCCACATGCACTGTCTGGCAAAACTGATCTACAGCCACACACTTCACCACCTCATACCCTCTGTCCTGTATCAGCGCCAAATCTCTCGCAAGACTTGTTACCTTACAGGAAATATACACAATCTTATCCACTTGATAATCCAGTATCTTTGGAAGTGCCTTCGGGTGTATACCATCTCTCGGTGGATCCAGAACAATTACATCCGGCTTTTCCTCTATTTCATCTAAAACCTGAAATACATCTCCTGCAATAAACTTACAGTTATGCAAACCATTTCTTGCTGCATTTTCTTTCGCAGCCTCCACAGCCTCCTCAATAATTTCAACACCAATTACCTGTTTTGCCACTGGAGCAAGTATCTGCGAAATAGTTCCCGTTCCACTAAATAAATCAAATACGGTCAAACCTTGAATATCCCCGATATATTCCCGTACCGTATTATACAGCACTTCAGCACCACGTGAATTCGGCTGAAAAAAAGAAAACGGTGTAATCTTAAATTCCAAATTCAATAGTTTCTCATAGAAAAAATCCTGTCCGTACAAAATTCTCGCCTCATCACTTTGTACCACATCTGACAAGGAATCATTCAAAATATGAAGGATTCCTACTATCTTTCCGTCCAGCCTCAATTTCAGAAGTTGTTCCACCAATGGTTGTAAATCATATTCTTCCTGCGTTGTTGTAACCAGATTCACCAGAATCTCTCCTGTTATATCTCCACGACGCAAAAGCAAATGCCTAAGATACCCTATATGCTGCACTTTTTTATAATACGGTATACCAGCCTTTGTAAAATGCTCTAATACACATTGCAAAATTTCTGTCATATCTGAATGTACCAGCTTGCAATCTGCGGTAGTCAGCACATCATAACTACTTCCCTTCTTGTGAAGTCCAAGCGAGAGCGGTCCGTCCTTGTATTCATCACCAAAGGAGAATTCCATTTTATTCCGATAGGAAAATTCTTTTGGACTCGCTTTGATTCCTTCAAATTCATATGTCCGTCCGGGAAGCAGTGCACAGTCAATAATTTCTTTCATCTGCTGTGCTTTCATTTCTAATTGTGCTTTATAATCCATTGTCTGGTACATACAACCTCCACATGCCGGAAACTGACTACACACAGGCTTTCTCGTCTCCAGTGGGGACTGCTCAAGCACTTCTAAAAGACGACCTTCTGTCTTTCCTCTTTTAAACTTATTAATTGCAAAACGAACCCGCTGTCCCGGAATACCATTCTTCACAGTTACATAACAATCCTCCTCCGGAACATATATTTTTCCTTTATTTGGAAACTCTATCTTTTTTATCACACCTTCAAATATCTGTTTCTTTTTCATTTCACATCTCCTGCTGTTCATAAAAGAAAACAGGGTGCAGCACACTGCATCCTGTTTTCCTGCTTTTCCATCAGACTACCAATAATAAAGAATTAAATCTGATCCTCTTCACTGAAATAATCATCAAAATCATCATCGAAATCATCTTCAAAATCTTCTAAATAATCCGGTGTAAAGAATTTATATACACCATATGCTATTGCTGCAATTGCTGCAATCAGACCGATGATCGCCAGAATCCAGATGATTGTATTTTTTTTCTTTTCTTCCTCTTTTCTATTAAGAAGATCTTTTAACTTGGTTTCTGCGATCAGCTCTTCTACTCTATTCATAATGCTCCATCCTTTCTGTCTGATGTTCTTTCTTTATATTATAACACTAACATTTTCAGATTACTACTAAATTCTACTTGAATTTTCATCCTTTGTGTTATCACTGTTGCTGTCCACTCAAGTCTGCACATTTCCTGCAATGACCGTAAGAAAGCACATAGTTACAGGATGAAAATTCGTTCTGAGTTATTTAACATTAAGTGAATGAAACTGTATATCAGTCTCTCTTAATACATTTGTATAGAACAATTATAATTTCTGAAGCTTCGCAAAAGAAGCGAACATTTTTTTAACACCTACGGTATCAAACTCTACAGTTACCTCATAATCCCTTCCGCCTTCGATGATATCCCGTACTGTGCCCTCACCAAACTTAATATGGCGCACCCTGTCTGCTACTGAATAATCCAACTTTTTCTGACCACCTGCTCCAAACTGCTTCACTGGCTTTGGGGCAGAATATTTCTGAAATGCATTCTGCTTAAATACCTGTCTTGCCTGTGCAAATGCATTCTGTTTTGGAACTTCAATGTCTTCGTCAAAATGAATTGTGCCCCGCTCCAGAAGATCCATCGGAATTTCCTTCAAAAACCGGGACATTTTATTATATTGTGTCTCTCCGCGTACCATACGTCTTCTCGCACAGCTTACTGTCAATTCCTGCTCAGCTCTTGTAATTCCCACATAACAGAGACGGCGTTCTTCTTCCAAATCTTCAGAATTATCAGAGGTGATCGTCATATAACTCGGAAACAGTCCATCTTCCAGACCAGCCAGATATACATGCGGAAATTCCAGACCTTTGGCACTGTGAAGTGTCATCAATACCACATAATCCTGCTCTTCATCTAATGAGTCAATATCTGCCACAAGCGCCACTTCCTCCAAAAATCCACTCAAGGTAGGCGGTGTATCTTCATCCTCACACGCTTCTTCATAAGCTGCTATTTTACTCAGCAACTCATCTATATTTTCAATTCGTGCCTGTGCTTCTTCATGATTTTCCGCTTCCAGTGAATCTATGTATCCTGTTTTTTCAATAATCTCTTTCATCAAATCGGAAATGCTGATTTCTACACTTCTCGTTTTGAAATACTCAATCAGCGCCACAAAGGAATCTAGCTTCGCTGCACCGCGCCCAATACCAGGAATCAAATCCAACCCTTTCAGTGCTTCATAAAATCCAATATTCCTCTCTGCAGCAGATTCCTGTACTCGGTTAATAGTTGTAAGACCAATTCCTCGTTTCGGCACATTGATAATTCTCCGCACTGCCAGATCATCCTGTCCATTATCAATGGTTTTTAAATATGCCAGCAGGTCTTTGATTTCTCTTCGTGCATAGAAATTCACACCACCCACAATTTTATACGGAATATTACAAGCTACGAATTTTTCTTCAAAAAGACGGGACTGTGCATTGGTTCTGTACAAAACTGCAAAATCATTATATGCCCCGCCGTCTCTGACCAGTTTCTGAACTTCCTCAGCAACATACTCTGCCTCGTCATACCCCGTATCAAACTGACGGAAATGAATCCTCTCTCCTTCTTCATTGTCTGTCCAAAGTGTCTTATCCTTTCGGCCGTGATTATTACGGATAACCGCATTAGCAGCATTCAGAATATTGCTCGTGGAACGATAGTTCTGCTCCAATTTGATTACTCGTGCGCTCTGAAATTCCTTTTCAAAATTCAGGATATTCTTTATATTAGCCCCCCTGAACTTATAAATGGACTGGTCATCATCACCAACCACACAAAGATTCTGGTATTTCGCCGCCAAAAGACTTACAAACTTAAACTGTACCGTATTCGTATCCTGATACTCATCTACCATAATATAGCGGAACCGTTCCTGATAAGATGTAAGCACATCCGGATTTGTCTGGAACAACTGCACCGTTTTCATCAACAAATCATCAAAATCCAACGCATTGTTCGCTTTGAGCTGTTTCTCATACTCCCAATATACCTTGGCAATCTTCTGCTGTCCAAAGTCCCCCGCCGCATTCATCTCAAACTCAGATGGTGTAATCATCTCATCCTTCGCGGATGAGATTGCGCCCAAAAGACTTCTCTCTTTGTATACCTTTGTGTCTATATTCAATCTCCGGCACACTTCCTTCATCAATGTTTTCTGGTCATCTGCATCATAAATCGTAAAATTAGTATCATACCCGATCCGGTCAATATAACGGCGCAGAATCCGTACACAGGTGGAATGGAATGTACTTACCCAGATACTCTCTGCCCCAAAATCTATCAGGCTGTCCACTCGCTCCCGCATCTCTCCTGCTGCTTTATTTGTAAATGTAATAGCCAGAATGTTCCACGGATTCACCCCTTTTTCCCCAATCAGATATGCAATTCTATGGGTCAGCACTCGGGTCTTTCCCGATCCCGCCCCCGCCAGTATCAGAAGCGGACCATCTGTGTGATATACTGCCTCTCTCTGCTGTTCATTTAACGAATCATAAATACTCATAAAAATCTCCTGTTATTTTCTTCTGGTGTTGATTTAATATGTTTCTTCTATTATCGAATACATGTTCTCTTTTGTCAACTATATTTTAACTTGCCATCTGGTTTTGAATACTATATAATAACACTATCGAGGTGATAACATGAATATTAATTCCGACAACGTATTAGAAAGCATTCTGGAAAGTCTGTCCCGGATTGATTACATCCATCCTGCAGATATTCCTGATATCGAACTATACATGGATCAGGTCACAACGTTTATGGATGCCCATCTCTCTTCTACCAAACGTTATGAAGAAGACAAGATTCTGACTAAGACCATGATTAACAATTATGCCAAGAACAACCTGATGCCCCCTCCGAATAAAAAGAAGTATTCCAGAGAGCACATCCTTGTTCTGACATTTATCTATTATTTTAAAAATATCCTTGCCATCAAAGATATTGAAACTCTTTTAAAGCCGCTTACGGACAAATATTTCTGTTCCATTGAGGCCTTTGATCTTACTGCGATTTATGAGGAAATCTGCTCTGTAGAAAAGTCTCAGATTCCTGCCCTCTGCGAAGAAATGAAAGCAACATTTGCACAAGCGCAAAACTCTTTCCCAGAAGCACCGGAAGAAGAACGAACATATCTTCAGAATTTTTCTCTGATTTGCAGTCTGGGCTTTGATGTTTACGTAAAAAAACAAATCATTGAAAAACTGTTAGACATACTCCCAGAGTTTCATGAATCCGAATCAAAAAAACTAAAATAATCATAGAAAAACTACAGTACATCCCACAAATATGTACTGTAGTTTTTTATCCATTTTTGATTCATCTATGACTTGTCTGTTATTCTTCCTCAATTCGGTTAAATACCATATCATATCCGTCATTTCCGTAATTTAAAGAACGGTTGACACGGCTGATTGTTGCCGTAGATGCTCCTGTCTTCTCTGCAATCTCCAAGTATGTCCGCTTCTCCCGCAGCATCTTCGCCACCTCAAACCGTTGTGAAAGTGATAATAATTCATTGATTGTACAAATATCCTCAAAAAATGTGTAGCACTCTTCCTTATCCCTCAAACTCAATATTGCGCTAAAAAGATAGTCTACGGACTCTGTTCTTATTTTCTTACTCATAATCCAGTTCTCCTTTGTTACTCAAAGACTATTTAATATTTTAGCACAGTAAACTTTTAAAGTCTACCTTTTCAGAGAATTTTACATAACAAGTTATGATACCTTGTTTTCCGGCAGAACTGTTATCCAATCCAATTCTTTATAAATTTGCATCACCATTGTTTATAACAATTTAGATATGGTTTTAATTTTTCCCAGTCTGTCGTCATAATTAATTCTTCAGGAAAATTACATTCTTCCAAAACCTCTTCTACATAACAAAAATTACCTGCATCTGCATCTACGTGTGCATCACTTCCCGTCGTCACCGGAACCTCATATTTTTTACAGTACATCAGCATTTCCTTTAGATTCTCACGTGTTCCTTTGCGGAAACTTGCCGGACGTAAAGAAGAATTGTTCAGTTCCAGCAGCGTTTCCGTTTCTTTTGCTGCTTTCACGATTGTTTCATAATCTACCGGAAATCTTCCGTCATCCGGATGTCCGATAATATTGATGTAAGGTTTCTTCATCACTTCCAGACAGGCTCTTGTATTCTCCTCTTTACTATGCTCAAGCCCATAGCATGGAACATGAATACTGGCTACCACAATATCCAAGTCTTTGCATATATTTTCCGAAAGATCAATCGAACCGTCCGGTGTCAGAATGTTAACCTCTGCACCGAACAGCATACGCATACCTTCCATCTCCCGTGGTATTACATCCAAGTTTTGAAAATAATATAAACCACAGGTTCCTGGCATATCTGGTGCATGCTCTGTCAGTGCCAGCGCACTAAGCCCTTTTCTCTTTGCCGCTGCAGCCATTTCCCTAATGGTACTGTATGCATGACCGCTCATCAGACTATGAGCGTGTGTATCTGCCATAAACTTCATATGATATCTTCCTCCATTCAGTCATTATGCGGATAAGTATAACACATTTTCATACAGGTACACAAGCAAGGATCCAGCCTATAATAAGCCACCTGTTTTTACAAAAGGAAAAAGAGTCACATTGCTGTGACTCAAGGGGGAAAAAGTTTATGAAAAAGTGTTCTTATCTTTGAACAATTTTAGTATATCGTTCCTTTGTGTAGATTGTGTGTAACAAATTTGAACGTATTGTAAACAAACATATAATATTCTATGAAATCCCCATTATTCCCCTCGACAGTATATGTGTTATCTTACTGCCTCTTCGGCAAATTCTGTTGTAACTAGTTCTTCATAAGGAGGGCGCTCTGTCAGTTCTCCAGCCTCCTCAAGTATATCACACAGCAATTCTAAACTTTCTCTTTCAAAAATCAAATCTGCTTTCCACGTATCCTGCTCATAATATCTTGTTACAATCGTTGTAATTGTCTCCAGATTCGTCTCTGGGAACTGAGGTTCAATTATCTTTGCAATTTCCTCTGGCGTGTGTGTCTGGACAAAATCCATTCCTTTCTGTAATGCATTTGTTATACCCTGAATCACTTCTGGATTCTCTTCTATATAACTCTGTTTCGCAGAAAACGCTGTATATGGCACATAGCCACTGTCTTTTCCAAGTGAAGCAACCACATACCCTTTTCCTTCACTTTCCAGTGATGTAGCTCCCGGTTCAAATTCCACTGTATAATCGTACTTTCCCTGTCCCTCTGAAAATGCTGCTGCCGTGGAACCGAAATCAATATTTTGGTTAATTGTCAGGTCAGTCATTGGATCAATGCCATTTTGTCTCAAAATATACTCAAATACCATCTGCGGCATACCGCCTGTCAGCATTTGTATCATGTAAATTTGTAGTATATTTGTCACACACCTCTTGGCCATCACCCGTTCCTTCCGTCCGGCATAGCTCGCAGCTTTTGCAGAAATCTGCAATAATCTCCGCAATCTCCTCCCTACTTTTTACAATCGTGTATGGCTTCAGCTTATTTTCACAGGGCTCTACAATCCCCTTTTCAATCATCGTTGTGACATACGGCAGCACAGATTTCTTGGATTTGGCATATCCCATGTCGGTAAGCTTCCTGGAAAGATATTTTGCAGAGGTAAAGCCTCTGTCATCATCTCTTATCAAACGCATAACCGTAAGGACAATCTCATTTTCATAGCGGTTCAATTCTTCCGCCGGACTATAATGAACCAGCCGGGACAAACCATACTTTAATTCTATCTCCGGCAGACCGTTTTCATCAACCTCAATCCGTTCGACCAGAATTTCAATATCCTTGCGGTTTAAGGTTCCTTTCTTAATAATATTATCTACAACTTCAAGCGCAGTACGCAGCTTTTCTTTTACATTGGGAGTTTCCAGTTCCGTACATTTCAGCTCGTCATACTTAAGCTCAAGCGCATGAACCCGCGCCGTCAACTCCTGCTGTATGGAATCGTAGCTTTCCTTAATCAGAGCTTCATTACCCGGATTACTGGAAATATCTTTGATTTTCTGTGAAAACAGCGTTCGCAATTGATGTTTCACCTCATCAATCTCTGCTTGAATCAAAGCGCATTTTTCCTCCACCGTTTTCTGTTCTGCAGCAAAATCCTTTATATCATAGGCAGCTATTACTTCACAAAGAGCATTCCGGCACATCCGAATGTAACGAACCACATCATCCATAAGCTTCTGCTCTTCAATTAAATGCGCCTTAGCACAATACCGTTTCCCCTTCGTATTATAGGTACTGCAAATATAATATTTGCGTACCTTAGCGGAGGTCTGCCGCTGAATAGCTGTCAGCTTGCTGCCGCAATCCTTACAGTAAAGGCAGCTTCCAAATGGATTCGGTATCTCTGAACCTATCCATTGCCCGTGACTGCCCTTATAACGGGATTTTGTGCGCTTTTCTTTTAATTCCTGCACCAGATCATAGATCATTTTATCAATGATCGGCGGATGATGATCTTCAAACATATACTGTTCCTCCTTAGGGACGCGCTTGTCCTTTCCATGAACAGTATTTCTGGCTCTTTTCCGCAGACGGAAAATTCCTATATAAAAATCATTATCCAGTATCTCTTTCACCATTCCGTCCGACCAGGCGGCAGCAACATGGCGATTGGTATTTCTTCCTTCCTCCAATTCCCGTTCTCTGCGGATCATGGATGGAGTAGGCACACCCTGCTGCGTAAGATATGTAGATATTTTCCGATAACCGCAACCCTGAATATACAGATCGTAAATCAATCGGATATATTCTGCTTCCTTTTGCACGATTTCAAAGGTTTCCTTCTTTTTTCCAGTTCTTCGATATCCAAATGGCGGCTGTGTAATCAGCGTACCTTCCTTTTGCTTCGCACCTAACGCATGGCGGATCTTCTTGCTTGTATCCTTGACATAGCGTTCATTAAACCAGGTTGTGATACCTATTGTATCATCCTCTGATATTTCGCTGTCGTAATGATCGTCAACCACAATCAGGTGCTTACCACGCTCCTGAAATTCGTCCAACAGAAGCAGTATCTTCGCATTATGTCTTCCTAATCTGGAAAAATCTTTTACAAGAACCGTATCTATGTCTTTGTCTAAATCCTTCATAAGCTGTCGAAAGCCAGGGCGGTCAAAAATATAGCCGGAAACCCCGTCATCCTCGTACCAGCGATCAATCACAAGATTCCGCTCCGCCGCATATTGGGTAATAATCAGTTTCTGATTTTCAATCGAAGAATAATTCCGTTTATCATCATCTCTCGATAACCGAACGTATCCCGCATTCATAGATTCACCTCCTCGCGAGTACTCCCGAAAGCATTCCTGCATTCATCTTTGAAATTGACAGAAAATCATCTCATAAAATCATTCACATATACTCTCTGTAAGTACTCATTGTTCTGTTAAACAGTACACACTGATATATCATATGCGATATATATAGATTACTAAATTTTGCATCACCGTGTACACACACTATATACGAAAGCTTCGCTTTAGTCAACTGTAAGAATCATTTAGATGATTCTTTATCAACGCTTTTATTCCTTCCTCAATATCAGGCTTATTCGGACCTTCCTTAAATGTGACAACCCGGAACCCTGCCTTTGTGTACCACTTTTTTTTCTTTTCATATTCTTCCTGCGAAGAAAAATCGTCGCGCCATAGATAATATGTTGGCTTTCCCAAGCTATCACTTCCCCTCTGTATTCCAATATATGAATCCTAACCTTCTGCTGTGCCTGTACCCTCAAAAAAACTCTCAGTAATATGAAATTGTCAAGGAACAAGCGGCCACTCCTTAAAAAGTAAAAAACCCGTCTATATTAGCTATAGATTTTCAAGAAGCCTTGCTGCAGTTACATCATATGAAATCGGAGCTTTTATCTGAATGGCACAGACTTGGCATAAAATTGGCAAAATAGAAAAAAGAACCTCCGAAGAAGTCCTCAATAAAATCTTTTATCTATGTGTGCTTTTCCAACCACCAAATCATAAGGCCAACATAAGGCATTTTTGGAGCACCCGCATCTCTTATTTGTTCTAATTTTCTTCTACAGTATAGAGAAATATCTCCTGTACCACATTTTCTTCTTACATTGTCAATCAGTGCTTGTAATACCTGCTTTCTGTTCTCCGGTAATGAAATACTTTCACTGTTTAAATTAAGTCTTTTATTGATATCTTCATTAATTTCCGGATCTGATGACTGTATTCTACCGGAAGACATATATGTAATTCCATGCAATGTACCTGCATCGCATGGATTGACCTTTATTGGTTCATTACCTCTCTAAGTATGGTATTCGCATCCTTGCCATAGGTCTCATCAGCCACAGGTAAAATTGCATTATCCTTTAACATGACAATAGAATCACTTCTTGCAGAATTTATTACCTCAGGCGCATGTGTACTTACAATAAACTGTACCTTCGGAAAAACATTCATCAAGTCCTTCAAAATACACTTCTGCCAGGTCGGATGTAAATGTAAATCAATTTCATCAATTAAAACAATGCCCTCTGTCTCAGTCAATACCTGATCTAAGAGCTGGGGATTAAGGATTGCCATACGATATGCAATATCAGCAATTAAACTGATTGTACATTTATATCCATCGCTAAGTTGTGAAACAGGAATCCTGACATGTTCATTATTTTTGTCAAAATAAATGATATCTATATCTCCAGTATCCAGGTTAAACTGCACCTTCACATTTGAGAATCCTGTAATGGATGAAAAAACTTGCTCCATAGCCATTCTTACTACTGTAAATTCCGGAATCTCCTGGCTTATCTGAAGCTGCTGTATTGTCATTTTCTGAAACCATTTCATCATCAGCTTATCATTTGCAGCGCCGTCAAGACTATCAATATAGCCATTACTTCTGTTATTCTTTTCAAATATATCACTCTTTTTCTCCCGATACCGATCCCGAAGGCGCCCTGTTCCGTAATAAGAAATAATCGGAAGCTTTAATTCTTTATCACCTCTCCGCATTCTCTCCTGATACATTTCTGCAACTGCAGTTATTTCTTTTGCAGAAGTCAAACTGCCTCTTCCTTTTGCAGAATTCAGGGTTCTGCTCCATCTTTTTTCTTCCCCATCTACATCTCCAGATGCAATTATTTCAACTGGAAACTGTGGCTGCACATCAATGCTGCTGCCTAAATTAAAATATTTATAATGCGTATCGTTTCTCTTAATCCCGTAATTAGTCAAACCATCCATTGCAGAAGTATGTGTTCCTACTGCAATCGCAACTGCCTCAAGAACTGTAGATTTTCCTACTCCATTATTTCCTACAATAACCGTAAGCCTATTGTTAAAATTCACTTCTAAATCAGAAAAACATCTGAAATTGTGAAGAACCATTGATTTTAAAAATATATATGTCTTCTTCTATCTTTCTATAGTTTCAAGTAAGATATCCATAAATCATCTGCCGTACAATTAAGATTTCTGCAGATGCGAACAATGAAATCCATTAAAACCATATCGTTATGCGAAAGCTTTGCCATAGTATTTGCACTGATACCTAGTACTCCATCCGACCAGAAGTTCAATTTCTGGTCGGATGGAGTACTAGATTCTTGACAAAAATTTTCTTTTTCACTCACCACAATCTCTCAATTAGAAATTTTACCGTTTCCTTTAAATCATCACTGAATTCATCTAAATCATCCAGCGATATAACTTTTTCACCTATTAAACTGGCGATATCATATATAGCAGACGATTTCCTCATCTCGATTAAAACACCCGGACATTTCTTATCTTGTTTTATACGCTTTTCAAGCTCCCAGAATTTATCCGACGCTAATTGGTCGCTCCTTAGAAATGTTATATATTCCTCTACCAGCCGTTCCATATAATGCTCCTGCCAGTCTGAAATTTTCTCCCGATATTTCTTCCAATCACTTTTCGATATCTCCGTCATCTTATTGTACATCCTTTCCAAATGTTAATTCCATCAATTCCACTGTGATTTTTTTACTTTAAACTATCATCATGCTGTTTCAAGACTGCTCTCCCCGGAAGCACACCTGAGAAGCCATCGCCTCAGCATTACTGCGGCCGAAAGCGGTATTTCCCTTTTCCATGACCAGACACCGGCTCAATTATGCCGTGTTCCGTCAATTCTTTCAAAAGCTCAGAAGCTCTGGACGGCCTGATGTCAATCACTTCCATCACATCCGAACGCCCAAAAATCGTTTGATCCGAAAACGCTTCCCGGAGCTTTAAAATATGGCTTATCGTTTTTGGTTGAAAAGCTTTTACAATGTCCGGTTTCAGATTGTTAATATCCGGTTTTTTCATTTCAATGTCCGGTTTTTCTATTTCCTTAAATACTTCGCTGATATGCAATGTACGGTTATGAAGTGGATGGTTCTCATTCAACAGAAGATTGCGCAAAAATATTTCAAGGTATTCTGTTGTTTCATGAATACCGTTTTTCAGGTCGTTATAATTTGCCCTGACCAGCGAATTCCGAAAATACCATGCGTTTTCAGCAAAAATATCATTTGTTACGTCAAAGCCAAGTGTGCGAAGATACTTGATGAAGAATACTGCCGTTGTTCTGGTATTGCCTTCAGCAAACATATGAATCTGCCATAATCTGGATACGAATACCGCAAGATGACGGATAATCTCATCCATCGACAGGTGTCGATAGGAAAACATTTTCTCCTCAGATAAATCATAGTCCAGCGTCGCCTCAAGCTCCGTAGCGCTGCCATAAATCACCGTCGCTCCATTTAACACCCATTCTTTCTTTGTGATATTGTAATCACGGATGCATCCTGCATGAGAATAGATACCGGTAAATAACTTTCTGTGAATGGACATATACTCATTTGGCGTAAAGCTAAATGCACGCTCGGACAAGAGCGCCGCAATCCGTACCGAAACCTTGTCGGCCTCTTCGGTGCGGTCTTTTGCATCACGGGCAGGATTTTCCTCATAGTAGGTCTGCAAAAGCATATTTGCTTCTTCAAAAGATATCTCGCCCTCAATATTCCGGACGGCAGTGCGCACCAGATATTCTGATGCCTTAAGCCCGTCAACCGCCTGCAAACCAATGGCTGTATGCCACGCATATCCCTTCTCCCGCTTTACCGGTTCAGACTCTCTGATATATTCCTTAAATGGATCCTTGTTCACTCCATATCCCCCGATTCTTTGCTTCTTTTCTTTTTGCCTCCGCAAGAAAACCGACGCTTCCGCAGACAGCGCCGTCTGCCGTACAATTAAGCTTTCTGCTGATTACACCGCACATATCTTCTTTAAGCATAACACAAAATTCTGCAATGTAAATAAAAGTATTTGCAAATCCCGGCTTTTTATATGCGGCCTCTTCTTGAAAAGCCTGTCTATATCAGCTATAATTTTCAAGAGGTTTTGCTACAGTTACATCATATAAAATCGAATTATTTTTCTGAATAGCACAGACCTGACATAAAATTGGCAAAACGGAAAGGATTAAATTTGAGGGAGCGACTGGATTTTTCTGCTATATCAAAAATCATATTGGACAACCGTAAAATTGGAGCAATGTCACAGGTGGAATACTATTTCTGCCTGTTTCAGTATGCCTTCAATCAGGCAAATATAAAGCTGACCATGCCCGAGGATTCCGAGGTCAGCAAAATAATCAGCGGTCAGAGAAATGTAGCAAAGGATATTATCTACCTGTATCAGTCATCCTTTGGCATAACTGAATTAAAAACAGCATTAGAGGGAATATTTGAGGATTTGTCTGATGCCGCGTATGTGAAAGAGCAGATTTATCGGATTCTATGGGACGACGGCAGTATATCGCAGGCAAAGAAACAGGAATTATCTGCTAATTATGCGGATGCCGCCAGCTTTATATCAGAATGTCTGCTATTTGCATTATCAAGGAATTTTCTTCCAAAGAGTAAGAAAGAAGCAGGAGCAAAGTTAATATTATCGGATTATCTATTAGATACCCGGTTACCCTCTGTAACCCGTAATTTTATCGGGCGAGAAAATGAGCTGAAAGAGATTGATACGCTTTTACAGCATGAGCGCTGTATTTTTCTGGAGGGAATCGGCGGTATCGGAAAATCAGAGCTTGCGAAATACTACGCAAACCATTATAAAAAGCAATATTCCAATGTAATATATTTACGATATAACGAAAGCCTACGGCGTACAATTCTGGAAATGGATTTTCTAGACGATACAGTGGAAATGACGGAAGAAGCTCGTTTTCGGAATCATTACCGTTTTTTCAAATATCTGGACAGCCGAACTCTTGTAATTCTTGATAATTTTGATTCTGTTCCAGAGGATGAGGAAATGTTCCATACATTTCTATCCATGCATTTTCAAATATTAGCAACTACCAGAAGCCATATCGCAGATGCAGTCTGCTATAAAGTCAATGAGATAGAAAATATAGAAGATTTGAAACAGTTATTTTTTGCTTATGCTCCCAGCGCGAAACAGCAACCCGAAATAACTGCAGACATCATCGAGGAAGTATACCGGCACACCCTGACTGTCGAGCTGGCGGCAAAAACACTGACCGCATCCGGTATGGAAGCCAGCGACTTTTTACAGGCACTGCGTACAGAAGGATTAAGTCTGTCGAATCCGAACAAGGTAATCCTTACGAAGGATAACGTATCGCATAAACAGCGCCTTTACCAGCATATTCAAACCTTATTTCAAATACAGGGCTTATCGCCGGATGCTCTCGACACTTTGCGAAATATGGTACTCATGCCAAGCAAAGGGATATCCAAGGTGCTTTTCCATACATGGCAGGGAAAACTGGATTGGAACACTACGAATGATCTGGTGGAATATGGCTGGATACAGGAAGATACTGTACATAATCAGATATCACTTCACCCATATCTCCATGAGCTTCTCAAAACAGAAACTGTCCCAGCTATTACAAGCTGCGCCAATCTGCTAAAAGGTGTTTTTGAGAATTGTATCGTGTATGGCATGGATGTGCCTTACTACAATGCATTGCTGAATACAATCGAAAGCATTTACCACAATATAAAGCTAGATAATGCAGAATCGGCTGCAATGTTCATGGATACTACGCTGGCATATTTGGCGAAATATGGGCGTATAGATGCTGTTGCTATGGTTCTTAATCTTATGAAAAACATGCCCGATTATGGCGAAAATAAGCGCCACACGGCTGTTTTTGACTGTTATATGGGTTATGTCGAATATATGAATGGCCGCTACCAAAAAGCAAAACAGCATTATCTTCACGGACTGGAGCTTCTTGAGCCGTTCCATCCGGTAAATGCCGATCTGGTTTCAAATTTGAAAAATAATCTTGGTCAAACCTATCTTGCATTGGGCGAAAGGCAGACGGCACTTTCTGTTACCGAGGAAGCCATTCTGATTCGGCAGAAATATGGAACCGTTTCTTCCCACGACACGCTGGTGCAGGGACTTTCTTATGCTCAGCTGCTGGCTGCAAATGGAAACTGGCAGGAGGCTCGAAAACGCTTATTTGCTCTGATACGTTTTGTCAAAAAGATAAAGGGAATGAATTTATTTCTGGCACAGCTTTACAAATCACTTGCTGTTATTGAAGCAAAAAAACTTCCGGAGGATAGCCTGCAGCATTATAGAAAAGCAAAGCAGGCGCTATTAGATGGGTTCCTTCCAGGAAGCCATCCGGAAATTCAAAAAATTAATCAGGCGATTCAGAGGGAGAAGGTGTTGGTTCGCACGTCAAATGAGAAGAAGATGCACATTATTTAACGCCCACCATTACGGTGATGTTTTACTGCATCCGCTTTTTAACTTCTTTTCATTGACCTTCTATTAGTACATTTTCATAAGCACCGCTACACATACTCTCTTTTCATAATTTACATATTTTTACGGTCTTTGCACATCAGCAAAGACCGTAAGTGAATTGTAACTATCTGCTATATTGTCAAATAATAAATACATTTTTTCTTGCAAATATCTTTCTGCTATAGCACAATATATGTAACAAATTCTTACCAGAACGGAGTATGCATAAATGGATACACAAATATTAACTGTTTCCCCCCATGGTCAGATTTCTTTGCCGGTCAGCATCCGCAAACTCATGTCGATTGATACCAGTGCTGAGTATTCTGGGCATGTACAATCGGGAAAATAAACCGAAATATTTGCGCAAGGTTTTTCAGGGCGGAGTACTAGTCAGTGTAATCTCTACATAAATCCAAACCAATCCAAGTCTTTGTTTATAGTAACATTTTATTTATAATTCTTGCATATTATTTCACCACACAAGTCCTTTTGTTACTTCAATCAAACTGTTAAAAGATTTTGTTACCTCTCCAATATCCGCATCTGGTCCCCAGCTAATACGAATTGAACTCTCAGTTCGATCCGATGAAAGACCCATAGCACTAAGCACATAACTCGGCTCATATGAATTGGAATTACAAGCAGAACCATTCGAAATTCCACAATATGCCTTTGATGATAGCATTAGTGCTTCTGACACCACCCCATTGATGCAAATATTTATTGTACTAGAAACGCAGTATTCTTGATTTCCATTAAACTCATAATTCAAACCCGAATTACTTAACATCCCAATCAGCCTATTTCTTATTGCTTTACATTTTTTTTGATTTGTCTTATATTCTTCTTCAGCAAGATTGCAAGCATACCCCAATGCAGCAACTAAAGCCACTGGTATCGTTCCCGGACGAATACCATGTTCCTGCTGACCACCATAAATTATGGCCTTCACTGGCGGAAGTTTATATCTTTTTCGTCTCAATATTAATGCACCTACTCCCTGTGGGCCACCAATTTTATGGGCACTCATGGACAACATATCATATTTTAAAGACTGTAATTCCTCAACCAACTTTCCAAAACTCTGTGTCGCATCTACATGAAACAACACATTCTTCTCTGCCAAACATTCTCCAATTTCTCTCACTGGTTGAATTATTCCAGTTTCATTATTTACATGCATGACACTTACCAAAAGCGTATCATCCCTAACTTTTTCCAGTACCTGTTCTACAGATACTCTACCATCTATTCCAGGATTAACAAAATCAACTTCAAAACCTTGAGCTTGCATAGCTTTAGCTGTTTCCAAAACAGCTTTATGTTCAATGCCTGTCGTAATGATATGTCTCTTTCCTTCAGTTATGCCATAAGTTTTCAACCCCTGAATAGCGATGTTATTGCTTTCTGTTGCTCCGCTTGTAAAAAACACTTCGTCCTTATTAATTTTTAAAATAGATGCAACTTCTCCCCTGGCTTTTTCTACAATCTTTCGAGCATTATCTCCGAAATCATGTGTCCTGCTATCAGCATTTCCAATATTTTTTCGATAAACATCAATCATATAATCCAATACCCTTGGCTCAATAGGAGCCGATGCATTGTAATCTAAATAGACACCCATCACTTCACCTCTACTACAAGATTAAGCAAATCATCCAAATTCTTAATAAAATTTGTCCCTGACAGATGCGCAATTCCTCTTTCTAAATGAAGTTTAAAATACTTACTTAAAGTATCTTCGTCTATCGGCAATCCCATCTTCAAGCACCAAGCCTTCATAAGAGCATCATACAAATCACTATACTCACCTGCAAAGGTATACCAAGACATTTCCACATTACTATCTGCGTTAATCGGAATATCCGTTGGCATAGTATATTCGCCAAGTGAATAACAAAAAGCCCATCTACACAAGACATTCCAATTCTTTATTCCTGTTTTTCCTTTAAGTCTTCCCAACTTGTCTTTTGATTGGTTTGTCAACCGTATTTGTTTTAGCAACATTATCTCTTTCCTCCAAAGAATAAATATCCCTTTTGAATTGTTGTCTTCTTCAGTTCATCATCATAAACAAGCGTAAATTCATCTCCTACACTTGGCTTCATAAGTAAATAATATTTCTCATCGATTTCAGAATCTGTAGAAAGAATAATAGTCTGGTCACTTGCTTTTGGAAAATAAGTTGTGATTAGTGCTTCTCTATGGACAGAATCCAACCTAGACAATGGCGTATCAATGATAACTGGCAATTTTTTCTTAGAACAAATTGCCAGTGCCCACAGTAACGAAATAACCATCAACTGCTTCTCCCCTGCCGACAAACTCTTCTTCTCAACCTCTTCAAGTTCAGCATTCAGGTAATGCAGATCTAGAGTTTCTGGATCCATCGTAATCTTATCAATCAGATTCTTCTTATTCGCAAGCTGCTTATAGCATTCGGTCACTGTCTGAGCCAAAATTTCTGTTTTGCTTTGCTGCAAACGAATTTTGTATGTTCTAATTATGTTAATTGCCATATGAGCATATTTTACCGTACGGTTATCATCGTCCATCGTCTCTAGGGATGAAAGCACCTGCTCAGCCGCCTTACTAAACTCTGTCTCTGCAATCATTGCCGAACTATGAAATGTTGTTCGTTTCTGCTTCAGTACTTCAAGTTCTACCTCTATCGCTACAATCTCCATTTCAAGAGATTTTATCTGTTTAAAAATTCTCCTAAGTGCTTTCTCATCAATGTCAACAGAAAGATAGTTATCTATCTCGTCAATCTTGCTTTGACAAGCATTTCTCCTATGCATATGAGAGATCACTTTTTCTTTCTCTGAAATCAACCCCCCCTTATTAAGTGCCGTAATCTGGTAAAGAGTTGTATCAGATATTCGATAAATCTCTTCTTGCTGTTGTAACTCACTTTCTGTTTTAACATACTCAATAAATTTTTGTATTTCATCACCAGTATTAGGATATTTCTTAAGAAAGTCTTCATAGAGAGAGTTTATTTTTTTTGTCGCCATACATGAGGCACGATATGATTGTTCTGCCTCTCCTTGCTTCTGAATATCCTTTAATAGAGACCGAACCAACATCATAGGCATTGCTCCAGTTGCCATTTCCAGCAAAATATCTTGTTGACTCTCAACCGTTGCTACTGCCTCCGAACGTTGCGCCATTAAATCATGACGCTGTTCAACAATATCCCCACCTTTGACAGAATACTCTGTATTCTTTTTTTCCAACTCAATTCTGAGTCCATCCAGTTTTTCTTCCACACGTTCTATTTCTGCATCAACAGCTTTAAGATCTTCATGGGCATTTTCTCTCTTTTGTCTTAGCAACTCCAAATACCTAAGATTTTGATCTTCTGAATCCTTATCACTTAACTTTGTAATAATTCTTCCCAAATCATTATCTAGCAAATCAAGTACAGAAATGCCCAACAAAGCCTTTATGGATTCCTTCATTTTGTGATTAGTATTTTCAACTGCTAATTCTGCAATTTTTTCGCCATCAAAAAAGAAAAAATTAGATAAAGCACTTGGCAGAATGTTTTCTACAAACATTGGCCAGTTCTCGGTAAGAAAAGTATTCTCCGTTCCGTTTTTCATCACCTTTATCTTTTCTCTAACTCGCTGGCTTTTTGCGTTCCACTCTCTATGCACAAAATAGATTTCCTCATCGGAATCATCCATGGAAAATTCAATTTCTATATAGGTAAATAATGTTCCATCTGATTTATTAACATATGATCTTAAATATTGACCATAAGTTTTATATTTATTTTCTGTATATGCGAAGGAATTGGAACCGTACAAACCTAGAAGAACCGCTTCAAGAAAAGTAGTTTTACCACGTCCATTCATGCCACCCACTAATACAACAGGTTTTTCCCCGTGGAAATCAAATTGATTTGTATCGGCATAAACACCAAAATTATGCATGATTAATTTTTTCAAAATCATGTCTTGTCATCCTCTTCCTCATCGTTGTCCTCATATAAATAATCATATGTGGAATCTAATGCTTTCTCATTATATTTCCCGCCAAGATCCTTTTTTCGAATCATTCGATCCATATAGTAATCAGTTGCATCCTTTTCGTTCTTGTAAAAGGTTTTCCGAATGCACGTTTCAAGAGAATCCGTAATTCCCTTTCTTTTATTCAAACTACTTGCCTGATTTTCAATATCGATTAGACTATAGACCATTTCAAAGGCCAATTCTTCATCATGGTATAACTCGTTCACAACATCTCTAAGAATATTCCATTCCTCACTTCGGAACGCCTCTGATCCAACCCACTCAGGATCATCAAATTTCTTTCCAATCACATCTTCATAAATTCGTGGTAGTGCATCATCAAATTCATGCTTATCGAAAACCCAAATCCTGCGGATATTTCTAAGTTCTGGAAGTGTAATTAATTCCAAATCAGCAAACTCTTCCGGACCCGTTGAATTAATTTCCATTTGAATTTCTAACAATTCTCTTAACCATTGCTCACGATACTCCTTTTTATATGGTCCATGATGCAGTTGCTTATATGATCCTTGGAGAAAGCCTTGCATTTTTCTAAAGCTCCGACGTTCTCGATCATGTTCTTCATCACCAAATCTATTTCTGAATTCTAGCAAAGGTGTCATCCACGATTTCTCATCATCATTCGCAATCATCGCCTCCATCGATTTATCTTTTTCTACCATAGTGCACACCCAACATCCAAATCGGCTCTTGCCACAGCTCGGAAGCCCTTTTTCAACCATCATAGGACATTCTCCATCTGATGTAGCACCTTTATACAAAGTAAGAAGTTCCTTGTTGGAATAGCCCCATGGATTTCTATATTGCATAAGAAATACCCAAACATCATTATCATTCCAATCTTCCAACGGAGAAAAAACCAATTCATTAGCCATGGATTGATTCGGGCTCAATAATTCCCGTACCCTTTTTTTCTCATAATAAGCCATTGTTTTCGCTCTGCGTGCACTCTCTGCTTTTCTTGTTCCAATCACAAGGATAATTTCCCCATGTTCTGCAATCTGCTCTTTAACAAATGTATTGACTGGCTGAATTTTCAAACGATCTGTGCACCATCTTAATTTTTTTCTTGGAAATGGATATCCTCTTCCTATGAAATTTACCCAAAAAGTATTATTCATCGCCGGGGTTAATCGATGTGTAACAAACGGCAAACCTTCTTCTCTTGCCCGCTCATCCATAATACGCAAAGAGTTTTTCACCCAGTTAGACATAACTGGAGACTCAACTAATGTATCGGTATTGATTATATGTACTGTTTTTTTCAATTGATCTATTGAAAGCTGTTCTAATGCCAGCCAAACCAACTGTAATGTTGCAGTACTGTCTTTACCGCCCGAGTAACCAATCACCCATGGAATATCGTCTGCCAAATATAAATTACAAATTGTTTCTTTTAAGCCTTCAATCGTATCTCGATTAATTGTTACTCCCTGTTTGTTTGCTTCACAACTTACACAATTATCCGCCATACTCATTTCTCCTAGACATTGTAATTTGCAAGGAATTGTTCTTCCTTTATTTGCTCGTCTTGCGCCAAAGGAATACCTAATTGCTGTTTAATCTGGTTTGCTGCTAATGTTATAGCTCTATTACTCGTCAGAATTTTCCCATCTGCTCTTATTACACGAAACTTCCAACACGCAGCACTTCTTTTCCAATCAATATTCTTTAAACGTGAAACAATCCCTTGTATGTCTACATCCGGATTACGCAAAAAGTATGCTCCCACATATCCTAACGCCTGTATCACAACTCCTTGTGTTACGATATAATTTTCTCGTAAATCCACCTTAGATATTTCTTTTTTCTGAAGTTCATTCCACTGAATCATGTTCTCACAAACATTTTTCCAATAAGAACAAACAAAACTTTCAATCTCTTTAGTAATGTGCTTTCCTGCCAGCACTCTCTTATTGGCACTATAAAACATATTCAATGTAAAGAGATTTGACGAATATTTGCCAAGATTGTCCTTCTCCTTGTCTGTATAGTCATTAAGAAAAGGAACACTAGATACGACATTTCTCGTAAGCACAGCAATATCATCTCTCGAATCATATAGCTCAGATATAGAATTAGACGTCTTTACAGCATGTTTATTCAGATCTGTAAATATCTGTTGACTTCTTGACAACCCAGCATCTTCATACAATACAACAGATATTGTTTCATTGCCTAAATCTATTTCTTCATTTACAGCATCCAAAATAGCAGCCTTCCTATGCTGTCCGTCATTAATTAAGAATCTCGCATCCATAGATACCTCTAATATTCCTATATCGCCACTCTCTGCACTTGGAAAAAATTTGAATTCACCATCAATTGATGCAGCTAAAGCTGAAAATACATAGGAATTCCGGTTCTCAGTAATATATCTACTGATTACCGGAATTCTAGATTCGTTTAATTTTCTCTGTGCACGATATTCAGGAAGCACATATTCTTCCTCATTCGGAAACAATCTTCCCAACATTCGTAACGGTATCATCGCAATATAGTATTCTCTTCCCGCCTGAATCCCTCTTACAACTGGAAATTTATATGCAAAATCCATTCGTACCTCCAAAGATAAAATGATATACTTAAGTAGTCTACTTAAGTATATCACTACCATCCTTAGTCGTCAATCTTCTTTCATTTCCTTAAATAACTCCCAAAAAGCTTTATCCTTTACATATTTAGGTTTTTCCGAACTGATTTTAATTATACTATTATGTTTTTGAAGTTTCTTTATGTCATTATAGAGCAACTGACTTTCTGCACTCTTAGCCTCTGTTTTAAATACAAAATCTACATCACTATTTTTTAAATCAGCAACATTATGCACTACCCATGTTAAAATATACTTCGCATAATCATCTTCACCCGAAGCAAAATGTTTTAAAAACTGTGTCGATAAGATAGTGCCTACACCAAATTCACGTCCTTCTTTCAGTATTTTCTTGAGAGACGGGAAATCCTGTGACATAAAATTATCAGCTTCATCTACCAAAATAAATTTTGTTAATTGACGATATTTTCCCTCTAATTTGCTTGATCCTACAGATTGCATCTGTGTATAGAAAAGATCCAACATTATTGCAATGATCAGATTCTGCAATGTTGACGGATAACCCGAAAGATCTATAACAACAACACCTTTTAACACATCAAATAAAGATTTTGTTTTTGATGGAACTTTTTCAAAAACCTCATACTCACCCAACTCATCCATTGCAGCACTCAAAGAATCTCCTTTTTTGATATCTTCATCATTTAAATATCTTTGGTAAACTTGATCAAATGTTGGTGCTTCATTTTTCCATGATTTTACATCAGCTTTATATATGCCGCTAGCCTCATATGTTTTCATGATACAATTGGTCAGTATTGCTTTCTGCTTCGGTCCTAATCCATAAATTTTAGCAATCGTGTCCCTAAAATTATTAGCAGTATGCACTGGTAATAGAGGTTTGAATACAGATGTTTCAATTATCGCAAGTGGATTGATAGGCAATGCATAGGGTTTAAATATTTTTGCATTTGTAGCTTCAACAAAATCCATTTTACTTTCATTATAGTCTCCCTTATAATCAAAGATTAATATTCCCAGTTCTTCATCTCCAACATTTTTCTCTTGAGAACGATATAATTGAGTTATCAACGACTTAGTAAACTGCGTTTTTCCAGTCCCCATTGTACCAATAATTCCAGTATTGGTATGGAATAATATATCCGTATCATTTGGTTCCCATAGAATTGGATCACCATTCTGTAGATTAGTTCCAAAAAGAATTTTCATTCCTTGCTTTACATCCGTTTTGTCTTCCTCTATCTTATCAACCAGGACTGATGGATCAGGCTTATTATCTGGATTTTCTTTTTCCAATTCTTTCTGCTCAGGAAATTCTATTTCTTTCTCCAGTTCTGTAATAGCTATTTTAGAAGTATCACCTGTCAAGGCATCAACTGCACATTCTTCAAAGATTAAAAACTCACTGTCTCGCCGCCGCTGAATATCTTTATAAATATCTTCAACAGAATCCAAAATCAAATCAAATTCATCTGTATCCGGCATTTCTATAAAGTTAATAGTATCCTCCTTAAACGATGTTTTTCTTGCGCCTAATGATTTTCTAAACGATAACACTGCGCCTTTGCCGAGAAGCTCTTTAATCTCGTCAGAAATCATGTAATGCTCATTTAGAAGCGCCATTCTAAATTGATCCAGAATGACATCCCAGTTTTGACTATCATCCACATGATACACTTTCATCTTTTTACAGCTAGTAACCAGTAATTGCATCAAGAAATTACGATTAACTTTATATAAAATTGTGCTATTGAATTTTTCTTCCGAATTCATTGCATTGTGTAATCCAGAAGCAGTGGCAGATACCTGTTCAAATGCTTTGGTGATGACAGAATTATCATTTATACCCGTTTTAACTTCAATTGGATACAAATAGATTTTTGCACTTTCCGTCGAATGATTTAAGCCTATAAACAACAGGTCATCACTAGTCGGTCCTTTTTCAAAGCCAAGGTTCTTATAAGACAATATACCCTCTGAAGTTGACAATCCAACTCCACCAGAAACACGTAACATTTCTTCCAGCGAAATAGGTACCCATACAATATTTGGATGCTTAAGAAATGCAAGCATAAACTTAATAGCCGCAACAATACTAATCTTCTCTCTCGAAAAGGTAGAATCTTTATTTGCACCAATCATTTTCTTTGATGAAACTAAACGAAGCAGCCAATCCCCATTAACCGCATTAAAAAGATTAATGATCTTTGCTACATCACCTAGACTAGCATTTACACCCTTTTCTTTCAAATACTCTTGAATAACTTTAGAATATTGATGCGATTTACGAGTCACTGTTATAGCATCATATCCACTACTAGAAGTATACTGATCACTATAATGAATAATCAGCAGGTCACTGTTTGCTTCCTTCTCGCTGAAGAAATCCAAATCTACCTTAGGATCAACGAATACAACCCAATTAGATGCCTTATAGATGTAATCCATTTTCTCCTCGGCTTTTGAATCAATCTGAGTTGATATACCTGTGCCAGAATAAAATGGATTTCCAGTATCCCCAACCTGAATCAGTGCATTATATTTTTCAGCAAAGTTAACAACATCTGTTTTGGGAGCATACTTAGTTCCAAACCCGGTTCTATATTTTTGCCCATATTTACTAGAGGGAATACCAGACACAATCCCACCAAGGGAAATCCCTGTCTCAATTTGATTCATTGTAGCCGTTTCAGAAGTGATTTCCAACTCCATCTCATAGAACGAAATATGCGCATACTCGTATCTATCACCCTGATCAACATGAAAATAACATTCCACATTTTTAGACAATACACCCTCTAGACTATTCATGGCTGTTCCAGTTGCAATAGTGAGTTTCAGTTCAGACAAATATTCCTTCAGTCGTGTATACTCCTTAATATTCGAAAATGCATTGGACGCCGGATCATCAGTATAAATATGGATTTCAAATCGCTTGAGACGGTCAATATCTGGAGTTTTATTCAATGAATGTATAAAAAACTGCGCTACGCCAACAAAAACATCTCTACAATCGCCCATATTTATAAGATTAAGACGTACCGTCTTATTATTTATATCATCAAAAATATACCTGAAATGTAAAACAAACTCTGTAATCTTCTCTTCAATCAATTTAGGAACATATCGTCGATTACCTCGATATGTTCTATTTTCCACGGGAGCGTAATACTTCCATTCCTGTGAAAAAAGTTGATCCGACACCCTATATATTTTCTTGTTTCTTTGAAGATAAGGCAGTAAATTAATAGAATTTAACCGGTCAATTACAACGTCTGTTGCAAATTCAAAATCTGTTTCTTTTAACAATTCCAATTGATATGCAAGATTCAAAGGATGAAACGGTGTTAATAATATTTCTTCTATATTTCTCCCTACTGAAAGAGAGCCAATAAGAAGTGCATTTTCCTGTTCTACAGAAAGACTTCCTCCGTCCTTTAGTCCAGCATATAAGGCATTAAAAGCATTTAAAAAGTTTTTAACAGACTCAAGCAGATTTTCCGACAAATATGCTAATGTTGGTACAGTTGAATTTTTCTGAAATTCATCCAGCATTGCACAATATGCCTCATGTAATTCAGAATTCTGTTTCAGCTTGACTTCTTCAATCTTACCAATCTCCGCCCCTCTGAATTGACGACATCTCCCATATTCAATATGATTTTCTATGATATGCTGTTCTAACCGCAATTCCCGTAGCAGATTTGTTTTAGCAAAATATTCCTGTGAATCTTTATAAATATGATCTTCAGAATTAATTTCAAAACTACTCTTAGATGCAAACTTATCCCTCAAAATCGTACGGCCAATAATTTCTTTACTTTTTGTTTCGTCCGGATAAAGTACAAACGGAACTAATATCCCTGCAAAATTAATATCAATCACTATTCCGCTTCCATAGTTTGCTAATTCTTCCTCTGTCGCATACAAATGGAGCCTAGCATCATAATGACAATCGTACTGTAAATTATCATCCAGTTTCTGAGAAACATTTGCTGAACCATTCGGATTAAAAGTTAAGTCAGTTCCAACACCAAGAAGTTTAATTTTACAATTTTTTCTATTCTTCTTGTAATCTATGACATAATTACGTTTAATTGTCCCAACAAGATATTCCGCAGAAATATCAATAATACATATCTTAAAAATATAGGTGATATTATTAACCGAATCTCCAATTTCAATCTTATGAAACGAAATATCTTCGCGTTCAAATTTGAATATCAGATTCTTTCCTTCCCTTACAAATGACGTATCGTCTTGAGAAATATCACTATTCAATATACGGGCATTACATTCAAAACGGATATGGATAACAGAGAATTTGTCTGGATTAAAGACTATAAGGCTTCTTATCCTTTTCTTTGATTTCATAGTTCCGTCATTACGAATCAATACCTTATCGTCTAAAGGCAATACATTAAGCGGCATATCTCCATAAACATAAATGTTCTCTAGATTTATCTGTAAAGGGTTATCCTTCTTAAACTGTTTTTTTTGCATTGCAGCCAGCATCTCTGCATATGTAAATAATCTACTCCAATTTTCTGGATCATTTTTTCGCTCTTTTTCAATTCGAATAACAAAACTCTCTTCAAAATCATCAGACAAATCCGATTCAAGATTTCCAAACCTTATGCTTCTGTCTACTCGCTCAAACAAATCATGGTTATTCTTAATTTCTTTATCAATTTGACTTTTTCCATAATTCTGATAATCTGTCTTTCCGTTAACTGGAAACAGCCGGAATCCAACGTAATTATTATCATCAATAGAACCGCTACTCATGATAGATAAAAGGTCTCTGTATTCATATAAAGATGCTTTATCACTAAAAACATCCGCATCACGTCTTTTCAATTCAAAATCTAAAATCCGTTTTTCAAGGAACGTCAACTGAGTACTAACTTCGACCATACGCCTAATTTCACTCATCAGATTATCTGCATAAAATGGCATGCCATTAGCACACATATCTCTGGAGCCACTCTTGGCACTATCAATAGGATTAGACGAAATCATAAGCAACGGCTTCCCTTCATCGTTTGCCGCATTCCTCAAGGTTGCACATAAGAAATCATTGGTCATTCCTTCTATTTGAGCAGCAATAATTACCTCACCATTAATTACTTTTAAAGTATATGTATGATAAACAGAACCATCCCTACACGTATACTCATAAATCCCCATAGCATTGTTGTCATTAGCCAATTCTTTTAATGCAATAGCCACGTTTTCTACAGTTTCTACATCATCAAGTTTTAAGCAAAAACTTTCACCCTTTTGCAAGAGACCGTCTGCAGATAGTGATTGAAAATAGCTATTTATTTTTTTTGCTATAAAATCATAGAATTCTCTTAACATACTGTGCATCCCCACTATCACTCTTCTTGTCAATCAAATTTAACTTTGTAAAAAATTCCTGCAAGTGCTCTTTGGACGAATTATCAAGGAAAATACCTCTATATTCATATTCCTTATATAAATCATTCAATCGTATTTTATCTTTATTACGAAGCGATATTTTTGTCAGAAATATAATATCCCTTTCTGTAAGATTTAGGACCAATCCAGACTTCCGCCGATTTTTAACCCATCTAGCCTTACAGAATTCTGAAAATTTTTCATTATAAAATTGATTTGCTCTCTTTCTATCCGTATTTAAAAATTGTTCCTCTACACATCTAAACAAATGCTTAATGGCTACATTTGTCTTACTTCCACTCTGAGTATGTTTTATTTGATCAAATTTCTTATAGTCCCCAACTGTAGATGTATATACCTTTTCCGCTTTTTCAATCTCATTTGAAATGAGACCATCCTCCTCTGGGTGAAGATTAATATATTCCTGTAGAGCTATATAATCATACATTGTATGTGAATCCGAATGCTGATTGATAATCTCCAGAGTAATTGCATGGCTGAACATATGATTAATATTTGCTTGAAGCTTTTCCCAGCCTTCACAGCAACACTTGCGATTCTTACTTACCTTTTCCCAATCTAATGCATAATAAATACTAATTGGTTCATCTCTTTTCCCTTCACAAAACTTATCCAATACAATACTCGTCTGTGATACATAGTAAAAATAATACAACGACAGGAGATTAGAAAAATCTTCAATAGATGTCATATCTGTCTGTAACATAAAATGGAAATCTTTCTTAAACTTCTCTTGCACACATGTTACTACAGAATAATAATTCTTTTCGGGCTCTTTTTCGCCTAATGCTGTGGAATTAATAGCCGCCACTACCATTTGTTCCAAAACATTATATGAATATCTATCAGCGGCCTTCTTAATTACATCACAATCACTCTGATCAATCCCCAATATACAAAACAAAAAAAAGGCCAAGCGATCTGCACTCTTGTTATTTGTTCTCGTCTGATAGGGATATAATCCTAAATTTGTAGCTACAAAATCAGTACCATCAAAAAAGAATTCTCTAATTATATCCCTAAACAATTCGATATCTGGTAAATCTATTTCAAGATTTTCTAATAACAAATCACAAAGTGTATCATAGTCAATAGCCGCTGATTCAACATTTAAAGCTCTCCGAAAAAATCCACTAACACTTTCTTCCAACTCAGTAACAATCGGAGCCTGTCTTTTTCCGCTAGCTTTATAAGGAAACAACTTGAAACTATTATCTGGTATATGCGAAAGCCTTAGTGAATCAGCGGATTTTTCTTTAACGGGCTTAACATTAAAACTCTCATTAAATTTTTCTTCATCAAAGATGTAATCCATTACTTCACCACCTTAAATCTATAACCAAATTTTGTGCATTCAACATTTGCTTTGCGTCCATCTTCAGAAACAACAAGAACATTTTCTTTTGCAGAACCGGTCTTTAAAATTTTCTCAATAAAACTGATAAAATCAGCGTGATTATTTCGATCATCTGCCGTTTGTACATACCCTTGCTTCAGTTTATATAGCAACTTATATAAGGAATAGTCTACATCCAGTGCGATTATGTCCTTTGTTCTCTGACTTTCAAACTTAACAACGATTGATGGAGAAAACTGCTCTAATATAGTGACACTTTTTTTAGTATCCACATCATCTAAATATGGTTCAAATTTTATATTTTCATATAATGTAAAGCCTTCATGAGATTCATCTAAACAAATAGTATTTCCTGATTCACATCCACACCATTGAATTACAGCCTTTTCTACCAAATCATACAGTTGTGCCAATTTACGAATCATACCAAGATTGTAATAATAAAGATTTCTAATATATTGATTGTATACTTCATCACCTTTTATGTTCCCTTTTATTGCTTCAATCCGAACCAATACATTAAAAATCTGAGCTCTTAATACCTTGTCATCATTCAACTTATCAATTGTTCCCAGTTGATTGAGTACTACAGCATATGGTGTATCTTCCAATATTTTCTTTATTTGTAATGAAATATCTGAAGAGACATAGTAGAAAATAGCCATTTCATCAGCCGCTTCTGAACGCACTAGTAATGGATCATATTTTCCCAATTGATTTAAAAGTGGGGACATATCTACATAATCAAACATAAGGACCGGCGTAATATCCCTTAAATACTCCTTTAAATAATTAGTTGTAATAGTTGATGCATTTGAAATAATCTTATAGCTAAATTTATGTGCCACCAAAATATCATAAATATAATTCTGTATTTCTCTGGTGGTAAGAATCTCTTTTTCCCTAATTGTTACCTCAACTAAGGAATTTGCAATATATTTCTGAATTTGCTCGTCCATCAAAAATTCATAATTATGCTTAACCGGGCACTTCTGTGCAATTGGACACGTTTGGCACGACTTCTGAAAGGTTGAAAAAAAAGGATTTTCTCCTGTTTTTGCAAAAACCTTACTCAGAATTCGTAAGATATATCCTGGTTCTGTTCCCGCATCTGACAGCGTATACATATGATAATCAGAAAAGTTAACATGCTGAAAACTGCTACCTTCTATGTAACCATTATCATTTACTGCAGTTGTCAATATATTATTTTTCTCAACATATTGGAGGAACAATTGATAATTTTTTCCATAAGAAGACTCAATAAAATTACTTAGCACACCGAGATTAATGGCTAAAATAACATTTTTTCCTTCTGACGCAATATTCACATCTGAAAAGTCAGTCAACACCTCATTCAATGTATCTATGGCAGTTTTTGAAGGTGCACTACTTTCTGTAGCATCATTATACACTGAATAGTCATCTAACACTCTTTCTTCATTTTTAAGATAGGAAAGTAAATGAGATTTTCCGTCTCCCGCACTTCCACACAGAAGGATTAATGTTTTTTTGCCAGAATTATTGACTGACACAAGAATCTCTTTTAAGTCCTCCTCAACATTCCTTGTTACATGCATATATCTTTTAAAATCATCAAATTTCTCAATATTATCTATAGAGTCACTGGATGATTTTCTTAATCGATTTAATTCATCTAAAAAACTACAATTTGCCATATGACACCTCACTGCTCCAAAACCACATTATTACCACATCCTTGATGTTGCAATTCAATACCTCACATATCTTTAAAATAGTATCCGGGAAAACCGATTCATTTCTTTTCATCTTTGACATGGGTTTATTAGTTATCGTAACTACTTCCATATAACCACAACCAACAATTTTAAAGTCTTTTTGTTTACACAAATTTGAGTCAATCTTTTTTCTAATCTTTTTATATGACTAATCCAAAATTGTCAAGATAACATCTTTCCCATCATAATCAGCTTTGTTCCAGTTTTCATTATAATACTTCCCCAAGTAGTATAACACGCTTTTTATATTCTCTCCATAGATATATTCTTAACTTGCTTCTTTTTTATCTTTTTATGTCTTTTCTTATCATAATTTTGAAGGGGCTTGGGATTCTCCCAAACAGCATTTGGATATCCAAATGCTATGCTTGCAAAACCTGTTCCGCAAATTAATCGATCTTTTCCGATAGAATCAATACAACAATCCTTCTGATCCTACTTCTTAAAAAGAATATTTAGACTCTAATTGTAGCAAATAATAGTTTGATTGATAAATATTCCATCCCGATTTCTATTATAATGAGCCGATACACAAAAATCTGTAATCTTTCTTCACATAGCATCCAATAGGATGCTCTACTCCTTGTATGTAAGGTTTTAAGGCATCCAATAGGATGCCTTGCGCCTATTACACCAGATACAAAATAGAACCTGCTTATTCTATGCATACAAAATGTATTTCAAGTGGTTTACAGAAAACTTTGCCAAACCCACATTCTGAAAGGGAAGAGAAAATATACGCTAGAAGTTATTTTCCCCAGCTGGCAAAAACTTTACCTATACGCTTTCCACTACCCAAGACGTGTTACAAACTTCGCCGACTAGATTGCGTCCATACCGGGCGCACATAGAAATAGCATCCAGCTTTCACTGAATGCCAAAAAATATAACAAATTTTATTATGATATTTTCCTGTCCGCCTTTACGCTACTATTTTTAATACCAAAATATTTATGGCAACTGTATAATCTCGGCTTCAATCCTCTTTAATTCGTCAAAAGATAATATCCAAGCACAATCTGCGATATCCTCCAGTGTCATTTTACCTTTTTTTCATTCTTTCTGCTGCCCTGCCTTCCCGTATGTCGGCCATCCCTTTTTCAACGAAACACAATTCCAAAAAGAAATACAATCCAGAAAAATTTAAAAGCAGAACCAGGAACCTTATTTTCAGATTCCCGGTTCATTAGCTTTACCTATCGCTTCGGTCAGCTTTCAGTTGTTTGACTTCTTCAAGAGAAAGTCCTGAAATATTAACAATTTCCTCTAATGCATATTTGCCTGCCGCCAACATGCGAAGCGCAACTTCTCTCATTCCTTCCTTCAACGTCTGATTTCTCATATCCTCCATAGCCCGGCACATAATCTCGATACCCTCCTTACTCTCTTTGAAAAATCGCACTCTATCTGCCAGTATTCCGTAATACATATCCTCCGCATTTGTGCAGGAGAAGTTATGCATTAACTTTCCGATTGGCGTATCTCCACGGTAAGTGCCATTAACATGTAATATGTGCGAACCGTCCTCAAATTTCTCACCCGTTCCTAAAAAGCACCGCTCAATTGGATAAAGCGGCAGCCCTTTTTCCATGGCATCATTTTCCGTAATAAAAATTACCCATGTTTCTGGCAGCTTGTTAAAGTAGCCGGAGAAGTCTGGTTCCTCTTTTGATATATCGTAATAATTTTCTATTTTATTTCAATGCTCTGAGAGACTTTCGCACTATTCATCCTATCCGCCCAATAACACAGGATTACAATAGTCTCTAAATTTACATTTATATATGTACCACACCTTTTCGTCCACCCAGCACTGTAGTTCCTTTCAGATCCTCCCACGCGAAATCCTCTGTAGGTTCCTTTGCCACAAGAAAATTCCCAGCCCGTTGTGTAAGCTGGGCAAAATTCACAACATAATCATTTGCTCCCTCATTATAAGTATAAATGGAAGACTCAGAACCCATAAAACCAATTTCTGCCTCTCCAGAGAGAACCGCAGTCATCACTTTGTCTGCCCCAAACCCACAAACCAATGTCAATTCAATTCCTTCTTCTTCAAAATAGCCTTCTTCAATTGCAACATACATAGGTGCGTAGAAAATAGAGTGTGCCACCTCATTGAGAACCACCTCCTTCTTTGCCCCTTTTTCATCTGATGTTACTTCTGATGAAATTCCCGATGTTTCCACATCTTTATCTGCCGTACATCCTGTCAGTAATGTCAGAATCATCCCCACTGACATCATTAACGCCAAAAAACGTTTCTTCATAATATCCTCCCTATTATAAACCACACTTTGTTATCAGTATATGAATATGAGAAAAATCTGTTCATGTAAACAAGCTCCTGCATTTAATCCACCGACATTAGGACAATCTGGCAAATTTATCATGTAAAAAGAGATTCAGAAGCTTTAACTTCCAAATCTCTTTTATCTCTTTATTCTAAATTTTATTTCACATATCTATCCAAATCACATTATAGAATAGACTTATTCGTAATCATCCTCAAATGGATCTTCTTCATACTCATCTTCCTGATTCCTGGATGTTGCCGCCAGAATAATCAAAATCAATGCCATTACAGCTCCTGCAACAGCACTATATAGAAGTATCTTCTCATCGCCTTTCTTAAGAAATGCAAACACTCCGCTGCCCAGATAAATGATAATCGGAAGCAGATATGCAACAATACTCCTGCTATTCTGCATAATCAGAAGTAGCAATCCTGCTGACAACATACAGGCTGCAAGTATAATATAAGTCATACCACCTGTAATTCTCCCGCCGGAAGCAACGCTGTCTAATCCACTAATAAAGCCTTTATATCCAAAATATCCAAATGCCAGAACAGAGAGAATGCCAAGAATCACTCTCAACACACGATACTTCGCACTTGTCACATCATCCATATAATCGAATTCTTCATCATAATCATCATCGTCATCGTAGTTTTCTTCATAACGCTTTGACGCTTTGCTTGCCGGACGTTTTTTCTCAGCCTCCGGGCTCTTCTTCACTGAGGACTGAATGCTTTCTACTTTTTTCTTCACAGCCTTTTGGCTGACAGTAGTTGTTTCCCCATTCGAGGATTTTCTCTTTTTCGGCTTATAATTTGGATCTGTGGAAAGCATATCCTCATATGCCTGACGCACGGCTTTCTCTTTCTTTGTTCTTACTTTTTCAGGAGGGATATTGGCATATTTCTGTTCATCCATCTCACCCTTCTGCGCAGACACCGGACGTTTTTTAGGTGCTGCTTTCTTCTTCACTGCTCCACCTTCTGCTGCAGATGTACCTGCAGACCGCTTCTTCGGCGCTGCTTTCTTTGCCACTTCACTTTCTGCTGCTGATACATCTGCAGATCGTTTCTTTGGTGCTGACTTCGTAACTACATTCTCGCTCTCTTCCCCTGCTTTAGTAACACTCTCTTCTTTCTTCATAATTGGCTTTGTTGCAGATTCCTGCACAGAAGATGCTTTTGCTGTCTTAACATCCTTTACTTCCGTTTCTTTTACTTCTCTTGCTTCTTTTGCTTTCTTCGCACGCTGTTTATCCAGATTCCATTGTTTCTTACAATCTCTGCACACTGCATATTGATTAAAGATTGGACTGCCATTTTCATCAGCACCAACCTGTTTTTTCATTATCTCAAGTTCTTTGCCGCAAATCGGACATTTCATGATGTACGTTCCTCTCTTTCGTATCGCTCAAGTGTATTACTTATTTTGCACTCGCGTACATTATAACATTTTATAGAAATTAGGACAATGGGAAATCTGGATTTTTACTTTTTCCTATTTTTATACAACTCTCCCAAAAATACACTTTTTAATATCTGATTATTTTCTGTCCTGTCTCTGAATAGTATCTCTTTTTTTGCAGAAACTATCTATGAGGTGAGAATATGTCAGATAAAAAGAAAAATCAGAAAATCATTGATGATTTCGATTATTTGTCTAATGCAGCTTCCTCAAGTGACTGCACCGGACTGATTCCTTCCCTTCCAACTTCTGAAGCAGAACTAGAATCCTACAACGATGTATATCAATATCGTCCTCCCGAGATTCCCCAGAATGTTGTAAGAGAAAAAGGATCAAAATAATCTAAGCATGTTTCTGTTCACACCCTACGGGTGCTCCAGTAACAGTATCCAGCCCATTTTAAGTCGCTTTCAGCGAAGGGCTGGATATATTGCTGTTATCACTTCATTGACCGGACACCTTGCAGCGCAGTGCAAGATGCCGTGTGAACAATAACCTAAGCATCTATGTTTCTGACCGGAGCAAGCATCCCTGCTTGCTCCGGTCTTTTTACTGTGTTATTATAGAAACTGTAATAAAATAAATTTACAAGAAAGGATTTCTTCCTCATGATTGATAAAAAAATGATTCCTGTAGGAGGATTAAAAAAAGAACCTTTTTCTGGCAGCCATCATGGTATGCGTTACTTCTTTCAGTGCGATGAAAGCAAGGAAACATTTACCGTATTTGTCTATCCTGAACCCTGGTCCTTGGAAAAAACTCCAAATGAAAATAAACAGTCAGCATCATTCCCATTGAGCGCTGAAGGAATGGACTGCGCCATTAAATGGCTGTGGGAAATGTACGATACCCAAAAGAAAGAATGGAATACAGCATCAAAAAACCGGATGCACATCTGATTTTAGATATGTTTAATAATTTTCACAAATTCTTCCAGATATCGTCATATCATTGTCACAAATTATTGATAGAATATAACTCATAGGAAACACTAATCTATAGAAGACAATGGCTGTGATTACATAATATGCAGTCACAGCCATTGGACTTCGCCTATCGAATATATCCATCCTGATAAGCAAGAGTACGATTCACACTATACAATTCAGCTATCGTTGCCCGATAATAAGGCTCTACGAAAAAGACTCCAACAATTCCCCCTGTAATTGCTGATAAAATCTCCCAACCGATAAAGGTCAGATCCAATACAAAAGCATTCATTTTCTGACCCTCCATCATCCTTTTACTGATCAGAAACACCTCTTGTCTGTCCATCTCTGGATTTTCCGCCAAAATATATGGGATCATCAGATATTCATAGTGCTTAATAATCCCAGGAATTGCAAGCAGTAACGACCAAAGAAAGATATACAGATTCTTCAAAAACATCGTAAGGACTACATTGCTATATCCCCGTGACTGCATACCAAATCCCAACTCTGCAGCCGTTGGATTTGCAGTCTGATTCATGATATAGAAACGGCACCCGCCCACATACAAAGGGTTTCCGATAAATACCTTTATAAACTTGAACAAAATTCCCAGCATGGCAAGAATAATTCCCACTCCCAGCAATCTATCCAAAGACCGCATTACAAAATATCCGATATTTCCTATAAGTGTATCTGAATACATATAAAAATCATTTACGTGAATATACTTTTTGATATCAAGGGACGCAACCCCTGCAAAAATTGACATCACCAGCGCTGTCAGCACACAATGCCAATAATTTTTATAAAATGCTCCTTTTGCCCGAATTTTCAGTTCTGCACTTGTCCACATACTGCCCATCTCCCTTTCAAGTCTTAAATAACGATCCAATTTAACTGTTCCTCTGTTCACAGTAACGTGCAAAAATCCGAGTAAAATCGCCTCAGGCAATGGATTTTTGCCTGCAACTGTATATTTTGTTATGGTCAGTGCAGTAAATGCGCAGACCCGAGTGAATAGCTGCAAAATCACTCTGCATTCTTACTTTCGGAATATATTACATACACCATTATCTTGAATTTCAGAATATAATGACAGTATAGCATATCCTCTCTCAAAAAAACACACCCCAATTCAATATATCATCAGATGTCGTAACAGTTTACACTTTGTTATTATTCTCCCTTCTCCCAAACTTACTTTCTGAACCATCTCCCCTTTATATGTTACAAAAACGAACAAAATGCAGATTCACAATAACGATCTAGATCAAATCGTGCTATGTGAACTGCATTTTGTCCAATTTAGTTATAATATATGCTATTTCTTACTTTTTCTTTTTCTTCATATACGGCGTATTTTCCAACGGCAGTTTTGTCTGAAAATCTCCCTGAAGTTTATAATATGCTGCTGCAATCGCCGGAGCTGTCGGAATAGAAGTAATTTCACCGATGCCGATCGCGCCATAAGCATACTCGATTCCCGGCTTCTCTACGATAATCGACTCCACATCCGGCACTTTATCTGCTTTAAACAGACCCAGTGTTCCAAAACGGGTAACCGGACGTCCTTCGTTAATCTCATACTGCTCTGTAAGGGCATACCCAAGGCTCATAACAACACCGCCTTCAATCTGTCCCTCTACACTCTTTGGATTCACTGCCTTACCTACATCATGGGCAGCGACCATCTTTTTGATAGTTCCGTCTTCGTTCAATACACAGACTTGAGTTGCATAACCATAAGCCACATGAGATACCGGATTCGGCACATCGCTTCCCATCTTATCTGTCTTGCCAAGATACTCACCATAGTACTCTGTTCCCTCCAGAGCAGCCAGACCTTTTTCTGTCAACGCTTCTTTCAGCGCCAGTGACGCACGTCTTGCTGCCTCACCTGTTATCAATGTCTGACGGGAACCAGAGGTCGTTCCTGAATCCGGTGAATCAGAGGTATTCGGCTGGCAATATTTAATCTGATCATAATTCAGCTCTGCTGTCTGAGAAACAACCTGCGTCAGAACTGTTCCCAATCCCTGACCAATACAGGAAGCACCTGCATGAATCTCTACCTTGCCTTCCTTTACAACAAGACGGCAGCGTCCCCAGTCTGGAAGACCGACACCCACGCCGGCATTCTTCATGGCACATGCAAGTCCTGCATATGGCTCATTTTCAACAATGTCTTTCACTGCCTCTAATGTCTCTGCAACACCGGTTGACGGATCTGCTATCTGACCGTTCGGAAGTACCTGTCCCGGACGGACCGCATTCCGATAACGAATTTCCCAAGGCGTGATCCCTACCATCTCAGCCAGTAGATTTAAGTTCATCTCAGAAGCGAAGCAAGTCTGAGTTACTCCAAATCCACGGAAAGCGCCTGCCGGCGGATTATTTGTATAAACCGCAGTTCCATCGATATCAATTGTCTGGAAATTATATGGTCCTGCTGCATGGGTACAGGCTCTCTGGAGAACCGGACCGCCAAGAGACGCATAGGCGCCTGTATCAGCTACAACAACTGCTTTCATTGCAGTCAGATATCCGTTCTCATCACAGGCTGTCGTCACATCCATCCACATTGGATGACGTTTCGGATGAATAGTCAGACTTTCCTGTCTGGATAATTTTACTTTTACGATTCGTTTAGTCAGATAAGCAATCAGCGCTGCGTGATGCTGTACGCTTACGTCTTCCTTACCGCCGAATCCGCCGCCGACCAGTTTATTCTCTACAATTACCTTTTCTGGCGGAAGTCCCAGCATAATGCAGCATTCATGCTGGGTATCATAAATTCCCTGGTCTGTGGAATAGATAAATACTCCATCCTCGTCAAATGGCATCGCCACTGCACATTCAGGCTCCAGAAACGCATGTTCTGTCCACGGCGTCTCATAGTGCTTTGTGACTTTGTATTTAGAATTGGCAATTACTTCATCCGCATTTCCACGAACCAGATGCTCATGTGCCAGAATATTTCCTGAATCATGTACAAGCGGTGCATCCTCTTCCATACCTCTGAATGGATCGAGAACTGGTTCAAGTACCTCGTAGTCTACCTTGACCAAGCTCTTTGCCTTTTCCAGAATCTCGAGTGTCTCGGCAGCTACCAGACAAATGGCGTCTCCCACATAATGCGTAATCTTGCCAACCGGGATCATCGTATCCCAGTCATGTTTCAGATGTCCGACTTTTACATCCCCCGGCACATCATCTGCTGTAAATACTCCGATTACACCCTCCAGCGCCTTTGCCTCTTCTGTATGAATCGCAAGCACCTTTGCACGAGGATGTTCAGCACGGACAGCACTTCCGTAAATCATTCCATCCAGATAAATGTCGTCCGGATATTCTCCGGTTCCGCACACCTTCTCCTCTACATCAACTCTGATGATCGCATCTCCTACCGATGTCACACCTTCATTTTCGTGAACCGGAAGATTCTCACGGAAAATCTTAGCACTTAAAAGGATTCCCTCGATAATCTTCTTATATCCTGTACAGCGGCAGATATTATTGCGGATTGCAGCAACAACTTCCAGCCGTGTCGGATCTGGATTAGCATCTAGAAGCCCCTTTGCACTGATTACCATTCCCGGAATGCAGAAACCACACTGTACTGCGCCCACTTTTCCGAATGCATAAGTGTATACTTCTTTCTCTCTGTCACTCAATCCCTCTACTGTTACAATGGATTTTCCTTCCATTTTAGACAGCATCGGAATACAGGCTCTTGTTGTCTTACCGTCAACCAGCACTGTACATGTTCCGCAGGCTCCCTGACTGCATCCGTCTTTGACTGATGTCAAATGCAGATCATCACGCAGAAAACGCATCAGTTTCTTGTCTTCTGCTACTTCATACGTTTTTCCGTTTACCTGAAGTGTATACATTGTATCACCCTTCCCTTCTCTTTTTTCATTATCCACTGCTTTCCCGCCCTTATTTCACGTACCGCAGGGGATTTATATATATCTGAATCTCTTTCCGAGATTGCATTCTTTTTCATATGACAGATACCGTATCCGACTGCCTAATCTGCCAAATCCTGTTTTCTGTCAATATCTTTCAATTCCTCAGCGTCAGCTTCCACCAAAATGCACTGTTCTCTCCTGCGCTCTAATATCTGTCTTCCACCTGTATCACCTTCCAGTTCCAGAAGCTCCCCGAAGAATTTTCTGTCCCATAGTACCGGATTGCCCGGTTTGCCTTCATGTGCAGAACATACAATCCTGCCGGGATGCAGCATAGCAGTTCTCATCAGTGTCAGCATTGTAGATAAGGTTAGATTTGGCTGGTCACATACTGAAAACAGCACTCCTTGTATCTCCATATGCTGCTTGAGACATGCCTGTAGTCCCAGTTTCAAAGAATAGGAAATACCTAACTCCGGCTGTTGATTATCCACCGCACTGACTCCGGCTGACTCAGCCTTTGTCTTAATCTCTTCATATCCGGTTACCAGATACGCCGGAAATGCACGCAGAGCGTTCAGTTTCTCGATCATATGCTCATATAACGGTCTGCCTTGTATATTTGCCAAAAGCTTGTTGCTTCCATATCGTTTTCCGGCGCCCGCCGCCAAAACAACCACTGCGAATTTTTGATAAATCCGTTCAAACTGTGTTACTGCTTCCAATGCCGCACCCCCGATCGAGCGTGCCTTGTCAGATACAGTAAAACAATGAAACCGTTCACATCTGGCGTCAATATCTCCGATTTTCAGATTCTCTTCCACAATTACATTGTCCTGCAGCATTCCACGGACAATTCCACTCATTTTCGCATATACCGGCTTCCCCCCCGTATATGCTACGACCTGCCCTTCCTGAACCAGATCGCCTATGTGTACGATCGCTTCCATCTCCCCCTTTGCACTGGCACGGATCAAACGTTCTACTGTATACCCGCCTACATTTCCCGGCACACCAGTATTTGGGATTGCGCTGCCCTTCCAGATGACACTTCCAAGCGTATGTCCACGTTTCGTCTCAATCACACAGTGGCAGTCATTCCCCGCTGTAAATCCCGGTCCTACTCCAACCACAAAAGGAGCATCGCTCATCCTTGTTCCCAGATTTTTCTTGGCAAGAATCGCATCGATCATCACATCTGGCTGATAGGATTTCCGAATTTCTGCCTGCGGATCAACAAGCACTGCAATCTGTCCGTCTGACACCGCCTGTTCTGCTTCTTCCAAAGTATACACATGTTTACCACAGATGCCTTCCACTTCCGCTTTCTCTTCATAAACTGCTCTTGAGAATGCCACCATCCGTCTGACAGTCAGTGGTTTCTCAATCTCTGTCATCACGATCTGATGTCCACACTGAAACAAGCGGACAGCAATACCTGTTGCCAGATCTCCGGCGCCTTTGATTAATATTTTCATGCCTGTAACTCCTTCTCGGTTACTGTTCACAGCCTGCTGCTGTGCACAGTAACGCTTCTCACTTTCATCTAAGAATGTGCTGTCACAATAACTTGTACATTCTCTCTTGATTTAATTTCCCCGCAAATACTCTCTGCCATCTCTAACCGTGACTGGTCATCTGCTTTATTCAGGATCACACAATATCTCTGATCTGATAAAACATTCTTCCTCCCGCCTTGTCTGCTGAGTGCAAGCTTCGCAATGTCTTCCGGCGTCAAATACTCTGACTCCTCTTTTTCAAGAATTTCTGCCACAGTTTCCGAACGGAAACACACTTCTCTGATTGGTCTTCCCACAGCATCCAGTCCGTAAACTGCAAGCACATCCGTAGTCTCAGGATACAATACTGGCTCCTGTTCTCCCGGCGCTTTACAGGGCATCCTTCTGGCTCCGTCCGCCTCAATGATAATAGGAATCTTCCTGTCAGCCACATACTTAAAAAACACTCTTGATACCGACTGCATCTTTCGGATATCTTCTGCGGGAATGCGCCCTGTCTCATTCTTTATTTCAACTGGAAGTCCAAACCAGACCTGCCCTTCTCTTTTCAGTATTTGTTGAAAAAATTCCTTAGATTCCTCCAATAGAAACCATGGTTCATCCCACACCTGCATATGCGTGGAAGTAGTTACTGCTACCGGAACTTTCATTCGTATATATTCCTGCGCCAAATACAGGGCGGTCGTTGTCTTCCCCCCTGCTCCTACTATCGAAATGACAGGCGCAGCGGACTGCTCCAATAAAAGCGCCTCCAGATATGTCTGTTGTTCTGACAACTTGCCATGTTCATAACATAATACCATTCCTGTCATCCCCTATATAGCATATTATGACAGGGAACTGCACCCGATTCCAATTGCTCAGAATCTGGTGCAGTAACACTGTCTTATTCCATGAACCTATCTGCTAAATCATATTCTCACAGTCTCAGCCGCAAATGCTCCGGCATATGCTGAATAACGATTACTCTTTTTTAATTACAATAAGTATGCATAATCCTTACATACTGCTCCGATCAGCTTCTGCAGACCTTCCGCCAGCTTTGTATCTTCTCCCTTTGTCCATGTGAACTCTTCACCCATATATCTTACCTTACATGTAACTGCCTCTCTGTCAAGAACAGTGAATCCCTGGTTCTTGCTGTCTGCAAAATCAGCTTCATTTGCAAAGAGAGTAAATTTATCCAGATACGGCGCGCTTGAGTACGGACAGAAGCTCTTACAGTTACCACATTCGTTACACATGTAATCTACGTGGATAATCTGATGTTTCTCCATACCTGGTACAGTAATCGCTACATTTGCACGGTTCGGACAAACTTCTGCGCAGTTCTCACAGATGGAAGAGCATCCAAGACATCTTGTTGTCTCGTCCTTGCCTTCCTGCTCACCGCAAAGAATTCCTCTGCGGTCATAAACAGTCTTCTCATCAGCCATCTTGTCATAATCTTTCACAAGCTTGCTTCCAATCACTGCTTCTGCTGCCTTCAGACCATCACGAATACCCTCTACGACTGTAGCCGGTCCGCCAAGTCCATCGCCGACTACATATACACCGTCCACATTGGACTCTAATGTTTCTTCATTTACAAGAGCTTTTCCTCTTTCGGAAACATTGATTCCATTTGCCTTATAGAATTCAGTCGGAACTTTCTCTCCCACTGCAACGATCACTGTATCAGCGTCTACTTCAACAGTCTCGTCCGTCTCAACAACGCCTCTTCTTCCAGATGCGTCGATATCGCCAAGCTGCATTACCTTACACAACAGTTTTCCGCCTTCCAGTTTCACTGGTGCGAGCAGTTCGCGGAATTCTACTCCGTCTTCTACTGCCATTTCCAGTTCTTCTGCATCAGCAGGCATATATCTCTTTGTACGACGATATACAAGAGAAACCTTCTCCACACCGCTTGTACGTTTTGCCGCTCTTGCTGTATCCATAGCTGTGTTACCGCCGCCGATCACGACAACGCTCTTACCAACATTTACATTACCGTCCTGTGCTTTGAACTGTGCAAGGAACTCAAGAGCGTTCATCGTCTCTCCTGCCTCCAGTTTCAATGTTCCCGGTACAGATGCTCCTGTTGCAAGAATCACTGCTTCAAATCCCTGTGCCTTTAATTCATTTACATCAGCAACTTCTGTATTAAATACAGTCTTCACGCCCATTGCTTCCAGAATCTTCGCATCTTTGTCGATTGCATCATCTGCTATACGGAATCCCGGAATCACGTTACGGACAACACCACCAAGGCTCTTCTGTTTCTCAAAGATAGTCACATCCATGCCGCCTCTTCTTAAGAAGTAAGCTGCTGCCATACCAGCCGGACCTCCGCCGACAACGGCTGCTTTGCCTTTTGTCACTGCCGGGGCATTTACCTTACCGCTCCATGCTTCGTAACCGTTCTCTGCTGCAGCCAGTTTCATGTTGCGGATATGTACAGGCTCTTCATAGAAATTACGTGTACACTTATTCATACAATTGTGAGCACAGATTGTACCTGTGATAAACGGAAGCGGATTTTTCTCTGTAATAACTTCCATTGCCTCTTCATACTTTCCCTCATTAACAAGCTGAAGGTAAGTTGTAATATCCTGATGGATCGGACATCCTTCCTTACATGGAGCTACGAAACAGTCGATCAGCGGAACTTCTTTGTCCATCTTACGAGATGGAAGAGGCTTCACTGCCTTCAAGTGGTTCTTATCTGTCAATACGTTCTCAGCAAGCTGCTTCGCTGCTGCAACGTCGATTCCTTCAAACACAACTCCTTCTTTTTCCAGTGCGTTTGCCATCTGGATAGTTCTCAAATATCCACCCGGCTTCAACAATGTTGTTGCCACTGTTACAGGCCAGATACCTGCATTTACAATACCTTCGATATTGTTAGCATCAGCTCCGCCTGAGTAAGAAATACGAAGTTTGCCGTTAAATTCCTCTGCCAGTTTCGCTGCCAGTGCGATAGACAACGGATAAAGAGACTTACCAGACATGTACATTTCTTCGCTCGGAAGCTCGTTCTGTTTTACATCAACCGGGAAGGTGTTTGTAATCTTCACACCGAACTCCAGATTGCGCTCCTCACAAACCTTCATCAGTCTTGTCAGCATCGGAACTGCATCTACATACTGCAAATCATCTAAGAAATGGAAATCACCGAATGCTACATAGTCGTATCCCATCTCGTCCATTCTCTTTCTTGCAAACTCATATCCAAGAAGCGTCGGATTACATTTGATAAATGTATGGTAACCTTTCACTGTGATCAGGTGCATTGCAATCTTCTCAATTTCCTGCGGAGGACATCCGTGCAGAGTAGAAATCGTTGCGGAATTACAGATCTCCGGCTCTATTGCTTCGATATCTTCCTTTGTAACCTTTTCAAACAAATCTACATGATCTAACAGATACTGCTTGCAGGACTTAAAAATATCGCTGTCTTCCGCATTCTGCATTGTATTTAAGAATGTATCAATCTTCTCAGACTGGATTCCTGCCAGATCATATCCTACACTGATATTGAACTGGAAACCATCTGCACCGCCAAGACCAAATTCTTTGGAAAATACCTTCAAAAGGAACCATGCCTTGATATACTCTTCCATTGCCTGCGGAACGTACAATTCTGTTGACCATTCACAGTTATAACACTCATCATCAGCCTTGATACACGGCTTATTGACACATGCAGACAGTTCTGCCCCATCCATGATCTGAACGGTCTTCAGCTCGAAGAAACGGCTTCCTGTATAGTATGCTGCCATGATATTCTGTGTCAGCTGAGTATTCGGACCTGCTGCCGGTCCAATCGGAGTCTCCAGCGGACGTCCAAAAATCGTTCTGTTGTATTTGCTGTCCGCAACATATGCATGCTTCTCACCAAATACAGTACCATACTTTTTATGCTCCTCTAAAATCCAATTCACCAATTTATCAAATGACATAGGTGTCATAATATCACTCATGTTTTTTCTCCTTATCCATTGATTCTATCAGCCAACTCTTTTGCAGCCTGACGGCAGTCTGCCATCACCTTGTCTGCATCAATATGAAGAAGCTCACGATCCTTCATAAGAACCTTACCGTTTGCAACAGTTGTCACAACATCTCTTCCGGTCATCCCAAACAATACATGGCTGTTGATGTTGCCTGCGTGGAATGGTGTCAGCGGATTATAATCTACGATGATCACATCTCCTGCTGCGCCTTCCTTCAATACACCTGTCTCCTGCTTGAAGTAACGGTTTGCAATCTTGGCGTTGCCTTCAAACAACATCTGAGGAACCTCACCCCATGATGCATTGGCATCACACAGGTTGTGCTTATGCAGCACATTTGCCACTTTATAAGACTCTGTCATGTCATGAGTATATCCGTCAGTTCCAAGACCTGTCAGAATTCCCTTATGTACAATGTGCATAGTCGGAGGACACCCACATGCATTGCCCATATTGGATTCTGGATTATGTACGACCATCGTGTCTGTATCCTTGATCAGATCCATCTCATGCTCATTGATGTAGATGCAGTGTCCAAGCAAAGTCTTCTCTCCCAGAATGCCGTGATCCATCAGTCTGTCTACGATACGTTTGCCGTAATGTTTCAGACAATGGTGCAGATCTTCGATGCCTTCTGCAACATGGATATGGTATCCTACTTCTTCCGGCTTATTAGCTGCCGCCAGCTCCATCGTTTCGTCAGAGATGGTGAACTGTGCGTGCATTCCCATCATTCCTGCGATCATTCCTGTATCATCCTTTAATGCATGACGAATAAATTCAGCATTTTCCATAACTGAAGCTCTTGCCTTATCCATTCCGTCTCTGTCAGAGATTTCGTAACACAGACAGGAGCGCACACCTGCTTCTTTTGCCGCTTTTTCAATTTCAAACAGGGAGCCTTCAATAGAACCAAAACTTGCGTGATGGTCAAAAATAGTTGTTACGCCATTACGGATACAATCTACATAAGTAGCCATTGCACTTAAATAAGTATCCTTTAACGTCAGATTGCGGTCGATCGTCCACCACATTCCATCCAGAATGTCGAGGAAACCATTCGGATTATAACCGTTGATAGACAATCCTCTCGCGAAAGAACTGTAGATATGCTCATGTGCATTGATGAATGCCGGCATGATAACCTTTCCTTTCGCATCAATAAACTCTGCATCCGGATAAGCTGCTTTCACTTCTTCCATAGTCCCTACTTTTGCAATAGTAGTTCCATCGATTGCTACAGCGCCATTCTCCAGATACGGATTCTTCTCGTCACGTGTGACTAATCTGCCATTTCCTAAAATCAGCATACTCTTCGTCTCCTTTTCTAAAAAATTTTCCTTTATGGAGTCTTCTCCACAAAATGTTTCTTCACAAAAGAGCCTTAACTTTATCGTTGGCGGCATCTGCCAGCGAAGGCATACAAATTCTACAAGAATACATCCCTTGCACGTCGCACTATATTTTGTATTGTCTTTTGTCGAAATACTGCCCATCATTTCCATGCAGGAGCACTTCCGTTACATTTAATATACCATCATGTAATAAGAAAAGCAAGCCGTTTTCTAAAAAAATTTGAGAATATCTAAAAAATTTTTAGAAAAGGTATTGATTTTCATTTTTTTTGTGGTATAGTGGATTTAGAAGCAAACAAGAAACAGGATATTTTATCCGTCCCGAAGAAAGGAAAATGACTTATGGGAAAACGACTAGACTTACTTATCCAACTTGCTCATGGTCTTGCAATTCAGTTTGGCGATTCCTGCGAAATCGTCATCCATGACCTCACGGCAGAAAAGCTTGAGCATTCCGTTGTACATATCGAAAACGGACACGTTACAGGACGGAAACTTGGCGATGGACCTTCCCGTGTCGTATTCGACACACTCAGTAAGGATCCTGCCAGGATTAAAGACCGTCTCTCCTATCTTACGAAAACAGAGGACGGACGGATTCTGAAGTCAAGTACAATGTTTATCAGAGGAGACAACGGCAAGGTAGAGTACATTTTTGCATTGAACTACGACATCACTGCTCTTCTTTCTATAGAAAGTGCGGTTCACTCACTTGTCACTACTCAGAAGGAAGCACAGGTTCTGGAGAACGGTCACACAGACAATGATTCACAGCCGCAGCAGATCCTTCACAATGTAACAGACTTGCTTGACTCGCTGATCGAACAGGCGCTGACTCTGGTCGGCAAACCAGTTGCCGCAATGAACAAGGAAGACAAAATTAAAGTCGTCCAGTTCCTGAACAATGCCGGAGCATTCCTGATTACAAAATCAGGCGACCGTGTTGCTTCACTCTTAGAAATTTCAAAATTTACACTTTATAATTACATGGACGCAGGGAACCGGTAACTACTGACTGAGAAAAATCAGCCAGCAAATTTCTTATTTTTTTACACATCATTTTATTTTAAGGAGGTTTTTCAACATGGAAACAATCAAATGGGCAGTCAATCAAATGCCAAAGACAGATGATGCAAATCTGAAAGTTATGGCGCTTGATGAAATTGCAAAAGCTCGCGCATTTCACGAGAGCTTCCCTCAGTACAGCGTAACACCGCTTACAAAGCTTGCAAAAATGGCAGACTTACTCGGACTTGGTGAGGTTTATATCAAAGATGAGTCTTACCGCTTCGGTCTGAATGCTTTTAAGGTATTGGGTGGTTCTTTTGCAATGGCGCGCTACATTGCACAGCAGACTGGTAAAGATGTCTCCGAACTTCCATACAATGTACTGACTTCTGATAAGTTGAGAGAAGAATTCGGTCAGGCAACATTCTTTACTGCTACAGACGGTAATCACGGACGTGGTGTTGCATGGGCCGCTAACAAGCTGGGGCAGAAATCTGTTGTCCTGATGCCGAAGGGTTCCACACAGACACGGCTGAACAATATCCTTGCTGAAAACGCTGTTGCTACTATTGAAGAAGTAAACTATGACGAATGTGTCCGCATGGCAAACGACATGGCTATGAAGACAGAAAACGGTGTTATGGTACAGGATACCGCATGGGATGGTTACGAAGAGATTCCGGCATGGATTATGCAGGGATATGGAACCATGGCTATGGAAGCGAACGATCAGCTTGGCGAATATGGCTGTGACAGACCGACGCATGTATTCATTCAGGCAGGTGTTGGTTCTCTTGCAGGAGCTGTTCAGGGATTCTTTGCCAACCGTTATCCGGAGAATCCTCCGAAGGTTGTAGTTGTAGAAGCTGAAGCTGCTGCATGTCTGTACAAGGGCGCTGCTCTCGGAGATGGAAGCATCCAGATTGTAGACGGGGACATGGTAACCATCATGGCTGGTCTTGCATGTGGTGAACCGAACACAATTTCCTGGGATATCCTGAAGAACCACGTAGATACATTTATCGCTGCTCCTGACTGGGTAGCTGCAAAGGGAATGAGAATGCTGGCAGCTCCGGTTAAGGGAGATCCGGCAGTAACTTCCGGCGAATCCGGAGCCGCTCCGTTCGGAACTCTGGCATGTATCATGATGATGGATGAGTACAAAGAGTTAAGAGAACATCTCGGACTGAACAAAGATTCTAAGGTACTGCTCTTCTCTACAGAAGGTGATACCGATCCGGACCGTTATAAATCTATCGTTTGGGACGGAAATGAAATGTAAGATTTAAACGTTACATATAAACAATTTATTTAAAAAGAAAAGGAGAACAAAACAATGGATTTGAACAGAATCAAAGAAGCTGCACAGGGATATGAGAAAGATATGACCGCATTCCTGCGTGCAATCGTAAAAAACCCGGGAGAAAGCTGTGATGAGCGTGCTCATATTGAGACAATTGCTGCTGAGATGAGAAAACTGGACTTCGATGATGTTGTAATTGATCCACAGGGCAACGTAATCGGTTACATGGGAACAGGCGACAGAATCATCGCATTTGACGCTCATATCGATACAGTTGGTATTGGTAATATCGACAACTGGACATTCGATCCGTACGAGGGATATGAAACAGAAACAGAAATCGGCGGACGCGGTGTATCTGACCAGTGTGGCGGTATCGTATCTGCTGTATACGGCGCTAAGATCATGAAAGAGCAGGATCTTATTCCAGAAGGATGCAAGATCATGGTAGTCGGAACCGTTCAGGAAGAAGACTGTGACGGACTCTGCTGGCAGTACATCATCAACGAAGATAAGGTTCGCCCTGAATTCGTTGTATCTACAGAGCCTACAGACGGCGGTATCTACCGCGGACAGAGAGGACGTATGGAAATCCGTATTGATGTGAAGGGTGTTTCCTGTCATGGTTCTGCTCCGGAGCGTGGAGACAATGCAATCTACAAGATGGCTGATATTCTTCAGGATGTTCGTGCCCTGAATGAAAATGATGACGCTGATGAGACAGAAATCAAGGGACTTGTTAAGATGCTCAACCCGAAATACAACCCGGATTGGGAAGAGGCTCGTTTCCTTGGACGCGGAACTGTTACCACATCCCAGATTTTCTACACATCTCCGAGCCGTTGTGCAGTTGCTGACTCCTGTGCGGTATCTCTGGACCGTCGTATGACATTCGGAGAGACATGGGAAAGCTGTCTGGACGAGATCCGCAACCTGCCGAATGTTAAGAAATACGGCGATGACGTCACAGTTTCTATGTACAACTATGACAGACCGTCTTACACAGGATGTGTATATGAGATTGAGTGCTACTTCCCGACATGGGCGATTCCGAAAGATCACGCTGTAACAAAGGCTCTTGAAGAAGCTTACACAGGTCTGTACGGAGACCAGAGAATCGGCGCTGCTGAAACTCTTGAAATGCGTACGAGCCGTCCGCTGACAGACAAATGGACATTCTCCACAAACGGTGTGTCTATTATGGGACGTAACGGAATTCCTTGTATTGGATTTGGACCTGGAGCAGAGGCTCAGGCTCATGCACCGAACGAAAAGACATGGAAACAGGATCTGGTAACATGCGCTGCTGTTTACGCTGCTCTTCCGAAGTGCTACGTAAAATAGTTCACAATTGAATTCAAAGAGCTGGTTTCCTGCATCGGAAACCAGTCTCTTTAGAAGAGATAAGAAACCAAATTTAATTATTAACAAATCAGGAGGATTATTAAAATGGATGCAAAATTACAGGGTTATATTGACAAATTGAACGCACTGAACTTCAAAGAAATGTACAACGGTGACTTCTTCCTTACATGGGAAAAATCTGACGATGAAATCGAAGCTGTATTTACAGTAGCTGATGCACTTCGTTACATGAGAGAGAACAACATTTCTACAAAAGTATTCGAGAGCGGTCTTGGAATTTCTCTGTTCCGTGACAACTCTACACGTACACGTTTCTCTTTTGCTTCTGCCTGCAACCTGCTTGGTCTTGAGGTTCAGGATCTGGACGAAGGAAAGTCTCAGGTTGCTCATGGTGAAACAGTTCGTGAGACAGCTAACATGATCTCCTTCATGGCTGACGTTATCGGTATCCGTGACGATATGTACATCGGCAAGGGTAATACATACATGCACGAAGTAGTTGACGCTGTAACAGAAGGAAACAAAGCTGGTATTCTTGAGCAGAAACCTACTCTGGTTAACCTGCAGTGTGATATTGACCACCCGACACAGGCTATGGCTGATATGCTTCACATCATTCACGAGTTTGGCGGCGTTGAAAATCTGAAAGGAAAGAAACTGGCTATGACATGGGCTTATTCTCCGTCTTATGGAAAACCGCTTTCTGTTCCGCAGGGTATCATCGGTCTGATGACACGTTTCGGAATGGATGTTGTTCTGGCTCATCCAGAAGGATATGAAGTATTTGAAGATGTTGAAAATGTAGCTAAGGCTAACGCTGAGAAATCCGGCGGTTCCTTCAAAAAGACAAACGATATGGCTGAAGCTTTCAAAGATGCTGATATCGTATATCCGAAGAGCTGGGCTCCGTTTGCTGCTATGGAAAAACGTACAGAGCTGTACGGAAACGGTGACACAGAAGGTATCAAGGCTCTGGAAAAAGAACTTCTGGCTCAGAACGCAGAGCACAAAGACTGGGCTTGTACAGAAGAACTTATGGCTACAACAAAAGACGGAAAGGCTCTTTACATGCACTGTCTGCCGGCTGACATCACTGGTGTAAGCTGTGAAGAAGGTGAAGTAGACGCTACTGTATTTGATCGTTACAGAGATCCACTTTACAAAGAGGCTAGCTTCAAGCCGTACATCATCGCAGCTATGATCTTCCTTGCTAAATTCGCAGATCCGGCTGACGTACTCAAGAAACTGGAAGAGAAATCTACAGCAAGAGTATTTGAGTAAGATAATGTATTTCGGGGCACTCGCAATAAGCTGCAGAGTGCCCTTCTTTTATAATCAATACTTTAAACTAAGAGGAGGATTTATTTACCATGGCAAAGAAAAAAAGAATTGTAATTGCCCTCGGCGGAAATGCCCTCGGCAATACACTGCCAGAACAGATGGCTGCAGTTAAAATTACTGCAAAAGCTATCGTAGATTTGATTGAAGAAGGCTGTGAAGTAGTCGTAGCACACGGCAACGGACCTCAAGTTGGTATGATCAACAATGCGATGATCGCTCTGACACATGAAGATGCAAAGCAGCCAAACACACCACTTTCTGTATGTGTAGCTATGAGTCAGGCATACATCGGATACGATTTGCAAAATGCTCTTCGCGAGGAATTGTTAAACCGAGGAATCACAGATATTCCAGTTGCTACAATGATCACACAGGTTCGCGTAGATGAAAACGATCCTGCATTTGAGAATCCATCCAAGCCGATCGGACGTTTCCTTACCAAGGAAGAGGCTGATGTCATGGCAGAAAAATATGATTACATTATGAAAGAAGACTCCGGACGTGGCTACCGCCGTGTTGTTGCTTCTCCAAAGCCTCAGGAAATCGTGGAAATCGGAACCATCCGCAACATGGTCGATGCAGGAGATCTGGTAATTGCCTGCGGCGGCGGCGGAATCCCTGTTACACGTCAGGGCAATCACTTAAAGGGCGCAAGCGCTGTTATCGATAAAGACTTTGCAAGCTGTCTGATGGCAAAAGATCTGGACGCAGATTTCCTGATCATTCTTACAGCAGTTGAAAAAGTAGCGATCAACTTCGGAAAGCCGGAAGAGAAATGGCTGGATAACATCACTGTAGACGAAGCAAAACAGTATATGGAGGAAGGTCATTTCGCTCCGGGTTCTATGCTTCCGAAGGTACAGGCTGCAGTCGATTTTGCAGCATCCAAGCCAGGACGTCAGGCACTGATCACATTGCTTGAAAAGGCGAAAGATGGTATCAACGGAACAACCGGTACCAGAATCAGCTTATAAGCCCAGGAGGTAACGTGAAATGAATAAAAATATGACCCACAATGCTTCATTATTTGAATTAAACGGTGGTGTGCCGGATATGAAACAGGCAGCGCCGCTTGCATTCCAGCACGTTGTAGCAATGATCGTCGGCTGTGTAACACCGCCGATCATTGTTGCCGGCGTTGCCGGACTCTCTGAACAGGATTCCATTATTCTGATTCAGGCAGCACTTGTTATGTCAGCACTCTCTACGCTGCTGCAGCTATTTCCATTCATCCGGACCCGTTTCTTCACGATTGGTTCCGGACTGCCGGTTATCATGGGTATCAGTTTTGCCTATGTACCGACCATGCAGGCAATTGCAGGGGATTTTGGTGTCGGAACGATTCTGGGTGCGCAGATCGTCGGCGGTATTGTTGCGATCATTGTGGGACTGTTTGTCAAACAGATCCGCAGATTCTTCCCTCCGCTGATTACTGGAACTGTTGTATTTACAATCGGTCTTTCCCTTTATCCAACAGCCATCAACTACATGGCAGGCGGCGTGGGAAGCGAGAATTATGGTTCATGGCAGAACTGGCTCGTTGCGTTCATCACCTTGGCTATCGTAACACTTTTAAACCATTTTGGAAAAGGAATCTGGAAACTTGCTTCTATCCTGATTGGTATGATATTTGGCTATATCGTCGCGCTGTGCTTTGGCATGGTTGATTTTACTCCGATTGCAGAAGCTTCCGTATTCCAGCTCCCATTGTTTATGCACTTCGGTATCAATTTTGAAGTATCCTCCTGTGTGGCGATTGGGCTTCTCTTTGCGATCAACTCCATTCAGGCAATCGGAGACTTCAGTGCAACAACAAGTGGTGGTATGGACCGTCTTCCGACTGACAAAGAGTTGAACGGCGGTATCGTAGGGTACGGTATCGGCAACATTGTGTGTGCGCTTTTCGGCGGACTTCCGACAGCTACATTCAGCCAGAACGTAGGTATCGTTACAACGACGAAGGTTGTAAACCGCTGTGTACTTGGAATGGCTGCCGCTATTCTGCTTATCGCAGGACTGATCCCGAAATTTTCATCCGTGCTGACAACGATTCCTTACTGCGTACTCGGAGGCGCTACTGTTTCTGTATTCGCTTCCATCGCAATGAATGGTATGAAGCTGATCACATCTGAAAAGATGAATTATCGGAACACCTCCATCGTGGGTCTTGCCGCAGCTCTTGGTATGGGTATCTCCCAGGCAAGCGCAGCGCTGGCAACTTTCCCGAACTGGGTTATGACTATTTTCGGAAAATCTCCGGTCGTTATTGCAACTTTGGTTGCAGTACTTCTTAATATTGTTCTTCCAAAAGAGAAAGACTTATCCGAAAAATAAAACATTAAAATAAAAATGTACATCCCCCGGAGAATCTTTATGATATGGGGAATAAAATTTCCTATATCTAAAAAAGCAAAAGCGGTGCATGCTGCTTTTGCTTTTTTATACCCATTCTACGACCATTGCCGTCAATTACACTTCTTTTTAATGACCTTGACCCATGCACTAGAATAGCTTTTCTCCCGCTACATACTTGGCATACACCTCTCTGTCATCAGAGAAATAAATCATTCGTTCCAGCCTTTGCTGAACAGTCATATCCTGCGGATGCTCCAGGCGGCTGTCATCCAATACGACCACATCCATCTCATATCCGGCTTCAAAGCTTCCAACCTTGCCGAAGAACTCCCCACCTCCCTTGGTAGCCATATAGAAGGCTTCTGGAGCCGTCAGCGGCTTCAGGGAATCATCCTGCAATCTCCAGCGCAGCTTGGACGCCTGAATTGCATGTGCCATAGCTGTAAATAGATTCTCTGTCGCTCCTCCTGCCACATCACTTCCCAGACCTATATGAAGACCTTCTTCCAGGAAGGTTCTGACCGGAGCCACACCGGATGCCAGATTCATATTAGACTCAGGACAGTGCGCAATAAATACACCATTCTCCTTCATTCTTGCACGTTCTCTTTCATCAGAATGTACACAATGCGCCATCACCGTTCTGCTGTCCGCACCGAACAAACCGAATCTGTCATAGGCATCTCCATAAAACTCGGATTCCGGACATAATTCCTGTACCCATGCTATTTCACTGAAATTCTCTGACAAATGAGACTGCACCGGCATCTGGTAGCGCATCTGTACCATCTTCAGCATTTCCATCAGCTCATCGGTACAGCTTGGAATAAACCGAGGTGTCAGTATCGCCTGTGTTTTCTTATATTTGTTGTGCTGGATATCCTTCATCCACTCGATCGTCTCATCCGCTGACTCTTGTGTGCCTTCTCTCAAATAATCCGGACAGTTTCGGTCCATATTGACCTTGCCTACCATGGTCCGCAATCCTGAAATCTCCAGCAGATCCATTAGATGCAATGTTGCCTTTCTATGTACCGTTGCAAAGATACAGGCGCGTGTAGTCGCTCCCTTTTGCAGATTATCCACAAATATCTTATATGCCTTTTTCGCATACTCTAAGTCCTTATACTTTGCCTCCTCCGGAAATGTATTCGTTTCCAGCCATTCCAGAAGCTCCATATCCATTCCCAGTCCCCTGTAGGTATACTGTGGCGCATGAATGTGCAGATCTGCCAATCCCGGAATGATAAGACGGTCTCCATAATCTTCCACCGATATGTCTTTGTATTCCTGCGGAAGTTCTGAATAAACACCTTTTATTTCATTTCCTTCATACACCAGATAGCCATTCTCACATATCTCCAGTTGTTCCGTTGTTTTACTATATACGATATTCCCTTTTAATCCAAATATAAAATCCTTTTCTGCCATACGGCGCACCGCCTTTCTCTACTATACTTACTAACCGTTTTACACTGCTTAAAAGCAGTCTATTATAATATTACTTCTTTACCCGGAAGGCGGCAAGACTTTTTTCTCCCGCCGCCCACATTATAGGTAACAGTTCGTTACTGTTCACACCCTACGGGTGCTCCAGTAACAGTATCCAGCCTTTCGTCTTCATAGTCACAGAACATGTACATCATCCCAAAGTCATAAATGCATATCTAAGAATAAATACAACCGAGATGATCCATGTCAGCGCTCTCACATCACGCACCTTACCAGAAAACAACTTGATAAAGCAATACATGATCAGTCCCACCGCCACGCCATTTGCGATCGAATATGTAAATGGCATGAATACGATTGTACAAAATGCCGGCAGTGCATTGGTCATATCGCTGAAATCCACATCCTTGATGTTGCCGAGCATTAAAATACCTACGAAAATCAATGCCGGAGCCGTTGCTGCGCCCGGAACGATACTTACAATCGGCGCAAAAATAATAGAAGCTAAAAACAAAGCTGCTGTTACAAGACTTGTCATACCAGTTCTTCCGCCTGCCGCAATTCCTGCGCTGGACTCAACCACTGTCGTAACTGTAGATGTTCCTACCATAGCGCCTGCTGCGGTAGAAATAGCATCGGACATCAGCGCTTCCCGCATGTGGATAATTTCTCCGTCTTTATCTATCATACCAGATTGTTTTGCCGCACCCATCAAGGTTCCGATCGAATCAAACATATTGACAAGTGAAAAACTTAAGACCAACATAACTACTGTAAAAAATGTACTGACTGCATTTTCGCCTGTAAACAGACCTGCAAAATCCATTTTGAACAAAGATACTTCTGCAAAATCTCTGAACTTAGCGCCGATATTCATGTCGAACGCAGATAACTTCGTTACTCCCAACGGAATTCCTGCCGCTGTTGCCGCCACGATTCCAAGAAGAATCGAACCTTTTACATTGCGTGCGTGAAGAACCCCGATCACGATCAGACCGATCAATGCAACCAGTGCGCCGCAGATCAGGGTAATATCACCATCCGCACTTTTCCACTGTGCAAAATCTACCATGCTGACAAGTGTAGCTGAATTACCGACAACCAATCCCGCATTTTTCAAACCGATAATTGTAATAAACAGTCCAATCCCCGGTGTGATCGCCAGTTTTACAGCATCCGGAATGGAGCGGATGATCGCCTCTCTAAGTCCTACTGCCGTAATTACAATAAAGAAGATACCTGAAATAAACACAATAACAAGTGCCTCGTTATAGCTATACCCCATACCCAGCACAACCGTGTATGCAAAGAATGCATTCAGTCCCATACCGGGCGCCTGTGCAAACGGAACTTTTGCATAAATCGCACAGAGTATCGTTCCCACAAATGCACCGATACATGTACCGATAAATACACCGTTTGATACTTTTCCAGCCATTATCATATCACCCATGATGACATACGGATCTGCCAAAATCTGCGGATTCAAAATCAAAATATACGCAATTGTAATAAATGTCGTTACCCCAGCCAATACTTCAATCCGCATTGTAGAGCCATTTTTTGAAATACCAAAAAATCGTTCAAAAAACCCTTCCTTTTTTCCCATTACCACATAGTCCTCTCTTTCAAAAAATTTTCTGCTGCCCTGTGTATACGGTTGCTTCTGCATGCATCAAAGACACCGTTTCAGCCCGGCCGCGGCTTTTTGAAGATCACTCTTTTCTGCTCAGTATAAGCAGTTTTGTCTTATATAAGCGTACAAAAAAAGAGCGACCACACAAGGTTATGTAGTCAACTCTTTACGGTAGTTGGTAGAGACGCTGGGCCAATCCCCAGCATATACATAAATTAGCAGTGCTATATTCAATTAGCTAGATTATAGCATCTAAAAATTTTGAAGTCTATTGCTAGTTTTTACAATCTTATTCTGATAATTTTGTGAATTACTTCCAATTTTATTATTTTTTCACATTTTAGGACAAATGTCCTTTACATCAAAGAAATATGCTCTAAATCACTTAGCCATGCAGCTACGCAGGCATCACTCGGCATTCTCCAGTCACCTCTCGGAGACAGCGCCACACTGCCGATCTTCGGACCGTCCGGCAGACAGGATCTCTTGAATTGCTGCGCAAAAAATCTGCGGCAGAATGTTTCCAGCCATTTCAAGATCGTTACACTGTCGTACTCATCTGCAAATGCAATCTCTGCCAGTTTAAAAATCTTACTTGGCGCATATCCAAATCTAAGGAAATAATACAAATAAAAATCATGCAGCTCATAAGGTCCCACCAGGTCTTCTGTTTTCTGCGCAATATGTCCTTCTTTCGGCGGAAGTAATTCCGGACTTACTGGTGTATCCAGCACATCATACAGAACTGCTTTCAATTCTTTATCTTCCTCTATATCCGCCGCACGTTTCACCAGATAACGCACCAACGTCTTCGGCACAGACGCATTGACACCATACATAGACATATGATCACCGTTGTAGGTAGCCCAGCCAAGAGCCAATTCTGACATATCTCCGGTTCCGATCACCATACCATTATTGGCATTGGCAATATCCATCAACACCTGTGTCCTCTCTCTCGCCTGTGCGTTTTCATAAGTAACACTATGGTCTTGCGGATCATGTCCGATATCGCGGAAATGAACCTTTACCGCCTCCGTAATCGGTACTTCCATCAATGTTGTTCCCAGCTTCCTTGACATTTCACAGGCATTTTGGTATGTCCGGTCTGTCGTTCCAAAGCACGGCATTGTCACCGCATAGATTTGTTTTCTATCTTTACCAAGTAAATCAAATGCCCTTGCAGTCACAAGCAATGCCAGCGTGGAGTCCAGCCCCCCGGAAATCCCCACAACCGCTGTCTTTGCATGCGTATGTGCCAGACGCTTCTTAAGTCCCATCGCCTGAATGGTCAGAACTTCTTCACAGCGCTTTTCACGTATCCGCTCATTTGTCGGAATAAATGGACTCTTTGCAAACACTCTGGTCAGTTCTGTCTCCTCAGATTCAATATAAAACGGAACACGTCTAAGCTCAGGTTCCCGCATCATACGAAACGTCGTATTTCGTCTCCGCTCTCCAATGATACGTTCTATATCAATTTCGCTGCAAACAATATCATTTCTATAGCGCCTTGTTTCTTTCAAGACGATTCCATTCTCTGCAATAATATTGTGACCGCCAAACACAACGTCAGTTGTAGATTCACCATCACCTGCATTGGCATACACATATCCTGAAATCAGTCTTGCAGACTGTCCCGAAATCAATGTCCTGCGGTAGGTGTCCTTCCCCGCAATTTCATCGCTGGCAGAACAATTGACAATCACCGTTGCTCCCTCCAGCGCCGCTTTAATACTTGGTGGAATCGGAGACCAGACATCCTCACAGATCTCCGCAGACACGATCAGAATCTCCATAGTCGTTGCCTGAAAGAGAATCTGAGGACCAAACGGAATCCGATCGCCTTCAAACAAAATATCTCTGCATACGTCCGGCCCCGGCGTAAACTGGCGCATTTCATAGAATTCCCCATAATTCGGAAGAAATGTTTTTGTCGTCAATCCGAGGATCTCTCCTCTGTTCAACGCAGCCGCCACATTGTAAAGCTTTCCTTCCATATCCAGCGGAAGTCCGACGAAAACAAGCATATCCTTATCTTGTGTATATTTGGCAATCTTTTTCAGCGCCTTTTTTGCACTGTTTAAAAGCACGTCCTGTAAATACAAATCACCGCAAGTATATCCTGTAATACACAATTCTGGGAAAACAACAATCTTGGCACGCTCCTGTGCCGCCTCATCAATCGCCGCACAAATCTTTTCTGTATTATAGTCCACATCCGCCACACGGACATCCGGCGTCACCGCCGCAACTTTTACAAATCCCTGTTTCATAATGTTCTCCTATTTCTCTTGTTTCTCTCGTTTCTCTCGCCGCTACTTGCTCATACAGACTTTGCCGTATATCCAAAGTCTTATCTGCTCTTTTCTAACAGCACTTGTAATTCATCTACAGTAAAGTGGTATGCTGTATTGCAGAAGTGGCATTTCACCTCGATCGACTCGCCGTCATCTATCATTTCCTGAATATCCTTTTTACCGATACTGATAATTGCTTTTTCAATCCTGTCCTTAGAACAATTGCAGTCAAATTTTGCCGGAAGCGTATCCGTTACTTCCATATCCAGCCCTTCTAACACCTGTGAAAGCATTTCTTCCGGTGTATGTCCATTATCTAGCATGGACGTAACAGACTGAATCTTGCTGACGTTCTCTTCCAGCTTCACCAGCACCTCTTCCTCGATAAAAGGCATCACCTGTATGATAAATCCCCCTGCGCAGCGCACTGTATTATTCTTCTCCATCAGGACGCCTAATCCTACAGAAGACGGAATCTGTTCAGAGGTTGCAAAATAATAGGTCAGATCTTCCGCTATCTCTCCTGTCTGCAAAATGGTCTGTCCGGCATACGGTTCTTTCAATCCCATATCCTTGATCACATTTAAAATGCCCTGTCCAAGCGCACCGCCCACATCCAGTTTTCCATTCTTCGGCGGCAGAATCACATCTGGAACATTGACATATCCCTTCACACCGCCCGATGCATCTGCTGTCACGGTTAAACCATTGATCGGACCGCTGCAGTGAATCTGCAATGTCAGTACATCCATCGGATTCTTCATCATACTTCCCATCATTACACCGCCTGTAAGCAGTCTTCCCAGCGCCGCCGTTGCCACCGGACTTGTCCCATGATGCACTCTTGCCTGCTCTGTCAGTTCTGTCGTTGCCGCTGCAAACGCACGGATCTGTGCATTTGCAGCTGTTGCCCTTACAATATAGTCATTCATATTCATTCTGTCCCTTCTTCTTTTTGTCAATACTATATCTGATTTTTATTTTCCCGCTATAATATAAATCCGCTCACTTTCTTCCTTAGGAGCATCTTTTGTAAATGCATCATATGCTGCAAGAAAACGCATCCCTGCCGTCTCCAGTAGTTCTTTCATTTCCGCCAGTGTGTATCCCCTCTGAAAATGTGTTTCCCGATACCTCCGATAAATATCCTGCCCGTTTTGAGATAACTCTTCATCTCTCACAAAAAGACTCAATTCGTATTCGTTAATCCGTTCTTCTTCATAATAATAATTGTCCCAGATAAAACTACACTCATCTCTGCTCTCTGCAATGGTACAGTTTCCGAGCACTTTCCGGTACTTATACTCTGTATTAAAATCAAAAATAAACACACCATCCGGATCAAGATAATTGTCCGCCAGACAAAAAACCTGCTGTAATTCCTCCGGCTCAGTTATATAATTCACAGAATCACAAATACTGATAATGGACCGCACCGTACCATAAAGTTCAAATTCCCGCATATCCTGACAAAGATACAGAATATCATGCCCGGATTTCTCCTTTTTCTCCATTGCAATGTCCAGCATATCTTCAGAATTGTCTACACCAATCATATCATATCCCAGATTTGCCAGATATTCCGTCATGGTTCCCGTGCCGCACCCTAAATCCAGCACCAATCCCCCTTCTATTCCATTTTCCACTAATAAACCACGCAGATATTCCCCCCATTCATCATAGGGCACATTATCCATGAATGTATCATATACTGCCGCAAAACTCGTATATGCCTCCAAAACTGCTGCCTCCTGCTGTTTTTATTTAACTATTCAGTCTTCTGGCTTCATAGTTACTGAATCCGCCCTATTTTAAGTTCACCTGCGGTGAAAGGGCGGATGAGAAAATCAATGTGTATACATGGAACGGATTCGTTCCCTCTCTCTTCGTGCACGCTCCAGTCTCATTCTCCTCTCCCTCTGTAAATTAATATGACGCATATATACAGCACTCACAATTATCAGAACACTGAGAATTACAATTACGACCTTTAGAATCCTTTCCAATACTTCCGCCGTCTCCTGAGTCAGCTCTATATCCCGAATCCTATCCATGACGGTTTCCTGCATCATATCCATGTCGGTTTCCCGTGTCATGTCCGTGTCAGTTTCCCGCACCATGTCCGTGTCAGTTTCCTGCGCCATGTCCGTGTCGGTTTCCTGCGTTATCTGTTCTGCCGGAAAATTATAAGGAACTGTGGTTTTATACAAGCAGATTGTCCGCCGGCCGTCCGCATAAACAACATTTACTGCCGCAAGAAATACTCCGGGTTCCAATTCACAGATAGATTCCGGCTCATCATTCACTACATTTTCAAATCGGAAGTCAAGCCGTGCATCGGATACCATTCTCTTCTGAGAAATCGAATACATATGAATAAAATCTCCGATTCCCATATTTAAAGTCAATGGAAAATTAATGATATAATCACCGCTGACACATAAATCCTGAAAATTATCCCCTTTTGCCGTATCGGCATAACTCCCCAAATCTTCAATAATCTGAAACTGATTATCCAATATTTTAAAACTGTAACCGCCATCTACATTGGTCTGAATCACATATCTGTCATTTACCGTATCATATCCGATACCCAGGATATTATAATCCCCGGCAATCTGTATCTTCCCTTTGTATTCCAGTGTCTCTGAATCCATCAGAAAAATACATCCCCTGTTCTCTGGATGATTACTCGTATACGGCGCCACTGCGATTTCCTTTGTATTCGGATTATAAGCCATACCATTAGAATGTTCATAGTTCATATTGGCAACACGTTTGGCAAGTGAATACTTCGTCACCGGGTTGCCGTCCGCGTCCTTATCATTCCGATAGTAGGCTTTAACAATGTCCGCCTCATCTGAAACGTCCGAAACATTTTCCATTGTAATGATATAATTCTCCGTTGCACAGAGTGATTGTATCACACCTTGCGGTCCTTCAATCGAATCTTCTATAATTTTTTCCCATGCTGCTCCCTCAAATGCATTCTCTGATGCAATTTCTGCATGCACATCCAACGTGCTGCTGCAAAACCAGACCATCAGTACATAAAAAATACATCCAAGGAGTGTTCCCCTTTTCATCACTCATACTCCCTGTTATCAACATCTTTTACAAACCTTGCCGCAAAACCTTCACATATCTTTTTCCCCCAAAGTTTATCATATCACCCAGTAAAATTATTGTAAACCAAAAAACAGGAATCACTTCCAATTCTTGAAAATGATTCCTTTATTTTTCTATAATATACTTATATCACAGACCAAAAGGCTGTTTATACAATTACATGCAGCCATCCCTCCGGCGCTTCAATCTGTCCCATTTGAATTCCTGTCAGTGTCTCATACAGCTTTTGTGTAACTGTTCCCATTGACTCCATTCCGCTTGGAAGACAGATTTCTCTGCCATGATCCACGATTTTGCCGACAGGAGAAATAACCGCTGCGGTTCCACACAATCCGCACTCTGCAAAGTCCTTAACTTCGTCCAGATATACATCCCTTTCTTCTACTTCCAGCCCCAGATAGTGCTCTGCCACATACAATAGAGAGCGCCTTGTAATAGACGGCAGAATTGTATCAGAATGCGGGGTTACTACCTTATTTTCTTTTGTCACAAAAATAAAGTTAGCACCGCCTGTCTCTTCCACTTTTGTTCTTGTAGCAGAATCCAGATACATATTTTCATCAAATCCATTTGCATGTGCGGTCACGATCGCATGAAGACTCATCGCATAATTCAGTCCCGCTTTAATGTGTCCTGTTCCGCGCGGAGCCGCTCTGTCAAAATCAGATACACAGATGGTCAGCGGCTTCACTCCACCCTTAAAATACGGTCCTACCGGAGTTGTAAATACCCGGAACTGGTACTCATCCGCTGGTTTTACACCAATAACCGGATTGATTCCGAACATATACGGACGTACATATAAGGTTGCTCCCGAGCCATACGGCGGAACAAATGCTGCATTGGCACGCACAGTATCCTCCACAGCCCTGACAAAGCGGTCTGCCGAAAATACAGGCATTTCAAGACGCTTTGCAGAGTCCTCCATACGTGCTCCATTCAAATCCGGACGGAATGTAACGATACGTCCGTCCATTGTTGTATATGCCTTTAGTCCCTCAAAAATCGTCTGTGCATACTGCAGTACTCCTGCACACTCATTCATAGTGATGTTCGCATCCGTTGTCAGACCGCCTTCATCCCATTTGCCATCCTTATAGTTTGCCACATATCTGTAATCTGTCGGCATGTAACCAAACCCAAGATTCGACCAATCTATATTTTTCTTCTCCATCTGTATCTCCTCCATTCCAGCCAAAGAACATTTACCATCATCCGCATCATCACTTTAATTCGTTGACGTATTTAAACTGTACTCATTATAATACTGCTTTTTTCAAAAATCAAGTTAATACTCTGTAAAATTCGCCTTCTATCTTTCCATCATACTGATTGACTCAATCCCCACGCTTCCCCCGCGCACAACTTCGAGATTTTTAAATTCTTCCTTCATCAGCTTCACAACAGCATCATTCTTCGTTGCTGTCTGAACAAACTCCAGCAGTACACTATCTCTTCCATAGTCAATGACCCTCGCTTTAAATGTCTCTGCGATCTGGAACAACTCTGTCTTCTCTTCCAATGTACACTTCTGTACCTTCACATACAAAATCTCTTTCATACGGACAAAGACATTGGTAAAATCAATGACCTTGATAACCTCTACCATACGGTTCAGCTGCTTCTTAATCTGTTCAAATGTCTCATCGTCACTGACTGTGGCGATAGTCATACGGGACACCGTAGGATCCTCTGTCGTACCTACAGTCAGACTATCCAGATTATAGCTCTTTCCTGAAAATAATCCTGAAATCTTGGAAAGCACACCGACCTGATTCTCTACATATAATGAAATCCATCTTTTTTTCATACTATTATCCATGCTCTTTCCTCCATCAACAATCCAGAATCATTTCTTCCAGTGTACCGCCCGGCTGAATCATCGGATATACCATTTCCTCCGGGTCAATGATAAATTCAATCAGGGTCGGAACCTTTGTATTTTTCTTTGCCTCTTCAAACGCCGCTGCAATGTCCTCTTTCTCTGTAACACGGATTCCCTTTGCCCCATAGCTTTCCGCCAGTTTCACAAAGTCCGGCGTGTATTCCGGCATTTCTTCACCATTCGTTCTGCGGAACAAAGCTCCTGAGCGTAAGTTAGTCATGCCATAGCGTTTACCATAGAACAGCTTCTGCCATTGGCGGACCATTCCCAGATACGTGTTATTAAATACACAAAGAACGAGGGGGAGCTCTTCCAGTACCGCAGTTGCAAATTCCTGAATATTCATCTGCACACCGCCGTCACCGGAGATCGCAATGACCGGAGTATCGGGATTGCCAAGTCTGGCACCGATCGCTCCCGGGAAACCATATCCCATAGTCCCTAAGCCGCCTGACATGATCAGCTGTTTCTTTGCCGTCAGCTCTGTATACTGTGCTGCAAACATCTGATGCTGACCTACGTCCGTTACGATGATCGCCTCGTCAAACTGGCGGTTGATCTCATCGATGATATCCTTCGGTCCCATAGAACTATGTTTCTTCATATCCAAAGGGTGTTCCTGTTTCCATCCCTCAATCTTGGCAAGCCACTTCCCTGTTTTGCATGTTTCCACGTATTCATTCATTTTAGTGACAGCAGCCATTGCATCCGCCACGATCGGCACATCTACATGAATATTTCTGGAAATAGACGCCGTGTCAATATCAATATGAATAATCTGTGCCTTCGGGGCAAATGCGTGAAGCTTTCCGGTTATTCTGTCATTGAATCTGGTTCCGATAGAAAACAGCACGTCACATTCGCTGACTGCCATATTTGCTGCATAGGAGCCGTGCATACCCAGATTTCCGATAAATAACGGGTGGTTGGTCGGAACCGCTCCTCTTCCCATGATTGTTGTCACGACCGGAACCTGTGTCTTTTCCACTACTTCTGTAAATACTTCATTTGCCCGTGCAATGTTCACACCACCGCCAGCAAGGAACAGCGGCCGTTTCGCCTTATGAAGCATTTTCAGAGCACGCTTCATCTGTCCGATATGGACATTCGTATTGGGCTTATATCCCCGGATATTGACCTCCTTCGGATATTCCGTACTTCCCAGTTCTGCCATGACATCCTTAGGCAGATCAATAAGCACTGGTCCCGGTCTGCCTGTCCGTGCAATATAGAAAGCTTCCTTGATGATTCTTCCCAACTCCTCACGCTTCGTTACCGTTACACCATACTTTGTAATACTTCTTGTAATACCTACAATATCTACTTCCTGAAATGCATCGTTTCCGATCAGATGTCTCGCCACCTGTCCGGTAAAACACACCAACGGAACACTGTCGTAATTGGCAGTCGCCAGTCCTGTTACCAGATTGGTCGCCCCCGGACCGCTCGTAACCAGACAGACACCAACCTTTCCTGTTGTTCTCGCATAGGCATCCGCCTCATGTACCAGCGCCTGTTCATGACGTGGCAGAATGACACGAATATCATCCTGTTTATATAACTCATCACTGATATCAATAGTACACGCTCCCGGATAACCAAAGATAGTGTCCACACCTTCTTCTTTCAGCGCCTTTACTAATAATTTGTTACCTGAAATCTGCCTCATATGCTGCCCTCCTGTTTTCATTCTATGCTATATAACTTTCCTTCATAAAAAAGATAAGAAAACGCCCCAAGTCCTTATGACCTAGGGCGAATATAATCCCTTCACACAGGTTTACACCTTCCATCTACTTTATTTATTATAATGGGCAGTTTTTGCTTTGTCAACGGCGAATCCTTGATGCTTTTTAATCCAAAAAACATTTTATAAGGCATGCCGCCGCTTCTTCTGTATCTTCCGGTGAACCAAAAGTTGAGAACCGGAAATAGCCTTCTCCACAAGCTCCAAACCCTTCTCCCGGCGTTCCCACAACTTGAATCTCATGTAACAGATAATCAAAAAACTCCCAGCTTCCCATTCCATTTGGACACTTTATCCAGATATATGGAGCATTCTTTCCTCCACAATACCAAATTCCAAGCTGATCAAGTACTTCCATCAGTACCTTTGCATTTTTCTTATAGACCTGAATGTTTTCATGAATCTGCTTCTGTCCTTTCTCCGTAAAAACCGCTGCCCCGCCTTTCTGAATAATGTAAGACACACCATTTGTCTTTGTTGTACGATTGCGCACCCACATTTCATTCAGATTCATTCCATTGCGTTTCAATGCTTTCGGTATTACCGTATATCCAAGCCTGGTTCCTGTAAAACCAGCAGTCTTAGACAAAGAGCAGATTTCAACAGCACATGTTTTTGCCCCATCCAGTTCAAAAATACTATGCGGAAGTGTTTCGTCCTCAATAAAGGCTTCATACGCCGCATCAAAGAGAATCACCGAACCGTTTTCATTTGCAAAATCCACCCATGCCTGAAGCTGGCTGCGTGAAAAAACGGCGCCGGTAGGATTGTTTGGCGAGCAGATATAAAGTAAGTCTGCTTTTGTTTCTTCGCTCGGCTCAGGCAGGAATCCATTTTCTTCCCCGGAAGCCAGATGTACGATCTTCCTTCCTGTCATCACATTCGCATCCACATACGCCGGATAAGCTGGTTCAATAACCAATGCGGAACAAGAACGATCAAATAGATCCAAAATATCTCCCAGCTCATCACTTGCCCCACTAGAGATAAATACTTCCTCCGAAGACAGAGAAACACCTCTGTTCCCATAATACTTTGCAATCGTCTCTCTCAAAAACGGGTCTCCGCATTCCGGCATATACCCATGAAAGTTTATTTTTGCCGCCTGATCGTCCACAGCTTCATGAAGCGCCTTAATTACAGCATCACATAAAGGCAGTGAGACATCTCCTATCCCCATTCTCAAAAGCTTCACTCCCGGATGTCCCTCTACATAAGCCTTTGTTTTCTGCGCAATATTATAAAAAAGATAGGAATCTTTCAATTCATTATAATACATATTCGGTCTGATCATTCTATTCTCCTTCTTTCATTCAGCATCTATCGTAGATATGCCAATGGTCACTTCCTCCAGCACATCTAAAAGCACCTTAACAGTATCCAGCGATGTGAGCATGGTAATATTATTCTGTGTTGCCGCACTTCGGATCACAACACCATCTTCATAATGAACACCGGAAGCAATCATTGCTTTATACATTGCCCTGTGAAGCTTCTTATCGTATCCGACCGCCTCTCCCGTAGACTTCATCTCCGGCGACAGGTAGGCATCCACGCCATTCAGCTTCGCAAAGGAAAATGCAGGTACCTTCACATACCGTCTCTCCTTTTCTTTCGGATAGATCTCAGTAATCCCCTGCTTCTTTAGATCTTTTCCTAGAATGACTTTTGTTGCTATATCAGCCAATGGATATCCGGTTGCTTTTGACAGAAATGGAACTGTTCTCGAAGAGCGTGGATTCACCTCAATGATAAATACATTCTCCTCTTTGTCCACGATAAACTGGATATTAAATGTCGGATATACACTGATAGAATCGCCGGAATGAACCCCCATCCTTTCTACCAGCTCCATGATTCCCGGAACAAATACGTCCGTACCGTCACAAACAGCATTGATTTCAACTTCTTTCCCACAGATATATTTGTCTACCAGTACCGGTTTATCTTCTTCAATCTCTACCGCAGTTTTCAGATAATGACGCAGGTCTTCTTCCTGCCTTATTCTACTGTGACGGATTTTGCCAGATTCCTTGGTTTATCAATATCACAGCCACGATTCAGTGCAACGGAATATGCAAAAAGCTGTAACGGAATCACGCCGAGAACCGGCTGCAGAAGTGAATGTACCCTTGGTATCACAAACACTTCCGATGCCTGACTGTTTATCGGGTTTACGCTCTGCTCCGTAGTCATTGCAATTACTTCCGCCCCTCTGGATTTTACTTCAACAATATTGGACAAAGATTTTTCAACCAATGGCTCATAAGTTGCCAGAGCGACGACCAGTGTTCCCGGTTCTATCAAAGAAATCGTTCCATGCTTCAGTTCTCCTGCCGCATAGGATTCTGAATGGATATATGAAATTTCTTTCAACTTCAAAGAACCTTCCAGTCCCAATGCATAATCCAGATTACGGCCAATATAGAAAACACTGTTATGATTGAAATATCTGGAGGCTGCTTTCTGATAAATATCCAAATCATTCAAAACAACACTTATCTTTTCCGGCAAATCTTGGAGTTCTCTGACAATTACCGTATATTCATTTTGTTCGATTCTGTTTAACTGCTTTGCCAGACAGATACCAAACATAATTAAAAGCACCATCTGCGTAGTATATGCTTTTGTAGTCGCTACGGCAATTTCCGGTCCTGCCCATGTATAAAGTACATGATCCGATTCTCTTGCTATGGAGCTTCCCATGACATTTACAATCGACAAGACTTTAGAGCCTTTTCGCTTTGCTTCCCGAAGTGCCGCCATGGAATCCAGAGTTTCCCCTGACTGACTGATTACAATTACAAGCGCCGATTCTCCAAGCAGCGGCTCACTATATCTGAATTCTGATGCAAGACAGGCTTCTACCGGAATATGCAGAAGTTTCTCCAATATATACTTTCCTACCATACCTACATGATAAGCAGAACCGCATGCAACAATATAGATTCTGGAAATATTCTCCGCTAACTCTTTTATATCATTTAATTCTTCCAGCACAATTTCCCCATCTGCCAGCCTTGGCGAGATTGTTTTTCGTACTGCTTCCGGCTGTTCCATAATTTCTTTCAACATGAAATGTGCATATCCACCTTTTTCAGCCGCGGAAACGTCCCACTCAATTCTGTGTTTTTCTTTTTCCAGAAGAAATCTGTCTCTGTCATATATTTGAACTTGATCTGCCGTAATAACAGCCACTTCATCATCTTCCATATAGGTAACAGTCCTTGTATTAGCAAGAAGCGCCGTCACATCTGAGGCAATATAATTTTCCTTCTCTCCGTAACCAATTAAAAGGGGAGCGTCTTTTCTTGCCGCTATCATCTGTTCCGGATAATCCGAACAGAGAATCCCCATGGCATAGGCGCCCTTAATACGGTGTAATACTGCATAAACTGCATCCATCAGGTTTGATTTCTTCCTATAGTAATATTCCAGTAACTGGACGATCACTTCTGTATCCGTGTCAGAAGAAAAATGGACTCCTTTACGGATCAGAGACTGTTTGATTTCCAGATAGTTTTCTATAATGCCGTTATGGACAACTGCAATCTTTCCTTCCTGCCCAATGTGGGGATGTGCATTCGTATCATTTGGTTCTCCATGGGTCGCCCATCTGGTATGACCGATTCCTATGTTTCCCAACAAGGGATTTTGAGTATCCAATAACTCTCGCAGAACAAAAAGACGTCCTTTGCTCTTCTTCACCTGTAATCTCCCGTCTGCTGATACAACCGCAACTCCTGCTGAATCATATCCCCTGTATTCCAATCGTTCCAGACCATCGATCAATGTCGGAACAGCCTCTTTCTTTCCTGCAAATCCAATAATTCCACACATTTTTTACTCCCCTTTCCTACTGCTTTAATGCCGCCGAAATAAATCCTTTAAACAACGGGTGCGACTGATTTGGCCGGCTCTTAAACTCGGGATGAAACTGTACTCCTACAAAAAACGGATGCCCCTGCAGTTCTATAGTTTCAACAAGTCTATCATCCGGAGAAGTTCCACTTATTACAAGTCCTGCCCCCGTCAGTTCCTCACGATATTTATTATTAAACTCGTAGCGATGGCGATGGCGCTCATGGATCAGTTTATCACCATAGCATTCTTCCATTTTTGTTCCGGCTTTAATCCTGCATGGATAGCTTCCCAGACGAAGTGTACCGCCTTTGTCAATCTCATCACTCTGTCCCGGCACAAAATCAATTACCTTATGGGCGCACTGTTCGTCAAATTCTCCCGAATATGCCTCCTCAAGCCCCAGAACGTTCCTTGAAAATTCAATGACGGCAATCTGCATACCCAGACAGATGCCAAAGTAAGGTATCTGATTTTCACGGGCATATTTTGCTGACAGAATCATTCCTTCGATACCACGGTTTCCAAATCCACCCGGAACTATGATTCCATCCAGACTGCCCAATACGTCATTAACGTTTTCCTTCGTAATACTTTCTGAATCAATCCAATGGACTTTTACAAATGTATTCAGTTCATACCCTGCATGGTTCATTGCTTCTGCTACAGACAGATATGCATCATGGAGTTTCACATACTTTCCAATCAGACCGATGTGTACTTTCCTTGAGCGATTTCGGATATGTTCCACCATCTGTTCCCAATCTGCCAGATCCGGCGCCGGTGCATCAATGTAAAGTTCTCTGCATACAACATCTGAAAATCCAGACTTTTCTAACATCAACGGTGCTTCGTAGAGATTTGATAATGTCCTGTTTTCAATCACACAATCCGTTTTCACATTACAGAAAAGAGAAATTTTCCGGAAGATAGATTCTTCTAACGGCTTATCAGAACGCAGAACAATAATATTGGGATCGATCCCCATTCCTCGAAGCTCTTTAACCGAATGCTGGGTCGGCTTTGACTTATGTTCTTCCGAACCGCTTAAATAAGGGACTAACGTCACATGGACAAATAAGCTATTCTCCTTGCCAACCTCCAGTGAAATCTGACGCACCGCTTCCAGAAATGGCTGGGATTCAATATCCCCAATAGTACCGCCAATCTCCGTAATCACCACATCTGCATCCGTCTTTTTTCCTACACGATACACAAATTCCTTGATTTCATTTGTAATATGTGGAATGACCTGTACCGTAGAACCAAGATATTCTCCTCTTCGTTCCTTGTTTAATACATTCCAGTAAACCTTTCCTGTCGTCAGATTAGAGTATTTATTCAGGTCTTCGTCAATAAATCTTTCATAGTGACCCAGATCCAGATCCGTTTCCGCCCCGTCTTCGGTCACATATACCTCGCCATGCTGGTATGGACTCATAGTACCGGGATCTACATCAATATATGGGTCTAACTTCTGGGCTGCCACTCTTAGGCCTCTTGCTTTTAAAAGCCTGCCAAGAGAAGCTGCTGTGATCCCTTTTCCCAGACCGGATACCACACCTCCGGTCACAAAAATATATTTGCTCAAATACTTCATTTCCTTCATCCTATTTTCCACTGTCACCATAGTTCAACAGTACCCTTGCAGAAGGATCGTTTACATCGCATCCTTCCCATTCTTTGTTCGGCATCCAGAAGCCTGCTACCATCTCTGCCTGCCCCGGATAATATTTTTCAAAAATTTCTCTATATAATAAAGATTCTTTTGTAAATGGTCTGGCATAAGTATAGCTTCCGCATCTGCTTTTATATTCCGCATCTGTGTATTGCTTTTCCGCATATTCCTTCAAGTAGTCAACCATGGAATGCCCTACTGCATCTGAAAATGCAGCCTTCTCTCTCCAGAGAATTTCATCCGGCAGGTAATCCCCCTGTTCAAACGCATGACGCAGCAAATATTTTCCTTTTCCATAAGTATTAAGCTTCAATTCCGGATCTGCCGCCATCACATATTTTACAAAATCCAGATCGCCAAACGGAACTCTTGCTTCCAGTGAATTTACTGAGATACAACGATCCGCACAGAGAACATCATACATATGAAGTTCATGGATCCGTTTCTGTGATTCCTTTTGAAAGGCTCTCGCATCCGGCGCAAAGTCCGTATACTTATAACCAAACAATTCATCGGAGATCTCGCCGGTCAAAAGAACACGGATATCGGTCTGTTCATGAATTGCCTTACACACCAGATACATTCCTATAGATGCACGGATGGTGGTAATATCATAGGTTCCAAGCAGCTGAATAACCGTTTCCAGCGAAGACAGCACTTCATCCGGTGTCATATAAACCTCTGTATGGTCACTTCCGATGTAATCTGCCACCTGTTTTGCGTATTTTAAGTCAATGGCATCTTCACTCATACCGATCGCAAAGGTCTTGATCGGCTGTTTACTTTTCTTTGCCGCGATAGCACATACCAAAGAAGAATCCAGACCGCCGGAAAGCAGAAAGCCCACCTTTGCGTCAGCTATAAGACGTTTCTCCACGCCGGCTGACAGTTTATCATGAATACACTTGCAGACCGTTTCCAGATCATCGTGACAGACCGCGGCTGCTTCTGAAATGTCACAATAGCAGATAAACTGACCGTCTTTATAATAATGTCCCGGTGGAAACGGCTCAATCTTATCCGTCAGCCCTACCAGATTTTTCGCTTCACTTGCAAATATAACAGCGCCTTCCCTGTCATATCCATAATACAATGGACGGATTCCGATCGGATCTCTTGCCGCAATAAATTCTCCCACATCCCCATCATAGATGATACAGGCAAACTCTGCATCAAGCATGGCAAACATATCTGTACCGTATTCCTGATATAAGGGTAAAAGTATCTCGCAGTCCGATTCACTCTCAAATGTATATTTTACTGACAGTTCCTCTTTCAGTTTCTCAAATCCATAAATTTCTCCATTGCATACTACATAACTTTTCCCATACTTAAATGGCTGCATCCCAAATGGGGTCAGTCCCATAATTGATAATCTATGAAACCCAAGTAAGCCATTGCCGGTTTCAACCACTCGGCTGTCATCCGGACCTCTTGATTTGGTCCTTTGAAATCCTTCCATAAAAACATCATAGTCAGCACTGCTACAGTAACCCATTATAGAACACATATGAATCTACCTCCGTAAATTTTCTATCTTTTCTGACCTTTATTCTACGTCATCACTTTTATTTTACGCCAAACAGTAAATCTCCATATGTCGGAAATGGCCAGTATTTCTTTGCCGTCAGTGTTTCTGCTTCGTCACAGGCAACCCGGAGTTCACCCATTTTACCTAAGACAACATCTCGGATCATATAAGATTCCTCTTCAATGTCCTTTGCATCCTGAAGTCTCATCACAGCATCATCCAGTTCTTCTGCTTTGATGGCAATCTGGTCTTCCAGCCTTGCCAGCTTCTTCAGCAGTCTTGCTTCGTAACTGCATGAAATAGAAGTATCAACAGCTTTCTTTGCTGCCGCTGTATCCGCAAGCTCCAGTACATATGCACTTACCGCCGGAGCGATCTCTGTTTTTGCCATATCAATCGAAGATTTCCTAAAAAGCAGGTTTGAAATCATCCAATCGGAAGTCATTCCGACCCGCAAGATCCCGGCGATTACAGACGAGCCTATTATATGGAGATATTTTGTTGCTCCGTTAAAATCTATGCTGGTATCTTTGCAGTTGGATGAAAAAGAATTTGTTGCCGGAACAGTTATGAAAATAAATGCTGAAATGCCCGGTGCCCATGTTTTTTCCAGCGGTAAAAACATGGGTGCATTCAAAGCGGTAGGTTTCCCCGAAGATGTAGGTGTTTTTTATAAACTGGAAAAATATGAAGGATACTCATGGACAGCCCACGGACGCTATCCGACAAACACACCCGGATGGTGGGGCGGAGCGCATCCGTTTACTCTGCTTGACTACTCTGTCGTACATAATGGAGAAATTTCCTCTTATGATGCAAACCGCCGATTTATCGAAATGTTTGGCTATAAATGTACCCTCCAGACCGATACTGAAGTCATTACCTATATCATGGATTATCTGCTCCGTGTACAGGGTCTTACCCTTGGTGAAGCTGCAAGTGTCATTGCCGCCCCATTCTGGAGCACTATTGCGGCGAAAACAGATTTGGAAGATCAGAAAAAGCATACCTATCTCAGAACTATGTTCCCGAGTCTGCTTGTGACCGGTCCTTTCTCCATCGTTTTAGGATTTAACGGCGGATTGATGGCGTTGAATGACCGGTTGAAACTGCGTTCTATGGTAGTCGGGGAAAAAGATGACAAGGTCTTCATCGCCAGCGAAGAAGCTGCCATCCGGACCATGGAGCCAAACGCAGAAAACATCTGGTCTCCCGGCGGCGGTGAGCCCGTCATTGTGAAAGTAAAGGAAGGTGTGTTTTAATGAGTATTGAATTTATCTATCCGGAATTTGAAGTAATCAGAAATGAAAACAGATGCATTGCCTGCCGGGTATGCGAACGACAGTGCGCCAACGAAGTCCACAGCTACGATGGAGAACATAAAACTATGAAATGTGATGAATCGAAATGTGTAAATTGTCAGCGTTGTGTTTCTTTCTGTCCATCCAGAGCATTAAAAATCATAAAAAGTGACTGTACCATGCGAGAAAATGCAAACTGGTCAAACGATACGATGAAAGAGATTTACAAACAGGCAAACAGCGGTGGTGTCCTTTTATCCTCCATGGGCAATCCTGCCCCTCTCCCTGTATATTGGGACAAAATCCTGATCAATGCGTCACAGGTCACAAACCCTTCCATTGATCCGCTGCGGGAGCCGATGGAAACCAGAGTTTACCTTGGTAAAAAACCACAGAAAGTAAGTCGTACAGAGGATGGAAAATTAGACTGCAAATTACCGCCGCAGCTGGAACTTTCCATGCCTGTCATGTTCTCTGCCATGAGCTACGGATCTATCAGCTACAATGCCCATAAATCTTTGGCGCTTGCCGCAGGCAGGCTCGGCATCTTGTATAACACCGGCGAGGGTGGTCTGCATGAAGATTTTTACTGCTATGGAAAAAATACTATTGTACAGGTAGCCTCTGGACGTTTCGGCGTCCATGAGGATTATCTGGAAACGGGCGCCGCAATAGAAATTAAAATGGGACAAGGGGCAAAACCGGGCATTGGCGGACATCTTCCCGGCGAAAAAATTGTCGGTGCCGTATCACGCACCCGTATGATTCCGGAAGGCTCTGATGCTATATCTCCGGCTCCTCACCATGATATTTATTCCATTGAGGATTTACGCCAGCTCGTCTTCTCCTTAAAGGAAGCTACTCAATATGTGAAGCCCGTTATTGTAAAAGTAGCTGCCGTACACAATATTGCAGCAATTGCAAGCGGTATCGCACGAAGCGGTGCAGACATTATTGCCATTGACGGCTTTCGCGGCGGTACCGGGGCTGCTCCCACCAGAATTAGGGACAATGTTGGTATTCCTATTGAACTGGCGCTCGCTTCTGTTGACCAAAGACTGCGTGACGAAGGTATCCGTAACAATGTATCACTGGTGGTCGGCGGAAGTATCCGAAGTGCCGCCGATGTGGTCAAAGCCATTGCCCTTGGTGCCGATGCCTGTTATATGGCTACTGCTGCTCTTCTGGCTCTGGGCTGTCACCTCTGCCGTACTTGCCAGAGCGGTAAATGTAACTGGGGCATTGCAACCCAGCGTCCGGAACTTGTAAAAAGGCTGAATCCGGAAACGGGAAGTGAACGTCTGACGAATCTGATGACTGCATGGAATCATGAGATCAAAGAACTGATGGGTGGAATGGGGATTAATTCCATCGAGGCTTTACGAGGGAACCGACTGATGCTGCGCGGCATTGGATTAACAGAAAAGGAACTTGAAATACTTGGTATTTCTCACGCCGGGGAGTAATGCGTTACTGTGCACAGTAACAGTGATAATGCTGCTTCTGCAAATTTTTCATAGAAAAACGTAAACAATTTTTGGGAGGTGTGGTATAATATGCAAGTCATTAATGCTGCAAATTTAGATTATGAAGCTGTTAATAAGGCACTCCGTGAAGCAGACAGGGAGTGTACCATTGAATGCTGCCACGGACAGAGATTTATCGCTGCCGGTATGTCTGATAAGAATGTTACGATCAATGGAATCCCCGGCAATGCTCTGGGGGCATACTTAAACAATGCCCATATTACCGTAAAAGCCAATGCACAGGACGCTGTTGGCGATACCATGAATGAGGGTAAGATCCTGATTCACGGAAGCATCGGGGATGCTGCCGGTTATGCCATGCGCGGTGGAAAAATTTATGTACAGGGCAATGCCGGATATCGTGCCGGAATCCACATGAAGGCTTACAAAGAAAAAATTCCGGTCATGATCATCGGGGGATGTGCCGGAAGCTTCCTCGGCGAATATCAGGCAGGCGGCATCATTATCGTCCTTGGACTTGACAAAGACGGCAAACGTATCGTAGGTAATTTTCCATGTACCGGAATGCACGGTGGAAAAATGTTCCTGCGCGGAAACTGCGAAGAGATTCGTTTTCCCAAACAGGTAACTGTAAGATGTGCAGGCCCCAGGGATTTAACAGAGATCCACGAATACCTTTCCGAATACTGCGATAACTTCGGATATTCTTTAGACGAACTTTTATCTGCTCCATTTACAGTTATTACACCAGACAGTAAAAATCCATACAAACAAATGTATGTAGCGAACTAAAATCTGCACAACTCAAAGGAAAGTAGGTAGGCTTATGAAGTATTCAAAAGAAGAAGTAATCCAATATGTTCAAGAGGAAGATGTAAAATTCATCCGCCTCGCCTTTTGTGATGTATTTGGCAAACAGAAAAACATATCCATCATGTCCGAGGAACTTCCCCGCGCTTTTGAATGTGGAATCTCCATTGATGCATCTGCCATCGCAGGATTTGGCGATGAAAACCATTCCGACCTGTTTCTCCATCCGGATGCAGACACACTAATGCCCCTTCCATGGAGACCTGAACATGGCCGTGTGGTACGAATGTTCTGTAATATTATCCGGTCAGACGGAAAAACATTTGAATGTGATACTCGTTCTATTTTAAAAAAAGCAATTCAGGATGCCGAAAATGCTGGATTGCAATTCTTCTTTGGTGCTGAACAGGAATTCTACCTATTCACTCTGGATGATGATGGAAGCCCGACCAAAGACCCTTATGATAACGCAAGCTATATGGATATTGCCCCGGAAGACAGGGGAGAAAATATCCGCCGCGAAGTATGCCTGACGCTGGAACAGATGGGAATTCAGCCGGAAAGCTCCCATCATGAAGAAGGACCGGGACAAAACGAAATTGATATTCGTTATTCTGATCCTCTGACTGCCGCTGATAATGCCATGACTTTTCAGACAGTTGTAAAAACAGTCGCCAGACGAAATGGTCTTTATGCGGATTTCAGCCCAAAACCATTAGAAGATAAACCAGGTAATGGTTTTCATATCAATATATCTGTGAAATCCTCTGATGATACAGACAACATGAGTTACCTGATAGCAGGTATTATGGACAAGGTTTCTGAGATGACAGTATTTTTAAATCCAACTGAAAATTCCTATGAGCGCCTTGGACGTAATAAGGCTCCAAGATATGTTTCATGGTCTTGTGAGAACCGTTCCCAACTTATAAGAGTCCCTGCTGCTGTAAGCGAATACCGCCGTATGGAACTTCGTTCTCCTGATCCATCTGCAAATACCTATCTGGCATTTTCTCTGATAATTTATGCCATTTTAGATGGAATCCAAAACAAATCGGAGCTGACGCCACCTGCGGATATCAACCTGTATAAAACAGACGAAGATACTCTTGCAAAATTCAAACAGCTTCCCGGAGATTATAAATCAGCATGCAATGTTGCTGCAAACAGTGATTTTGTCAGAAAATATATACCGTCTGCCATCTTAGATATTTATTGCAATCAATAATACAGACTAATGAAAAGGGGAGGTGCAAAATGTCTTTAAAAGAACGTGTTTATAGTATACTTATCGTATCTGCAACAGATAGCTTCACCTCTGCCTTTGCCGACCTGCTTCCCGAAACAAGATACTGCCCGATCCATAATGTTACCAGTGTCAGCGCCGCCAAACGTGTGCTTGCAGAAAAGACTTTTGATTTTGTTATCATTAATGCTCCTTTGCCTGATGACGCCGGTACTCGTTTTGCCATCGATACCTGCTGCGGCAAACAATCCGCCGTCCTGCTTCTGGTAAAAAGTGATATCCATGCCAGTATTCACGACCGGGTTTCTGAATATGGAGTATTCACACTGCCAAAGCCCACCTCAAAGCCGACCATGGTACATGCCCTTAGCTGGATGGAAAGTGCCAGAGAACGTCTGAGGCTATTTGAAAAGAAATCTTTATCCATCAATGAAAAAATGGCTGAAATACGTCTGGTCAACAAGGCAAAATGGATTTTGATCAGTGAACTTTCCATGAGTGAGCCCGAAGCTCACCGCTACATAGAAAAACAGGCAATGGACCGCTGTGCTGCAAAACGATCTATTGCCGAAGAAATCATTAAGCTCTATTCCTAGATAAAAGCTCTAAAAATGACATGCTCAAACCAACTTTTTTTATATTCCTGCTGCCCCCAGCAAAAACACTGCTGTATAATACAATACCATCAGCACAATTCCGCTCAGGCGGCTTCGGGAACGTTTTACAAAGTTCTTTGCAATAATTCCATCAGAAATCACAAAGCATAACCCTCCCACTGCCCTCGTCCACTTCCATGCAGTACCATTTGTAAGTGCTGCGCCAACTGCGGCAGCGCACATCATACAGAGCAGCGCCGCATAGATTAAGCCCGGTATTTTTAACTGCTTCAGTTTTTTCATATGCGGATGGAATATCCATAATGCAGATCCATACAGAAATACAAAAATGACCGCTGTCACAACACCAGAAATCCCCTCCATTCCGATTCCGGCGATCACCCATAGATGTCCGATGCCAAAACAGATAATTCCTGAAACAAATTGAATCTCCAGCAAAATATCCGCACATGCATAGAGGAAAATCCCTATTGCCACACACCATGCCGCAAATGTTCCATGGTGTACGGCAACCGCCACTGCCAGAACGTCTGCGACAAGAGTTGCCAACGCTTTAAAAACCAGCACTTTTTTCTTATTCCGTTCCCTGCCCCTTACATAAACTGCCCCCGGTACAGCCATTAAAATTGCCGCTATCATTAAAGTATTATTGTTCCACACTGCTATTTCATCCATATACCATTGGTCTCCTTATATCATATCAGAGCTGATAAACCGGCAGCATCTATATCGAATCCGCCAACGATATCTTATCCTTCCTAACATGTTACTATTCGCAGTAACATTTCTTTTCATATTTTGTAAAAGTATACTCCAGATCAAAGCAGGTCTGCTCTTCGCTTTCCTCCGTCATCCTCCAACCGTCCATTACATCCAGATTTGGAAAATATGTGTCTGCCTCGTAAGCATGATCGATCTTTGTGATATACGCGGTATCACAATACGGAATCATCATTTGATATATACTCTCCCCACCGATAATATAAACCTCTTCAGTATCATATTTCTTCAACTCTTCCAGAAGCTCCTCTTCTGTATGAACGATAACCGCATCCTTGGCCTGATAATTTTTGTTTGCCGTCAGTACAATGTTGGTGCGGTTCTTAAGCGGAAGTCCGTTGGGGAAACTCTCCAATGTCTTTCGCCCCATCACAACTACATGACCATTTGTCTTTTCACGGAAGAACTTCATATCTGCCGGTATACTCGTCAGCAGGCGGTTTTTATTTCCAATCGCCCAGTTACTGTCTACTGCTGCTATTGCCTTCATCTTATATTCTCCATTCTTTTATTTATACCGCAATCGGAATATTCTTAATCTGCGGATGTGTCTCATAATGATCCAGACGAACATCCTCCGTTGTAAAATCATAGAAATCCCGAATCTCAGGATTCAGCCAGAAATCCGGCGCCGGAAGCGGTTTTCTGGAAATCAATTCCTGAATCAGCGGGATATGACGGTCATAAATATGGGCGTCTGCGATCACATGCACGAATTCGCCTACCTTCATATCACACACCTGTGCCAGCATATGAAGCAGTACCGCATACTGGCACACATTCCAGTTATTTGCCGCCAGCACATCCTGTGAACGCTGGTTTAAAATACCGTTCAGCGTCAGCCTGTCACTGTCCTTCTCCTTTGTCACATTGAATGTCATACTATATGCACACGGATAGAGATTCATCTCATGTAAGTCCTGATGTACATAGATATTTGTCATAATGCGGCGGCTGTACGGATGGTTCTTCAAGTCATAAATTACCCTGTCTACCTGATCCATCATCCCTTCTCTGTACTGATGCTTTACCTGCATCTGATAACCGTATGCTTTCCCGATGGAACCTTTCTCATCTGCCCAGCTGTCCCAGATATGACTGTTCAGATCATTGATATTGTTGGACTTCTTCTGCCAGATCCACAACAATTCATCGGTACAGCTCTTGATACCGGTACGCCGAAGCGTCAGCGCCGGAAATTCTTTGGAGAGATCATATCTGTTGACCACACCGAATTTCTTAATCGTATACGCCGGCGTTCCGTCTTCCCACACCGGACGCACCTTCTCTCCCTCGGTACTTGTCCCATTTTCAATAATGTCTTTACACATATCAATAAATACTTTATCTGCGTAACTCAAATTTGCTACCTCCCTGTTTTGTTCCACCGCCGTATTTACAACAATCCTGGCATCATGTTATATCACGGCTCAGAAATATTATACAATACTTTCTCAAGTCCTCTGCTAAGCGCGGCTACTTCCTTCTTGCTCAGTCCGATCGTCAGCCGCTTGTCGAGTTTACGTCTGTCTGCATCCATCTTCCTTTGAATATCATATGCCTTTTCAGTCAGGTAAATGTTTTTCTTCCGCTTATCCACTGCATTTGGCACGCTTAAAATAAACCCCTTTTCCTCCATCCGTTTCAAGATCCCTGTCACAGTCGGATTCTTCAGACTAAGACTTCGCTCCACATCACGCTGATTGACCTCTTCTTTATTTGTATGAAATAAATAATCCAATACCGCACACTGGGATGAAGTGATTCCCAATTTTTTCAGCCGTTCATTTAATTCTTTCTCATAAATATTATTAATCTGTTTGACTATGAAACCAATCTGGTTTCCTCTCTTTTCCACACAATCACCCACCTTCGATTTGTGCTATATTCTTTACTACCTGTTTATAGCCTAATACTCGCGGATTACGCTGCTGATTTCAATAATATCATCCATTTCTTTCAATACATGAAGTGCATTTTTCAAATGCTTCTCTTTTACCTTCTCGGTTACAATTACAAGCTCCGCCTGTTCTGACTGTGCGTTCTTCTGTACAACTCTTGTAATGCTTACCTTATGGTCTCCAAACACTTGAGCTATCTGTGCCAGTACTCCCGGTTTATTGTGCACCTGCATACGAAGGAAGAATTTATTTCTCACCTCGTCAAATGCTTTAACAGGAGTCTGATTATAACAGGTGCAGCTGATGCGTCCGGTACAGCCGTACTGTAGATTTCTTGCCACATCAATGACATCCCCTATAATCGCGCTTGCCGTAGGCAGCTCTCCCGCTCCACGTCCGTAGAACATAGCGTCATCCACTGCATCTCCATGAACAAATACAGCATTGAAAGAATCCCGCACAGATGCCAGTGGATGGTCTTTATTTAACATCATCGGATAAACGCTCGCTTCGATTCCGTTTTCTGTATTGCGTGTCACACCAAGCAGCTTGATCACACTGTCAAATTCCTTTGCATAGGCGATGTCTTCTGATGTAATCTTTGTAATACCTTCCGTATATACATCATCAAATACCACTCTTGAATGAAAAGCAATAGACGCCATGATTGCAACCTTACGTCCTGCGTCCAGACCTTCTACGTCGGCTGTCGGATCAGCTTCTGCATACCCCAGCTCGGTTGCTTTTGCGAGAGCTTCTTCAAAGCCCATATTCTCTTCAAACATTTTTGTCAGAATATAGTTCGTCGTACCGTTAACAATTCCAAGCACCTCGCTGATTTCATTGCCTGCCAGACACTGCTTCAACGGACGGATGATCGGTATCGCGCCTGCCACAGCTGCTTCAAATAAGAAATCGCATTTTTTCTCCTCTGCCGCATCTAAAAGCTCTCCGCCGTGCACCGCAATCAGATCCTTGTTCGCACTTACCACATGCTTTCCCTCATGGAGGGCTTCCAAAATCATTGTTCTTGCAGGCTCGATACCTCCCATCACCTCAATCACAATCTGAATCTCCTCATCATTTAGAATCTCCTGCCAGTTATCTGTCAACAGACTCTCGTCAATCCCTTCTCTTTTCTTACCGAGACTATGAACCAGAATCTTCTTCAGTTCCAGCTTAGCGCCGATGGTCTTCTCCATCACGTCTGCCCTCCTCTGAATCAGCTTATAAACCCCGGTTCCAACTGTTCCGGCACCCAGTAATGCCACTTTTATTTTCTTCGCCATTTCTCTGCCTCCCACATTATATTATATTCCATACTATCTATTAAATCTGCTGTTTCCTATCATAGCATAGTTCATCAGATATGACTAGTCATAAATAAAACGCTATTTTATTGACAACTCAACATCTCGGTGGTATATTTTCATTGAACCTTGTTGATAAATCAACTTCTAGATAATTGTAATCATATTTGGTAATAAGGAGACATCTTTGATTATGATCGACAGATTTGAAAAACTGACCAATGGAGTTTCCCGCATTTATAAAAAAATACAGAAAATCAAAAAGCAACAGATGTCAGCTTTCGGTCTCAAGAGCACACATGCGATGTGTCTTTACCACTTGTCTTGTGCTCCAGAAGGTCTAACCGCAGCTGATCTGTGTCTGAAATGTAACGAGGACAAAGCAGCCGTTTCCCGTATTCTCTCAGAGTTGGATTCCGATGGATTCATTTCTTATATGGATGCTTCCGCCGGAAAAAAATACCGTGCAAAAGTCATTTTAACAGATAAAGGCAAGAAATATGCACAAGAAATCCAGAAAGTTATTCTCTACATTACCGAGCAGACAGGAAAGGGAATTACCCATGAGGAACGGGAGATTTTCTACCGTGTACTCTCTGTTATCGCCGATAATATTGACCAAATCGAAAGGAATCTATAACATGAATCGTATTAAAAAATTATATTGCAGAACTTTCCAGACAGGATTAAAAATTGCACTTCCCTTCCTTCCATACAGGAAGCCGAAGATATCAAAAAGTGTCAAAGCAATTCCAGACATCATAAAGAAACACAAATGCAGCCGCACTCTGATCATTACTGATAAAGCAATCCTAAAACTGGGTCTTACAAAACGGCTGGAACGTTGTCTGGATGCTGAAGATATTTCCTATGTGATCTATGACAAGACTGTTCCGAATCCGACAACAGTCAATGTAGCGGATGCTCTTGAACTCTATCAGGAAAACGGCTGTGACGCGATCATCGGATTCGGCGGCGGTTCCTGTATAGACTGTGCCAAAGCAGTAGGCGCCCGTATTGCAAAGCCCAGACAGTCTCTTGCCAAAATGAAAGGAATCCTTAAAATACACCGGAAGCTTCCGCTTCTGATCGCCATTCCTACTACGGCAGGTACAGGAAGCGAAACAACCCTTGCTGCTGTGATAACAGATGATTTAACAAGACATAAATACGCCATCAACGATTTTCCGCTGATCCCCCGGTATGCTATTCTCGATCCAAAGGTGACATTAAGTATGCCGCCATTTATCACCGCCACAACAGGTATGGACGCCCTTACTCATGCTATTGAAGCATTTATCGGAAATTCTACAACTTACGGTACGAGAAAAGACGCATTGCTTGCAGTAAAACTTATTTTTGAAAACTTAAGAGATGTATATCATGACGGTTCCAATATCGATAATCGTAAAAATATGCTGCATGCTTCCTATTATGCCGGATGTGCATTTACAAAATCCTATGTAGGATACGTTCATGCGATTGCACATTCTCTGGGCGGAGAATACAATGTGTCCCACGGTCTTGCCAATTCGATAATTCTTCCTTACGTGCTGGAAGCCTACGGACCGCAAATTTATAAAAAACTGCACAAGCTTGCCGTCGCCGCTGGAATTGCTGCAAAAGAGACTCCCCAAGAAATGGCGGCTCTTACCTTTATACAGGAAATCAAGAAAATGAACGAAGAATTCGGAATTGGAACAACCATTCCGGAAATTCAAGAGGAAGATATCCCCAAACTATCTCACTATGCGGACAAAGAAGCGAATCCTCTCTATCCCGTTCCTGTCTTAATGGACGCGGCAGAACTGGAAAAGTTCTATTATATGTTAATGGAGGACTAACAAAATGACAGCAGATGAAATCAAGAAAATTGTAGAAAAACAACGCCGTTTTTTCTATACAGGAGCCACCTTGTCTGTAGAATACCGTATATCCGCTCTTTGCAGATTGAAAGCCTGTATTTTGGAGCATGAGGCAGAAATCAACGCCGCATTAAAAAGTGATTTGGGAAAGAGTCCGTTTGAAACCTACATGTGCGAAACAGGACTTGTCTTAAGTGAGTTAAGCTATATGGTCAAACACACCCGGGCATTTGCAAGGGAGAAAACAGTCTGGACGCCCCTGGCCCAGTTTCATTCCAAAAGTTACCAGAAACCGTCTCCATACGGAGTCACTCTGATCATGAGCCCCTGGAACTATCCGTTTATGCTGGCCATTGAGCCGCTTGTAGACGCCCTTGCCGCCGGAAATACCGCGGTACTAAAACCCAGCGCTTATTCTCCGGCAACAAGTGCTCTGATAAAACGTATTATTGGAGAATGCTTCCCACCGGAATATGTATCCGTTATTCTGGGCGGACGTGCGGAAAACACCTGTCTTTTGGAAGAACATTTTGACTATATTTTCTTCACCGGAAGCCCGGCTGTCGGAAGAGACGTTATGCGGCATGCTTCGGAGCATTTAACTCCCGTCACACTGGAACTGGGCGGCAAAAGTCCCTGTATCGTGGAGAAAACCGCCGACTTAAAGCTTGCCGCCAGACGAATCGTCTTTGGGAAATACTTAAACTGCGGACAGACCTGTGTCGCCCCGGATTACATTTACTGTGATAAAGCAGTCAAAGATGCACTCATTCAGGAGCTAAAGAAGCAGATTACAAAACAATTCGGACACGAACCTCTGAAAAATAAACATTATGGTAAAATTATCAATGAGAAACATTTCCATCGGATCACCGGACTCATTAATAGCAATAAAATCTGTCACGGAGGCAAATTATCCGAAAAGACCTTGCAGATCGAACCAACTATACTTAACAATGTCACATGGGAAGACCCGGTTATGCAAGAAGAAATTTTCGGTCCAGTACTTCCAATTGTCACATATGACAGTTTTGGTCAGGCAGTAGAAAAAATCAATTCCATGCCGCACCCGCTTGCATTGTATATCTTCACTTCTGATCAGTCTGTTGCAAAACAGGTGACTGCAAGATGTGGTTTCGGAGGCGGATGTATCAATGATGTAGTCATTCATCTTGCAACAAGCGAAATGGGATTCGGCGGATTTGGTGAAAGCGGAATGGGTTCATACCACGGAAAAGATGGATTTCGTACTTTCTCACACTATAAAAGTATTGTGGATAAAAAGACGTGGATGGATCTTCCGATGAGATATCAGCCATACAAAAAGATGTATGAAAAAATGCTTAGAATGTTCTTGAAATAATTTCATCATTGATCTTGGATACATGTCCCCATTTCTGATTGTAAACAATACTGCACCGGTAAGATAGAAAATTTATAATTCAATGCCTCCAAATGCGATATTCATTGAACCATTTCAATTTACCGTATGGGGAGCAAAGTTTCTTATACGATTAAAAAACACGCCTGTTCTCAAGCTTTTTCCTTGTCAGACGTGTTTTTCTTTTCTTTATTCTATTCTGATACCCGAAGCGATACTTCATCCCGCTTCCTTTAACACCTTAAGCCGTGCCTTAAGCATTGCATATACTTCTTTTTTCCCCTGAAACCAGCTTTCCTCTATCTCTGCAATCTGATTCAGTCCGATCTTCTTTACCGCCTCCACTGCCGCTTCTCTCTGACTGAGTTTTCTCTGATACAAAGTCTGGCAATTTGCCCCTTCCAATGTATCATAAACCTGAAATGCCTGATTAAAGTCCATCAATGCATGAAGCGAAATCGCCTGATTCGTCCGGTTATCTATCAAAAGTCCCCAATTTCCCCAATGCCGGTCCGTATTGCCAACCAGATAATCCAAAATGTTCATCATATAAAAATCATATTCATCCAGCTTCAAAATATATTCCAGAGCATCAAATTCCTGATTTACCGCATATACCTCAAAAGCCTCTCTCGATACAATAGAGTTGCACAGAGACGTTATGATCTCACTGACTGAGACTTTTTCTCCGTCATACACTCCCTCCCTGTAGATTACCTGTGGGCATCGAAAGCACCGGCACACCTTACTTGCAAGAATCTCCCGCTCCACTGCATCCGTTCCACCGTCTTTCAGCAGAAAAAATTTCTTTTCCCTTCGTACCCATGCTTTCGGAAAACAGCCATTGGTAGACAAATCTCTTGCCAGACTTTGATTCTCAACGGTCATCTGCTTTCCCCGAAGAGAGACGTCCACAAAGGCATTGTCCAAATGGTTTTCGTACAAATTGACTTCGGAGAACAAGGCAGTCTCTTCTTCTCTTTTTACCCAGTAAATATCTGTCAGCGACACGCAGCGATAGTTCAATGCGATCTGCGCCCGCCCTCGGTCTGTCATCGTCTGCGACTCTCCAATACTGTTCAATATCTCTTTTGCGTACTGTCTGTCCAACGTCAGCATGCGAGAGGCACACCAATAGTAAAAATTTGTCACATTATTTACCAGTGTATCCACATCCTCCTCTGTATCATCAAGATACAAATTGTATGGCATCATGGCAGGAGCATATATTTTACAATGCCCCTGCGTGTCGATTCTGGCAGTTTTTTCTTCTCCGTGCATGATTTCATAGACAATTCTCACAGTCACTCCCTCTTTCCTCTCTTTTTCCCGGTCAGCTTTCCATTTATTGTACCAGACTAATCTCAAAAATACCTCGCCAAGTGTTCATATTATACTTCATCTCCTTAGATTTCTCAATGGTTGAAACCTTTATTATTTATTCCTTATATATATATTAAAAGATAAATCTTAAACGATATATTATCATAGATACCAGGAGGTGATTTTATGAATTATGTTGATCTCGTTACTCGTTTAAAAAGAAAAGACCCTAAAGCATTAGAAGAAGTAATATGTCAATATAATGCTTACGTTGCGACTATTGTTTTTAATACTTTAGAGGGTTTTACAGATATTCTTGACATGCAGGCAGTAATTAATAACATATTCTTTACTCTATGGGAAAATGCGGAAAAAATAGATATTCAAAATTATTTCGACCTAAAACCCTACTTAGGAGCTATGGCACGTAATATTTCATTAAATGAAAAAAAGAAAAATATTTCACATCTTCCATTTGATGAACACATTCTTCTAACAGTCAGTGATGAATTTTCAAAGATTGAATTGCGTGAGATGTTGCTATCCGCACTGAAAGAATTGCGTATAGAATATCAAATTGTTTTGATAAAATTTTATTTTCAAGGAAAAACAATTAAACAAATTGCTAAAGAAGAAGACCAATCAGAGTCAACAATTAAAACATGGCTTAAAAGAAGCCGCGAAAAGTTAAAAATACTCTTAAAGAAAGGCGGGTTTATTTATGAAAATTAGCTATTATGATATGTTTGACTTGATCTCAGAAGAATCCATAGATTTATTGACAAATCATATGAATGAACAAGAACTCGAAAAGATTTTATACCAAAATTTTGATTACAAGATTACTTTGCAAAATGTTATGAAAATGCTTCCAAAGAATAGAAAAAGAAAAAGAGTTACTTGGAGAGGACGACTTCTTATTGCAGCACTTGTGTTGATGACAATTTCTTCAACTGTTTTTGCAATCAAGCAGTTGTCCGTATTAGAAGGTGGAATTGAATTAGTGAGCGATGAAAATAAGCATTTAATAGGGAAAGAGTTGACGTATAATGCGAAAGCTGAAAATACATCTAAAGGAATGTATAATATTCTTGAAGAAAGTGATATCATAAAAAATATAGAAAAAGATGCCCACATACCACGAGTAGTAGATGAGTTTACAGTTACAGAAGAAAATGGAATTTTTTTAGTTCCAGAATTCATATTTACAAATGATTCCATGGTAATATTAAAAAAAGAGAATGGAAGTGGATGGGATCTAAAAAAAGGGGAAGCCTTACAGATTCAACTTGAATTATACCCTTCAGAAATAAATAATGGGAAAGGTCAGTCCATTATATATCAATATGTTTATGATGGGAAATTAATGAAAGAATTAAAATCTGAACATGGATTATTTCAAAACTATGAATTAAATGCGTTAAAATCAGGTGAATACTATGTCTGCCTTGTTGGTGGAAGTTCCGACTCCATTACAGTAAAAAAGGGGGAAATTTTTAAACTTGATTAACTTTCTTTTTGGTCAATATAACCTTTAATGAATACCATTTTTCTTATATTATTGACATATAACTTATTAACTCGAAACCAATTTTCATTTATTTATATCACAACAGTATGTTATTTACTGCAAAAAGATAGTAATCATGATTTTTATCTACAGCCGGATTCTGTAAAATCCAGCTGTAGGTTTTTGAGAGACACATTATTTATTTGATATTCAATTGATGGCCACCTGTAAAACCTGTCCATGAATTTAGATATCTTCCTTGATTTGAGCAATAAATTCCGGCAAAAACAGTAGTATTTCTGTTTAATCCAAATGCCATGGTAATGTATGCTCCACTAGGAACAATAAACATTGAACCATTATTATCTAATACCATTGTTTGACCATTTACCAATGTTCTTGAACCATAATCCAGACGTAACTGTGCTTCTTCTTTTGATATAGGCATGATTCCACTTTCCACTAAATCCCCTTCACTGTCATAGATTTTATAGCTCATCCTATGTATCATTTCTTTATTTGCTAAAGTGGTTTCTTCGTGTTTGACACACACAAGAAAAAGGATCAATACTTTCGTATCAATCCTTTTCTTAAGAGCGATAGACGGGGTTCGAACCCGCGACCCCGACCTTGGCAAGGTCGTACTCTACCAACTGAGCCACTATCGCATTTCTTAGGTGTTCCTCAGAACAATAATAACTATACTATAGGAACACCTGAAAGTCAACACATTTTTTCAATTTATGTGTCTGAATTTTTCTGTTTTTTTCAGACAATTCATGCAATTTGTATTCTTAGAGTAGGATAAAGGGCACTTTCCCTCTTTTTCCTCATTATACCGTGTATGAATCATCTGTTACGAATGTGCTTCTTCCTCCGCCAGAGCCAGTCCCAATTCTTCCAGCTGCTTCTCATCAGCCATACTCGGAGCCTCTGTCATCGGGCAGGATGCATCTTTTATCTTCGGGAATGCCATCACATCACGAATACTGTCTACCTTCGCCATCAGCATGACCATACGGTCCAGACCGTACGCAAGTCCGGCATGAGGCGGAACACCATATTTAAATGCATTCAGCAGGAAACCAAACTGACTGTATGCCTGCTCTTTTGTAAAACCAAGCACCTCAAACATCTTCTCCTGAATTTCATTCTGGTGGATTCGGATACTTCCGCCGCCAATTTCATTTCCATTAAGAGTGATGTCATATGCCTTTGCACGGACTCTTCCCGGATCAGAATCTATATACTGCAGATCTTCTTCCATCGGCATGGTAAACGGATGGTGCATTGCAGTAAAACGGTTCTGCTCCTCGCTCCACTCGAGCAGTGGGAATTCAGTGATCCAGAGAAACTTATACTCGTTCTTATCCAACAGTTCCATCTGACGTGCCAGTTCCAGCCTCAGGTTGCCAAGTACGTCCCACACTACTTTATTTTTATCTGCTGCAAATAACAGCAAGTCTCCGTTCTCACCGTTCATAGTCTGAATCAGGTTCTGGGTTTCTTCTTCTGTCATAAATTTTGTAAAGGAAGATTTCACTGTTCCGTCTTCTTGAATGGCAATATAAGCAAGTCCTTTCGCACCGAAATCCTTTGCAAAGCTTACCAGCTTATCAATCTTTTTACGCGGCATACTTCCTTGTCCTTTGGCATTGATACCACGAACAGATCCTCCATTCTCAATGGCTCCCTTAAATACAACAAACTCGCTGTCTTTCACCGCTTCTGTCACATCGACCAGTTCCATGCCAAAACGGGTATCCGGCTTATCGGAGCCATAACGGTCCATAGCTTCCTGCCAGGTCATTCTCGGAAGCGGCAGTTCCACTTCAATATCCAGTATCTCTTTAAACAGTTTTGCCAGGAGACGCTCATTGACATCAATCACATCATCTACATCTACAAAGGACAACTCCATATCGATCTGGGTAAATTCGGGTTGTCTGTCGGCACGCAAATCCTCGTCACGGAAACATTTTGCAATCTGGAAATAACGGTCATATCCAGAACACATCAAAAGCTGTTTGTAAAGCTGCGGCGATTGCGGCAATCCATAGAAGCTGCCCGGATGAATCCTGCTCGGAACAAGATAATCTCTCGCTCCTTCCGGAGTCGTCTTACCAAGAATCGGTGTTTCAATCTCCAGAAAGCCTTCATCGGCAAGAAACTGACGGGTCAGCGTAGCAATCTTGCTTCTCATCATTAAGTTTCTCTGAAGATCCGGTCTTCTCAGATCCAGATAACGATATTTCAGGCGCACTTCTTCCTTTGTCTTAGAATTCTCTTCAATCGGAAACGGCGGTGTCTCAGATTCAGACAGAATACGCATCTGCTCTGGGATTACTTCTATCTCTCCTGTTGAGATATTGCCGTTTACGGCTCCGGAACGCTTCTCAACAGTTCCTACGACCGCAACTACATATTCACTTCTAAGGCTTGCCGCACGTTCGATCAACTCTGCGTCACATTTTCCTTCTTCAAATACTACCTGAATAATTCCTGAGCGGTCACGAACGTCTACAAATACCAGTCCGCCCTTATTTCTGTTTTTCTGTACCCATCCCATAACCGTAACCTTCTCGCCGATATTTGCACCAGAAAGTTCTGCACAGCGGTGAGTACGGTGTAAACCTTTCATTGACTCTGCCATGATCTCTTCCTCTTTTCTATCCCTTTTTCTTTATCTTCTATGCCTTCACATAACACAATTCTGTAACCATGTTCGTCATCCAATATACATCAGAATATTTGAACATAACTTATTTACAGAACACTTCCACAACATCTGTATAGCCTTGTTGTGCAAGCTGCTCTTTCTGGAACTTCTTGTTCTTCTTCATATTGGCAATCATAACCTGCATACCATCCGCACGATCCTTCTTTGCCTGTTCCAGAACATCTAAAAGCTCTGCCGGCCCTAATTTCTTCTCCAGCAGATAAGCTCTCTTCTGACGGCTTGCGGGAATCTTGTATCCACGCTCTAAAAGAAGCATAACGATTCTTTCAAATCCAATGGAAAATCCGACTGCCGGTGTATTCTGTCCGGTAAATTTTCCGATCATCTCATCATAACGTCCGCCGCCGCCAACAGAACCGCCAAACTCATCCATTGCAATCTCAAAAATTGTTCCGGTATAATAAGACATTCCGCGTACCAGTGTAGGGTCAAAACTAATCTTAAAGTCTGCTTCTTTGGCGTTTTCCACACTTGTGATGATCATTTCCAATGATTCTGCCGCATCCGCCGGGAGATAACCTTCCAGCTTTTCTTTGCACCACCGAACGCCTTCCACATCATTCGTAATCTCTTCAAAAATCTGGAGATACTTGCCGACCGCTTCTTTCTCATAGCCGTTTTCCTCCAATTCCTTCCGGACTCCGTCCATTCCAATCTTGTCCATCTTATCCAGTGTAATAAATACCTGATCGTACTCACTCTCTGCAAATCCACTGTATGCCGCCATTGCCTTCAAAAAGCGACGGTCATTGATACGGATAGTAAAATTGTTAAAGTCCAGTTTTCCAAGCAGTGCAGACGTTGCAAGGATCAGTTCAATCTCCGCAAGATTGGACGGCTCGCCCAAAATGTCGATATCACATTGCATGAACTGACGGAAACGGCCTCGCTGGGGTCTGTCCGCACGCCATACATTTCCCATCTGCAATGCCTTAAACGGAGACGGCAGTTCATTGGCATTGTTTGCATAATAACGGGACAAGGGTACAGTCAGATCATAACGCAGACCTCCGTCTACTAAGTCCGCTTCTTCCTTTGCAGTGTCCAGTTTCAATTTTTCTCCACGCTTCAAAATCTTGAAGATCAGCTTCTCATTGTCGCCGCCCTGCTTACTGCACAGGTTCTCTATATGTTCCACACACGGTGTCTCCATAGAAGAAAATCCAAATGCTTTGTAAGTATCTTTAATCAACGCGATCACGTAATCGCGGATTTCCATCTCCTCGGGCATCATATCTTTCATTCCGGTAACCGGTTTCTTTTTCAATGCCATAATAAACTCCTTTTCTTTACCTATTGTAATAATTCTGCTATCCGTGCAGATTTGCTTTCAATCATTTCGTCAATTCTGCCAATATACTCTTCGATGTTTTTTACATTTTCAATACGGATCAGATTAGTTTCCTTACCATTATCCAAACGTATCTTCTCAGGCAGTACGATCTTCGTTCCTGCCCCTGCTCCTGCGGCAAGGATCGTTTGCTTTTCCTCCATAATAAGTATATTGTATATTCCGGCTTTGTCAACCTTTGCATAGCCAACATTTTCAAAATTTCCCGCAATATTTTTCTGGCGGTATAAATAATATGGCAAAAGCCCCATCCTCGCTGCTGATGCCGCACTGTCTTCCACCATTTTTGCGATCTGACCACATAAAGAATCTTCCCGCCGCTGATCATCCGCCTGCATTTTCCCATCCGGTCTCATCTGTTTCGCAGAATGTGCCGTTTTCATTTCCTGTCCCATTTTGGCTGCCCGTTTGATCGCAAGTGAATGAACCGTCAGACTGTCAGGATGAATTTCTTCGATCTGCCTTAATGTATCTGCCATATCCTCTGCATTTTCTCCGGGCAGTCCGGCAATCAGATCCATATTGATATTATCAAATCCAAGTTCTCTTGCCATATGGAAAATGTCTTTTACATCCTGCACCGTATGTCTGCGTCCGATTAAATCTAACGTCTTCTGCTGCATGGTCTGCGGATTTACAGAAATCCGTGTCGCCTGATGACGGCGGATTACTTCCAGCTTCTCCTTTGTGATGCTGTCGGGCCGTCCGGCTTCTACCGTGTATTCCAAAACACTTTCCAATGAAAAGGCTTTTTCAATCGTTGCAAGCAGACTTTCCAACTGCCCTGCACTTAAGCTGGTCGGCGTCCCGCCTCCAATATATACCGTGTCCGGCTGCCGTCCCTGTGACAGCTTTCCCAATGCCCGGATTTCCTTGCAGAGCGCATCCAAATAATCATCTATCCTCCTTTTCCAGAGTTCCACAGGCGAAGAGCTAAAAGAACAGTAGGAACAAACACTTGGGCAAAATGGAATCCCCACATACAGGCTAAATCCCTCAGGACGCAGTTTCTCCAACAGCTTTTTCTCTCTCAAGGCAATCTGAACCGCCAGATACGCTTTCTTATCAGATACAAAATATTCTTCTTTTAAAAACTTAGTAATTTCATTTTCACTTATATTCTCTTCCAATTTCTGCATAGCCAGTTTGGTTGGGCGTACTCCCGTGAGCATTCCCCATGCAAGACTTTTTCCTGTTTCCTTACTCAGAAACTGATACAGCAGCTTTGTTACCTGTCTCTTTTTCTTCTGACGTTTGACTGATTCTTGCTCATTCTCTGTTTCACATATTTTTCTATTGTCGCGCTCAGACTTCACTGACGCTTTGTCTTCTCCCTCTGTCAAAGACAGGGCAATGGAAAAGCAAGGACCTCCTTTTCCTTCTAACATTACAAGAGGTTCTTGCTCTTCATCCACACGCTGGTATATTTTCTCCTCCGGGAAAAATGCCTTAGTGATATGGTATGCATTATAAGTATACAGTGTCTCTTTGCAGATAATTTCTATCATAATATATCCTTTTTATTACACTCTAAATGAACGGATTGTATTTCCGTTCCATTTCAATAGTAGTCATTTCTTCGTGTCCCGGATAGACCCGCACTGCTTCTGGCAGTATCAAAAGTTTTTCACGGACAGAACGCACTAAAGCGCTTGCACTCCCTGTGGGAAGATCTGCACGCCCGATGGACTCTTGAAAAAGTGTATCACCACTGAACAGTACCAGTTCATCCTCCAGATAATAACAACATCCGCCTATAGTGTGTCCCGGTGTGTGAATCACCCGGATTTTCATCCCTGCCACATCCAGAATCTGTCCATCCGTCACATATACTGCCTCGGTAAATGTATATCCTTCTCCATACATAATAGAAGCATTATACCTTTCATTTTCCAAAAGCTTCTTTTCTTCTTCACAGGCATAAACCGGAACAGAAAATTCCTGCAAAAATCCATCAATTCCCATAATATGATCAAAATGTCCGTGAGTCAGAAGAATCGCCTTTAATGTCAGTCCTCCACTTCTGATATGAGACACGATCTCCGGACGAAATGTGCCCGGATCAATCATAAAACATTCCTTTGTCTCTTCATTTGTCACAATATAACAATTGGTAGATACCATTCCTATTACAAACTTCTCTATTTTCATTTACTTAACCTACCGTTCTCTCAATATCAATCGCACCTTCTATCTGACGAAGCTTTTCAATAATCCGGTTCAATTCCTCACGGCTGTGAACAATAAATCCCAGATCAAGGGTCGCCGTTCCTTTCTTGCTGGTACGGATATTCATAGATTTCACATCAATCTTTGCTTCCGTAAGTATCTTAGATATGTCCATCAGCATACCCTGACGGTCATAAGCATACATCTTAAGCTCCGCCAGGTACTGACCGCCGTTCTCACCGTCACCATCATTCTCCCACTCTGCAGCAATGAGACGTTCCCGCTCCGCCGCTGATAAATGGAGCATATTAACACAATCTGTCCGATGGATAGTCATTCCACGTCCTCTCGTCACAAAGCCTACAATCTCATCTCCCGGTACCGGATTACAGCACTTAGAAAACCTTACTGCCATATCGTCAATTCCTTTTATCACAATCCCACTCTTGGACTTGGCAATATGCACAGTCTGATTGCCCACACCAGACAGTTTCTCTAAAATAGATTCATCCGTAGTCTCTTTCTTGTGCTCCTTCTCGTACTCTTCAACAAGACGGTTTACAACCTGACCTTCTTTAAGACCTCCATGACCAATAGCCGCCATCACCGCATCCCAGTCCCTAAAACCATATTTACGCTGTACAATCTGCTGGTACTTCAGCTTTAAAATATTGCTGACATCCACCGACTTGGTCTTACAGTATGCCATCATCAACTCGCGTCCGCGTATAATATTGTCTTCCTTGTATTCCTTTTTAAACCACTGGTTAATCTTGGACTTTGCCTGCGGACTCTTTACAATATTCAGCCAGTCACGGCTCGGTCCCTTAGAATTCTGGGACGTCAATATCTCAATACGGTCTCCATTCTGTATCTTATAGTCTATATTGACTAACTTACCATTGACTCTTGCGCCTACCATTTTATTTCCTACTGCACTATGAATGGCATAGGCAAAGTCCACCGGGGTAGAACCATTCGGAAGATTCTTCACATCTCCGTTCGGAGTAAAACAATAAACATCCTCTGCAAATAAATCCAAATCGCCCTTCAGCAGACTCAAGAATTCCCGGTTATCGGACATATCTCTCTGCCATTCCAGAATCTGGCGCAGCCAGTTCAGCTTTTCTTCCTGAGACTTCATACTCTTGGATGCATCATTGCCCTCTTTGTATTTCCAGTGGGCAGCAATACCGTACTCCGCCGTCTTATGCATTTCTTCGGTACGAATCTGAATCTCAAACGGCTGACCTGACGGTCCCATCAATGTCGTATGCAAGGACTGGTACATATTAATCTTCGGCATGGCAATGTAATCCTTGAAGCGTCCCGGAATGGGTGTATACATCTCATGAATCACACCAAGCGCCGCATAACAATCCTTCACAGAATCCACAATAATCCGGACGGCAAACAAATCATAAACCTGTTCTAGCGTCTTATTTTGATTGACCATCTTCTTATAAATACTGAAGAAATGCTTCACCCGGCCATATACCTTCGCTTTGATATGCGCGTTCTCCATGTGACTGGAAATTTCTTTTACAATCTGTTGTACAAATTCTTCCCGCTTTGTTTTGCGGTCATTCAAATCTTTGACTAGCTGCTGAAACACCTCCGGCTGCAGATATTTCAAAGACAGATCATCCAGTTCAATCTTAATCTTGGATATACCGAGACGCTGCGCAATCGGCGCATATATATCCATTGTCTCACGCGCCTTTTCCTGCTGCTTCTCCGGCCGCATAAACTCCAGTGTCCGCATATTGTGCAGCCGGTCCGCCAGCTTGATAATGATAACACGAATATCCTTCGCCATGGCAAGGAACATCTTACGCAAGTTCTCTGCCTGTATCTCCAGCTTATCCTGTGAATAAGACAACTGCCCTAACTTCGTGACACCGTCTACCAGCAGCGCTACTTCTTCACTAAACTCCCGGCTTACATCTTCCAACGTCATCTCTGTGTCTTCTACTGCATCATGCAACATTCCTGCCACGATCGTTTCTTTATCCATCTCTAAATCTGCAAGAATAATTCCAACCCAGAGCGGATGGATGATATACGGCTCGCCTGACTTACGCACCTGTCCCTTATGGGCTCCTACCGCTATCTTATATGCCTTTTCTATCATAGAAATATCGGCAGAAGGATGATACTTCCGTATTCTGCCTATTAATGCTTCATATAATTGTTCTGGATTCTGATAATCTTCCGGGGCTTTCACCACATGTCCGTCTATTATATCAAGTTTGTAATCCAGCTTTTCATATTCCGGAGCTCCCGACATATCAGTCCCTCCCTCTCTTCCTACTTTATATAAACACTCAGCTTTTCTGCCATGCTGTTACCATTTATCCTTTAGTATAGCATTTTTTACAGAATTTTCAAACTTTTTTTACATTATAATCCCCTTGTCATAAGCCGTTCACTACTAAACGGTTGATCGCATTGCGTATGTTTATATTAACTGCATCAGTGAGTTTGTTAAAACTTTTTTATTAAGGATTTCGCATAATGGATTCAATTTATATGCTGCTTCTGTTCCAGTAGCAACAGGGTTCGATATTTATTATATCATCAAATATACAAAGTAACTCATGCTTACCCCCACTCAAATTTCGAGAAATTGAATCACAAACTTTCGATAAAATTGTTTCCGAGTTATCGTCATGATAGTAACGCATTTTAGCTGCCAACAAATAATTCATAAATATCGCCTCCTTGTTTGCTAATACCCATAATTTAATAGTCCTCAGCTAACAGAAAATCCGCTAAATGTACGATTTTCACTCCATTGATATTGCCTGCGGCAAGCTCATCAAGGGTCACGACATACTTGGGATAGTGGTCTTTGATTTCAAGCAGATTGGCAACCTCACGGTCGGATTCCTCTGGCAGATTGCGGCACACCTGCACATAGATACGTTCATCGCGCCGTACCGCCACGAAGTCAATTACTTTCGTTTCGTTCTTGCCGATATAAACCTCATAGCCTTTTCTGCGAAGCTCAAAGTACACGATGTTTTCAAGCATAGCGGCAACAGACTTCGGATTGAAACCCATCATGCAGTATTTCAGGGAAGCATCAGCCAGATAGAATTTCTCCTGCGTTTTCAGCACGGATTTTCCTTGCAGGTCGTATCGCTGACAGCGGTAGATCACAAAGGCTTTTTCCAGCCATTCCAGATAGTTATACACCGATTCCACCGAGAGAGAACGCCCCTCGCTTTTCAAAAACTTTACGATAGCATTTGCGGAAAAGGTCTTACCGACATTTTCAACGATATACTTCACAACACGGTTGAACAGATCAAAGTTCGTGATGTTGTGCCGTTTCGTTATATCGCTGGTGATAACTGAATTGTAAATCCCCTCGACGATCTGATATGCCGCACTCTCGTCAAAATTACTCAGCGCAACGATAGGAAAACCACCCATGCGGATATACCTGGTAAGCAGTTCTTTCGGCGTGCGGCCGCTTGCCTTTTTGAACTCCATATACTCGGAAAAAGAGAGCGTAAACACGGGGATTGAGATATACCGTCCCGTCAGGTAAGTAGATATTTCACTTGACATCATCTTGGAATTGGAACCGGTCACATAGATGTCTGTGTTGGTGTTTTCAAGCAGACTGTTGACGGCCTTTTCCCAACCTGTAATTTCCTGTACTTCATCAAGCAGAAGATAGTAACGCTCGCCATCGGTCATTTTCTTTTTAATGCCGTTATACATATCCTTATCGGTCATACCGTCGTCAAAATCTTCCGAGGTATAGCGCATACTGATAATATGGTCGGCGGGAACGCCGCTTTTTATCAAATCGTCCTGCAACATTTCTAAAATCGTAGATTTACCGCAGCGGCGAATACCTGCAAGGATTTTTACTAACGGTACATCACGGTAGGTTTTCAATAAATCTAAATAATGGGGTCTAACAATCATACTATCTCCTCCTTTACTATTAGTATATCTAAAAAGTTCTGATCAGTCAATTGTTCTTACTGAAATTTGGTAAAAACTTTTCTATTTCTATTTCTTTTTTGGTTCTGAATTTTATATTGACTATGTAAAAAGCGGTACAGAAAAACTCCGTACCGCTTATGCTGAAATATTCAATTTACAGCGCCCCGACCTTTTTCAGATACGAAATACAGTCGGTATGTCCTCTGAAATATAACCGCTGGCGTTCCATGTCGTCGAACCTGAACCGAAGTCGGAAATACTCGGTTAGAACTTCGTGTTCCTCGGAGGTCAGAGAAATACTGCGGCTGCCAATCACGTTACTAGATGGAGTAAAAGTAAAACGGTAAATGCAGTATACACAAAAGGATATACAGGTTCAATAAGTAATGCTTTTCACTATTTTTGTAAAATAGAAGAAAAGAAAAAGATTATATCACACGTGGAGGGGTATTTCGACATATGTGGATGAATGCAGAATTAACAACAGCACATAAGAACTTTATTTATAGTTGTTATCCAAAGACACCACACAAAAATCATTTCCACAGTTATCCGGCATATGACTTTATTTAATCTGCCTAATCATCACAATAACTGTAATTCCATATCATATACTCAAGAAAAATATTCATATTCAATTGATGCCTTGTCTGTTTCAAAGGCAAATAGAATGCAGCCCTTTTTACAAAATCGATAAAAAGCCCGGCAGGATGCGCTTTCATGAATTGTCCTTACCATATTTCCCTTCGCCGGCGCCTTAAGCGGCTGCTCTGCAGCTTCCAGCAGCCGAATCTCCAATTCCAGATTTCCTTGTATAACCCGTACTGCTTTGTTTTGAATCCGGACAACTTTGGCTCCCAAATAAGTAGCGATTCTATACTCTTTTCCCCGCCACAATACAGCACCTATAATACCAGTAAAATGAATGCCTGCCATAGGAATATCCGCCACTGACAACATTAAAGACCCGTCCGATAAGCAACACTGCGTCCATATATATTTTTTAGGGAATGACCGTCCCCGGTCTCCTTCCCAATAGCCCAATGCATGCTGGAAAGAATATTTTTCTCCATTGATATTCACATTTCCCGTAACTAAATGCCGCATGCTCCACACACTATGGCGGCATTCCATAAACGGCACTAACGCAAACGGACCCATAATATCATATTTTAATGGACAAAGGGAACCAAAATGTAATTTTCCCTGAACAACCAACTGTGGCGTGTGTATAGACAGGTGAATACCATTTTCACCAAATTGATTCTCTTCAATAAAAATATTCCTTCTTGTCCGATGAAACGCGTCTGCCGGGAACGTAACTGTCCATGCATCATTATCTGTAATAATCTGAATGGAACAAGTACGTTTGTTCCTTGCGTTGTGAACGGCAGGTATTACCGCTAAAGTCTGTGTATCTGATTGACATTTCAGATACCAGCCATAAAAGGAGCCATACATATGCTTACTACCTCCACAAAAATAATACTTATTTTTCCACGAATAAGCTTGACTTATTCATCTGATAGGATTTCTCGCATTATAAATCCCAAAGATATTCCTCAAGGCAGATTCCTCTTTCATAGATTTCTTTAGCTGCTTCTTTCCCTACATATCTGTAATGCCATACTTCCTCCGCGATTCCGGTAATATCTGTTTTACTGCCCGGATACCGAAAAATAAATCCATATTTATAGCTGTTTTCCTGCAGCCATAAATAAACATCAAAGGTTGCCCCGTTGATATCTACAGCAGTCCCCAACTGATGCTCGCTGTACCCTGGTACGGCAACCCATTGTTCTGCCTGCTTCACAGCTTCGCTGTTTGAATATCCTTCGCTTTGAAATTGTCCAATCTTTTCATTATACATACTCTGTTGCTCTTCCTGCGTCCGATAACCGGATACAACCTTCGGTAATTCTCCCCAGTTTTGCTCCCTTGCCGCTTCCAGCATTTCCATGAGAGGTTCATAGATACGCTCGTCTACACGTTCGCCACCCTCTACTTTAACCAGTTTTACATTGTAATTGTCCGGAATCAAGTTTTCTTGATTAACAAGTATCAAATTCCACGGCTCATCAGCTCCAGTATCTTGCGTATTATTATATATATGTGTAATTTGTTCTTCATCAATCATGCCGTCCTTTTTCGCCGTCTCCTGAAAACCAAACCACAAAGAAATACCTGTGGATAACAAAGCTAAAAATAAAATGCCTGTAAGCAAAAAATACTGCTTACGCCTGTTCTTCCTACGTTTACACTTCCTATTCGTTTGACCCATATCAAAAATTCCTCCTAAAAAACAACGCTTCTGTCTTGACACAAATATTGTATCAAAAACAAAAGCGCTGTTTTTTCGTTCCGTCCAACGGACATCTCAATTTTTTATATGGAATTTCTTACAATTTTCCTACGACAAAGGAAGTGTCACTTCAAATTCGACTTCTTCATTTTCACTCCGGGCAGTAATCTCCCCTCCGTGCAGCATTACAATTTCCTTTGCAATGGCAAGTCCCAAACCTGAACCGCCATTTGCCGTACTCCTAGAAGTATCAAGACGATAAAACTGCTCAAAAATATATTCCAATTTCTCTCTTGGTATTGTTTTACCATGATTGGTAAATTTAATATGAAGCATATCCTCGATTTGTATGACTGCAATGAAAATTTCTGTATTTTCATAACTGTAATTCACTGCATTTCTCAACAAATTATCAAATACTCGCTGCATTTTGTCTACATCGCAGTGTATCATCTTATCCGGCTCTATCGCAAGGACACAATTCAAGTTCTTTTCTGCAAGCATTGGTTTAAATTCAAAAACCAACTGTTCCAACATACGGGTTAGATTTATCACATTGTATTCAAGTGTAATGTTAGAAAGATTAAAACGTGTAATCTCAAAAAATTCATTAATCAAATCTTCCAGCCGTTCTGCCTTATCCAATGCTATAGATACATACTTTTCCCTTAATTCATCTGATATTTGTTTTTCGTCCCTAAGCAGCGTCAAATATCCGATCACAGATGTAAGCGGCGTCTTTAAGTCGTGAGCAAGATACACCACCAGATCATTTTTCCTTTGCTCCGCAACCTTCGCCGCAGATTTCTGCCGTTCAAGAGTATGCTTAATCGCATTGATTGTTTTTTCAGTTGATGCAAGTTCTGTGGATAGTGCGATATCCTCTGAATTTTCCTCTCTTAAAGCGTTGATTCCTCTGTTGATTTCATTAAAATATTTTGTAAAGCCTTTCAGGTACAGCCGTAAAATAATTAGAAACGACACAAAAGCGGCTGCCACGACAAACCATTCTTTATTATCCCGAAATAGATAGATGTATACCACCAGCGCCGTTTCATAATCCTGATAGATTTTTTCCAAAAAGCCTACAATAGCATTTGAAAAACGTCCGCTTAATAAACTAAGAGTCACAGAAACCAAAACAAGCGACCCGAATAACACCACCGCTGTCCTGATTAGTATTTTTGTCTGGAGTTGTGTATAATCTCCGTTTATTTTCTTTTCTTCTTTATTCTTCAATGGTATATCCTACTCCCCATACTGTTTTGATAAATTTCGGATTTCTGGCAGGCTCTTTCAGTTTTTCCCTAAGTCTTCCGATATGAGCCATAACCGTATTATTATTATCAAGGAACTTCTCACCCCAGACATTTTCAAAGAGTTCCTCGGAAGATATAACTTTCCCCCTGTTATCACACAAATACCAAAGAATAGAAAATTCTATCGGAGTCAGTGTAACTGATTTTCCATACAACTTACATTTATGAGTATTCTTATTAATAATAAGTCCGTTAATGTCATATTCTGTAATCGGTACACTTTCCTTTTCTATTCCCGCAGCTTTGTTATAACAGACATAACGGCGAAGCTGCGTCTTGACCCTTGCCACAACTTCCAACGGATTAAATGGTTTTGTAATATAGTCGTCAGCTCCGATCGTCAGTCCCATAATTTTATCTACATCCTCTACCTTTGCCGTCAGCATAATAATCGGATAAAAATACTGTTCTCTGATCTTTTGACAGATGCGGAACCCATCAATGTCCGGAAGCATGACGTCTAAAATCGCCAGATCCATTTTTTCGGATTCCAAACATTCTAATGCATCCATTCCATTATAAAACTTATACACGTTGTAACCATCATTTTTCAGATAAAGCTCTACTAAATCTGCTATTTCTTTTTCATCATCGACTATCAAAATTTTTTCATTCATATCAAGACTTTCTTTTCTTATGCCGCAGTACTGCGCTTTCCGGAGATGTTTCCCAAAGATATTCCGGAATTGTTCTATAATGTTTTTTTACATATCCAAATATATCTTCACGTTTCAAAGGTTCCACTCCCCGATTCTCCTTTCTCCTTCAATCTAAACAATTATATTTTCTCGTTAATCCATCGTTATAAATGTGACATTGAATCAAAATAACCCTGACTGTCTGGAAATTCCAGACAGTCAGGGTCGTTCTTTAATGGTTTTCGCCTATCTTTGTGATATAGCCGCCTGTTGGGTGCTATATGACTGGCAGTACACCATCCATGTAGGAATTGCATTATCTTGGGATTTCCCCTGTATTAAAATTGTCACTTTCTTCGACTTCGTTTACCTGTCCTTGATATTTCATATAGAGTAACAATCACTGTAATTCCTTGTAAAAAATACTCAAATAACTTTTCTCGTTTCATTTTGAATCCTCCTGTATTCTATCATCTCTAAAATCAAAATGCAAGTAATTGCTACTGCCATTCCTGTTCCAATCATAACGTATTCCATATTTTCCCTTTCCTTTTTCTATATTTGATATTAATCAAAAACTTCCCATCTGAAAAGGCTGATACACCATCCATGTATCAGCCTTTTTCAAATTAGTATAATAACGAATCATAAGATTGCGGATTAGGATATTGCTCATTCCAATCATATCCTCCATGCATTTCATTCGGATATATTAAAGGGTCTTTTAAAGAATCTCCATCTTCAATTCCAAATTCCCAATCCGCTTTAAATTCTTTTCCATTAATATCGGAAAATCCTTGAATATTAGTATTGATTGTTATAGTATCATTTTTATTCACATTTGTAAAATCCACTTTAAATGATGCATCTTCACCATAATATTCTCCAAAAGTATAATAAATTTTATTATTTACAATTTCTGTTCCTGGAGCGTAGATAAGTTCCTTAGTGAATGGAGTGTCTCCAAAAGTATTACAAACGGCATTACCACCTTCTCCATCACCAATTCCTAAATATCCAGTAATATTACAATTTTCTAATGGTTTAGGATAACCATCTTCCATTTTTGTAACAACACAAGTATTTGGAGAAATATTATCATAATTAAAAAACGTTTTTGAACTTTCTTGACTTGTTCCTGAAATGTCATCACTCCACTCAGAACTTTCAGTTCTTACAGTTACTTTCAGTTTAGTTAACTGGAATTTAATAGAATATTCTCCATAACACCCAGTAGTTAATCTAAGTCTATATACTTCTCCATTTTCGTATGGATTTCCCAAAAAGTAATTCTGACATCTAGGCATAAATTCTCTTTCAATCCATTTAGGAAATACATCATAATATTCTTTAAATGGTTGATTATTTTCAGTATTACTTGGACCATCACCAAGATAAGCACCTGCATTTTCATCGAAATCGTTATTAGTTTCTTCCACTAACGGTTCTTCTTGAATTTCTTTATCATCCTCTTCAACTGCCTTTTCTTGTTTCTTTTTAGGTTCTTCTGATTTCTTATTGTTGTTTCCACATCCAACCACCGATGTTATAACAATAGTTGATAATAAGAAAAATATTAACACTGTTTTTAATTTCCAACTAAATTTTCTCATAATAAACTTTCCCCTTTCTTTTCTACAAATAGTAATTTAACACCAATTTATATTCTTTTGTAAAGTGTTATTTCAAAATTTACGAGCATATAACGTATCGCTATATGCTCGTAATGCTTATAATTCTCATATATTTTTCAAATTAAGTTAGATAAACTTCCACTATTCAATTAATTATCCTTATGCATAAGGATACCTACACCTATTGCCACAGCAGTTGTTAATGCAGTAATAACTACTTCTTTACCCGCTTCAACAACAAATTCGGCTACTTTCTGAGTTTTGCTTTCTTTTTCTTCCTCTTTCCAAACATCGTTTTTACTCACCTTATCACCTCTTTAAAAAATCCAAATTCATTCAATTTAAATATTGATGTAACCTATTTAGTTCTTGAACCCCTAGCAACTCCAGAATCACTGCGTTTTCTTCTCCATTGACCGTTTTTATTTCTACTTCTCGTTTGATTCATTGTTGGTCCTGTTTTTACTATTGGTCCACCTGTTTCTCTTGGACTAGGCATACTCCACCCCTCCTCTTATCGCAAAATTAAATATCTTACAAACTCTTCTCTTTAATTATAGTCGTAATACGACTATTTTTCAATAGTCGTGACAAGACTTTTTATAATTAAAGAAAAGAAGAGGGGCGATATAATAAATGGTATTTGAACAAATCAGAAATCTCAGAGAAGATAACGATAAAAAGCAACAGGAATTGGCTGATTATCTTAATATAAAGCAAACAACCTATTCCAAATATGAATTAGGAAAAGTAAATATTCCTATCGAAGTTTTTATGAAATTAGCCGACTATTACGATGTATCCGTCGATTATCTTCTTGGTAGAACTACAAAAAAGAAATAGGCAATTTCCATTTTAATGATTGACGATATTATTTCCAATTATCTTAATTGCTTCTCATGCGGATACATGATTGTAATTCCATAATCATTCGTCACTATGTATAAATCCGAACACCATTCTATTTTTTCTGTTACAGGAAAAATGTCTTGAAACTCAGCATAACTCTTTTTCAAATTATGTTCTTTCAAAATCGTTTCGTAGTCCTCTGAATAGTTTTCTTCTACAAGCAAAGCCACATATCCGCCATCAGACTCTAACGCTCTGTCCACACCATAGTTCTCGTCTAAAATATGAATAATTCTGAATATCTCCGCTATGATATCCTGCGGAATCTCATACTCAGAACAGTACTTCTCGATTTCTTCTTTTTGTGTAATCGTCCAAAATTTTTTAATCATCTTTTCACTCTCCTATCGTTTTCATGGAATAGATAGCATACACCTTTCCCTGTCTGTCTAAAAATTCCAAGTCATAACTAACCCATCTCCTATTCTCATTCATTGGGTGCTTCTTGTTCTTAATGTCGATTTGAAGAAAATTATTGTCCGGAATCCGAACTAAAGTATGGTCAAGATTCAGTTCTTCCAAAATATCCGATGTATCATCTTGAACAGGTGTCAGGATGATAGAAATATATCCATTTCTTCCTATATCCTTATTCTCAAGTAATTCCTCAACGGTGTTTAAAATCTCCAACGGAATCTCATTGTTAGTCAACAACGGATTGACCTGTTTTAACATTTTCAACGCTTCCCACGTCTTGATTTTTATGTTCATGCTTTTCTGCCTTTCCTTTCTTTTTGGCTGTATTCGTCACTTTCTTCTCTTTCTCTGCCTTATCCTGTTTTTCATTCTGCACTAAGGCACTTAAACTTTCTTTTAATGGGTAATCTATCAAATTCCATTTCTCTCTTGGATAATGCAATCCTAAATAGAGCGGATGAACCCCGATACTTTTCATACTGATTCCCTCTACAGAAATACATTTTACATTCTTATCAAGTCCTTTTTCTTCCAACATAGACAATAAATCTATTTTGACATTGGTTGTTCCTTTATGTGTGAGCAATGAATTTCCCCATGCAATCACAATATCATATGCCTTTATATCCTCCTCTTCTAAAATCTCCTCTATATATGCAAGACTGTTTTCTTGTAACTCGCTGACACTCGGCTTCTTTGTAATAACATTTGCATACAGATTGACAATCCGCATTTCTTTCCACCCAAAATCATTCACATGATTTATCAAGTGCATAGTCGATACGTCTAACACTCCACAGTTCTCTACCGAAATAGTAGGGTACAACTCTATCACTAATGCTTTCTTTCCCTCCTCTCCCCATTTTCGTCGAATCTCATAAGTGCTTTTCCCATCATCTGTTCCTACTGCCCAAATGTTCATATTCACTTCTCCTGTAATCATGCTCTTTCCTCCTAAAAACACGCAAAAAAGGACTAATAGATTTCTCGCTCTATTAGTCCTTACCTCTATCATTCATATTCAATATTCCTTATTATCAATTATACGAAATTGCTTTTACAACTTCTTAATATATACTTCTACAACTAAGTCTTTCCATTGCTTTGCTCTGATGAAATTTCCAAAAGACTTCCGATATGCTTTGGCTTCTTTAAATCCTAAGGTGAATCTATCCATCAACACATACTGTTCTTCTTGAAATTGCATTTCCATGTCATAATCTTCCTCTTTTAAATACCATTTGAAAACACCTTCTTCTGTTGGAGTAACTCTTTCTACAATAGCCTCAATCAGTTCGCCACTAATCTGTTTCTCTTCCAAGTTGCAAACCTTATCAAGATATTCTTGTATCTTTTGTATTTCTGCACTCACATCTACAGGCTCTATCTCTTTACCATCACATTGTAGTTTCTGTAAAGAAACTTCCACTTCCTCAATGCGTTCTGTAATCAAACTATATTTCTTCTGATATTGAATTTCATCTATCATATCATCAAGACGCATATCAACAAGATTATTCTTCCTTTTTTTAAGCCTGTCTAACTCCCTTTGTAACTTTTCTACTTCATACCGCTCTGAATATTCCTCCTTATCGACTGTATAATGTTCTTCAATCGTTCCCATCAGTTCTGCAAGAGAATCTTTTTGATTTTTCCACAACCTTTGAAAGATTGTTTTTGCCATGAAATCAAGTTTCCATTCACAGATAGACGGAACATCACAACGACCAGTACCGTCCAAACCATTTTTCACATGAAAACTTCTTTTCCGATTTACCACCTGATTTCTGCATTGATAACCGTTACTTTCCTCTCCGTTTTTATTGACTCGCCATGTATATTTTTTATAAGTGCTTCCACACTCACAAACAAGCGTTTTCACCCATTTATCCGTTGCCATAGGTTTTCCACGAGTCCTCTCTCCAATACAGATTGTCTTTTTCGCTTTCAAGGCTTGCACACGATTCCATGTGTCCTCTGAAACAATCGGTGGAAAATTCCCTTTCACATATTCATATTGGGAACGGTCTAAAATGGGTACTCTCCTATGGTCTAAAAAACTTGCTGTATAAGATTTATTATATCCTATATACCCTGCATATGTCTTGTTATTTAAAACACGATGGACGGCACTCTGTTCCCAATTATATTCTCCATTTGCTTTTTTTCGGTGCAATTCTATTAGTTTACTTGCAATCGCTTTTACACCTAACCCCGATAGATACAAGTCATAAATCAGACGAACTGTTTCCGCTTCTTCCTCTATGATTTCATAGGTGTTTTCTACTGACGTTTTCCCTTTGACTAATTTGTATCCTAAAATATTTCCATTACCAAAAAGAACCCCTTTTTCTCTTGACGTTTTGTGTCCTGCTAATACCCTGTCACTAATATGCTTTGATTCTTCCTGTGACATAGCGGACATGATTGTTAATCTCAGTTCCCCATCTGATTCACAAGACCAAATATTGTCATTGTAAAAGAATACCTCAACTCCCATGTTTTTTAATCTTCTAGTATAGTCCAAACTGTCAAGGGTATTACGGGCAAATCTTGAAACCTCACGTGTACAGACAAGGTCAAACATTCCTTTTGACGCATCTTCTATCATCTGCATAAATCCATGTCTTTTCTTTGCCTGTGTTCCTGATATTCCCTTATCTACATATACTTTGACTTTCTCCCAGTTCGGATGGTCTTTTAAAACAGATTCATACCATTGAAGCTGATTATCTAATGCGTTTATCTGTGCTTCATGCTGTGTAGATACTCTTCCGTAAAAACAAACTCTTACCTTATCATTTTGATTTGTCCTGTATCGGTTGCTTACTGCTCTTGAACCGAGTTTATATGCCAAATTATCCAATTCAACTCAACTCCTTTACCTCATACTGTTTCCGTACTTTTTTATAGGTTGAGTGATTGATTACTTGATGAACCAATAACATTTTTAATAAAAGCACTTCGATTTTTCTATTGAAATCGTTGTTATTGTCCTGCATACTGCCTCCTTTTCTTTCATTTCAATCACTCATAAGAATAATATACGTTTCAAAAATCCTATTCTTACAAGTGATTGGAACGTGGAGTCCAACCGCTTGTGCGGTGGACTCACGTTCTAATTCTTTTTGAAAAAAATTTCTGTTTTTTAGCGACGTTTGCGAAAGAACGCTTCATCTTGCTTTTCCTTACTGATGATTCTCACTTTCGCAACTGTCGCAAACTTTTTCATTATTCCTAATAGTAATTTCTTTGAAAGCACCTACGTTTGCAATATGATATGTGATGTTGTATTCCGATTGTAAGTTGCTCTTAATCTTGCTTAACCGCTTACTCAAATGATTCGGTGTCTTAGGCAGGGTACTGCTTACAATCCCATTTTGATAAGCAATTCTTGACAGGTCACAAAGAAGTCCTGTAACTGAATTGACATATTCTTTTTCATGGCTCATCAATTCCAACAGACAGCAAGCAACAATGTCCTCATCTATCGACTGTCTGTTCACATTCTTTTGATTTTCCCACAGCAATGATGATACTTCGGATTCCGTCATATGCAATACACGTCCTACTTTTATGCAAGCAATATGAAAATCTGCCAAACGAATTTTTTCTTTCACAGTTGTTTCCTCTTGGTCGAACAAGGCTTCTGACAGAATAAGGAAAACACACCCTAGAATCTTCGCTCTGTCTTTTTCAAACGCTTCCCAAAGTTCCTCTTCACCTTTGATTTCCTTTGATGATATTCTGTCTAACTCAAGAATCAAAGACCTATCCAAAAGGTCGGACTCTTTTGCAATCAGAGATACACCATTCATTGCTACTAATGCCTTGATATCCATTACAATCTCTTTTGTGTTGTGATACAATGCTCGTTTTGTTACAGATCCACCTGTTACTGCTCTCGCAATGGTATCCGATACATTTCTGCTGATGTTTGACAGATTATCAAGTGTGACAAAATATGTATTCGACAGACGCAACTCCAATCCATCAGAACCTTTTGGCAACCCACATAAGTCACTTTTCTTCGGGTCTATCAATCGTTCCAAATTTCTCATGGTCGTACTCTTAGAAGAACCTTTCTCCCCTGTAAGTATTAATAATGGGTGTGCAATCCGCAATCCCCAAAAAGCAGTTACGAGATATAAAATCAATAGTTTTTCCTGCTTTTCATTTTTGAGGTTAAAATGCTTATGGACTAAAGGAAAAATATCCTGCACGTCCACTTTCCATTCCGGCTCAATCTGATTCTTATAATCTGAAGAATGCCTGAAGAACACATGCGAAATCTTTCCAATACAGATTTCCGTTTCTGTCATCACAATACACTTGCCTGTTTCTCTTTCCAGTTCATACGCATACAGATTTCCGTCATTGTAAATCCTATTGGCTGTCTGATAGACTGTTGTATCTGTGACTGGGTGGATTTCAAGGTATTCCTTTAGTGTTTGAATTTGCTTGCCACTTAAAAACAGACTGCTCTCTTTGTAAAATAATGTACGCAATGCTTTCTCACTGGCTTCCAACGGGGTAAAATCCCCGTTGGCAAGCAGCATCTTTTCTTCTGTGTCAAGCCTTACGATTTGAATCTGTTTCTTATCTAGCATAGATTCAATGTTTGAGAATAATTTTTTCATAGAAGCCAACCCTCTTTAATATAAAAATTCCTCATCATTTTCATCATCGAAATCATCTCCCCAGTCATCATCTGCTTCTGTTTCAATGTAGAAATCAAGTTGGTCTACATACCAATTTGAATCTTTTCCTTGACTCATGGTTACAACACAATCCCTTCCAATTAAATCGTCTGTTTCCATGTTTCCTTTACGGTCTAGTAACTCGTTATCGATTAGGAAGTTCCAAAGCAAACTTCCTTCTGTTAACGCTAACGGAAATGACTTCATGAATGTTTGATTTTTTATTTCATCGAGTTCAACAAAAATCCACATTGTTCCTTTCTTCTTGTTAACTACTACATCGCGTACAACCCCTTCATATTCTTGATTTTCTCTTAATTTTAATTTCCGAAATTGTAATTCCATTTTGCTACCAAACAAAGGAATCCCGGAAATCCCTTTGCTTTCCTCTCTTTCTTCATTTATTTCTCATTGCAATGAAATTTGTAGGTAAATGTTTATCTGTCCTACATCTAGAATATATCACTATATTAAAAAAATGTCTTCCAATCATTTCTCTAACTTACGTCCCTTAACAATCCCTTTTTGCACCCTTATTTTAAAAGCAATCTTTAGAAAAAGTCACTTCATTTTGGGATTTATCTAACATATATCTTAGCATTTTTTAGTATTTTTATAATTTTCTTTAGATTTTATGATATCATGTATCTAAGGAGGAAATAAAATGAATGATAATTTAAACTTACTTAGACTAATATATGAAGAATTTGTTCTTGAACCAGTTGAAGCTATTGACATATTCTGTGTCTTAAAAAGAGAAGAAGGATATATGCCACGAAAAATCAAAAAGTTATTAACAGACGAAGCCTCAAATAAAGGCTGGACGGATAAAGAAGCCAAATCACGAATCAAATCATTGAAGGAAGATACAAATAAATTTGGTGTTCTCAATAGAAAATACCAGCGTTCTGGCGTCGTATCTTTATTTAAAAACTACGATAGTTTTTTAAAAGCATTTTTAAAACGTTTTCCATCTCCACAAGATGTACACCTTCCATTTTATGCTTGGGATGATGAAATTCTATCTCTTTATATAAAAATTGTATATGAGAAAAAGATTGCCTTATCTACAATACAAAAGGCTCTTTCAAGTTATCACGTTCCTAGCCATTTGCACTTTTTAACTTCTTCTGCAAACCTTAATTCAAATAACTGCCATATCTTTTTATGGTTCATTCGTTTTTTGAAATTAGAAGGAACAAAATTTTCTCATATATTACCTCTGAGATTTGAATGTAAAAATGATTTTTCAACAAATTACAAAACTCTAAATCTCTATCCATATGATAAATTTACTAGTGAAAACAATATTTATAAATTTTTAGAACGATGTGTTCCTAAAAATATCAATTTAAAAAATACTATTTTTCTAATTGTAGAAAGCGAAACAAAAGTGGAATATTTTAAAAAAGTTTTTCTAACTACTGAATATATTCCTAAAGCACATTTTGTATTTTTTAAACCTTTAAAAGATATGAAAGAATTAGCGTCCCTTAGCGGTTGCTATGAACTAGATGTTTTTCTTGGTTTGTACAAACCTATTTATAAAAAAATCCGCAAATACCTATCAGACATAATTCCTAATAAAACTAATACATCTACAGTTATAAGTGATATAAAAAAATACATGACAAAAATTTAAAAAAATGACAAAAACCCCTTACGCAATGAAAGCGTAAGGGGTTCTGTTATTGAAACTAATTAAGTTTCCACACCTATTATCTACGGTGTATTACTTTTCATTAATTGCAGCCTGTGCTGCTGCAAGTCTTGCGATCGGCACACGGAATGGTGAACAGGATACATAATCCAGTCCAAGCTTGTTACAGAACTCTACAGAACTTGGATCTCCGCCGTGCTCTCCACAGATTCCTACATGCAGGCTCGGATTAACCGGCTTACCTAATGTAATAGCCATATCCATTAGCTTGCCGACACCTGTCTGGTCAAGCTTAGCAAACGGATCGTTCTCGAATATCTTAGCGTCATAGTAAGCATCTAAGAACTTACCAGCATCGTCACGAGAGAATCCAAACGCCATCTGTGTCAGGTCATTTGTACCGAAGCAGAAGAAGTCAGCTTCTTTTGCAATCTCGTCAGCTGTAAGAGCTGCTCTCGGAATTTCGATCATTGTACCAACCTCGTACTTCAGATCACTGTCTGCTGCTGCAATCTCAGCGTCAGCTGTCTCAACAACGAATTTCTTAACGTACTTCAGTTCTTTGATATCTCCAACAAGCGGAATCATAATCTCCGGTTTCACTGTCCAATCCGGATGAGCTTTCTGTACATTGATCGCTGCACGGATAACTGCTCTTGTCTGCATCTTAGCAATTTCCGGATAAGTAACTGCCAGACGGCATCCACGGTGACCCATCATCGGGTTGAACTCGTGCAGGCTGTCGATAATAGCCTTAATCTGCTCAACGGTCTTGCCCTGAGCGTCAGCCAGTTTCTGAATATCTTCCTCTGTAGTCGGAACGAATTCATGAAGCGGCGGATCAAGGAAACGGATTGTAACCGGGTTACCCTCAAGAGCCTCATACAGAGCCTCAAAGTCTCCCTGCTGCTCCGGAAGAATCTTCTCAAGTGCTGCTTCTCTTTCTTCTACTGTTTCTGAACAGATCATCTCACGGAATGCATCGATTCTATTGCCCTCAAAGAACATATGCTCTGTACGGCAAAGTCCGATACCTTCTGCTCCAAGCTCACGAGCCTTCTTAGCATCAGCCGGAGTATCAGCATTTGTACGAACCTTCATAGTTCTATACTTGTCAGCCCAACCCATGATTCTTCCAAACTCGCCGGCGATCGTAGCGTCAACTGTCGGGATAATTCCGTCATAAATAGCGCCTGTAGAACCATCAAGAGAAATGCAGTCTCCTTCATGGTACTCTTTTCCATTGAGTGTAAATTTCTTATTTGCTTCGTCCATAACGATATCGCCGCATCCTGATACACAGCATGTACCCATACCACGCGCAACTACGGCAGCGTGAGATGTCATACCGCCGCGAACTGTCAGGATACCCTGAGCGCTCTTCATACCGGTAATATCTTCCGGAGATGTCTCCAGACGGACAAGAATAACTTTCTCGCCTTTTGCAGCCCATGCTACAGCGTCATCAGCCGTAAATACAACTTTACCGCAAGCAGCTCCAGGAGATGCTCCAAGTGCTTTTGCCATCGGTGTTGCAGCTTTCAGTGCAGCAGCATCGAACTGTGGATGAAGCAGAGTATCTAAATTACGAGGATCGATCATTGCTACCGCTTCCTCTTCTGTTCTCATTCCTTCATCAACAAGGTCACACGCAATCTTCAAAGCAGCCTGAGCTGTTCTCTTACCATTACGTGTCTGCAGCATGTACAATTTACCGTGCTCTACAGTAAACTCCATATCCTGCATATCTCTATAGTGTGTTTCCAGAGTATTGCATACATCTTTGAACTGTGCAAATGCCTCCGGGAACTTTTGTTCCATCTCAGAAATGTGCATTGGTGTACGAACACCGGCAACTACGTCCTCACCCTGAGCATTTGTCAGGAACTCTCCGAACAGACCGTTCTCTCCTGTAGCAGGGTCACGTGTAAATGCAACACCTGTACCACAGTCATCGCCCATGTTACCAAATGCCATCATTTGTACGTTAACAGCAGTTCCCCATGAATACGGGATATCATTGTCACGACGGTATACGTTCGCACGCGGGTTGTCCCATGAACGGAATACAGCCTTAACTGCTCCCATCAACTGCTCTTTTGCGTCTGCCGGGAACTCTTCGCCGATTTTCTCTTTGTACTCAGCTTTGAACTGTCCCGCCAGAGTCTTCAGATCCTCTGCTGTAAGGTCAACATCCTGAGTAACACCTTTTTCTTCTTTCATCTTGTCGATAAGCTCTTCAAAATACTTCTTACCAACTTCCATAACTACATCAGAGTACATCTGGATAAATCTTCTATAGCAGTCCCATGCCCAACGCGGATTGCCTGAAGCCTCTGCCAGCGCCTCTACTACATCTTCATTCAAACCAAGATTCAGGATTGTATCCATCATACCCGGCATAGAAGCTCTTGCTCCGGAACGAACGGAAACGAGCAGCGGATTCTCCTTATCTCCAAATTTCTTTCCTGCAACTACTTCCAATTTTTCAATAGCGTCCATGATCTGAGCCATAATCTCATCATTGATCTTTCTGCCATCTTCATAATACTGTGTACAAGCCTCTGTTGTTACTGTGAATCCCTGCGGAACCGGGAGTCCCAGGCTTGTCATCTCTGCAAGGTTTGCACCTTTTCCACCAAGCAGGTTTCTCATGGTTGCATTACCCTCGGTAAACATATAAACCCATTTTGCCATGTCTTTAGTGACCTCCTAATTGATTTTTACAACTAAATTTGGCTAAGTCGCATATCTATTTTAATGGTTTTGCCATGCGTAGTCAAGGTTTTTGCTTGTAAATTTAACCAATCTCTATAGATATTGTTATATTTATCTCAATCTTAATATTTATCTCATCTTCTTTAAGAATGCACAGTATCCTCTGTATGCTTCATACACATCTGCTTTGCTGGAAATCTCCCACGGTGCGTGCATGCTAAGAACCGCTACTCCACCGTCAATCACTTCCATTCCATACTGCGCCAGAATGTAAGCAATTGTTCCGCCGCCGCCAGCGTCTACTTTGCCAAGCTCTGCCATCTGGAAATGAACTTTGCATTCGTCAAATATCTTCCTCAGCTTCGCAATATACTCTGCATTCGCATCATTAGAACCACTCTTCCCTCCACGTCCGGTGTATTTACAGAAAACTGGTCCTTTTCCAAAGAAACTTGTTGATTTCTTATCATACACTTCTGTATACATCGGATCATAGGCCGCACTGACATCTGATGAGATCATGGTAGAATATGCCAGCGCCCGGCGCAGCTTCAATTCGGTAAAGCCGCCCAGCTTATCAAACATATCTGCCACCGCATTTTCAAAGAATCGGGAATGCATTCCGGTTGCACCTACGCTTCCGATTTCTTCTTTATCCACAAGAATACAGCAGGAAGTCCGGTTTACCTTATCCACATCCAGCATTGCTTTTAAAGATGTATACGCACAGATCCTGTCGTCCTGACCGTATGCCATCACCATACTTTTATCCAGACCACAATCACGTGCTCTTCCTGCTGGAACCACTTCCAGTTCCGCTGACATCAGATCATCTCTCTCTATGTGATACGTGTCTTCCAGCAGCTTCATAATCCGGGCCGCCGCTGCGTCTTTCTCTTCCCCTCCCAGTGGCCTGCTGCCCATCAGAATATCCAGCTTCTCACCTTCCACGACCTTTGCTGCTGTCTTCTCCATCTGCTTGGAAGAAAGATGCACAAGCAGATCCGTAATTACGAAAACTGGGTCTGATTCATTCTCACCAATGGAAATTACTTCTTTTGTACCATCTTTACGTACGATCACACCATGAATGCTGAGTGGAATTGTCACCCACTGGTATTTCTTAATACCGCCATAATAATGTGTATCAAAATATGCAAATCCGCCGTCTTCATAAAGCGGATTCTGTTTCAAGTCCAGACGCGGAGAATCAATATGTGCTCCCAGAATATTCATTCCCTGTTCCAAAGGTTCTTCTCCGATGTTAAATAAGGCAATCGACTTCTCCATCCATGCGGCATACACCTTATCCCCCGCTTTCAGAGAATCTGTACTGTACAGATTGCGGTATCCAGCTTCTTCAGCCTGACGGACAATCTCTGTTACACATTCCCGTTCGGTCTTGCCCGCATCCAGAAATGCCTTGTATGCTTCATTAAAAGTTTCCAGTTCCTTTAACTGTGTATCATCATAGATTTCCCACAGATTCTTCTCTTTATTGTCTTTGTTTTCTTTTTTACTATCTGTATTTCCCATTTGCACATAACCTCCTGCTTTTTCAAATATTACATTACTGACTGCTGTAGACTTCTCTGTTATCCCCAGCTGCTTTTCTTATTATACGCTTGTTTGCTAAATTGTACAAATCAAAACTTTTATATAAAAAATGGATGTGTACATGCAAGCATGGCACATCCGTTTTTATCTAACGCAAGACTAAATAGTCACCTTTAAAATCTCATCTTGTCCTCGAAGTAAGCCTTCAAGTCTTCAATCTTCACTCTTTCCTGCTGCATTGTATCTCTGTCTCGAACTGTAACAGCTCCGTCTTCCTCAGACTCGAAATCATAAGTCACGCAAAACGGTGTTCCAATTTCATCCTGACGGCGGTAACGCTTTCCAATATTACCTCTGTCATCAAACTCACAGTTGTAATATTTGCTTAGTTCTGCATAGATCTTCTCTGCACCTTCATTCAGCTTCTTAGACAGTGGGAGTACGCCAACCTTTACCGGCGCCAGCGCCGGATGGAAATGAAGTACGGTACGCATATCCGGCTTCTCCTCTGTTCCGATATTCTCCTCATCATAAGCGCTGCAAAGGAATGCAAGTACCATACGGTCAGCTCCTAATGACGGCTCTACAACATATGGAATATATTTTTCTTTCTTCTCATCATCAAAATAAGTCAGATCCTGTTTAGATACTTCCATATGCTGTGACAGGTCATAGTCTGTTCTATCTGCAATTCCCCACAGTTCTCCCCATCCGAATGGGAAAAGGAATTCTACATCTGTTGTTGCTTTACTATAGAAAGAAAGCTCTTCCTTGTCATGGTCACGATATCTGATCTCATCTTCTTTCATGCCGAGTGCATACAGCCAGTCGAGACAGAACTGTTTCCAATATGCGAACCACTCAAGATCTGTATCTGGCTCACAGAAAAACTCCAGTTCCATCTGTTCAAACTCTCTTGTGCGGAATGTAAAGTTACCCGGCGTAATCTCATTTCTAAATGATTTACCAATCTGTGCTATACCAAACGGAATCTTCTTTCTAGAAGTTCTCTGTACATTTTTGAAGTTTACAAAAATCCCCTGTGCTGTTTCCGGTCTTAAGTATACCGTGTTCTTCGCATCCTCTGTTACGCCTTGGAATGTCTTGAACATCAGGTTAAACTGACGGATATCTGTAAAGTTATGCTTCCCACAGGTCGGACACGGAATCTGATGTTCCTCAATGAATGCTGTCATCTGCTCCTGGGACCATGCATCCACGCTTCCGTCAATTGCGATTCCCTTTTCTGCACAAAAATCTTCAATCAACTTATCTGCACGGAAACGCTCGTGACATTCTTTACAATCCATTAACGGGTCAGAGAATCCGCCCAAATGTCCGGAAGCCACCCATGTCTGAGGATTCATCAAAATTGCACAGTCTACACCTACGTTATAAGGAGACTCCTGTACAAACTTCTGCCACCATGCTTTTTTTACATTATTCTTAAGCTCCACACCAAGATTTCCATAATCCCATGTATTTGCGAGACCGCCGTAAATCTCAGAGCCCGGATATACAAATCCTCTTGATTTTGCAAGAGCTACAATTTTTTCCATTGTCTTTTCAGCCATTGTTTTTTCCTCACATTCTTTGTTCAATCATATCCTCTTTTTCAAATACCATATTATAGAAAAAGATCCTCATCAGACTGACGCCAGTCTGATACCTCAATTGTTTTTTATTATAACGATTTCTGCCTGTTTTGTAAAGTAATCATTTCAACTATACATATTGATAAGTAACAGTTCGTTACTGTTCATACGGCATCTTGCACTGTGCTGCAAGGTGTCCGACCAATGAAGTGATGACAGCGATATATAAAGCCCCTCGCCGGAAGCGACTTAAAATGGGCTGGAATTATTACTATTGATAATGTCTGGTTATAGCAGTGTTTCTAGTATCTCCAATGATTTGAATCTTTTCTCTATGTACACATCTGTATACCTCTGCATAACCCAAGCAAGCTCATCCATTACCTTTTCCTTGACTACAAATGTATATAATTTCTCAATTTTGGTGCTTTCAATATATTGCATAGTATATATTGTCGACTGGTCTAAATGGATACTGTCAATTATATCTCCACTACATTCGCTGCAGACCAGACCGCCCTTTTTCACACTAAAGACCATCGGACGTTCTGTACAGCCACAGGTAATGCATTGAAAAATCTGCGGTCCTTCTCCATTGATGCAAAGAGCCCTTAATTCAAATATGTAACGGATCAGCCGGTTCGGAAGCTTCGGATTACCAAGCGCCCTCAGTGTCTGGTAAAGGAGCTTTAGAATCTCCCGCTCATCATTCGCTTCTTTCGTATAGTAGTCGGCAAATTCCAAAAAATAAAACCCATAATATGCGCCCATCATATCTTCTCTCAGTTCTGCAAAATAATTCGTAATTTTTGCAGACTGAATGGTATAAGAAGTGCGTCCGGCATAAATAGTAAACTCACCAAAAGAAAAGGGATTCACAGCCCCCACAAGAGGACTGTTCGGTTTACGCGCTCCTCTTGCAAAGGCGGAGATCTTCCCTTGCTCTTTAGTCAGTATGACCACCCGTCTGTCATATTCTCCGATCGGTGTCACCGAAAGTACCATTCCTGTCAATACGATCTGATTCAACGTTGTTACTCCTGTTTGTTCCGATAATTCTCTCCGGCATATACGCCGCTTTTGTTAACTTCTTCTGTCACGCTTTGGTATCTGTCACTCTCTCGATGTCCGTACATTTCCATCTTATAGCCGAGATAATCCGTCACATCTCCGCTCTTCATAAACCGCTGCCAATACTGTTCTTCCATCGTTCCACCTCTTCATCTGTGAGTTTTCTTCCACTTCTCTTATATGATTAGGTTTTCCGATTTGCCTGTGACTATACCGGACAAAATCTGCCAGTTCAGCCGATGATTGAATTTCTTACGGACTTTACAACTGCAAGGTCCTATACTGAGCTGTTACATCTCGTCTCCCCGATATCCGAAGTTCTTCATCAGAAAGTCGCTGTCACGCCAGTTCTTCTGCACCTTTACCCACAATTTCAGATTTACCTTACAGTCCAGAAGCCGCTCGATTTCATAGCGCGCGGTGCTGCCGATTTTTTTCAGCATATTTCCCTGTTTTCCGATAATGATTCCTTTATGTGAATCCCGTTCACAGATGATCGTTGCATCAATGTGCATGACCTTTCTCTCCATCTTCATCCGGTCAATTGCAACTGCGATTCCATGTGGAATCTCTTCATTCAGGCTATGCAGCGCCTTCTCACGGATCAGTTCTGCCACGATCTGACGCTCCGGCTGATCCGTGATAGTATCTTCATCGTAAAATTGTGGACCATAAGGAAGATATTTGAGAATCTCATCTACCAGCTCATCTGTATTTGCTCCGCTCCTTGCAGACACCGGGACAATCTCTGCAAAATCATATTCCTTGCGATATGCGTCGATCGAAGCAAGAATCTCTTCCGGCTTGACCATATCCGTCTTGTTAATTACAAGAATGACCGGTGTTTTCACTCGTTTCAATTGTCTGATAATATGCTGTTCTCCCGCCCCGATAAATGTAGTAGGCTCCACAAGCCACAATACCACATCCACTTCATTTAATGAACGCTCAGCAATATTTACCATATACTCGCCCAGTTTATTTTTCGCCTTATGGATTCCCGGCGTATCCACAAAGACAATCTGCCCTTCTTCGGTCGTCAATACTGTCTGAATCCGGTTGCGGGTAGTCTGCGGCTTGTTAGATGTAATCGCGATTTTTTGCCCAATCAAATAATTCATCAGTGTAGATTTTCCTACATTTGGACGACCGATCAAGGTAACGAAGCCCGATTTAAAATTTTCTTTCATGCATAACCTCCATAATATTTTCCCAGTCCAAAATATGTAGTGCAGAGACAAACTGGTTTACAGTTCATCTCTGCTGTTACTATTTAAAGCATTTATTTAGAACAATGTTTTCACTTCCATGAACAAATCTTTCTGTTCTTCTATCTTCTCTTCGCTTCCGATAACACAAAGCTGTTCGGCTTTTAACATTGCTTCTACCACTTCTGCAAGTGCGCGAATATCCCCCTGCTCTGCTGTCAGTACCTGCTGACGCTCCTTGCGGATCATTTCCTCTGTCACATGATTCATATACAGATTCATAGAGCGTGCACCCTTTGCATTCGGATTCATCGGACGATCCAGATTACTCATTGTACCAATAATATATTTATTCATATCACGCTCGTTTACTGTAAAATTTTTCAGATAATCTACAACGCCTTCATACACTTCAATCGTTTTCTCTAAGTTTGGATCACGGTAGGAGATGAGATACCCTTCCCCGATTCGGTTAAAGTTACACATGCAGCCATAGGCGCCGCCTTTGACACGGATATTCTGCCACAAATAATCGTAACTCAAAATTACCTTCAGAATATGCAGCGCCCCGCTGTATTTTGCCCCACCGTCAATAAAGTTGCCAGTTCTTGCCACATACTGTACTTTTGAAGATGTTTTGAATCCCTCATTACGTTTCATGCAATGTAAAATACAGCGTGTCTCCCCCTCAAAACAATTATCCATTGATGCACTGTTCTCTGTCACATTCTGATTTTTATTTTCGTCTGCCAACCCATCGTTCAGCAGCCCCCGGATCTTTTTAATCTCTGTTTCTACGACTTCCAGACCTTCTTCTGCAGAAGTATAACTTACCATCATATTATCCCCGCGGAAAATCTGTCCGGCAAGTTTTTTCAAACTGTTGATCAGTTCTGCCTTCTTATCATCGAAATGTTCTTCGATTTCTTTTACTTTCTCATAATATCCGATGCCGTCTGTATCATCCTTGAACTTGGACAGTGGAGACGCGTAAGACTGAGCGCGGAGAGCCGCCGTTGTATGTCCGGAAGACTGAAAGGTCATCTGTAATCTGGACTTAAGCATGGACAGAATCTCTTTGAGACGCTTTTCGTCATCCAGTTTGGATTCCATAAGAATCTCTCTCATCATAGCAAACAGTATATCCATCTTCGGATACAATGCCTTTCCTTTAATTTCAAAGGTAGCACGAAATGCTTTTTCTTCCACCTTTGTCACATCCGGATATAGTTCAAGAGTCGTACCTATTCCGCCTGTATGAACGTTGATTTCATTGAACAGTTCCCCATATTCATAATGTGTTGTATCGATGATTCCCAACACTGCCTGCAGCATCCCCACATACGGAAGCTTCTCTTCCGGCACACCGGATAGATCAAACATCAGTGTCACATAGCCAATGCCATTCGTCTCTACATTATGATGCACCATCAATACATCATCACACATCTTCTCCTCGTTATAAACCGGTGCAATCTCTTTGGAAATATCTTCCCGTTTGAGTACCGGAATCTTTTCCATATCTTCCAATGTATCCTCAGATTCCTGGTATTCAATCAATGCCTTCGTATCTGCAGCCAGCTTCTCCCGTTCTTCTTTGCGCAGAGAATCCTTATACGCCTGAAGCTTCTCCTCCAGTTCCTTGTCCAGACGCGCGGTCATACCCTTCTCAGGCTTTACAATTACAATAGACCCATGGGTATTGTCCAGTATCCATGTCTGAATCAGATTTTCAAAATATCTGGTTCCAACCTGTTCTTTTAAGAACTCAAAAGTATGAAGAGCCTGCATATGAAGGAATGGCTGATTCTCATCATAGAGCCAACTGTCCAACATTTCCAGACCATACATCAGTCCCTTCGGATAGCTGCCGAAATCTGCCTCCCGGAAACGGAACTCATGATAATTGATTCCTGCCTCCAATGCTTTCTGATCAATTCCATTCTTCACGATCTCCCGAAGTGTATTTTCAATAGTATCTATAAATACTTCTTTCTGTGAGGCTTCTGCATTTTTGGCAATCACAGAAAATACCGGCTGATAGATTCCATTGTCATAAGATCCCATGATGTCTTTGCCGATTCCCGCTTCTACAAGAGCTTTCTTAAGCGGTGCCCCCGGTGCGGAAAGAAGGGCATAATCCAGTATTTGAAATGCCTGATACAGCTTTTCATCCAGACTGGTCGCAATCACTTTGTTATAAGAAAGATATGTGTTCTCTTCTTCTGACTCCTCGCTTGAAATGGAATAGTTCTTCTCCAATTCGATCACATTTTCAAAAGACTTCTGAAAATGAATCTCCGAATCCACTTCATTTACATCGAAAGCGCTTAAATATTCCTTATCCAGCCAGTCCAGCTTCTCCTCCATGTCCATATCACCATAGAGGTAAATATAACTGTTAGACGGATGGTAATATTTCTGGTGGAAATCAAGAAACTGTTCATAGGTCAGTTCTGGAATCTTTTCAGGATCGCCGCCGGACTCATTGGCATAAGTAGTATCCGGGAACAGAGAATTGAGGATCACTCTGTCCAACACTCCCTCCGGTGAAGAAAACGCTCCCTTCATTTCATTATAAACAACACCATTGTATGTCAGTTTTCCATCCACATCATCCAACTTGTAACTCCAGCCTTCCTGCCGGAAAATCTCATCGTGTTCGTAAATATTCGGATAGAACACGGCATCCATATATACATGCATCAGATTCTGGAAATCCTTGCCGTTACAGCTTGCTACCGGATAAACAGTCTTGTCCGGATAAGTCATGGCATTTAAAAATGTATTCAGGGATCCTTTCACCAATTCCACAAATGGATCCTTCACCGGGAAATCCCGTGAGCCGCAAAGTACAGAATGTTCCATAATGTGCGGCACTCCTGTACTGTCAGAAGCCGGCGTACGGAAAGCAACAGAAAAAACCTTGTTTTCATCATCATTTTCCATGAGAAGGACACGAGCCCCACTCTTTTTATGTTTCAATAAGTATCCTTTGGATTTTAAATCAGACAACTCCTCTGTCCGAATTACATCATAAGCGTTCAAATTAAAAATGCTCATTCAATTAACCTCTTTCTTTTTCGTGTTTGCGATATACTACACCTCTTGATTCTTTGTTGCCAAGCATGCGATAAAACAGTCCGGTGGACTGTTTTGAGTGTTCGCGTATATTATATCACCTCACTGTAGACTTTAAAAGGGCAGAAAAAATTTATTTCCCCGCATGTGAATTTGTTGGCTACTGTTACTGGAGTACCATAGCGTATGAACAGTAACATTTGTTGATAACTTCGGAGCAGGCTAAAAAAGAGCAAAGTCCCCGGTATTTTCTACCGTTTACTCTGCCCTCTCTTTGGATATATGATTCAAGATTTCCTACAATCTATTGCTTTTGTTACCATCCCGGTAATATCTTCTTCATACTCTATTCTTATTAATCATTCTGTACTGTTTCTTCTGCTTCCAACTCGATCAGTTCATGTGCCAGCACATCTACAAGTCCTTGATCTGTCAGTCCCAAATCTGGTACGGTCGGCAGAGAGATGAAACTCAGCGACATAAATGGAGCGTCCATTCCACACCCTAGATTTCTGGCGTCTGCGTTCAGGATATCCAACTGCGCCATTACCTCTTCGGCTGACTTTTCACTCATTAACCCACCAATCGGAAGCTCCATACTGTTCAGGACTTTTCCGTCACAGGCAACCGACAATCCTCCGTTTAATCTGGCAACTTCATTCACTGCCAGAGCCATATCTTCATCATTTGTTCCCACTACTACGATATTATGATGATCATGGGACATGGAATATGCCAACGCCCCTTTTTTCAGTTCAAAGCCGTGTACAAAGCCAACCCCTACATTTCCATTTTTACCATACCGTTCTATAACTGCCAGCTTCAGAATATCTCTCTCTGTCTCCGTCTGGATCACCCCGTCTTTGACATGTACTTCTTCTATTATATGATGATTGATGATCTGTCTTGGAATCATATCAATTACATGTATTCTCGTCATTCCGTCCGGCTTTTTTGACGAAACCGCAAAGGATGTGGGTGTTATCGGATTCTTCAAGGTTACCGTATGCTTAAGCCATTCTGGATAGTCGCTGACTTTACACTCCTTTATCAGCCTCTCATTCTGTGCCACTACTTCTCCTTCAAAAATAACCGTCGTCGGTTTCACATCATGCCAGTCTTCTACCAGAATGATATCGGCAAGTCTTCCCGGTGTAATACTTCCGATTTCATCCTCCATGCGGAAATGTTTTGCGGTATTTATGGTTGCCATCTGCAATGCTTTCATCGGCTCCAGTCCTAATTCTACCGCCCTTGATACATTATAATTAATATGCCCTTCTACCTGAATCTCTCTTGCATGTTTATCATCTGTACAAAACATCAGGTTTGACGTATCCAGATTTTGCTCAACTACGCCTCTGATCAGCTCATCCACATTTCGCTCACTGCTTCCTTCCCGGATAAACACCTTCATCCCTACCTTCAAACGTTCGATCATCTCATTTGTATTAACACATTCATGATCATCTGATATCCCTGATGAGGCATAGATATTCAATTCCTGTCCCAACCGGCCAATTGCATGACCATTTACAAGCTTTCTCCGGGCAAGTGTATCCGCAATTTTGTGAATATATTCATCTTTTACAAATAAAATCTTTGACGGATCCAATTCTCCCAGACTGACACTTTCTTCCCAATCCATAATCTTAGCTACTTCTTCCGCCCCAAGAACCGCTCCTGTCGTTTCAAGCCCTGGCGCTGTCGGAACCCTGGAAGAAACTTCTATCAGCATCCTGTAAGGCAGTCTGTTCATAGACTGCAGCATAGCACGCAGTCCCTCCTCGCCAGCTACATTTGCAATTTCCATCAAATCAGCGCACAATGTAGTCGTACCCTGTGGAACAACTACAGAAGCCAATGCCTCCGGTGACAGCATCGTAGATTCAAAATGCATATGTGCATCGATCAAACCAGGAAGCGCGTATTGACCTTTTCCGTCTATGACTTCTTTTGCTTCAAGTTCTGCCGCAGGATCAATGGAAACAATCCGTTTGTTCTTTATATAAATATCTGTCGGATAAACCTCTCCAGAAAATACATTTACAAGCTGTATATTTTTCAGTTTTAAATCACAGACGTGCCTTCCAAGCCCCGTTTCAATTGTATTTTTTATTTCTTCAAAACTCCGCATTTTTAAATCCTCCTACAATATAATATCCAATATCAGATATACAACAAAAATAGCCGTCAGTACCCACACTGTTTTTGTAATCTCTTTTGTTTTTCCTGCCGCGATCTGCCCTATCGTATACCCGATTAATCCAAACAAGATTCCATATGCAATGTTATATGTAAACGGCATAAATGCTACTGTCAGAAAGACAGGAAGCGCTATCGCTACATCATCTAATGGAAGTCTTTGCAGCGGCTCAATCATAAAAATACCTACCATAACCAGCGCCGGTGCGGTAGCTACTGACGGGATCATCAGAAACAGCGGTGAGAAAAACAATGTCAAAATGAAGAAAAACCCAGTTACACAAGCTGTCAGTCCAGTTCTTCCCCCCTCTGAAATTCCGGTTGCACTTTCCGCTCCATAGATGGTAACTGTATTTGTTCCTAAGACTGCGCCGACAGCCGCACCGCCCGCTGATACAAACAATGCCTTTCCCGCAAATGGAATATTTCCTTTTTCATCCACCAGACCTGCTTTTGAAGAAACACCAAGAAGCACTCCGATACTATCAAACAAATCCACAAATAAGAAACTGATAATGGCAAAGACAACCCCTAAAACCATTTCCGGAGAACCTGAAAACATTCCTTTTATTGTCAGTTTTCCAAAGGTTGGAGCCATAGCGGACACCGGATTTTCAAAAGAAAAAATACTTTTCGGAATGATTGTATATGCCATCCCTGTTTCCGGGTTTTTCACAATAATTCCCAGAACAGTCACAACCATAATTCCAATCAGCATTGCGCCGCGTACCCGTTTGATAACCAGAACAGCCGTCAGGAAAATCCCAAAGAGCGCCAGAAGCGCGCCTGGATTCGCCAAATCTCCCAATGTCAGAAGTGTATCTGGCGATTCCTTGATAATTCCCGCTTGCATAAGTCCTGTAAATGCGATAAAAAATCCGATTCCAGCCCCGACAGAATGTTTAATACACTCAGGCATCGCATCTACAATCCTCTGTTGTACTTTAAAAATACTCAAAAACATAAATAAAATACCGGATATGGCTACGCATGCCAATGCATTCTGCCAAGGAAGTCCCAGCGTATTACAAACATAAAACGCAAAATACGCATTCAATCCCATCGCCGGCGCTAACGCAAACGGAAGATTTGCCCAGAGACCGATCCAGATACAGGCTATTGCCGCCGACAATGCAGTTGCCCAGAATACCGCCTTTGTGTCCATTCCCGCAGCCGCCAATATGCCCGGATTAACCGCCACTATGTAAACACAAGTCAAAAACGTAGTCAGTCCGGCCAGCACTTCCGTCCTTACATTACTTCCCCTTTCTTTCAAATGAAAAATCTGATTCAACTTTGCTGCCATCTTTTTTCCTCCTTTTCTTTTGTAATATGGTAATATGGTATTACCTTTTTTGTTTTTATAAAAAAGAAGTTTGCTGATGAAGCGCTGCCAGAGATTTCTCTCAGCAGCATGCTCCAAACAACCACTTCTCTTATATTTCCGTTCTTCGGATATTTTTCACTCTCATGAGACTAAATTTTACATAGTTTGTATCATAATATTCTCTGTCAAGCATCACGAGTTTATTATCCTGGTTATAGTTCTCTCCATAAAAAACCAACACACTGTCGCATTCCATATCTTTTCCGCATAAGGAGCTTTGTTCCATTTCCCTACGATTCATTGTTTCCATACAGATCTTATCTCTTGCAATAAAACTCCTGCCATACTGATGCAAAATATCAAATACTGACTTCTTTCCCATCACATCCTTGGTCAGCTCAACTCCTATCAGGCTGCAGGCAAAAGAATCAATACTGATGATCGCCGGATGATGATCCGCAAAATATAGCTTTTCTACTTCATAGATTTCTTCGTCTGTATCGAGTTCCAGCAGCCGTGCTGTTTTATTGTCCGGTTTCCTACGCCTTATATCTCTTACTTCAAACGATGCCTTATATCCGCACTTTTCAATCAGATGCGTAAACTCTTCTCCCGGCATCAAATTCACCTGTATCTTCAAAGCCTCCGGATTCACAAAGGTTCCTCTTCCATGAATCCTTATAATGATCCCCTCTTTTTCCAGCTCGTCCAAAGCACGGCGTACCGTTACCCGGCTTACTCCCAGCTTTGCTCCCAGTTGATTCTCTGGCGGTAATTTCATATTATCCTTCTGATCAAGCCCCCGGATATATTGATACAGATGATCCTTTACCAGACTGCTTAAATTAGCGCTGGCTATTGACTGGATTTCCATAAATATTGACCTCGCACCCTTATATGGTATTACCTTAATACCATACTAACAGCCACATCTTTTTTTGTCAAGGAAAATGCATGAAATAAAAAACGAAAACATATACTGTTACTGTTCACACCCTACGGGTGCTCCAGTAACAGTATCCAGCCCATTTTAAGTCACCTTCGGCGGGGGCTGGATATATCGCTGTCATTACTTCATTACGGGAATCTTTTTCATTCAAATTCAGAAAGGAACTTAAATATGATACAGGAAGTCTTGATTTCAATTATGAATTCCTGCGGTTATCTGGGTGTCTGTCTGCTGATAGCCGTGGAAAACATATTTCCCCCAATCCCTTCTGAAGTCATTCTGACTTTCGGCGGCTTTATGACAACTTATACAGCACTGACCGTACCGGGAGTCGTCATATTTTCTACAATCGGCTCTTTAATCGGAGCGCTTGTACTGTACCGTGTAGGAATGGCTCTGAATCCGGAACGGCTTGGAAATGTTATGGAAAGCAAACTATTCCGGCGGCTTGGATTTGAAAAAAATGATGTAGAAAAAACCCTTGCATCTTTTGAACGACATGGAAAGAAAATGATTCTCTTCGGGAGATGTATCCCGATTGTCCGCAGTCTCGTTTCTGTTCCGGCAGGAATGGCAGATATGAATCTCGTAGTCTTTCTCATTTACACCACAATCGGAAGTACCGTATGGAATATCCTTTTGGTATCTCTCGGAGCGGCGCTTGGCGCTTCATGGGAAACTGTACTAATTTATACAGAGCGCTATTCAGGAATCGTACGGATACTGCTGTTAATCGGTGCTGGAATATTACTGTACCGGTTTATAAAAAAGAATATTACAAAAACAAACTAAAAATGTATTTCAAAAAAGAGGCGCTCGGGAAACAGACTCCACATACAATATACAGTTATGAATCTGAATAAACTCCAATATATATTGTAGTGAATCTGCCATTCCGAATAGCCTCTTTTCTAAACCAAATCCTGCTCTGCAAACAATTTCTCCACTACGTCTTCATATGCCCAAAGTTTTTCCGACTTCTTAATTTTCTTGGCATATTTCTCATAATCTGTAAAGATCGGTGCAAGAAATCCCCACAATTCTTTCATCTTGAACAGAATCGTCCTGTCCCCGGACAGCACCTGACAGTACCCTTGGTACAGACAATCATGAAACTTTTTCAAGATTTCTTTATCCAACGGAATCTGGTGCCGGATTTCTCTTGTCAGCCCCGGATTCTTCAAAAGTCCCCGCCCCAGCATGATATGGTCTATCTGAGGAAACCGCTCTGTAAATCGTTGATAATCTTCTATCGAAAAAATATCTCCGTTGTAGCAAACCGGAACTTTAGAAGCATCCAATGCCATCTGAAACACTTCCAGATTCGGATGATTCTTATAGAAATCCGTCTGCACTCTTGGATGTATGATCAACTCTCTGACTGGAAACTTGTTGTAAATCTCTAAGATACGGGCAAATTCATCTGGGCTTTCCTTTCCGATTCTTGTCTTAATAGAAATCTCAACTTCTGCTTTCTCAAAAATTCCTTCCAGAAACTGCTCTAGCTCCTCTGGGTATGCCAGAAATCCTGAACCTCGTTTTTTGGAAATCACCGTTTTAGACGGACAGCCTAAATTCAGATTGATTTCTTTGTAACCATATGCAGTCTGCAATTTCCATGCAGTACGCAGAAAATCCTCGGAAGAATTGGTTAATATCTGCGGAACTGTATACATTCCCCGATTATTCTCTGGCTTTACATCCTGCTTCTCTCTGGAACTGAAATGCCCCCTTTGATTCGGCTGGATAAAGGGAATAAAGTATTTATCAACATTGTCAAAGCATGCATGGAAGGCGTTACGGAATACATATCCCGTAATCCCCTCCAATGGTGCTGCATATAATTTCATCATGTGTCACCTGTCCATTTGACTTTAATATGCAGCATAAGGTTTTCTGTGGATAAAACGTCCTTGACCCTTCTCACCCACAAACTGATCATCTTTCACCAGTACATTCCCTCTCTGCATAACCAGTTCAATCTCCCCCTGTATTTCCTTGCCCTCATACATGGTGTAATCCACTGCTCCATGCATCCTGTCATGGCTCAGTATATAAGATGCATCAGGATCTAGAATTACAATATCTGCATCCGCTCCCGGCTGAATATCTCCTTTTTCCGGCGCCAGACCATATATTCTGCATGGATTGGCGCATGCCACCTCTACAAGACGCTGCAAGGTGATTCTTCCTTTCTTCACACCTTCGGAAAATAAAATCGAAAATCGTTCTTCCACCCCCGGAGCTCCATTCGGGCAGCAGGTAAAATCATCCTTACCCATCTGTTTTTCCTTACTATAATTAAATGGGCAATGATCTGTAGCAACAACCTGAATAGAACCATCGTCGATGCCTTCCCAGAGAGCGTCACAATCTTCCTGTGTACGAAGAGGCGGTGACATGATGTATTTCAAGCCGTCTTCATCCAGATACCGTTCTTCTGTCAATGTCAGATACTGCGGACACGTCTCCACAAAGATATTCTTCTGTCCGGCACTTCTTGCCCTGCGGACAGCCTCCAGACTTTCCTTGCAGGATAAATGTACAATGTACACCGGTGCGTTGCCCGCCATTTTTGCCAGTCTGAGAACCCGCTCTACAGCCTCCGCTTCTACTGCATTCGGACGGCTTTTTGCATGATAAATCGGCGCAAGATTTCCTTTCTCACGGTTCTCTTTTTTAAGGAACTCTGTCACATCATGATTCTCACAGTGAAATGCAGTAATACCATGAATTGCTTTCATTTTCCGCAATGTCTGCAAGATCTCCGCGTCGTTCATCTTGTAATTATAGGTCATATACAGCTTCACACTTGGAATACCGTCTGCCATCATTGTTTCCAGCTCTGCCAGAATCTCATCATCCAGATGCTGCATCGTTCCATGAAATCCATAGTCGATAACCGCCTTACCACCAGCTAATTTTTCATACTCACGGAACATATAATGAAGCGGAATTCCCGCCGAACCAAATGCCATGTGGTCTACGATGGATGTCGTTCCTCCGCATACCGCCGCAACCGTTCCATCATAAAAATCGTCAACTGCACGGGATATCCCTACATCCAGATCCATATGGGTATGTACATCTACCGCCCCCGGGAATACATATTTTCCCGCGGCATCGATCACCTGTACATCCTCGCCATCTCCATCCAACTCCTTCTGAATCGTTCCAATACTTACAATTTTCTCTCCGTCAATCAAAATATCCGCTGGAAAACTGCCGCCGGATGTCACAACAGTTCCATTCTTGATTATTGTTTTCATATACTTTCACCTCACCCACTATTTGCTCTTATTATTTATGCTGCATTTTTATTAGCTTTGTTTCTTAATCTTAATTAAGAACACTTCTAGCTAAAAGTATACGATTGTTCCAGAGGTTCGTCAACTCAAAACAATAAATCCCATACGCTAAAGCTATGATGTTGTTTCTGTTCACACGACACCTTGCACTGTGCTGCAAGGTGTCCGGCCAGTGAAGTGATGACAGCGATAGATCCAGCCCCTCGCCGAAGGCGACTTAAAATGGGCTGGATACTGTTACTGGAGCACCCGCAGGGTGTGAACAGTACAATGTCAGGATCCCCCGTAAAGGAATCTGACCGCTTCATAGATCACCTTAAAGTCTATCTCACACTCTCCATGAAATATCCTTACAGGTATCTTATCCCCAAATTCATAAACAACCGGAAATTCTTCATGCTCTATATCATAAACAACAATTTTCTTCGTATCCGGATCAACCATCCAATATTCCCGCACTCCCGCTGCCGCATACTTTCCATATTTCAGATTCATGTCCTTTCGCCTGGTCGAGGGCGACAGAATCTCAATCACCAAATCTGGCGCTCCATACATATGAGTGCGCAGAATGCTATCCCTGTTGCACATTACTAATATATCCGGCTGAACCATCGTCTTGTCGTCACAGTCAAGCTGAACATCAGTCGGTGCCATCGACACCTTACAGCTGCCTTTTTGACTACTGATAAATGTGTGCAGCTGCACAGAAATTTCCATGATAAGCTGCTGGTGAAGATTCGTTGGCGCCGCCATATCGTAAATCACACCGTCTATTAATTCTGCCCGCCGTTCCTCTGGAAGGGCATAATAATCCTCCAGAGTATACTCCCCCGGCTTTTTTCCTGCCTGATATGTACACTGTGTTTCCCGCAGAATAAACGGCTGACCTGTACCTAAATAGCTTGCTTCCCCGGCAAATATCTTCTCTAATTGCCGCAATGTATCATAACGGGGGGTCTTGGTAATCCCGCTGAATATCTTCTGTACCGTACCAAGCGGTACCCCCGACAGCTCTGCAATTTGTTCACAGCTATAGCCATATTGCTTTTTCCGATTTTTCATCTCATCTACTGTCATACCGCATACTCCTTCGGCTCTTATTTTGTTTTATATATCGTATCATATTTACGCTATCTTTTCAACCATGTTTATTCCATATTTTATCCATTAATATATTTTCAACCATATTTATTCCATTTCATATTCTTTACCCCGTTACACTTTCTTACGGACTATACAATTAATGCATTGTCTTAGGCTTTCTGTTACTAATGTTAACGCACAATCTACATTTCCCTATAAATGCAGAAAGACCAGAGTTTCCTCCGGTTCTTCCTGCATTTACATTCTTATAATATCATCCCGACTGCTTCTTTCCAGCCGTTCTTTTTCTTATCACGAAGCGTTTCTTCCATCTCCGCTTCATAAATCTTTCTGCCAATCTTCTCGGCAACATGTTTCTCATATATGCCGAGCGCAATACCCGCTGCGTATGCCACACCGATTCCGGACATTTCTTCCGCCTCGGACACACTCACTTTTGTATTCAGAATATCACTTTGAAACTGCATCAGATATGCATTTCTGGTTGGACCGCCGTCTACACGGAGTTCCATGACTGATTTCCCCGCATCTCTTACAAAAGTTTCTACTATATCCTGAATCTGATATGCAATGCTTTCTACTGCCGCACGCACGATTTCTTCCCGGCGTGTAGTTCTTGTAATTCCGCAAAGAAGTCCTTTTGCCTTACTGTTCCAATAAGGCGCGCCCAATCCGGTAAATGCCGGAATGAAATACAGGGAGTCATCCTGGATTGCTGCTCTGCTAAGCCCTTCTGTTTCAGACGCACTGTCAATCAGTCTGACCTCATCCTTCAGCCAGGTAATTGCTGCCCCAGTATAATTGATATTGCCTTCCATCACATAATTAACTTCTCCATCCAACTTCCACGCAAGAGATGTCACCACCCCGTTATCACTTTGGACCGGAACTATGCCTATATTCATCATAACAGAGGATCCTGTTCCGTAAGTTGCCTTGATCATTCCCGGCTGCACACAACCCTGTCCGAATAATGCCGCATGAGAATCTCCCATGACACTGTGAATGGGTATTTCTGCTGAAAGAAGACCTTCAAAATCTGTCATTCCAAAACAGCTGTCAGAATCACATATTTCAGGAAGACTATTCATCGGAATCCTGAAAGTTTCACACAGTTCCTCATCCCATTTCAAGTCAAAAATATTAAATAACTGTGTTCTGGATGCATTGGAATAGTCAGTTTTATAAACCATCCCCCTGGTCAGCTTATATACAAGCCACGTGTCAATAGTCCCCATTCCGAGAGCATCCGCTTTCAGTGCTTCCTGTGCTTCTCCTACATTTTGAAGCAGCCATGCCAGTTTGGATGCCGGAAAATATGGTGACAGCTTTAAACCTGTTTTCTGCTGGACCAGTCCGTCTTTCCCTGTGTTCTTAATTTCTTCGCAGATGTCCTGTGACCGTGAACACTGCCATACAATTGCGTCTGCAAGGGGTTTTCCTGTACGTGTATCCCAGATCAATGCAGTCTCTCTCTGATTGCTGATACCGATGCCTGCAATTTCTGATGCATCGACCTTCAATCCGCCTTTTTGTGTATTACCAAGAAGTTGTTTCACCACACGGATGGTATTCTGGTAAATTTCCTCCGGGTCATGGGACACCCACCCTGCTTCATTGACGATCTGACGATGGGGCAGGTCTTCTCGTAAAAGAAGCTGTCCATTTTCATCGAACAAAAGCGCCTTTGTTCCCTGTGTGCTCTGGTCAATACCGATGATATATTTTTTATTTTCCATATCATTTTCCTCATAATATAGATTCTTTTACCTTTTTTGCAATGCCTTCTGCATTCAATCCATAATAGTCAAATACTTCTTTGGATGTTCCTGTGATCACCGGTGCATCCGGAAGCGCCATATTGACGATCTTCTTCGGACAGAACTCTCCCACTACCTGTGCCGCCATAGAACCCATACCGCCAAACGGCGCATGTTCTTCCACTGTTACAACAGCCTTAACCGGTCCGCATTCTTTAATAACGGTCTCCTTATCAAATGGTTTCACACAATACATATCAATAACTGTGACATAGATGCCTTCTTTCTCTAGTAACTCTGCTGCATCTTTTGCAGGCTTTACCATCTCTCCGCATGCGATCACAACTGCGTCCGCAGTATGCTCCTCCGTTGTTCCCTCAACCGGAATCATTGCCTTATCCAGTGTGAACGGAATTTCCTTTCCTTCTGCCTCATAGGAATCATATACCGGGTCTACAGCATTTCTTCCTACACGGATATATGCCGGCTTCTCATCCTTTAACAGTTCTTCCGTCAGTTTTTTTGTCTGAATATGATCGCTTGGAAGATATACACGCATATTGGGGACAGCGCTCATAGCTGCGATATCCTGTGCGGAATGATGGCTCATTCCGAGCGCCCCATAGCTGATGCCGCCGCTGATACCGATCAACTTCACATTTGTATTTGAGTAGGCAACATCTACCTTACACTGCTCATAGCTTCTTGTAGACAAAAAACATGCCGGAGATACTGCATATGCTTTCTTACCGCATTTTGCAAGTCCTGCGGAAATGCTGACCAAGTTCTGCTCCGCAATTCCGGTTTCTACAAACTGTTCCGGATATGTATCTCCAAAAGGCGTAAAGGAACCGCTTCCACGGGAATCACTGCACAGCGCCACAATACTCTTATCTTCTTTTGCAGCCTCCATCAACACTTCACATATCATCTGTTTATTTGCAATCTTCCCCATTATGACAGTGCCTCCTCTCGTGTTCTCAAGTCCTTCATAATCTGTGTATATTCCTCATCTGTCGGAACTTTATGATGCCAGTTTGCCTTATTTTCCATAACAGAAGAGCCTTTACCCTTAACTGTGTTTGCTATCAGCACGGACGGCTTTCCTTTCACATTTTCCGCCTCTTCAAATGCTGCATGAAGCTGGTCAATTTCATTGCCGTCTGCCACATCAATAACATTCCACCCAAAGCTCTTAAAGCGCTCATGCAAATCATCATGCGCCATTACTTCCTCTGTCCCGCCGGAAATCTGCAGACGGTTGCGGTCTACAACTGCACAAAGATTATCCAGTTTGTAGTGGCTTGCCGCCATAGCGCCTTCCCAAACAGAACCTTCTGCCAGTTCTCCATCCCCCATAACCGTATAAACCCTATAGTTTCTATTGTCCATTTTCCCTGCCTTTGCCATTCCGACACAGACCGGAAGCCCGTGTCCGAGAGACCCTGAATTCATCTCAATTCCCGGAAGCTTATTATTCGGATGCCCGATAAACCTGGAGCCAAATTTGCTGAATTCTGCGTGTAACTGCTCCTTTGAGAAAAATCCTTTCTCTGCCAATACGGAATAATAAGCCTCCACAGAATGTCCTTTGCTCATAACAAACAAATCTCTGTCTGGTGAATCCATATTTGCCGGACCGATATTCATCTGACTGAAATACAGCTCTACAAGAATATCCATCACACTCATGTCGCCGCCGATATGTCCGGCTTTTCCCGCACGGATTAAATCCACCGTGTCCTGGCGAAGTTTATATGATAATGCCTTTAAATTCATAATACATTTCCTTTCTTAAATCACTCACCTCTTAAATATGCCTTTACATCTTCTTCAATCGGATCATATAAATCTGGTTTTACACCAATATATTTACATGCTTCATATAATACCGGCACCACATTTTTGTGAATTCCAACACAGTGGTGGATGTACGGTCCCTCCACAATCTTCGCTTCCAGGCGTTTGATATTGTCAACCTCTACCCAGAGATAAGTTCCCATTCCCTTCGGTCCGTCCACTCCCCTGGCGTTTCCGAGAAGAAGAGAATACTCTCCATTATCTCCGTCAAACCTGCAAAGCGTCACATCTCCGTGTTTTGCCTCTGCTGTCAGACTTCCCGGATGCTCAAATGCAAGCGGATAAGTCAGCTTTGGTTTCTCTTGTGCAACAGACATCGGCCACGGTCCGCAATGTTGCAGAAGTTCACCGTTTTCAATATCAGGATGTCGGATGGTCCAGTCTGCAAAGAAACCTCTTGTCTCACCCATACCTGCTGCCTCCACCATCAATGCAGTAACCGCGCCATGAATATCCGTTTCACAGACAACCGGAATTCCTTTTTCATTCAGGATTGCATTGGCTGCACACGGCATGATTCCGATTTCTGTCTGAAGTGCATTCCAGCACTGGATACCTGCCGCCTGACAGCCATATTTCTCAATGAGTTGTTCCATGGCAACTGCAAGTGCGGCAACATTTTCCACTTCATTGTCTTTAATCTGAATCTCCATTGTTTCATGAATGTATGCGATCATATCCTGAAGCTTCTTATTCTCAGCCTTCACTGCTTTCATCTCTTCTGTCAACTCTGTCATTGGAATCGGCGCAAGCTGAATATTAAACTTCTCCAGAAGCTCACCTTCGTTGCACATAGTTGTCCAGAAGTCAAACGGTCTTGTAGAAATCTGAAGAATCCGGATATTCTTAAATGTCTTTACAACATTACATACTGCAAGAAAATCACGAAGACCTCTCTCAAATACCGGGTCATTCAGGCGGCAATTTGTCATATATGTAAACGGAATCTGAAATCTTCTCAACACCTTTCCCGTTGCAAATAATCCACACTGTGTATCTCTTAAACGGACACCGTTCTCGTCCGGACGCTCATCCAGCGGTCCCCAGAGCAGTACTGGAACATTCAGTTCCTTTGCCAGTCTTGCACAAACATATTCTGTTCCGAAATTGCAGTGCGGCAAAAACAGTCCGTCCACACCCGCAGCTTTAAATTTTGCTGCAATTTTCTTCACGTCACTGTCATCGTAGAGCAGCCCTTCTTCATTGATATCATCAATATCTACAAAATCAATTCCCAGTTCTCTTAATCTGTCCGCTGTTAAGCCGCGGTACTTAATTGCATCCGGTGCGCTGAAAATACTTCTTCTTGTCGGTGCATAGCCAAGTTTCATTTTAATCATTATCGGTTCCTCCTTTTTTACTTACGCAGATTGTTTCAATATCACTGCCAGATCCCAGTGTTTGAAACAGTTTCCTCTTCAACTTTATGCTTAGATTATATTCTGCCTGGAACTTAATTTCTTTAATTTATTAAGTGTTTTTTACTTAATTATTAGCTTAACTATTGATTGTTATAACCAAGTAATTTATACTTAATTCAGTAAATATGTGTGACAGTTCAGCGTAAAAATTTTAAAATATGTTACTGCGCACAGTAACGAAAATATAAAACGGAGGTGTACAGCGATGAGTATTACTGCCAAACAACTGGCAGAAAAATTAGGTCTGTCCGCAGCCGCTGTCTCCATGGCATTAAACAACAAGCCAGGCGTTAGTCAAGAAACACGGCGGATGATTTTGGATGAAGCTGAAAAAAACGGCTATGATTTTTCACGTATTTCCATGAAAAAACAAGCCAGTGGCAGCATTTATTTTGTCATTTACAAGAAACACGGCGCAGTTGTTGCCGATACCCCTTTCTTTTCTCAATTATCAGATGGAATCAATGAGGGCTGTAAAGAAGCCGGATATAAAATGAATATTCGATATGTATATGATGATGAAGAAACACTGCCGGCACAGATTGAAGATATTCAGTATTCGGACTGCTGCGGAATCATTTTACTTGGAACAGAAATGAATGCAGAGGACTTCCGCCATTTCAAAGCTCTTCCGATTCCGGTTGTACTTCTGGACACTTATTTTGAAACCGTTCAGACAAATTATGTACTGATCAACAACGTCCAGGGCGCCTATCTCGCTACTTCCTACTTAATCCGGCGAACCGGACAGCAGCCTGGCTACTTACGTTCCTCTTATCCAATTGGAAATTTTGAGGAGCGGGCTTCCGGTTTCTATAATGCAATCCGTACAGGCGGCATGTCCACCTCCAAATCTGTCGTCCACCGGCTGACCCCCTCTGTTGAAGGCGCGTTTTCTGACATGATGGAAATTCTGGAACGTAGAGACGAACTGGCACGATGCTATTTTGCAGATAATGATTTAATTGCCGTTGGCGTTATGCGCGCTTTAAAAGCAAAAGGTTACCGAATCCCAGAAGATGTGGCAATTGTAGGTTTTGATAATATTTCTTTCAGTAATATTGTGGAACCAAGTCTGAGTACTGTGCACGTACCAAAACATGAAATGGGAAAACTTGCAGCAAAACGGATTGCTGAACTGTTAGAGAAAAAAAAGACCACTCCTGTGAAAATTGAAATTGCAACGCATTTGATAAAAAGACATTCCTCATAATGATTCTAAAAAAAGAAAGGGGCAATCTGGAACCATCCCCCTTTCTTTTGATAATCATCCGGTATATAAAAATTATGTATCTGCTATTTCATTCTTTTCATCCGAATCGCCATATACTGCTTCTCCGGCAGCTCCACTCGGATACTTCCGCTATACACTCCCGGCAGCTTCTTCACTGTCATATTCCATGTATCAATCAGTTCTATTTCAAATTCACATCCCTCTGGTAGTTCATAGGTTCTAAAAGACGGTTTCAAAAATCCAAAGTAATACAAAAAATAGGAATTATCCTCTTCTTTACACAAACACGGCACATCCCAGTTCGCCTCATGATTCTCTGGGGTAAGTTTTAGCGGAGCCGCATCTGCCGGAACATCCTTCATAATTTCTTTTAAAAATGCAATTCTCTCCGGGCATGTTCCATGCAGTTTTCCGCCGTGCGCCCACCAGATTTGCTTATGTTGTACATACACCTCTCCGTGTGACAGATATCCGCCGCGAATACATCCTTCCCAGAATCGTCTCGTCATTTCTTCACCGGAAATATTACCCCAGCCAAAATTGATATTTCCTTCGTAGGCACATTCATCCACAACAATTGGTTTTTGATACAATGCTCTCCACTCACTGACCATTTCTGCAGTCTTGTACACATCAATTCTCTGTACACTGACGTGGGTGATCCACGGGCGGGTCTGGTCGTACATTGTCACACAGTTGTGAATAGAACGAAGATGTCCGTAGGAATCTCTTCCCATCACAACACGGGCATACATTTCCCAATCCTCAACAGATTTCCATGGAAGCAGGTCAAATTCATTTGCCATAGACCACCATACATTTTTGAAATGACACAGACGATCCACCGCATATTTCAAATAAAAAAGATCTGTCCCTTTGTCCATCTTTGCAAATCCCCACTTATCATAAGGATGCAGAAGAATAATATCTGCCTCAATGCCCAATTCATCCAATTGTGCAATCCGTTTCTCCAGCTTATCCCAGAATACCGGATTAAAGCGTGTGAAATCAAACCCATCTTCTTCGTTACCTTCAAATGGATAGCATTCCGGATTAGTTGTGTTATATGTATAATATTTCGGGAAAATGCACATCCGCACTTTGTTAAAGGGGGCTTTTTTCAATGTTTCCAATGTCTGTTCCTGTATCTCTTCCGGCTGATTAATCCACGCATAGCAGGTCGTTCCGAAAGGCTGAAACCGGGTTTTGTCTTCATATGCAAAATGGAATTTAGATTCATCCGATGACATACTCTTCGGCAGCACCTCACTTAGCAATCTGACACGTCCGTGGTTTCCTTCCGATGCTGATGTACAGTCACAGTTAAGCTCTACACCATTCAAAGTCGCGTCGTTTGATTTTGTAACCGCCGTCCAACTTCCCTGAGCTCCTGGCATAAACCGCACTTTGTATACACCGTCTCCACAGTAAAATCCATTAACTTCTGCTGTGTCAGTCCCATTTGTAAATAATGCCTTCAACCAGATATCCTGATACGGATTTCCCTCCGCTGTCCCACTTAATTCAACTTCAAAAATTTTATATTGTTCTGTTAATTTTTTTAAGATCATTTTCTTTCTCCCAACTCTTTCACAATTCCATCATACTCTTTATCCAATTTATAAAACAACAGGATCACAAACATCACAGCAAATACTACCAGCGGAACATATAGGAAAATTACACGGATTCCGTTGATTGCAGATTCCGGCTGTACTGCTGAAGAACTCACAAATCCGAATGCTGCCAGAATCCATCCAAGCAAGGCAGAACCGATGCCAGAACCAACTTTTGCTCCAATTGAGTTTGCACTGAACACCAGCCCTTCTGCGCGGATTCCTGAATTCCAGTCATTATACTCAACTGTATCTGCCAGCATTCCATATATCACGCCTGACAATGCTGCATTTCCCACGCCTTTAATTACTGCTGAGGTATACAGAACCGCATAGCTCGTTGGATTCAGCAGCACCATTGCATAACCAATAAAGGAACATACCACACCGCTGACTGCGATTTTCTGTTTGCCCGCTTTACGGATGAGCGCTGTACAACAGGCAAATGACGCAAATGAAGCAATATTCTGGAACAGTGACAGTGTTCCCACAAGACTGGTGTCATCCATAACATACTGCGCATAGTATACATTTACACCAATAAATGCATTCACCATACTATTTAAGAAGAAAATACCGAGCAGCTGTAACCAGTACTTATTTTTCAGCAAACTGATCAATGCCTTTTTGATATTAATCTTTTCTGCTGTCCCCTTTTCTTCTGCCGTTTCTGTTACCGCTTCTTTTGTTGTAAAGAATACAATCAGAAATAAAATAATTGCTGCCGCGCCATAAATCAGAAAAGTTTTCTGCCATGCAAGAGAATCATTCCCAAAAAACTTTACCAGCGGCAATGTTGCCGCATTGATCACCATGCCTCCTCCGAATGCAAATACCATTTTTGAAATATTCAGATATCCACGCTCTATCTGATTCTTTGTCATCAATGCCGCCAGAGAACCGAAAGGCAGATTAATCGCAGTATACACGATCGTTACTGCCAGATTATAGGTCAGAAATGCATATACAACCTTTCCTGTTGTACCAAAATCCGGCGCACTGAACATTAAAACCAGTGATACAGCAAACGGTACACACCACCAAAGCAGCCACGGTCTTGCTTTTCCGTGTTTACTGTGGATTTTTTCCATCAGGGTTCCCACGATCAGATCGCTGACTCCGTCCAGCAATCTGGAAATCAGCAGCATAGTTCCGACCACACCTGCCCCGAGTCCTGCCACATTAGTTAAAAAGTACGTAAAAAAAGAATTGACCGGCGCAAACATCATATTGTTTGCAAAGTCACCGACACCATAACCGATTCGCTCTTTCATATGTAATGACCGATTCTCACCGCTGTAACTGTTTGGATCTGTATTCATCATTTTCATAATTCTAGTTCCTATCCTTTCCTCTTTTCCTGATAAGATTCTCCATTGTCACTTTTCATAATTTCTGGAATCAAATCTTTTTATAATTGTTTAAGCAGCTTTTTGTTTTGTTTAATTAATTAAACTTTATGCATTTATTTTAACGTTATTGTATGCATATTTCAACTCATTTTTATCCATTTTTATCATTTCTGCATTTTTAATAAACACTTTTAAAATTTTTTGTAAAAAATGACATAAAAAAGACTTCTGTTCAAACAAAAATTTAATTTATTTAAACAAAAGTCTTTTCATTTTCTATATACTTTCACCTTTCAACAACTCCGGCAATACAAATGCTTTCATTTTTGCTTTCCATGACTGTGATATTTCCCGATCCAAAAGGTCAATCGTCATTGCTGCTCTTTCTTCATGCGGTATGCGTATCTGCGTCAACTGAAAGTCTGATAAAATATACTCAGGTATCTCATCAATTCCTATCAGCTTTAATTTTTTCGGCACAGCAATCCTCAGCTTCCGCACCGCCGTCAAAACAGCAATTGACACCTGATAATTTTCCATTACAAAAGCATCCGGCAATGCCGTATCAGCCAGATACTCTGTAACCCGTTCTGTAATCTCTCCGATAGAGCTTCCAAGTAATATGATTTCATCCTTTTTCGGCGGCTTTCCGGCTTTTAGTAATGCATTTAAAAATCCTTCCCGCCGTTTTTGAAAATTATAAATATTTTTTTCAGTCCCAAGATAACGAATCTCCAATACTCCGGCTTTAAGTAGTTGTTCCACCGCCATTTCCGCCGCCCGTCCATTGTCTATACAAACGGAGCTGCAAGAACCGTCCGGCATTTCATAATCATAAATAACCATTGGCTTTTGAATATACTTCAAAAATTCATAATCTTCCGCATCCAGTTCTGTCCCGAATAACACCACTCCGGCTACTATGTCCAAATTACATTCTTCAACGATACGCTGTATATCCTCTGCGTTCTCATTAAAATAGGTCAATCCATATAAATATCCCCGCTTTCTCACCTCCTTATCAAAGGTACGGAGAACGCCGCTCCATAAATCCATCTCCGGGTCACAGACTACAGACTTCCGCCGGTTGAAAATCACAACCTTAATTAATTGTGGAGATTGTTCCCGGCACAGCGGCGAATTTTCCGGAATTACACCGCCATTTCTTTCCATTTCTTCAATACAACGGAAAATCCTTTCTTTTGTCTGCGGATTCACCCCCGGTTTTCCATTCACTGCCAACGATACTGTTGCTTTTGAAAGTCCAAGATATCTTGCAACATCTGCCATTTTTATTTTCATACAGCATACCTTCTTTTAATTTATCATGTTTCATTATAATAAAATCTTTAAACTACTTCAATAAAAAAAGAAAGTTCTTCCTTATTTTCCCATCACGCATTTTTACGGAGTTTGCAGCAAGTGCAAACTCCTATACTGAACTGTTACTATTCTCCCCATACGCTGCTCTTATATGTATTAGGTGTCTGTCCTGTATATTTCTTGAAAATATCACTGAAATAACGGTAATTATTATACCCTACCATCTCACTGACCTCATACACCTTATATCCTTCCCTCAAAAGCTCCTTTGCTTTATCAACCCGGATTCTGGTCAGGTATTTAACATAAGACATCCCCACCTCACTCTTAAAGAGCACGCTTAAGTATGTCGTGTTCATCTTCACCATATCTGCCAGTTCATTTAGCCCGATATCCTCGTTGTAATGTGCTTCTATATAAGACAGTAGTTCCAGTATAGTTCCATGTCCTCTCTTTGTTTTATCTGCCTCAATATATTTACCCAGGACTGACAGCACAGATTCCGCATACTGCCGCGCCTCTTCCCTTGATTCCTTCTTTTCCATCTCATGAAAAGAAACCAGATTTTCATGCTGCGTGTTTTTCTTACTCTCCATCAGGATATCACAAAGCACACAGACAAATTTGTATGTTTCTCTGCGGTATTCTGTCAGTTCAGGATACATCTCGTCCAGCTTATCCAAAGCACTCTGCGTACAGCGTGCAAATTCTCCTGCATTCTTCTCGATCAGACAGTGTATACTTTTCTCCATAATGCTGTTCAGTTCATCTGCTCTTTGTCGGTTCTTCTCAAAGATATTCTTCTCTTCCCTTGTCTGAAAATATTCCTTCTCCACACGTTCCAGGGCTTCATTCAGCTTGTCGATACTGATTGGTTTATCAATATACCCCATAACGCCAAGCTGCAGTGCCTTCCTCGCATATTCAAATTCCATATATCCGCTGATCACGATAAATGCTGTATCCTCACAAAGCTCTTTCGCCTGCTCTATCATGGACAGCCCATCCATCCCCGGGATCCTGATGTCTGTGATGACCAGATCCGGCTTCGTTTCCTGAATCACTTCCAGCGCATGAATCCCGTCATAGGCACAGCCTACCACTTCGTAGTTCATCCTCTTCCGGGCGATCATCGCCCTAATTCCCTCCACTACGATATATTCATCGTCAATTACTACTAGTCGGTACATATTCCTGCGCCTCCGTCCCTTCTGGTATTGTAATGGTAACCGTAGTCCCTTCTCCCGGTGTGCTTGCAAACTCCACCCCATACTGCGGACCATAATTTAATTGTATCCTCTCCTTCACATTCCGAATTCCATACCCTGATTCCAGCTTAGAAAGATCGGCAATTCCCACACCATCATCTATAATCTGAAAGACCAGACTACCTTCTTTTCTGACGCCGGAAAGCCGGACCTTTCCTTTTCCTATCTTCGGTTCTAATCCGTGATATACTGAATTTTCCACAAAAGGCTGCAGGATAAATGTAATAATCCGCTGTGGCATCATCTCCGGATCCACCTGAATCTGCAGATCAAAACGATTATTGTAGCGCATGTTTTGCAGTTTCATATATTCTTCTACCCCGCGGACTGAATTTTCAACGGAAATATATTTCTCCCCGCGGTTCAAAGCCAGCTTAAAATTATTGGACAGAGCCAATATCATCTCTCCAATCTGATCGTCTCCATGGATCATAGCGACACAGTAGATAGAATCCAATGTATTATATAAAAAATGAGGATTGATCTGCGACTGCAAAAGAAGTAGTTCTGCTTCCCTTTCATTGAGCTTTGTCGCCATCAGATGTTCGGACAATTCCAGATTGGTATTGACCATTTCTTTGAATTTATTCCCAATGCGCCCTACCTCACTGTCATCAAACACGGCTGAAACATGCCGCTCCCCCTCTCCTACATCATAAATCGTCTGTTCCAGCTGCTTCAGCGGCTTTGTAATTGTTTCAGAAAGCATACGTGCCAGAATGAACCCTAATAAAACCAGAACCCCACCCAACAGAAACACTACATTCCGCAGATAACGACTTGTGGTACTGAGTTCATTTTTCTCTATAACATTGACAAACCGCCAGTCCGTTGTTGTATTCCGCGCAGTGCTGAACATATACCGCCTCTCATCCCCTCCGGAATAAGCCTCCAGAATCTTCTCCTGCGCTTCCTTTTCACCCGTTGTATAAGCAGGGAGCAGCCCATGCTTCTCATCCACGATCATATAAGAACTGGTATCATACCCCTCATCCGTCTTGACAAGGGAGGTCCCCAGCATATTTTTACTCATAGTTACGACAATACATCCCATCGGCTTTCCTGTGGAAGGACTGTTCATCAGCTTCGTCATACAGAACTCATCTCCCCCTTCTGTTCCTCCAAGCACGCCCTTCCCCCAGTATACTTCCCGTCCGCTTGCCCTTTCTGTTTCAATGTACCACTCTTCCGCCTGATAATCATAAGTTCTGTAATGATTATAATACTCATACGTTCCTGAACGGATATTATTTGCAAAATAATAATGTCCGTGAAAATCCATAACTGCCACACTGTTTACGTATTGTTCCTGATAGGTTATATTATCCAGTATGCTATCCAATATCTTTTGATCCGCAAGTAAAAATTCATTGTCGTCATACTCACGCGTCCCGTCCAGCATTTTTGCCAACTGCCTGTCTGACAGAATATCCCTGACCTTTTCTACAATAGATTTCAGCTTCAGATCCAAGACCCGGCTGGAATTCTGCATGGCAACCTCATAAGACAAACGGTAATTCCGTTCAATTGCAGCACTTGTTGCATAATAGGAAACCGTTCCCAAGATCCCAACCGCCAAAATGGTAAGAAAAAGCATAGAGTAGAAAATCTGTTCCCGAATATTATGCTGTTTCCACCATCGCCATTCTATCTGGAACTTCTTTTTCATCTCTATGCCTCCCCGAATTCTAATTCCATTCATTGAAGCAAATTCTCTTCGCCTCTCTATCTTTTAAACAAAACTGTGTAGCTTCCTGATCCTGCTTCTGCCTCCATATAGTCACCCTTTTCAGTGAAATCCAGCCCATCTGCCTGAAAAACCTCTTTTGCTTCATCCAGCCGGATACTTGCCGTTGTATTGGCAGGAATCTGTACTTTCAATTCTACACATTCCCCCGTTACAGACCATTGTACCTTATTTTCTCCGTAAATGGAACGATAAGTTGTATTTACATAATCCAGCCCGCCGCCGATCCGCGGATAATAAATACTGTGCCTAAATCCCGGCGCACTCTCGTCTGCTTCCACACCTGCCATTACGCGGTACATCCATTCACCAATTGCTCCATATGCATAGTGGTTAAAGGAATTCATATCAGCGCTCCACATAGAGCCGTCCGGCTTCAATCCGTCCCAGTGCTCCCAGATCGTTGTTGCTCCCATCTTCACCTGATACAGCCACGATGGAAAGTCCTCTTTCAACAGCAAGTCATATGCTTCCTTCACACAGCCATTCTGACTCAGTGCATGACAAAAATACGGTGTTCCTACAAATCCTGTTACAAGATGTCCGTTCTCCTTTACAAGAAGCTCTTTCAGACGGTTCACTGTTTTCTCTATATAGTTTTCAGGTGTAAGCTTGAAATAAAGAGCCACAATATGCGCAGTCTGTGTCTGCGCCGTCATGCCTCCTTCACCATCGAAAAAGGTATCCTGAAACTTCTTTACGATATGCTGATACAAATCTTCATACTCCGCTGCCTCTTCTTTTCCAAGTATTTTTGCCATCTTCGCAAACAACCCTGTAGAATATGCGTAATATGCCGTACAGGTCAGATCGTTCGGTGTGGCTCCGAAGTAGCTCCCCTCTTTTGCATCCAGCGCCACCCAGTCGCCGAACTGGAGCTTATAATTCCAGATATAATCATTGGAATGCTCCCGCATGAAGTTGATCCATCCTTTCATGCTTTTATACTGAATATCCAGTATCTTCTTATCCCCGAACATCAGATACATGGTCCATGGATTGATGACTGCCACATCTGCCCACGCCGCCGCTGAATGCGGTCCCTGAGAAAGAAGCCAGTTTCCGTCTGTTCTGCCTTCTTCGATATTCGGGACAACATGAGGTACGCCGCCTTCGGGTGTCTGATCAACCGCCACATCATGCAGCCACTTTTTATAGAATGTATATGTATTCATCAGATAACATGCCGTCCGGCAGAAAATCTGAGCATCCCCAGTCCATCCGAGACGTTCGTCTCTCTGCGGGCAGTCTGTAGGCACATCCAGAAAATTTCCTTTCAGTCCCCACAGATAATTGTGATGAAGCTGATTTAAAAGTGGATTGGAACAATCAATATTTCCTGTTGGCTCCATCTCAGAATGTAAGGTACAGGCTGTAAAGTTTTCTTCCTTCGGCTCTCCCGGATAAGACATGATCTGCGCATACTGAAAGCCCATAAATGTAAACCGCGGATGCCAGTTAATAGTTCCTTCCTCTGCAAATGTATATTTCATTTCTGATTTTGCCGCACGCATATTATCCAAATATACATTACCGTCAGAATCCAACACTTCAAAACATTTCAGCCAGATTACATCTCCTGGCTTACCTGTTGCCGTCACATGAATCCTTCCTGCCATATTCTGACCGAAGTCGATGACAGTCTCCCCTTTTGGCGTCAGGAAAATACGTTTTGCAGGCATTTTATCAATCATCTTAACACGAGAACCGCTCTGTGCACGCATTACTCTTGTGTCAAAAGGAACTACTGCAACCTCCTTCCACTCACCTGCCGGAACTTCATCATATGCCCAGCCCGGACGTTCTAGAGAAGCATCATAAATTTCCCCATGATATATCTCAGAAAATACAATCGGAGAATCACAGCCCTTCCAGTCAGTATCCGTATAAACTCTTTCTTCTGTTCCATCCTCATAACGGATCACAAGCTCCATGGCAAATCCGGTCTGGTCTCCATAGTTATTGCGTGCCTTGGTCAGTCCCATTACACCTTTATACCAACCCGCACCCAGCATAGCTCCGGCTACATTGCAGCCTACCTTTAACATGGATGTAACATCGTAGGTCTGATAGAGCAGATGCCTCTGATAAGATGTCCAGCCCGGTGTCATCTCATCATCCCCTACCTTTTCCCCGTTCAGAAAAAAATTATACAATCCCAGACCTGTAGTCAATGCAAATGCTTCTTTCACTGGCTTCTTTATTTTAAATGATCCCCGAACATAAGTCCCCTTGGAATTTTGTTTGTAAGATTCCCCTGTCTCGGCGGATACAAAAGGTGCAGTCCACTCTTCATCTACCAATGCCATAACAAAATTAGCCGGTCTGCTCCAGCCTGTTTTTTCCACACCGTCATCTACTGTGACACGTACATAATATCTGACCGCTGATTCCAGCGTTACATCTTTTGGACAGATGTGTGCAGACTCACTGCACTCTTTTTTTCCGCTGTCGTATACTATATTTTCAAAAGCAATATCCTTTGCAAGTTGTAAGCGATATGCTTTCTGAATGACATTTCTCCTGCTGCTTTCCAATTCCCAGCCAAATTGAGGCATCTCGGACAGACCTACCGGATTAATCTGATAATCAATATGAATTCGGTTGATTTTAAGCATCGTATATCCCCTTTCTTTAGATTTACTTTTATTTCTTTAATATTTTTTCAAATCTTTCCAAGAAAATGAAAATTATTTCACCAACATCGGGAACCAGATTCTCATCTCGCCGACCCCCCGGTTATCCCATGCAAAATACGGGATAAAGCGCATAACCGTCTTCTCCATTCCCGGAGATTTCCATCTCTGATAAAGTGCCCCTCTGTCAAAGCCTGTGCGATCCACGCAGTATTCCTCCATCTCCAAAGCCTGTACAGTACGTCCCTCAATCTGAATATCACATAACTTTACCGGACTGGTAACATCAATGTAAACATCATCCAGTGTTTCCAAACTGGTGTCTGCTGTCTCGCAACAATACACAAGCGGTCCTTTTTCAACAGCAGCCTGCCCCACAGTTTCTTCAACCATTGTGTTAGCCACCGTATATCGAACCTCCATTGCAAAATCAACACTCACTTCTGCTTCCGCCGGATGCTCAACATATACTTTCTGATAACTTCCCGCTTCTGCTTCAGACAGTTCAATTATCTCTGCTCCAATCTGGATCATTCCCTTTTCTGCCCATCCCGGCACACGGATATTCAAATAGAAGCCTGTGTCAGATTTCACATTTTCACAGGTAAAATGAATCCTTCCGTCATACGGATATTCTGTTTCCTGAACCAATGTAAATTCTGCCCCATTTTCAAGTACGATATCTGCTCTGTTTGCACCATACATGCCAAGCCAGACCGTATCCTCGGATACTGTATACGCATATTCTACGGACTGTGCAATGGTTCTCGCCAGATTCGGCGGACAGCAATAACTTAAAATATACTCACTTCTTGTCAGCGGCCAGATCAATTCATAATCCAGTTTTTTTGCCCGGCGGAGTGCATTCTCGTAAAAGAACTTCTTCCCATCCATGCTCAGCGCTGCAAGATTAGTATTCAGCATCATCCGCTCAATGATATCAAAATATTCTGCTTTCGGATCTAACTGGAACATCCTGTATGCCCAGAACACACCGCCCAGAGATGCACATGTCTCATTATAAGCTGTAATGTTCGGAAGCTGATATTCATAACCGTAAGCCTGATGCACCAACTGATGAACAAAGAAATTACCATAAGGGGATGCTCCGTTATAGAGTGCACCGCAGCCGCCTGTAATGTAAAGCTTCTTATCCACCATGCTGCGCCATACCTTATCCAGAACGCTCCGGAGTTCTTCCCTGTCCTCTTCCAGACAAAGATCCGCCACACCTGCATACAGATAGTTGGCGCGTACCGCATGACCGATGATTTTATCATGATCCTTTAATGGAATACGGTCCTGATTATCATCCATCCCGTCTTTTACACTGTCACGAAGCGCAACTGCCTGCTCTGCAAGATGAAGATACCGCCTTTCTCCGGTAGTACGGTACATTTCCACCAGCCCCATATAATGTGACGGGCAGACTGCGGTCTGTACCTCGCCTTTTTTCATTGCATCCTGATACATTTTCTCCAAATAGTCAGCAGTCTTCACTGCAACCTTCATAAAATTATCTTTTCCGGTCAGTCTCTTATGAAGACAGGCAGAAGTAAACAAATGTCCGAAATTATACACTTCAAAGTCATTGATATCCCCCATCCTTGTAATCCCGTTGTTTTCCCGTTCACCGATAATCTGCTTTGTAGAAATATAACCGTCTTCAAGCTGTGCTTTCCCGATCAGTTCAATGTATTCGTCTAACTGATTCATCAGTTCTTCATTATCATTTTTTGCCGCCGTATAAACAGCAGATTCCATCCACTTATAGAAATCTCCGTCACCAAATACGGTTCCATCAAAACTACCTTTTGTTTCTCCCGCACATATACGGAAGTTCTCCAGCACGTGACTGATTTCCTTACTCTCGAACATATGCTGAAGCTGTGGCACTGTTGCCTGTGCACATGTATCAAAACGTTCTTTCCAAAGTCCTCCTGTCCACTCCACTGCCATGCCGTCTACAGGTGATACCTTTGCATTTTTTGATTTCTTTGTATCTGTCAGCATTTCATAATTCCTTTCTTTCTATGTCTGATTATTTCCGTATTTTCCCACTGGACAGCCATTTCTTATTTTGCCTCACCAGTACTGTCTTCCTGCTGCTTTTCCCATAAGCGGACTGCCATATATTCTCTTCCCGGAAGAGACACCTTGAACTGACCTTTCACAGTTCCCCTTTTCTCAACGGTCATATTCCATGTATCAATCACTTCAACTTCAAATTCGGTTGTATCATCAAAATAAAATTCTTTGAATAAAGGAATTGTAAATCCATAATATATCAGATAATAGCTCTTCACCTTGCGCATCCACTCATATTCTGGTACCCCGCATACACAATCCCATTTCAAATCATATGGTGCCAGACCATGCCCGGGAGTCTCGCATAAAATATCATAGAGAAAGCCGAACCGCTTCCAGCTCTCTCCTTTTAATTTTCCTCCATGCGACCACCAGAGAATATTTTGAGACGAACTGACTTTTGTCAGCGCCGGATTCAAGAGCGTCTCACCATGTCCTGCATAGCCGCCCCTTACAGAGCCTTCCCAAAATCTTCTCAGCAACTCTTTTCCGCTGATATTCCCCCAGCCAAACTGCAGATTTCCCTCATAACAGATTTCATCCAGAACAATCGGCTTCTTATATGTCTCGCGCCATTTTGTCACATATTCTGCACTCAAATAAGACTCCTGCCTCTGAATACTGCAATGTGTCACCCATGGTCTGTTATAATCATAAAAGCCATGACAGTTATGTATAGAACGGAGATGGTTATAGGGATCCTTTTCACACAGGATTTTTGCATAACTCTCCCAATCATCCAGCGTCTTATGCTTCATCAGATCATATTCGTTAGCAAGTGACCACCATACATTCCTGTATGCCGCAAATCTTGCCACTACATACTTCCAGTACAGAGCATCCTGTTCCTTTGTCATACAGGAAAATCCCCAGCGGTCGTAAGGGTGCATCACAATAATATCTGCCTCAACCCCAAGATATGCCAGTTCTTGAATACATTTCTCAATATGTGCAAAATGCTTCGGATTAAACCGGCTGAAATCCCATTCATTTCCCTCTGATACTTCCGTATATTCATTAAAATTATCATCCGTCAGCACCCGGTAATCCATCGGCATTCCCTCATATGGAAAGCTTCGCGGATCCTCAAAGTTATATGCATAATGCTTCGGAAAGATACAGAATCGGATTTTATTGAATTTTGCTTCTTTCAGACTTGCAAGCGTCTCCCTGATCCGCTCATCAGACTGCAGCTCCCACACATAGCAAGTAGTTCCAATTGAATAATAAGGTGTTCCGTCCTCGTATGCAAAATGATACGTTCCCGCTACTCTTACAGGTCCATGATTTCCTTCTGACGGCGCCGATACTTCAAACACTCCCTGTTCCTCCACACCAAAACTGCTTGTCAGCCGGAACTCATATAGCTCTGCAAAGGATGGCATAAATCTGGCTTTATATATGCCCTCTCCGTCATAAAAACCATCCACGGACTTTTTTTCGTTTTTGCTGCAAAGCTCTACAGATATACTCTGTTCTGTAAATGGATTGCCTTCTGACGGTCCTTGTACTGTAATCTCCCAGATTCCCCACCGTTCTGCCTTTTTTTCATATCTTACCGCTTCCATGTGCTGCCTCCCTCCGCTTTTTATATGATACCGGTTCTGATTTCTCTCCATAAACGCTTTTTCCCTGACTATGCCACCGGCTTCTTTCCGTGCAGCTCATCAACCATGTTAAGTGCAAGCACATTCCAGTTAATAAATCCGGCATTCATAATCGGTTCTCCGTTAAACGGATTGTAATATTCATGCAGACTCCCTGTCTTCTCCAGATCCTCTCCCAAAAGAGTCAGTGTTCTCTCACACATGATTTCTGCTTCTTTTTTGTATCCGTAATTCATAAGACCTCTGAAGATTACATAGTTTGCAACCAGCCATACCGGTCCCAGCCAGTTGGACGGATTATTTGTCACTGATAGATCAAACATCTTCTCATCCTTTGCCAGCGTTGTCAGTCCATAATCGGAACCGAATGTTTCTTCATCGAAAATATGTTTCACCATCTCCGCCGCCTGCTCCTCTGTTGCAATATTTGCAAACATTGGTATGAATCCCGACCAGACACGGATTTTAATCGGAAGTGTTTTCCAGAAAACTCCCAGCCCCTGATGAAACCAGTCAAATTTTCTTGTCTTAATATCCACATCTGCAGAATAGAAGAATTTATCCCTTTTGTCCCAGCATTCACTCTGAATCGCTTCCACAAGCTTATCTCTCTTCTCGAGATAATAAGCTTTCCGTTTCTCTTTACCATACTGCAGACATATCTTTGCCATTGCTTCAAGCTCAAGGCACATAAAACTATTCAGGTAAATATTGGCTGTGGAGAATTTCGGCCGCCCGAAGGTTGCCGGATCATTATCCATTCCAATCATAATATCATCACACCACACATATAATCCGCAGTTCTCAAAATAGTAATTTTTATCATAGCATGCGAAATATTTTTCTAAATTATCAAAATACTTCCCACACCAGCCATAATCTCCGATATAATCACTGATAAGAATAATCTGACGGCACAGGAAGGGCTTGTGCATATTCATCATAATACCTTCCTTATGCTTCATATTCAGATATGGTTCCGGCCAGTCAGCTACCTCGATCATCATAGGAATATATCCATCGGGCAACTGGTGATCCATAAAGTTGTGAATGTTTCCTTTTGCATGTTCAATCAGACGTTCCTTAATCTGCTCATCCTCATACTGATCCGCCAGATTAAAAAAACCGTATACAGACCAGTAGGTATCCCAGTCCCAGACATTTCCGTCATACACAGATCCCGGATCAATAAAAGGATATTTTATAAAACTCCTCGGGTTTTTCAACACCTGCTCTGTATGCTTTATGACAAATTCGCGAATTGCCTTTGTATATCGTTCCATTGTATTATGATCCATAATATCAACCTTTCACCGCGCCTGCTGTCATTCCTTCCATAATCTTCTTATTCAACGCTGTATATAAAACCAGCATAGGAAATACACTCATAGATACAGATGCAAAAATCGCACCCCAGTTCTTTCCGCCAAATTCATCCGAGAAATATAACAGACCTGTCTGTACTGTCTTCAAGGAAGAATCACTGATAAATGTCATAGAGAAGAGCAGGTCATTCCATTTAAAGAAGAATTGCAGCACAAGTACGGTTACAATCGCATTCTTCATCAGCGGCACTACAATATGCCACATCATACGGTAAATTCCGCAGCCGTCAATAACTGCCGCCTCCATAATATCATCTGGGAAGGAACGCAAATAACCTTGTACCAGATAAATTGACAGAGACAATCCAAATGCAATGTATGTCAGTATCAGACATGTTCTTGTATTTAATAAATTTGCCTTGCTGTAAATCTGAAACAACGGAATCAAAGCTGTTGCAACAGGAATCATGATTCCCAGTCTGAAAAATAACGCCACCTTTTCACGGTGTTTCCACTGCATTTTTGTAACCGCAAAGCCGACTGTTGTTGCAAAAATCACGATAAATACAAGAGACACCAGTGTTGTGATCAAACTGTTCTTAAAAAATGTAGCCATATTGCCGCGGGTCCATGCGTCAATATAGTTCTGAATATGAAACCCTTTGTTCAGTGCATATGCCGGATACTCACTCCACTCTGACTGTTGTTTTAGAGATGCAGTCAGCATCCAGAACAACGGATATATTTCAATCACACAAATAAGAAAGATAACCAAGCCTTTAAAACCGGATTTTGCCTTTTTCATCTCTTATCCTCCTTTACGTCAAACATATTGATAACTCCTGAACCGACAATACAGATCAGGAAGATTACAATCGCTATTACACTTCCATATCCGACCTTGTTATATGTAAATGATACGTCATACATATACATGGAAAGTGATTTGGTCGCCGTACCCGGACCGCCGTTCGTCAGCGCCAGCGCCGATTCAAACATTTTCACTGTACCAGAAAAGCTGAATACAAGACTGGTAATGATCATCGGGCGAAGCAGCGGAAGCAAAATTCTTCTGAACATTTGAAAGCTTCCTGCACCATCAATTCTTGCCGCTTCGAGAATATCCTCTGGAATGTCAAGCAGCGCCCCATAGAAAATAACTGAATAGAATCCCATTGCTACCCAGATATCCATGATACACAACATTGCAAGAGCCGTACTCTCCTGTCCGATCCATGGCTGTACCAGATTCGACAGACCGACCGAATCTAAAAAACTGTTCAGCAGACCGTAGCTCGGCTGGATCTCATAAATCTTAGCAAACAACTGACCGACTGCAACGGTAGGAAGTACAACCGGAAAGAACACCAATGTACGGACAATTGTTTTGCATCTTCTCAGCCAGAAGCGGAACATCAGCGCCAGCAGAAGTCCCAGTCCTACCTGACCGACTGTTACAACAGAAATATATCTTGCATTGACTGACAGTGCATCCAGAAATTTTTTATCACTAAACAGTTTCAAATAGTTATCAAATCCAACAAATTCCCAATTTAGTCCCGGACTGCCATTAAACAGTGAATAGTACAGGGACCAGATAACCGGCACCATAACCAATATGGTATACAATACTAATGCCGGTACAACAAAAAGTGCAATCGCTTTTTTGTTACCTAATACTCTCTTCATCTCATTTTATCCTTTCTCAAACAAAGGCACTAATAGGAAAAGGGAAGCATTCGGATTTCCATGTCCAAACACTCCCCTTATCAAATCTGCCTGGATGCTTTGTTTATTTGTTCAAATCGTATACATCCTGAATAGATTGCATATATTCTTCAGCTGTCATATCTCCGTTCAGCAACGGCTGTACATTTTCCTGTGCTGTCTTAGAAAGTTCTGCATCCATTTTTGCTTCCCACCATGCAAATCCTTCTGTCGCCTTGTCGATTTCATTGAGCACTAATTTTGTATAAGAATCCATACTTTCTGCTTCTGTTGTGTATGTATATCCTTTAACTGTTCCAAGTTCCTCCATCGCTGCATTACCCATATTCTCGATGAAGTATTTCAGGAACCATGCTGTTCCCTCATTAAATTTAGCTTTGTCCAATGCAAGAATATTACCACAGTTCATGGAATATGATGTTGCAGAACTGATACTCTCATCTACGACCGGAATGTTAAAGAATCCAATTCCATCTTCTCCCGCCGGATTCTGTGACGGATCTGTCAGATTCTGTGTAAACCAGGAGCCATTATAAAAGATTGCCCCTTTTCCGCTCATCACCATAGAACCTGCCGTATTGGCATCTACCGTTGTAACGCCTTCGCCAAAGTAACCTGCCTCTGCCCAGTCCGCCAGCTTCTGAGCTGCTGCTACAAGTCCCTCATCTGTATAATCAGCTTCACCATTTGCTGCCTTTGTCATAATGTCATTTCCCATTGTTCTTACTGCATACGCATTGATCAGACGTGTTGCAAGCCATTTATCAGCGCCTCCTGTAACCAGCGGCTGAATTCCTGCTGCATCCAGTTTTTTAAGAACTTCTTCAAACTCGTCCCATGTAGCCGGAACTTCACATCCAGCTTTTTCAAACAATTCCTTGTTATACCAGAATCCTTCTACATTCAGTCCTAATGGAAGGTCATACAATGCATCTGTTTCGGATAATCCTTTCATTAATGCAACCGCACTTTCACTCAAGCTGTCCTCTACACCGATTGTCTCAACGACCTCAGAAATATCTGCTACTTTGTCCGCATCAATCAATGTTCTAAGCGGCGCGCCAGCCTCGTATGCGAACACATCCGGAAGATCATTGGATGCTGACAATGTTGCAATTTTCTGTGTCAGATTATCTGCTGCTACCATTTCGTATTCCCACTCAAAATTCGGGTTTACATTATCCTTGTAATCCTGACAGATTTTATTAATCAGGATTCCATTATCATTATCCTCTGCCCAGATTGTAAGGAATTTGAGTTTTGTTTCAAGCTGCGGATCTTCTCCTGTATAATCCGCATCCTGCCATGACTGTGCCTCTGCATCGCCCTTCGCTGTTTCTCCTGAATTACTTCCGCTTCCACAACCAACCAGTAAGGATGCCATCATTGCTACTGATAAGAATGCTGCAAGTACTCTTCTTTTCATTTACTTGTCCTCCCTAAATTTTTTAATTTTTTTTCGTTCCCGGGATTTATTATTTATTTCTTGTTCTTATTATAGCAGTAACATCCTACGTTGGATAGTGTTAGTTTTTTTGTGTTTTGTACACTTTTTTTATTTACGTCATATTTTTTTGTGATTCCTTGTGTAAATTGTAGAATATTTATTATCCATTTACATCTTGATCAAAACAAAAAAGATAAAGCATTGGAGAATGCTGTAATTCCCCAAGCTTTATCTTTTTCTCATAATTGTTTAAATAATATGAAATTTTTAGCAACAGTTCTGCCAAAAGTTTGAACCATTTCAAGTCTTATTCTATATCTAACTCCGGCGGCTCATCCAGATGTTCAGATACATATTTCCCATTTTTCTTCCGCTGTCTCACACACTCGGTCAGCAGATATTCAATCTGTCCATTCACCGAGCGGAAATCATCCTCTGCCCAGGCTGCGATGGCATCGTACAATTTTGAAGAAAGCCGGAGCGGAATCTGCTTCTTTTTCTGTTCAGCCATATCAATACAGGCTTCCTGAATTCACAATCGGCTGGGCATCTCTGTTGCCGCACAGAACAACCAGCAGATTCGATACCATGGCAGCCTTACGCTCCTCATCCAGTTCCACAATCCCATTTTCGTTCAGCCGGCCCAGCGCCATCTCGACCATGCCGACTGCGCCGTCCACGATCATCTTTCTTGCATCGATCACAGCAGATGCCTGCTGACGCTGCAGCATAACTGCCGCAATTTCCGGTGCGTAAGCCAGATATGTGATCCTTGCTTCCAGAATCTCCAATCCCGCCTCGCTGACTCTTTGCTGAATCTCATCTTTAATTCTATCAGCTACAATCTCGCTGGAACCGCGGAGACTTCCTTCATCAGCCTGTCCGTCTCCTGTAGTATCCACATTCGGAGCCACATCATACGGGTAAATACGGACGATGTTACGCAGTGCGGTATCGCACTGTAAGGACAGATACTCCTTGTAATTATCTACATTGAAAACTGCCTTGGATGTATCAACAACTCTCCACATAACTGCAATGCCGATCTCCACCGGATTACCGAGACAATCATTTATCTTCTGACGGCTGTTATTCAGTGTCATAATCTTCAGGGAAATCTTCTTACCGCTGTAATCGCCTCCTCCTATTTCCACTCTGTTCCAGGAAAATGACGCTTTTTTTGCATTATTATTCACATCTCCGCTCTGATTCAGATGTGTATCCGCCGCCGGGTTCACACTGGTACAGAAAGGATTTATAAAATAAAACCCTTCTCCCTTCAATGTTCCCACATATTTACCAAACAATGTCAGTACAAGCGCTTCCTGCGGCTTTAAAATTCTAAGTCCGCAATACGGAAACCATCCGATACACAACCAGATAATACTGATGATCAGAAGTACAGGACTTTTGCCTCTGCTCAGCTGCATACTGCCAAACGCGCATCCTGCAGCTGCTGTTAGATAAACCAGTGTTGTCAGTACAAGTACAAGCATACCCTTTTTCTTATTCTGTAATACTTTTTCCTTCATATGTATCACTCCTTAGTTTTTCTTTTTGATATCATCATGATATCACTTTATCTTAGAAATGTAAATAGCTTTCTTTCAATATTTTTAGGCAAAAAAATAGCAGGGTACTGTTCACACGGCACCTTGCACTGTGCTGCAAGCTGTCCGGTCAATGAAGTGATGATAATAACAATAGCGGGGACTTCTCCCCGCCGCATCAATTCATCTCATTGACATTACATACATATTTCCACCGCTTCGCGTAAGGTTGTCACTTCCCCGACATTTCCAGGAAAAATAACATAAGGAATTCCCGGAAAACGGCTTTCTTCTCCGGTCTTCCACACAGGAATACCGGGACGAATCTGTCCCATAACGTCTGCACGTTTCACCTGCAAAGCCTTCGTTCCCACATCGCTTGAAGTAATTCCGCCTTTAGCAATCACAAATGACGGAATAACGCTTAACTTTCCAACAAGCGACTGTACTGCATCAGATATCTTTACAGAGCGGAGCAGCGCTTCTTCCTTTGTATCATTTTCAATTACAAGGAGCTTTCGTTTTGTGTAAACTACAACTGTTTTCCCAGTCCGGATCATTTCTTCTTCCCGCTGGATTGTTTCATGAATTTCTTTTGTAAATGCTTCTTCATCAAGAACCAGATCTGAATTAAACTCCAAGAATTCTAGCCCTGATACTTTTTTCAGTTCTTCCAACTGACTGGTTGTCTTCATCGTATGAGAACCTACAACGATAATACCACCATTTGTATTTTCACAAGTTAACATCTCTTTCCGGGTCAGAAGAGGCTTATCAGAAATCCCGCCCATTACCTTCACCAGCGCCGCAGCAGTACGGAACAGATATTGTTTTCCCTTCGCCATTGCCTGGTAAAGTGCAATTGCAAAGACTTTCAAGTCGCAGTAATCCACTGCGTTAACGACAATCTTGCCAAAATCTTTTATCTGAATCAGCTTTTTTAAAATGCCGTCTATATCGCGGGCCCGCAGTTCTTCCAATGAAATACATAGTACTTGTTCCGCCCGATATCTGCCTTTTGTCTTTTCCTCTACATATTTCCGCAAATCCGATGCCTGATATCCAAAGGTCTTATCTGCTGCAAATTCTGTCTGTCCGGCAGGCACCAGCCTCCCGCCATTCTTAACATAATGTACATTTCCGATGGTATAACGTCCGCCTTCTTTGAAAAACGGACACAAAATTTCCCCGTCCACCTTCTTACCGCTATCTGTTTCCATCCCCTGTCTCAGCAATTCTGTTTCAAGCGGATAATGCCCCCTAAGTGTAGAATCCCCTCGGCTGATTATCAGATATTCTTGACCGGTCTTTTTTGAAATAGTCTGTACCCGACTGATAATATCCTGATGGCACTGTGTTGTCTGCTCTACAGTAAACCCTCTGGAATTAGTCAGAATATAGAACAAATTTCTTTCCTCCGCAAATCCGGCAGCAATACTTTCTTGTGACCAGTCAGTATACACTGACACGCCGTGTACCGTCTGCACACCTGTCGGGTCATCATCCAGTACAATGATTTTCCTTCCGCTTTTTATAATTTCCTTTTGAAGCAGTTCATCCAGTTTTGATTCATCAATTTTGGGAAACTGCTCAATCACACTTATATCCAGTTCCTTTAGCTGTTCCATATCTATATACCCATATCTTTCAATCCATATTTAACATCTTCCGTGCTTCATCAGGTGTCATTGGTTCCTTATCCATTGCCCGCAGAAGCTGCACTGTTTTCTCAACCAGCGGCAGGTTTGTTTCTGCCTGCACTGCCGGATTCAGATAACTACTATCCTCAAATCCAATTCTTACAGTTCTCGCACCAAGTCCAAGAGCTCCCGCTATAATGCCAAAATCTTTTCGATATGCATGCGTAATCCCCCAAATTGTGTCCTTTGGAATAAAATTCACCATAGCCGCCAGCGCCTCCGGTGTTGCAGGCGCCTCCCCCGGATGTCCCAGTACTACACTAAACAGAATTGGGGGTTTCATTGGAAACTCTCTGCGAAGTTCCTGCACCATATGAATATGACCTATTTCAAACACTTCGATTTCCGGCGTTTTTCCTGTCTTGATAATCTCTTCGACACAGTACTTCACTTCTGGAATCGGATTGCAGTATACTGCATTCCCCAGATTCGTAGATCCTACGTTTAAAGAACATGCTTCCACTTTATCATAATATAACGGTGCACATCTCTCTTGGATTGTAAGATCAGACACACCGCCTGTTGATGCCTGAATAATAATATCCGACTGTCCGCGAATCAATTCCACCGTTTCCTTTAATACACTCAGATCCGGTGTCAGTCCGCCGTCTCTGTTCCTCACATGCAAATGTACCATTGCAGCACCTGCTTTGGCACAGGCTGTCACATCTGCTGCAATCTTTACAGGGTCAATTTGTTTGTCTGCCGCACTGACAGGTGCAACAGAAACCAATACTTTATCTGCCATTTTTCCTCTCCATCGTAACAGTTCAGTCTACAGCCTAACTGTCTCTTATTTTTCCCAGTATTTGTAATGCTTCTCTATCACTGCAGAAATCAGCCTTTCATCTTTTTTGCAAAGGACGTCCAGAATCTCTTTATGAAGTTCCACAAACTCCTCCTGATGTCCATTTTCCAGAATATATTCTACCGTCAGAATTCGGGACTGTCTTGTGATTTTATCCACATAGTATCCAATGCTCTCTAACAGATTGTTTGCAAACACCGAAGTCAGTACTGCATGAAAACGGACATCCGTATCATAAATCGCTCTGGAAGACGGATTCTCTTTATGAACTTCTTCTTCCATTTCCCTGATCACCATCTTTAGCTGATGAAATTCTTCTTTTCCCATTCGTTTCATTGCTTCCTGCAGGATTCCCACATCAATCACTTTGCGAAGCTCGACCACCTGCTTCTGTGAATCTCTCTGTAGGATAATTCCATACAAAATCGGATACAGCATCTTATAATTGTACTCCTGGCAGATATACGTACCGTCTGCCCTGCGGATTTCCAGTACTCCATATGCCGCCAGAATTTTAATCGCCTCACGTACCGAATTACGTCCCACACGGAAAGTTTCACATAACTCAGGTTCTGTCGGAATCTTATCTCCCGGTTTCAGTTCTCCATTGATGACTGCATTCGTAATCTGATCTACAATCCTGTCAACCACAGATTTATTCGCCAGTGAAGCCTGCATAAATTTGTCCGTACCCATTCTATTTACCTCCGGTATCATTCACATGTTTCTAATTAAATTAATCCTTTTGCAATCAATGCATCCCGTAATGCCGGCGCTCCGAACCTCGGACTAGATACAACTGTTTTTTTATATTTCTCATAAATATATTCTTCACAGTATGCCATGGATCCCTGTGCAAAAAGAATCACATCCGCCTTATTTGCAACACCGCCTGCATGCTCTGTCATCAATTCTTTGAACTGCTCCTGATCCAGGCCAAATGCTCCTTCTACCAGGCAGTCAATCAATTCCACATGCTGATTCATCTCTCTTGCCACACGCAGGATCGTATTCTTAGTCGGCTCCAGAGTCGTCGGCAGTGTTGCCATGACCGCAATCTTCTTTCCCTGTCTTACTGCTTCACGGCACATCTCTTCATCAATACGCACGATCGGAATACCTGTATATTTTCCAATATCCTGTGCTGCGTCTGCCACCTCGCCAACAGAAGAACATACATTTAAAATTGCATCAGCGCCATCCATGACTGCCTGCATAAACATACTTACCAGCTTTGCCGCCGGCGGAGCAGTCACGTAACCAGCCTCTCTCACCTCTGCGAGAATAGACGGATCCTGATAGCTCATAATCTCGGTATCTTCCGGAAGTGCTTTGCTCACTTCTTCCTCCAGAAGTTCAATCAATTCCGGCGTTGTACTTGTATAAACTAAAGCTACTTTCATCTCTTCCTCCTAATTCTATTCAATCGTATAACGTAGGATGTTTACTTGTTTATTATTACATTGATTTATCTGTTTGTAAATAGAAATGTTATATAAAAACCAATTCATGATTTTGTGCAATTTAGCAAAAATGAGAAACGCACATATTATACTGCACGTTTCTCATTGCCGTTATCAATTCATATAATCTTTACTTGTTTCCGGCACTCAGAATAAAAATTTCTTTACTGTCTTTAGTGATTTTCTGTACATCACATACTGAAACAATGCAATACCAAGTCCGATGACAACAGTCAGCGCCGCCACCATAACTTCGCCGGATTTCAGCACCCCGTCATTACTGATCAGAATAACCATTGTATACACAATTGTCAGTCCTATGCCAAGCACAGTAGGCAGCACATATACCTTCTGGATCTGTTTTTTCAAAATCCAGAGACGGTATGCCTCATCTGCGCCCAACCGCTTGATATCCTCAAATACCTGACGGCTGCTCTCTCCCACACTCTGACTTCTGGAATAACCGATAATTCCCACTGCCGCAGCGCAAATAGCCGCCACATAAATGAACAGCATCAGACGGATTGCACTGCCAAGAATGGTCTGCTGGCTTATAAGCGGAACCAGCAGAGGGATGTACCACCAGTCTGTCTCTTTTGCCGGTTCCTCCAGATCCACCACTGCCAAAACTGACATATCCACATAGTTTTCTGCTCCAACACGCTGCTCTTCCATCGGATTGTAAGCCATCAGATGATTCATTTCTTCGGACATTCCCAATACAAGCTCTCGAAACAATGTCTTTGCAAATGCAATTTCCCCGTCACTTTCCTGACTATCGAACAAAACCTGTGTTCCCAGACTATCTGGCTTTAATCCCGCTTTTAATGCTTCATAATCCATATCATTGATTACAAAACGGGCGTTCGCCCCTAATCCGTTGTAATTTAGAACCAATGCGTTATAGACCGTATTTCCCAGGTATTTCATGGAAAGATACATATCTTCCTTTTTACTGTAAAGCTGGCTCATATCATCAAAATGATCCCAGAAGCTCTCTGTTGCTTCTTCCGGCTGGATCAAATAATATCCTCCTTTTGGAATGTCCAATGTAATTTCTGTCAGTTTTGCATATTCCGAAACGCTGATACAGTCATATTCGGCATTCCTTTCCACAAATTCTTCTATAATGCCGCTGCCATCCTCGGTTACGTCCCTGTTGACTGCGCTTCCCGGCACACGGATGAATTCACCTTCCCGGTAATCTCTGATCTCTACTCCATATTCCGACGCCAATTCCCGGATTCTGTCTTCCGCCGGCATCTCTCCATTCTGCAAATACCGCCAAGAATATCTGTCCTCATAATAAGATGCAGCTTTTATCCCTCCTTCTGTCATAAGCGGAATATATGTTGCCGCATACATTCCGGCAATGATCAGTAAAACAATGACAAGCATATTTCGTACAACTGACGCTCCCTGAAATTTCATCATACCATAGTACAACAGATTATTATAATACTTTTGGGGATTACGGCCTTTCTGATGACTGGAAATGGAATACACGAGCAGACGGTATACGCCAAACACAGCCACAAGATAAAACAGATTTGACCAAACTCCCATATACCGGTATGTCATTCTCAGATAGATTCCCGGCAAGATTGCAGCCACAAAAATTCCGCTTACAACGCAGATAAATCCGCTCACCAAATATCCTTTTGTCACGGACTTCTTCAACGGCTCCTGTCTGCGCTGTTCATTAATGACTTCCATAATATCTGTCCGCTTCATTGCCTTATATGCCATGAGCAAAATCATCAGTACCAGCGCCACTCCAAACAACAGAGAACTGAGAAATCCTTCTACAGTAAATGAAAACTGATGATCATTGACGGATCTGGTGATCAATTCCATTACTTTTCCGACTGCCATCGAAAGGAACGCGCCGAAAATAATTCCTTCTATTACATACAGTGATATCATTTTTGTAAGTTCTGCGGACAGCGCTTTAGAAAGCGTACTTCTCTCTGCCCCAAGCGCCAGAAAAATACCAATCTCACGACTCTTATATCTCAGAAACAGCCGCGCCGCATACCAGACAAAAACTACACACCCTGCCACTGCAACTCCAAATATCAAACTTGCAATTTTTCTTGTATCGCCGCCGTCTGGAAGCGCCTTCTGAACCAGCGGGCTGAACGTCATCATTAAATAGGATGAAATCAGCATTTCCGCAAATACGATTACAAACTGAAACTGTTTATAATCTCTCTTATTCTTGATTCTTAGTTTTTTCCATAACATCTGAAGTGTCATTCTTGTTCACCGCCATTCAAATTTTTTAGTATATCTAATAATTGCTCAAGAAACTTTTTTCTATCTCCATTGTTTACTAATTCTGTGTACACATTTCCGTCACGCATGACGATCACCCGATCGCAATAGCTAGCTGAAAAGCTGTCATGCGTCACCATAAATGTGGTGGCATTTAAGGTTTTCTGCGCCTCAAGAAATGCACTGATCACAGCTTCACTGGAGCGGCTGTCCAAGTTCCCGGTCGGCTCGTCTGCTAAAATCAACAGGGGATCATTCATCAGTGCCCTTGCAACCGCCGTCCTCTGTTTCTGTCCGCCGGAAATCTCTGCCGGATATTTATCTGCAATCTCATGTATCCCAAACAGCTCCAACAAATTCTTCGCTTTCTTTTCCATCGGTCCATAAACCTCTTTCCGAATCACTTTCGGAACACAAACATTTTCAAAAACTGTCAGTCCGTCCAACAGCATGAAATCCTGAAATACAAAGCCCAGGTTTTCATTTCTCACCTTTGCGATCTGCTTTTCATCCAGCCGGGACAATTCATTATTTTGTAAAAGAATTTTTCCTTTGTCGTGCGGAATAAAACAGGAAATACAATTCAAAAGTGTTGTTTTTCCAGAACCCGACGGTCCCATCACCGCAACAAACTCTCCCTGCTTTACTTCAAAAGATACATCCTTTAACACTTCATATACGTTATTCCCGTTACGATAACTTTTATAGAGATGTTCCACTTTTAACATAATCATCTGTCTCCTCTCATTCTTGGTAACAGTGCATACTGACCTGTGACCGTGCAGCTTGGCGCATGACCCAGGAGTGCACAGTAACGAACTGTTACCATATCTGGCACATTATCTGGATTTTTTGTTGTTCTGTGCTCTTCTTTCTAACTGATATTTTAAAAAAAGCAAGGAATTTTTACTATGGATCGAAATGTCAAATTTGGATAGGATTTTGTAATATTCCGCACGATTATATTTATGTCAACTCTTGTTTTTTTTAATTAATATTGATACTCTAATTATTACAAAGTAAGAATCAACAAAAGGATTTATCAAACCATGCTTGAACTTATAATATGTGATGATGAAAAAGTATATAGAAATGATTTAAAAAGAACACTCAGCACAGAATTAGACTTATCAGGAATTGAATACCGGATCTGTGAATTTACTTCCGGCGAAGAGCTGCTTGCTAAAGTCAGCCCTGCCGATTCTCAGATTCTTTTTCTGGATATTGAGATGGCTGATCTCAATGGAATTGAGACCGCAAAAAAACTCCGTGAAAATCAATATCACGGACAGATTATTTTTGTCACGTCTCACCCTGATTTTGTATTTCAGGGATACGAAGTCAGAGCTCTGAATTATATTTTGAAGCCGTATGTAACAGATAAAATTCTCTCGGTGCTTCATACAGCATTAAATGAACTTGATGTTTCTGTTGAAAAATATTTTATTGTGGAACAACGTTCCGGCAGTACCCGTGTTCCTCTAAATGACATTTGCTATTTTTTCAGTGAAAAACGTCTGATCCATCTTGTGAGCGCCGTACAAACCTATACTTTTTACGGCAAATTAAACGATCTGGAAGAACAACTTCCGGATTCTTTTGTCCGGATTCACAACCGTTATCTCATTCATATGAAATATCTGGAACAGATCGGCGGAACAAAAGCTGTTGTTGCAGGAGAGGCGCTTCCGGTCAGCCGTGCCTGCAAAACACCGCTGTCTATCGCATTTGCAAAATACATGCTGAAATAAACTTACACAACATTACAGGAGATTTACCATGCTTTTACTACTTGAATTTATCATAAACTGGATGATTTCACTCACATACGGAACCCTGATCTTTCTGATCATCAACAGGTTCCTCAGCTTCCGCTGGAAGCATCTTGTGATTCAGTTTCTTGCAGTTGCTATTCTTGCCGCGTGTTCTAATATTGTTGTTTACCCAGAAGAGGTGACCGGAACAATCGGCTTCTTCCTCTTTTTTATTGTATTTATGGCATGTTGTTTCGAGGATGAATTGTATTTAAAGCTGTCTGCCGCACTGATCATCTTTCCGGTTATCGCAGCTTCCAACTATATCACACAAGATATCGGCTCATTGATCTGGATGCATCTATTTAACAGTAATATGTCCCCGGCAGCCTCCACGATCCTTCACAGTCTGACACTGGCTTTACGCATTCCGTTCTGGTATTGTGTATATACCTGTATTCTGAAATGGATCGCTCCCGGCTCAAAAATGCTGACACGCAAGATGTGGCTGATTCTGGATATGATTTCACTGACTTCCTTTATCAGTGTTATTACCGTAATCCAAAAGACCACCTCCCTGAATTCCTATACCGCATATCCAACCTGTGCTGCCTGCATCCTCACCAGTCTTGGATGCTGCGGTCTTCTGACTTACATGGCAAAAGCCGCGCGCGCGGATATCGAATTGCAGGCATATCAGTACCAGCAGACCTACTATAAGGAACTGGAGCAAAACCAGCAGACTGTCCGCAAGCTGCGCCATGATATGAAAAACCATTTGAATATCATCGGAACGTTTCTAAAAGAACAGCAGACAGAACAGGCTGAATCTTACTTACAAGAGCTGAGCCATGAATTTTCTGCAAGCGCAAAGATTTACTGTCAGAACAGTATTATCAATGCTGTATTGAACAGCAAAGAACAGCTTGCAAAAGATATGGAAATTGATTATCAATTTCAAATTGATCTGGAAGAAATTCCGGCAATCCGGGATATCGATCTTTGCTCTCTCTTTGCAAACACACTGGATAATTCAATCGAAGCCTGCCAAATGATCCCCCGGATAAAAGACCGCGTCATGTCAGTTAAGGTAAGATGTAAAAACCATTTTTTCAGCTATCAAATTGAAAATGCAAAGGCGCATGAGATACGCATAGAAAATGAACTAATTCAGACAAGTAAACCGGATTCTGAGGGGCATGGCATCGGTTTACAAAATATAAAAAGTATTGTGAAAAAATATAACGGAGACATCAATATCACCTATGATGAGAATAGCTTTGCTGTGACGATACTGATTCCTTTTTAATATGAATATCCATACTGCCGGAACGGAATCCTTCTAAATCTAATGTGATGTAGTCGTATTTCAGTTGTTTAAGAAACGATATGATTTCTTTTTTACATACTAAAAGACTTTCAATAGATTCTTCATCTACCTCAATACGCGCTATATTCTCATGTACCCGCAGTCTCACATTATAAAAACCAAGGGAACGAAGATAACTCTCCCCCTCCTCTACCCGCTTCATATCTTCGTAAGTCAGACGGACACCATATGGAAACCTCGTTGCCAGACATGGCATTGCCGGACGTTCTGACACAGACAGACCGTATTCTGCCGCCAGTCTGCGGACATCTTCCTTTGTCAGTCCCGCCCTCATCAGCGGGCTGTGGATTCCAAGCTCCTGAACCGCCTGTAATCCGGGACGATACATCTGCAGATCATCTGCATTTGTTCCTTCCAGAATATGCGGTGCAAGAAGTTCTGCTGACTTCTCCTGTATGCGTGTAAGTAAGTACTTTTTGCATCGATAACATCTGTCCTCGGGATTGTACGCAATCCCGGCTTCCGCCAATTCGTCCACTGCGATCACAATATGCTTTGCACCGATTTCCTCTGCCACGGCTTTGGCATGTTTGATTTCTCCAACAGGGTGAAGGCTGGTCTGCATAGTGACTGCATATACCTCTTTTCCACTCTGTGCCGCTGACTCGCAAGTCATCTTCAGGAGAAGAGCGCTGTCCACACCTCCGGAAAATGCTACGATGCATCTCTTAGAAACGAGATGTAACAAATTTGATTTTAGTTGTTCAATTTTCTCAGCATAGGTTACCATCATCTATTTCTTCCTTATAAAATAATGTTGTTTTCCGTCTTACTTTCCTTTACAAATATAATCTGAAATTTATTATTAATCTATCGCATTTTGGATCTCATAGTACATTACCTGATAGTTCATATCATGCTTCTTTGCAAGCTTAGCAACACTTCTATATTCCGGATAGCCTCGCTTCTCTCCGTTTGGAAGTGTACAGATTTTCACATCTGCTTCTCCAAACCGGGTTGAAATCCTTCTTTTTTCTCTTGGCAGAACAGACCTCTCCAGCTTCAGTCTTCGGATTCCGATGGTTGTTGTTCCATGAAAAATAATTTCTTCCAGTCTGGAAATCATATCCTCTGTACATATCACATTGAGCTGGTATGCCGGACGATTCTTCTTCATAAAAACCGGAGTGTAATAGACGTCTCTTGCTCCTGCTTCCATCAACCGTTCCATTACAAATCCCAACTGTTCTCCGGTGCAGTCATCAATATTGCTTTCTAATTTAAAAATCACATCTGCCGCAGAAATAGCCTGCACATTGCTGCCATTTTCATACCAAGACAGATTGCCGGCTTCTTTCTCAATCGTGTTCTGTCCGAACTGCTCTTCGATCAACATTGCACGAAGAATTCCCGGTCTTTCATACTCCCGTTTCCCCGCTCCCAGACCGATTTTCCGAACAGTAAAATACTCCGGCAGTTTCCGGCTAGTTGCAACTGCTGCCACTATGGCGGCTCCGGTCGGTGTCACAAGTTCTCCTTCTGTAGAGGTCATATGCAATGCGATCCCATGGTCTTTCACAATATTTGCAACTGCGGGAACCGGCACGGGAATAACACCATGCTGACAGCGGACACAGCCACGCCCCTCGTAAAGTTCAGATACAATGACATCTTCAATATCCAGATTATCCAGACAGACTGCCACAGCCAGAATGTCTACAATAGAATCCACTGCGCCCACCTCATGAAAATGCACTTCTTCAATAGGAACACCATGTGCCTTCGCTTCTGCCTCAGCCAGAATATGGAAAATCTTCTCCGTAATTTCTTTTGCCCGTTCAGTCGCCCCGGAATGTTCTATAATATGCAGAACATCTTCTAATCCACGATGTTCGTGGTTATGTGAATGTTCGTGGTTATGCGAATGTCCATGCTTCTGTAAATGCTCATGGTTATGCAGATGTTCATGCTCCTGTGAATATCCATGTGTTTCTTTCTTGCATGTTCCATACAAATATTCCATATCATGATCGTGATTTTCATGTGCTTTATCCAGAATAACTGCAAAATCACATGCATCAATCCCTGCTTTTTTCACTCTGCTGATTCTTGTCTGAAATCCACCTGCGGGAATACTCTTCAATACGTTATTGAGTATTTCCGCATCTGCCCCCAGATCCAGCAATGCCGCCACTGTCATATCCCCGCTGATGCCGGAATAACATTCCAGATATAATGTATTTGCCATGATTGTTCTCCTTACTCCGCTTTCTTTGTCTTAAAACAATTAAAAAATTTATCTACATTACACATTTTTACGGACTTTACAACAAGAGCAAAGTCCTATACCGACCTGATGATGTTACACTTATCTTGATCGATTATTCCTGAAATTTGACTTTTTTTCATATCCAATTATAATATGATACTAGAGACAAAAGATCATATATATCATGATATATTTAGCTTATCATAATATTTTCAAAAAACAAGTATTGATAAAACAGCATTTCAATTATATAACAAATAGAAAAGAGGTTATTATGAAACAGATATTATTATTTTTCCTAAAGCCATTGTCATTTCTCCCCGCATTGCTGATGATGTATCTCATCTTTCGTTTTTCGGCACAGACCGGAGAGATTTCTGGAAATCTCAGCTATGAGGTCAGTTACAAAATCGTAGAAATCGGAAATGAAGTGTTGAACAAGGGGCTGGAGGAGTGGGAAATCAGTAACTATGCGTATGAAATCGAATATCCCGTGCGTAAGCTTGCACATATGACCGAATATTTTCTGCTTGCGATCGCCCTTTCCTTTCCGTTCTATGTATACGGGCTGCGCGGTTTTCCGCTGATGTTAGTAGCCGGATCAATCTGTGTGGCATTTGCCTGCGGCGATGAATATCATCAGTCTTTTGTTGCAGGAAGGGGACCGTCTGTCAAGGATGTAATAATAGACAGTACAGGCGCTTTCTTCGGTATTCTGACCGTACGGATCATATGCTGGATTTTCTTAACCCCGGCACGGGTTGTCGAACGTCAGGAGGCATTTGCCTACCGGAAGGCAGCCAAAAGGCGCGCAAGGCGCAGAAATTCAAACCGGCGAAATCTTCGTTGATCTGAGATTTCGCCTGACATATTTTTAAAATATCTTTTCAGCAAGCACGCTACTTGCTGTCCAAAGCCATTGGATATGATTTTCTTATATTATTTACTATAATCCTTCCACTCTGGAGGCTTCATCACGCTTGCCTTCTTCACTGCATTTTCTCCAAACCGTTTCCGTATTTCCTCCATCGCCGCATTCAGCTTCTTATGCTTTTCGTCTGGTTCTTTTGGGATCTCAATATCAAAAATACTTAACTGCTCCGGTTCAGACTCCGCAGTCAGCTTAGATGTCCGAATGCCGAGAAGCCGCACAGGTTCTCCGCTCCATACCTCTTCAAATAACTGACAGGCGGTCTCGTATAAAATTTGTTCCTCATTGGTCGGTTTTTGCAATTGACACTGATGAGACATACTTTGAAAATCATGATACTTAATCTCCATACTGACCATGTTTGCCTTTTGTCCTGCCTTGCGAAGCCTGCGTCCCACACTTTTGGCCAGCCGCCGAAATACCGGCTGTACTTCCTCATAAGACACCGCGTCCTGGGACATCGTTGTTGAGTTTCCGATCCCCTTTGCCTTGGATTGTTCCGACTGCACAGAAGAATGATCGATTCCGTTTGCAAACTCCCAAAGCATTTTCCCATGACTTTTTAAATGTAATTTGATCAGATTTAAATCTGTCTGTGCCAGATCCCCGATCGTACGGATCTCCAGTTTCTTCATGATTTCCACACTGGAGCCTCCCGCCATAAATAACTCACCGATAGGAAGCGGCCACATTTTCACCGAAATTTCTTCTGGAAACAGGGTATGTATCTTGTCCGGCTTTTCAAAATCCGACGCCATCTTTGCCAGTAATTTATTTGACGAGATTCCAATATTCACCGTAAATCCAAACTTCTCACGAATACCATTTTTAATTTCCAGCGCCCCCTCCACCGGAGATGCATACCGCTCTGCAATTTGTGTAAAGTCCATGTAGCATTCATCCACACTGACTTGCTCGATCTCCGTTGTAAACGTCCGCAGATACTCCATCATCTGCGCGCTTTTCTCACGATACATATTGTGGTCAGGCGGCTCCATGACAAGATTGGGACACTTACGAAAGGCATTCACCACAGGTTCCCCTGTGTGAATGCCATATTTTTTGGCAGAAAGGGACTTTGCCAGAACGATGCCGTGGCGCGACTTCTGGTCACCCCCGATGATCGCGGGAATCTGACGCAGATCCACCTCTGCCCCATGCTTTAGTTGTTCCACTGCGGTCCAACTCAAATATGCTGAATTTACATCAATATGAAAGATGATGGATGTCATGAAACTTTGTTCCTTTCGAGAGCCGGCAACAGGATTGTGATTTTATTTCACACGTTACCTCACACGCGGCTCCAGTTTTCCGTTAACGACGTCAATCAAAATACAGTCATCTCTACCCACATTTCCTTCCAAAATCAATCTTGCTGCCAGTGTCTCTACATTCTTCTGCAAATAACGCTTCAGCGGACGGGCGCCGTACATCGGCTCATAGCCGCCTTCTACAACAAAGTTCTTTGCTTCTTCCGTCAATTCAATAGATAATTCTTTCTCTTCCAGCCGTTTATTGACATCGTCTGTTAACAAATCAATAATTGCATAAATATTGGATTTCGTCAACGGTTTGAACATAATAATCTCATCTAACCGATTTAAAAACTCCGGTCGGAAATGTGCACGCAGCTCATTCATTACCATGTTCTGATTCTCTGTATCAATAGTTCCATCTTCTTCAATTCCATCCAGCAGATAGTGTGCGCCGATATTGGAGGTCATGATCAGAATCGTATTCTTAAAGTCTACCGTACGTCCTTGTGAATCTGTGATCCGTCCGTCATCCAGCACCTGAAGAAGAACATTAAACACATCAGGATGTGCTTTCTCCACCTCGTCAAAAAGTACAACAGAATATGGTTTTCTGCGGACTGCCTCGGTCAGCTGACCACCCTCATCATATCCTACATATCCCGGAGGCGCTCCGATCAAACGAGACACGGAATATTTCTCCATGTATTCACTCATATCAATACGCACCATATTATTCTCATCGTCAAACAGGCTCTCTGCAAGCGCTTTTGCAAGCTCTGTCTTGCCCACGCCGGTAGGTCCTAAAAATAAGAACGATCCAATTGGCTTGGACGGATCTTTGATTCCCGCTTTGGAACGGATAATTGCTTCCGTCACAAGCTCCACCCCTTCGTCCTGTCCGATAACTCGTCTATGCAGTTCCTCTGCAAGATGCAGAGTCTTACTCCGCTCGCTTTCATTTAACTTAGCCACTGGAATCCCGGTCCACCGGGAAATGATACGTGCAATCTCTTCTTCAGTCACTGCCTCATGTACCAGTGACAGTTCCTTTTCTTTCAGCTTTCCCTCCTCAACTTCTAGTTGCTGCTGCAACTGTGGAAGCTGCCCATACTGCAGCTCCGCCGCACGGTTCAGATCATACTCTCTCTGAGCCTTCTGAATATCCCTGTTGATCTGCTCTATCTGCTCACGGATTTTTTGTACCCGTTCAACAGAAGCCTTCTCATTATCCCACTGTGCTTTTTGTCCTGCATATTCCTCTCTTAAAGATGCCAGTTCCTCCTGCAAATGTACAAGACGTTCCTGACTCAATCTGTCATTTTCCTTTTTCAATGCCTCTTCTTCAATCTCCAGCTGCATGATCCGGCGGCTCAATTCATCCAGTTCTGTCGGCATAGAATCCAGCTCCGTTTTAATCAATGCACATGCTTCATCCACAAGGTCAATTGCCTTATCCGGCAAGAAACGGTCTGAAATATAACGGTTGGACAATACTGCTGCCGCTACTAACGCACTGTCTGTAATCTTCACACCGTGGAACACTTCATATCGTTCTTTCAATCCCCGGAGAATGGAAATTGCGTCCTCCACAGTTGGTTCCGATACAAGAACCGGTTGGAACCGACGTTCCAGCGCCGCATCCTTCTCAATATACTGACGATATTCGTCCAGTGTCGTAGCGCCGATACAATGCAGTTCTCCCCGTGCAAGCATTGGCTTTAACATATTTCCCGCATCCATGGCGCCGTCTGTCTTACCGGCTCCCACAATAGTATGCAGCTCATCAATGAAAAGAATAATCTTACCATCGCTGTTCTTTACCTCTTCCAGTACGGCTTTCAAACGCTCTTCAAATTCACCGCGATACTTAGCGCCTGCTACAAGAGCTCCCATGTCCAGTGAAAAAATGGTTTTTTCTTTAAGTCCTTCCGGCACGTCACCTTTTACAATGCGCTGTGCCAGTCCTTCTACAACTGCAGTTTTGCCTACACCAGGTTCACCGATCAATACCGGATTGTTTTTCGTCTTACGGGATAGAATACGAATCACATTCCGGATTTCTTCGTCACGTCCGATGACCGGATCCAGCTTTTGCTCCCTTGCGCGCTCCACCAGGTCCTGCCCGTATTTATTTAACGTATCATAGGTTGCCTCAGGATTGTCACTTGTCACACGCTGATTCCCCCGCACGGTAGACAACGCCTGCAAAAAGCCCTCCCGGCTGATTCCATTTTCCTGAAACAGGGTCTTCATCTCCTGGCTTGCATATTTCATCAGTGCAAGGAAGATGTGTTCCACAGAGACATACTCATCTCCCATCTGCTTCGCTTCATCCTCTGCATGAATCAGAACATTATTCAAGTCCTGTCCTACAAATACCTTACCGCCCTGTACTTTGGGGCGTTTGTTGATTGCTTCCTCCACACGGTTTACAAACAGAGAACTTTGGAATCCCATCTTCTCCAAAAGCTTCAAGATCAAACTGTTCTCCTGTGTAACTAATGCATATAATAAATGCTCCTGTGCAATCTCTTGATTGCCATAATCATACGCCAGCTTCTCACAAGCCTGTACTGCCTGCAATGAATTTTGTGTAAATTTGTTTATATTCATAAGAAATCCTCCTCGTTATGAGCACTTAGTGACTGTACTTTAGTCACTTACGTGCGATACATGCAGACGCCGTTAGTGAGGTTCCTCACGAACTTACCAGTCTGCTTCGTTAGAGCTCTTTTGTTCTATTGACAATATAACAATAGCACAAATTATTAGCACTGTAAAGAGGTGAGTGCTAATTTTTTCAAAAAAAGAACAGACATTGCCTCATCACAATATCTGCCCTAACAAACATTTTATCGAGTTCATATTATTTCTTTCTTGTTGGGTTTAACAACTCTGTAATCCCAAGCATCTGAGGGATATTTGACATCATTTCCTTCAAAAGACTCTGCAGCACACCTTTAGAATCCGAGTCCATCTCCTCTATTTCCTTCATTATAATCCGAATGTTTTTCAGCCCGCCGTCCTGCAATTCTGTCAAGGTTGCAGCCTGTGTAGCTTCCAGCACTGCAAACAAATCGTCAATAACCTGCTGCCGCTGTTCTCCTTCTACCTGTGCCAGCCAGCCTTTAATACTCCTATCCATACCTGCGGCAAAATTAGATATTACTGGACAATATATAAAAGACGGCCCCACTACCTCCCATGAAAGTCCATCATGCTGCATCACGCCTTTCTGATCACTTCGGATCACTGCCGGCTCCGCCACATGCTCCAACAACATTCCGATAATGGAACTCTCCGGAATATACCTTTTGATTCTGTTACTTATTCTTTGATACCCCGGTTTCTCAAAAAATTCCATTTTAAATCCCGGACCATCATTATTGTAAATCTCTAATATACGGTCCTGAACCGCTTCCTCGCAGCAAGCCGCCGCATAAACCGCCAGATTTCCACCCTTAGAGTGACCGCCGATCCTAATCTTCTTTACTGCTTCTGCAGCCCGCTCAGCAGCCCTGACTGCACATGCCGCTTCCACAAATTCCGGAACATCCAGTTCTTTCTTTTCCGCTCCTGCTGTATTGAGATATGCAACAGCTTCTTTTTCTGCCGGAACCTCTCCCTTGCTCAGATAAAAATCTTCCTTCCAGCCAACAATCGTATCATCAGTTCCCCGATATGCAATAAAGGTTGTCCCGTCCCCCAACAAAATTTCCATTGCCGCAAACTGCAGCATCTTTTCTAAATCTATTTTATTCACATAATTCTGTACAAGCAAATTGCCAAACCGCTCTGTTGATGCCATTGCCTTTAATACCTTCGGCGCCAGACGGATAAAGGATTTATCCTTTTTCAATTCCTTCTCTGTATGCTGCTCAAAAAATCGTTCCGACAAATCTCGTACTGTCATTGTATTCTCGCCTATTCCCGGCGCTGCTCCATCCAGATTGACATAGACAAGATAACACAAGATTAGGTTGTCTACTTCATTAAATTCACTCTGCGCAAAAGTCAAATCTCCTCTCCACGCAAGATAATCCAGCATATTCATTCCCTGTTCTCCCTGTCATCAAATCACTGAGTTACTGTTCACAGCCTGCTGCTGTGAACAGTAACATCACTGATTCTCTCTTCTCTTAAGCAGTTTTGACACTACTTTACTTATATATGCAAAATCTCCAACACCTGCCGCAATTCTTTCACCCCAAGCTGTCCTGGTGCAGACAACTGCCCCGCTGCTCCAAAAGTCAGCGCTGAACCAAATGCTTCACCGCAGATCCGGCTGATCACACCGTCTCCCGCCATTGACATTGTAATGATCGGTCTGTCTGCATATAACCGTGACATCTCTTCTGTTGCCGAAAGCAGCGTCAATACATCCTGTTTATCCTTTGGCATTACTGCAATCTTAGGAATATCGACTCCCAGCCCCTGCATGTTTTGAAGTCTATTTACAATCTCTTCTCTCAGTGGGGTTCCGTGAAAATCATGATTGGAACCAATTACCTTCACACTGCACGCATGGGCTGTCTCCACCAGTCCTCTGACAACTTCCTCTCCGGTAAATGCCTCCACATCTATCAGATCCACATAACCGCTTTCTGCCGCCAGCCGGTTCAATTCTGCATATCTTTCTGTATTTATCTCTTTCTCTCCGCCCTCCTTTAAAGTGCGAAATGTAAACAAAAGGGGAAGTTCCCCTAATATCTTACGCAGACCACACAGTATCCCCAATACCCTTTCTGGTTCAAATACAGACTCATACCAGTCTGCACGCCACTCCACTACATCCACCGGAAGCTCATGCATCGCACCCGCTTCCTTTAGAATCTCTTCTTCTGTCCTTCCCACGATTGGAGCACAGATTTTGGGAATCCCTTCTCCAATTGCCACACCTCTTATTACTACCGGATTCATATGTCAATCCTCCATTGTTCAGTCTCTATTTCCTTTGTATAAATTTTCTTTCATTATAAGTTGTTTTTCTTTAAAATCCAAGTATTTTTATTTTATACATACAACAACACGGTCAATGTAAATCTATGCCCTTTTGTATCAATATCCATCACTCCTCCGACTTTCTCCACAGTTTCCCTGATATTCTTCAATCCAAATCCATGGTTTACTTTCTCTTTCTTACCAGTCAGATATTCTCCCCCGGCTCCTGTCTGCAATTCCCCGATATATGGATTACTGATCTGGATTAACAATCGTCCCTTCGTATAATGCAATATCAGACAAATACTCTTTTCTTCTGTTTTTTCTGCTGCCTCTATCGCATTATCAATGGCATTTCCCAGAATAATACTCATAGCATGCGATGATATATCAAGTTCTTTTGGAATCTGGACATCTGGTTCAAATGTAACTGAATGCTGCTCTGCCTCCAGCTTTTTATAATTAAGAATACTGTCTATTGCCGTGTTGCCGCTTTGTACTTCGCACCTGCTTCCCAGCTCATACCGAATCAGATTGTCCAGATATTTTTTCGCCTCATCCTCCCGTCTGAAATCCAGCATCCCTCTTAATACAATAAAATGATTATTCAAATCGTGCTGTATCTGTTTCCATGCCGCCGTTGATTGCTCCATATTTTTCAACTGACTTTCATAATATCGATTTTCTCTTTGCAGAAGCATTTTTTCGTATGTATCCGATATTGACCAGACCGTAAAATCATACAGCCAAAATAACCCAATAATTACGGCAAACAATATAGGGGAGGTCTTTTTATCCAAATAATATTGTATCTGGTAAAAAATAAGAAACACTAGTCTGAATAGCAGGTATCCAATTCCACAAGGTACTAGAAAGACCAAAATCCGGTAGATAACAGGCTTTTTCACTCCATTCTGTATATTTTTGATACCTACCCCTGTAAAAACCACCATATAAACCAATATGGCAGACAACATCAATTGAAATACCGCAGCAGCTTCAATATGCATAAGTCTCATTCCGTCTGTCATTTTTACAAAATAAAATGCTGCAATATCTGCTGCCCGGAACAGTACGGATGCTCCCATTGTCACCAGTATATTTTTGCGTATATTTCTTTCATAATAAAATGTCATCCCCAGCACTGCCGCAAGCTCTGTGATACACATCAAAATGGTCAGCGTTCCCGTTTTATGAATATCAGTTGTATAATAATACCCTATACTCTCCCCCGACATCAACGGGGATGGATTGTTCACAAAAGCCGCAAATACAGTCAGTACAAAATAACAGCCATACAAACCAATATCCAGACACAACTTCTTTTCTGGCTTTTTCTGATAAAACAGACGAAGGAAACGATATACAATATACGTTCGCCCTGCAGTTCCCAATATGAACATCACCTGATACAAACTCATTTCCATCTTACAAATACCTCATCTCTCTCTCTAACTGCAGTTCCTTGACAGCCTTTCTCTGTCCCTGACTGATTGATATCACATCCTCATTATGCATGATCAACTGAGTTGTCTCGAATATTTTTACCTTATCATAATGTACGAGAAAAGATTTATGGCAGAAAAAGAATCCATGTTTTTGAAGCTCCGGATAAATACTTTTTAATGTTCCATAAAAAGTATCGGTTCCACTGACTGTATGCATGATCACTTCTCTGTTATTAGCCTCAAAATAAATAATCTCAGAAAGAAATACTTTCTTATAAGTATATCCTTTCTTATAACAAAAGGTTTCTTCACTATTATCTATCAGCTTTACTGCCTTACGAAATACCTTGGCAAGCTTTTCTTCATCCAACGGCTTTACAAGGAAATGCAGCGGACGGCTCTCAAATAATTCCATAGCATACGATTGTTTTGAAGAAACATATACAATCTGCATATAGTCATTATGCAGCTCATTCCGAATAATTGCTGCCAGTTCAATTCCATTCATCTTCCCCAGCTCAATATCCAGAAGCAGCAGATCAACCATCCCCTCCTCTCTGATATACTTCAGGCACTGCTCTGCAGATGTCAAAACCTCCGTCTCAATTACAACCCCTGCTGCTTCTGCCTGTCTGTATAACATTGTCTCAATTTGTCCGCCAAGGAACACATCATCTTCACATACAGCAATATTTATCATCTTCTTATCTTATCCTTCCAAAGACTGCTTATCGTTTTAAAATGCCATTTTCAAAAATTATAACATTATTGCTGTTTCTTTACAAATCTGCTGCCAACACTCCATAACAGTTCACCCAGAAGGCTGAACTGTTGTCAGCACCCCTGCATCCATCTCACAGATTGTATCACAGAGTCCTTCCATATCCGGCATATTATGGGCTGCCAGCAGAATTGTCTTTCCCCGTTCCCGGAGTTCTTGCAGCAGTTCGCACACCTCTGCTACGCCGCATTTATCCAGTCCATTAAATGGCTCATCCAATATCAGCAATTCTGGATCTTCCATGATTGCCTGTGCAATTCCGAGCCGTTCACGCATTCCAAGAGAATACTGACTTACATGTTTCTTGGAAAAAGGATCCAGTCCCACACGTATAATTGCATCTATGACTTCTTCCCTACCGATCTTCTTCCGCAAATCCGCCAGCCGTTTCAGATTGGCATATCCGCTCAAATGTGGAAGAAAGCCCGGATTCTCAATAATCATCCCTAGAGATTCAGGGAAATCCACGTCCTTCCCAATCCGTTTCCCCATCACCTTGACGTAACCACTGTCAGGACGCAAGAAGCCACAGATACATTTAAACATAACAGTCTTACCGGAACCGTTAAACCCCATAATTCCATGAATCTTTCCTGCTTCAAAGGAATGGGAAATTTCTTTTAAGATCTGTTCTCTGTTAAATGATTTTGATAATTTAATAATCTTCACCGCTGCTTTCATTTCCATGTCACCTCATTTTTATTTCAATCTTCTGCAAAACTGCTGCTTCATAGCTTTTACTCATCCATCTGAATAAACGTAAAATTATATGTCCGCACCTTCGTCCCCGATACAACAATAAGCACAGCAATCATCATAATAAATATTCCTATACTGATCTCCACCCTTGGAAGATAATCATATCCAAAATTATGCATCGGAAATGTGGCATGATTCAGCGGTGACAGCCAGCCGCACAAAACATTTGCCTGATACAACTGATTCTCCGTCAGATGAAACAGCTTTTGAAAAATTTTAGGGCTCATCAGAAATCCATACAAATTCATTGCAAATGCTCCGATTATCCCAGCCGCATTTCCCAAAACCAAATTCAGACAAAGCATCACTGACACAATAAATAAGGAATAGCAAAGCATGAGTAAAAACACTTGTAAGGCACATTCATAAGGCAGTGTATTCTCCATTGTCTTAACTGATACCGGAACAACACCTTTTGCCGCCCCACCATATCCAAGCATTGCAGCCGTCTTGCTCCATACATTTCCGCCAAAAGCAAATGGTGCCGCAAAAGCTGCCAATACAACAACTAAAAACAAATTATACAGCACCGTGACTACTGTCACATATATAACCTGCCCTGCAAGCCAGACATTACGCTTTGTCCGAATCAGCCGATAAGGGGTCTCCTGATTCACAAAGGGCATATCTCCAAACAAAACGACAAGCAGAAGCGAGGATAACATCACCGACGCAGCATCACCATAAGTCCAGATAAATGGTTCCAGAATCTGAAGCGCTGTCTCATATCGATGTGCCTGAGTCATCACTTCCTCCGATAACAGCAGACAAAGTACAAATGCAAGTAAAAACGTAATCACAATACGGGGATTCCGTTTCCAACCGGAAAAATTCTGCCCCGCAAGCCAAAATGTCTGTCTGATCTCACGCATGGTCCAGCCTCCTTTTCACAGCCAGTGCAAGGCAAACCGCACAAACCGCAGCCAGCCCTGACAGTACAGCGATACAAAATATATTTCCATAATGAACAGGCGCCGCCCAGTATCTCGGACTTAAAAAATACAATTCCCGATAAAATCTTGACTGAAACAGTGTCAATACATAGTACATAACAAAAGGCATTGCATAGGCAAGGTATTGATTCCTTGTCAGTACGGCAGCCGTACTTCCTGCAAGACCCCAGAAAGCGCCGTTTAAAAACCCCCGCAGCAAGGTTAACAGAATCATTGCCGCCGCACCCACTCCGTTTCCTTCTATCTGCGTGGGAATCCCTTGCAATCCAATATACACTATAAACAATACCAATACCTCTGAAAAGCATACCATCAAGCCTCCGGGCAAGGCACATTCAATTATCTTTTTCACATAATAGCTTCTCTTTCCTATCCGGCTGCAAGAGAATAATGCATATCTGCTGCGTAATTCTGTTTCTGCATATGCACCCGCTGCCATCGGTACGCATATCGGTACAAATAACAATCCATTCTCATTTATGGTACAATAGCGAAATGTCTCTGTCCAACTGACTCCTTCTGCCGAATATTCTGCCCTCAACAAGGTTTTCATATATGGAACCCCGCTTGCAAAAATGAATATTGTAAGCAGTATAAGTCCTGTCCAGAAAAACACATTGGTAAACATCTTTTTCACCTCATTCATAACACTTTACTCCCCTGTGATCACCCGTCCCTCCAGTGCTTCTATCATATATGGAAGATACTGCAAGTCCTCGCCTGCGTGCCCTTCTATTACCCTAAATGACCATACCGGTACAAGCCACGCATTTTCCGGATTGTCATAAGCAGTAATATAAGTATATCCCATGTCCGCCTCTGTCACCCTGTATTGGAACTGAGTCGGGTCATCTGCAGGCTGTCCCGCAGTACATCCTGAATACCAGTAGAATATCTGCTCCACTAACCGTTCCTGTATTTTATCAAAAGAAAGTAACTCCGTATTTTCTGTAATTCTTTTTACTTCTTCTGACATTCCTTTCCACACAAAAGCCTTCACACCGCTTTCCGTCACAGTAACGGTAATTGTTTCCACCGGAAACGGGGGAGAATACATTTCTTCTGTCCGTTCAGTCACTGCTGAATCCCCTTCTAATACATTCAACCCACCTATTTCTCTGGAAAAGGTGTATTGATATCCACATTCTGCGTCCGCCGGGTCTGCCGCCCACCAGAAATCGTCAGATTCACCTATTTTTCCCATTCCTTCTGCATAATCTTCCTTTGAAAACCATAAAACCTTCTCAACAGAAGCCAGGCTCATCTCTTCAACTCCCAAATCTATGAGAAGCTGTTTTGCCTGCATTTCCCCCGTCTCTGTGTCAAATGTACTGTCAGCATAGCGGGCTTCAAACAAGTTCATTCTCTCCAGCATTTGAAGAGTGAACGGATTCTCCTTTTGGAATTCATAAAACATTCTCCGGGCATTAAGACCTGTATAAGACATAATTTCGGCACCCTCTATCCAACTGAAAGAACTGCTGTTCCCCAACTCTGAGTGATACATTTCAGCCTTAATCCGGGCTGTTCTGTTTTCCCCTATATCCGCCTCAAACCAGATAGATTCATCCCGGTTTTCATATAAATCCCTATCCGTCATGATACGGCTCTTAAACGCCTTTTCATATCCCTCATCTACAAATCTGGCTGTAAATTTCACTTCTGCTTTCTCCGGTTCACCGGTCACTTCCGGTGCAATTGCCATTCCGGCTTCTGCACTCTGTTTGGTTTTAAGCTGTTCCATCCAATGATAAGAAGCTGCATAAATTCCTTCTTTATTCTCAATTCTGGAAATCACATTTGCATAAGTGTCCTTCGTATACGGTTGAGGCACATACAGCGTTTCTCCATCTGTAAAATAATCCGCCAACTCCTTCAGCTCTTCTTCTGTAAGCTTGTGATTCTTCATTTCAATCACAGGCAGATTGCCGATCTCCTTTTCTTCCAAATCCAAGTCTGCGCTGACCATCATCCTGTCGTTGTTTTTTAACTCCTCCATCTGCCAATGCTTCGGAATATCAGTCATCCTTGTCTCTCCATCCTTCATCGGTTCTGCAATGACAGCCTCATTCAGCCCCTCTGCCTTACGGACTACAGCGTTCTCCTTAGGCGTCGGCTGACATCCGGTAAATGCAAGACAGATTCCTATAAACCCGATACTCAATTTTTTTAGTCTCCCTGTGTCATAAGCTTTCTTCATTTGTCTCACCCCACATTCTATTTCCTTCCATCTGTTTTCCTTCCTTTTCTAAGTTGATAGCTACAGTATACCGCTGATACTTTCCTATACATCCAAATTGTTGTAACTGATTCGCTTTTTGTTGCAAATAAAAAAGAAGTCCGCTGTTTCATCAAAAATTGATGAATACAAGCTGACTTCTGCCATTCAAACGCTATAAACTTTTCTATTATTTATTCTGGACACATAACGATGACCCTCTGCGGCGTTGTCTGCGGCGGAAGACTCATTGTCGTGACCGTATAGTAGACAAGCAACTCCATATTGCCCGGATTGCACGCAAACTGCTGCCCATTAATCGTTGAGATTCTTGTTGACGGACCAATATTCAACTGTAGGGAATCGTCCCCTGCCAGCAGATTTTCATCAAAGTAATTCAACATGACTTCTTGGTTCTGACGCAGAGCGGTCACAAGCTGTGCCTGATACTGGGGCGGGAAAATTGCCGGAACCGGAAGATTGGCATCATAATATGCTGCTACCCGCATTCCTCTCCTTAAACGTATATTATCGACTATTATTGTGTTCATAGAAACATTAAAGTTTACAATTCCATTATCTGTCATGATTGAAATCATCTGATGACAGCAGGAATCCCCTGTTACAATGGCGCGGATTACCCCCGTGATTTTCCGATAAGATTCAAATGCCATAATAAACATACCTTTTTTCTTTATGATATGACATAATATCCATATAGGTTACTATGCCTGTTACACTATATTAGATTCATGGCATCATTCACTGTCTTTACACCGATAATTTTTATTCCCTTAATCGACTTCACCATATCCATTGACACTTCCGGAATCACACAGACTTCAAATCCCAGCTTCTTCGCTTCTGTCACTCTCTGCTCCGGCATACTGACCGCACGGACCTCGCCGCTTAGTCCCACTTCTCCAAAAACAATCATTTTTTCATCTACCGGACGGTTCTTGTAGCTTGAAATAATTGCCATCACAATTCCAAGATCGATTGCCGGTTCATTCATCTTAATTCCGCCTGCGATATTGACATAGGCATCGCAGTTGGACATATGAAGACCGATTCGTTTTTCCAGCACTGCCATCAACAGATTTACACGATTATAATCTGTTCCCGCCGCAGTTCGTCTCGGCATTCCAAAATTGCTTTCACAGACAAGCGCCTGTATCTCAATGAGCAATGGCCGTGTTCCTTCCATAGAGCAGGCAACCACTGAACCGGACGCATTTTCCGGCTTGCCGCTCAGCATATACTCCGAAGGATTCTCCACCTCTACAAGACCATTCTGCCGCATTTCAAACACTCCGATTTCATTGGTAGAACCGAAACGGTTCTTTACCCCGCGCAGGATCCGGTAAGATGCATGACGGTCTCCCTCAAAATAAAGCACCGTATCTACCATATGCTCCAGTACCCTCGGTCCGGCAACAGTTCCTTCTTTTGTCACATGTCCCACAATAAAAATCGTGATCCCCAGTCCTTTTGCAAGCTGCATAAATACATTGGTTGACTCACGCACCTGGGACACACTTCCTGGCGCAGAAGATACTTCTTCACTGTACATCGTCTGGATCGAATCTATCACAACCAGCTCCGGTCTGCGGTTTTCAATCACATTACGAATGGTGCCCAGATTGGTTTCACAGAGCAGCTTCAGATTCTCTTTGAATTCCCCCATCCGGTTTGCTCTCAGCTTGATCTGTGAAAGAGATTCCTCACCGGAAATATACAAGACGCTTCGTTCCTGCGCCAGTCTCTGACATACCTGCAGTAAAATTGTAGATTTTCCGATTCCTGGATCGCCTCCTACCAGAACCAGTGAACCGGGTACAATTCCGCCTCCAAGCACCCGGTCCAGTTCTGCCATACCAGTTTCGATTCTTGTATGGTCATCTGCGCTGACTTCAGACAGAGCGACAATTTTTACTTCCCGTTCCGTTCTGACATTTGCAGATGCAGAAGAGCCAATGACCTTTTCCTCGACAAATGTATTCCATTCTTTACATGCCGGACACTGTCCCAGCCATTTCGTCTCTTCATGACCACAGTTCTGACAAAAATATATGGTCTTCTTTCCCTTTGCCATTGAATTTCTCCTTTTTTCGTCTTTGTATTCCTATGTCATAAAAAAGGGAACAGGCGCGCCCTGTCCCCGTAATAATTTGTCCTTATAATACTATATGTAGACCCGCTATATCATGCATCTATATTCGAATCTTTTTTAGCATTTTACTACTTTTACTTCTGTACTCTCATCGGTTGCAAGTTCTACGCTTACACTTAATTTCCCGCTTAAGTTGGTTGTCATCCTTCCTGCGGATTCACCGCCGATGAATACCTCATATTCGCTTTCTGGCTCAAGTTCCAGTGTAAACTGAACATCCTCCGGTGCGGATACTTTGAATGTTACCTCACTGTCTGTTTCTCTGAAGTTCTTTACTGTACTTCCCGGAACGGATTCATATACGAACATTCCATTTTTCTCAAGCTTCGTAATCTCTGCAAATGTCTTCACTTTGTAAATATCGCCTTCAAATTCATAGTTATCCAACTTTGTCTTGGAAGCCCGTGTGTAATCTCCAAAACTGAGTGTCCCATCATTTTCTGCACGTAATAATTCTTTTACTGTTGACATTTTCTTCTGTTCCTCCTATGTATTTTGGGCTTTTGACTGTTAGCCTTTCTACATAATAGTATATAATAATTTCCTCTGATTTTCTACTCCTTTATCTCTTTCGGATAAAAAATAATTTCCTTTTTTGAAACCCCTGCTTCTACCTGCATTCCTGCTTTTATTTTCCCACTAAGGATTGCTTCGGCAAGCTTATCTTCCAACTCTGTCTGCAATGCACGGCGCAGCGGTCTTGCTCCATATTTTACATCTGTACCCTTCTCGATAATGAGGTTTTTCGCAGAATCCCTAAGTGTCAGTACAATCTGCATCTGCTCTTTCAGACGATTTGTAAATTCCTTGCACTGCAAGGTCAAAATCTGCTTCATATCGTTCTTATTCAATGGGTGGAACACAATAATCTCGTCAATACGATTGATGAATTCCGGACGGAAGATCAACTTCACCTCTTCCATTACATTCTGTTTCATCCTCTCATAATCACCCTTAGCATCTTCCTTCACTGCAAAGCCCAGTTTCTTCGGTTCCATAATAGCCTTCGCTCCGGCATTGGATGTCATAATAATAACAGTATTGCTAAAATCCACTGTCCGTCCCTGTGAATCTGTAATCCGTCCGTCATCAAGTACTTGAAGCAAAATATTAAAGACATCGGGATGTGCCTTTTCAATCTCATCAAATAAAATCACTGAGTAGGGATGTGTGCGCACTCTGTCACTCAACTGTCCGCCTTCTTCATGTCCCACATATCCCGGAGGGGAACCAATCATCTTAGCAACGGAATGCTTCTCCATATACTCCGACATATCAACACGGATCATCGCGTCTTCCTTACCAAACAAGGTCTCTGCCAGTACCTTAGACAGCTCCGTCTTACCCACACCTGTAGGTCCGAGAAACAGGAAAGAACCAATCGGTCGTTTCGGATCTTTCAATCCCACTCTTCCCCTCTTGACGGCTCTTGCTACGGCGCTGACCGCCTCACTCTGTCCGATGACACGTTTCTTAAGCACCTGCTCTAACTTATTCAAACGTTCTGCATCGCTTTCTTCCAGCTTACTTACCGGAACCTTTGTCCATGCAGATACCACCTCTGCAATATCCGTTTCTCCCACCTGCAGATGTGTAGACTGATTCTTTTTATCCAGCCGTTTCCGCAGGGAAATCAACTTCTTCTGAACTTCCTCCTGTTCCTTCTGTATAAGAGACGCTTCTGCAAAATCTCCCGCCTTGATACTCTCTGTCTTCTGTACAATCAGTTCTTTCAAAGAATCTTCCAGCTTTACCAGATTTTCCGGCACCTTATATCCTTTCAGACTGATCTTAGAGCATGCTTCATCCATCACGTCAATCGCTTTATCCGGCAGATTACGGTCTGTGATATACTGCTCGGATAGCTCTACTGCCGCACGAAGCGCGTCCTCTGTAATCACTACCTTATGGTGCTTCTCATACTTATTCTTTAAACCATACAAAATCTCTAAACACTGCTCCTTATCTGGCTCTTCCACTGTAATGGGTTGGAAACGCCGTTCAAGTGCAGCATCCTTCTCAATATATTTTCTGTATTCAGCAATCGTTGTTGCCCCGATCAACTGCAGCCTCCCCCGTGATAATGCAGGTTTAAGTATACCTGAGGCATCCATTGCCCCCTCTGCTCCTCCTGCGCCGATCATCGTATGCAGCTCATCCATAAACAACAGGACATCCTGATTGGATTCCACCTCCGAAATCAGCCGTTTCATCCGTTCCTCAAATTCTCCGCGGTATTTAGAGCCTGCAATCAATCCCGCCAAATCCAACGTATAAATCCGTTTTCTTTTCATACTCTCCGGTACGACACCAAGCGCAAGTCTCTGTGCCATACCTTCCAGAATTGCTGTTTTACCGACTCCCGGCTCTCCTACCAGACATGGATTATTCTTCGTACGCCGGCTTAACACCTGCATCAAACGGAAGATTTCTTCCTCCCGTCCGACTACAGGATCCAACTTTCCCTCTTCTGCTTCTAATGTCAAATCCCTGCAATACTGCTCAAGCGCTCCGCCAGCGCCGCGGTTCTCATCAGCAATTTCATCCTGATAGTCCTTTGGGTCCACACTCGCCGCTGATAAAATATCCTGAAACATCTTCTGCAAATTAATATTCAAAGTAATCAAAATCTTGGCAGCTACACTATCCACGTCCCGGATAATTGCCATCAGAAGATGCTCCGTTCCCACTTCCTTCATATGAAAACGTGCTGCCTCCGCAACACTGTCTTCTAAGATACAACGGAATCTTGGTGATTCCTTCGGCTGACTTTCTTTCAACTCCCCCGATGCAGGAGCTATCAGTTCATCCATCAATTGCAATATCTTCTCCTCATCGACTCCATGCTGTGCCAGAACCTGTCCAGCCACTCCGGTATATTCCTTACGAAGTCCCAAAAGTAAATGTTCTGTTCCAATATACGGATGTTTCAGTTTTTTTGCCTCTGACGCGGCAAACCGAATCGCTGAAAGCGCCTGTTTTGTATATTGATTCTGCATAAATCCCTCCTATAATTTTATAAATTTAACAAAGCAAAATCCCATTGCGGCAGGCAATTTTTACCAGGTTTTGCATTGTAACAGTAAATGTAGTCAACAATTACAAATATTCATCGAATATAGAATCCACCAACTCGTGCACTTCATCCCTCGTGATGTTCTTACAAAATGCTTTTGCCAGTACAATCTGTAAATTCTCCCGCATCTCTTCTAATGCCTTCAGCTTATTGATATCCAGAGCAATTACAGCACCCCGGCGTTTGTCCAAACTGATGAATCCTTCTTGTTTTAATACATTGTATGCTTTATTTACCGTGTGCATATTCACACCAATTGTATCCGCAAGCTGACGAACAGACGGAAGAGAATCTCCTTCCCGAATTGTTGATGTAGCAATTCCCATGATGATTTGATTGCGAAGTTGTATATAAATCGCTTCATTGCTGCTGAAATCAATCTCAATTAACATTGGCTCAACTCCTGTTCTCATTCGTATCTGCATCAGATTGTGTTATAGTTATATTAGCACAGATGAGTTTTTCCCGCAAGATACGAATCTCAAATCAAGTCCTCTTTCTTTTCACTACTTGCTGTTTTATCCAAATAAAATATGAGTCCACAATATTATTGCAGACTCATATTTATCAAATATACATCTATTTCATCTTTTCTATACCCAATACATACACGCAGCCATCCCCCACCTTAAACTTCACTTCCAACCCGCCGTATTCCAATCCATATATCCTCTCCGGATTATTCTGATATGCAGGACGGGGATCCTGTTCCAACAATTGAGCCAACACTTCTGCCTCTTCCTCTGAAATCAGGCGGCGATACTCTTCGGAAAATTCTACCCGCAGCTTATAGTCCTTTACCAGTCCTGCAAAACCGCCCTCAGCCTCCGGTATACTATCTACATGCGGAAGATATGGCTTCACATCATAAACAGGCGTACCATCCAGTATATCTGCTCCGCTTACAAAAAGAACTGGTCCGTCCTCACACTTCCAATCAATCCGTTCTAATTTCACAACTGACAGACCAATTGGATTAGGGCGAAACGGAGAACGGGTTGCAAAGACTCCTACCCGTTGATTGCCTCCCAGCCGGGGCGGACGCACAGTAGGCGACCACTCATCGCGTATGGATTCTGAAAATTCCCATAAAATCCAAATGTGAGAATACACTTCCAGCCCCCGGAAAGCCTCCTGCACCCGATACTTAGGTTCAAACACAATACGTGATTTTGCATCCGTTAATCCACTCTGCCGGGGAATTCCGAATTTTACGGTAAATCCATTTCTGATATGTGCAATTGTTTCAAGCTCTTTCATTACTGTCTCCATCCCTGATATTTTCTTTTTTGCTTTCTTTTTCCTGCACAACACTTCACTAAATGGCATTGAATGTCTCCTCAACACTCAACACCAAATCGTCAATCGGACACTGGAAAAGTCTGCTCAATCCATATAGATTGTCCAAAGACGGTATTGTTCTTCCGTTGTACCATGCATACACAGACTGGGGACATGACATACTCAGCAAGCTGCATACCTGCCATCTCCCTTCATCAAATAAATCTCCCGCCATTAATCCACAATCTATAGCTTTATTAGAAACTGTTCTGATCCATATGTCAAGCGTTTTAAAATTGCATTGAGCCATAAGTGCATATTTCGCCCGCAAACACTAACATATACATTTTCTCCTTTACATAAAACAGCCGGGAAATACTACGATTTCCCGGCTGCTTCTCATTTTGATATTTTATAATTATGCTCTCTTTGACAGTACTTCTGCCTCATATTTCTCAATCTCATCAAACCATCCCTCTGCAGCAACTCCACATCTCTTACAATATTCTTCCCAGATATCTCCAAGAGGAAGTGTCTTGCACTGCTCCTGCAATGCCATCTTCTTGCTCATCTGATTCGTATCCTGCAATTCTTTGAGCATTGCGCTCGGTGTACACAATGCATTGAGCAGAGCTTTCTGGAAACTTCTGAAACCTGTTACCCATGCAGAAACACGGTTGATGGATGCATCAAAGTAATCCAGTGCGATATAAGTACGCTCCAGTCCATTTTCACAACGGACGATTTCCTGCGCAATTTCTCTTGTCTCGTCATCAAACAGAACCACATGGTCAGAGTCCCAGCGAATCGGACGTGTTACATGCAAGGCAATTTCCGGGAAGAATGTCAGCAAAGCCGGAATCTTATCAGAAACAACTTCTGTCGGATGATAGTGCCCATTATCCATAAGCGGCAGACACTTATCAACATTTGCTGCTGCATAGCTCAGTGAAAACTCAGCAGAACCTACTGTATAAGCCTCAACACCGATACCGAACACCTTGGACTCTACGCATGGCTTTACCATCTTCGGATCATATGGCTCTGACAGAATCTCATCAATAGACTCTTTATAACGAACTCTCGGTCCCATACGGTCAGCCGGAATATCTTTATATCCGTCGCCTGTCCAAATATTCATAACACACGGAATACCTGTCTGCTCTGCAAAATATGTAGAAATACGGATACATGCTTTGCCATGCTCAATCCAGAAACGTCTCACTTCCTCGTCCGGGCTTGACAGTGTCAGTCCGTCTTTCATCATCGGATGTGAGAAAAATGTCGGGTTAAAGTCCAGTCCCATGCCTCTTTCCTTTGCAAAGTCAACCCATTTCTGGAAATGCTTTGGTTCCAGTTTATCCCGGTCTGCGAACTCTCCTTCTTCAAAAACTGCATAAGATGCATGTACATTAATCTTTTTCATTCCCGGCATCAGGCTCATTGCCTTGTCCATGTCCGCCAACAATTCTTCTGGATTTCTTGCTTTACCCGGATAATTCCCTGTTGTCTGGATACCGCCTGTCAGAGGTCCGTCATGGTCGAATCCGGTCACATCGTCTCCCTGCCAGCAGTGCAGAGAAACCGGAACCTGCATACATTTTTCAATGGCGGCATCTGTGTCCACACCTAATTTTGCATAAATTTCTTTTGCTGATTCATATCTTGTCATCTTTTCTTCCTCCTTATTGATATGGCTTTTCTTTTATTTTGCAGGAAATTTACATTCCATGCTATTCTTATTCTTTTCCGTACCACTTGATGTCAAAAGATTCTCCGATACATGTTCTTATTGCGGGAAGGTCTGCGAATACACCGTCATGAAGCATTTGTGCAGCAATGTTGCCGATCGCGGTTGCCTCTGTCGGTCCCGCAGAAACATTTTTTCCTGTGTATCTGGCTGTCAGTTCATTCAAATATCCAGCATTAGCGCCGCCCCCCACAACATAGATTGTATCGTATGTATTTCCTGTGATTGCTTCAATCTCTTTAACTGTATCTCCGTAGCATTTTGCCAGACTGTTATATACAACCGCAGCAATCTCTCCTACGCTCTTAGGTACCTGCTGTTTTGTATTCACACAGAAATCCTGTACTGCCTTGATCATACTGTCCGGCGCAAAGAAACTGTCATCATTGCAGTCCACAATCGATTCTATTGTCTCTTTGGATGCTCTTGAGCAAATCTCCCCAAAAGACAAATCTTCTTCAAATTCCTTTTTCACGGACTGAATCATCCAGAGTCCCATAATATTTTTGAGGAAGCGGAAACGATAATCATATCCGCCTTCGTTAGTAAAGTTCGCTTTCATCGCCTCTCTGGAACAATCTGCCTCTTTCCGTTCAATCCCCATCAGTGACCATGTGCCGGAACTGATGTAGATTGCATTATCATCATTAGTCGGGACAGAAATGACTGCTGAACCTGTATCATGTGTTGCCGGAAGGACAACTTTACAATCAAATCCGACTTCCTCCTGAATCTCTTTTGTAAAATTGCCGGCTACTGTTCCTGGAAGAGAAATCGGCTGGAACATCCTTTTATTATAACCGAGCATTTCTATCAGCTCATAGTCCCAGTCATTTGTCTTTGGATTGACCAACTGTGTACTTGTGGCGTTTGTATACTCCTGTTTCTTCACGCCCGTCAAAAGAAATTGGAAATAATCTGGGATCATCAGCATTGCTTCTGCCTGCTCCATATGCTCCGGATGCTGCTCTTTGACTGCCATCAGTTGATAGATGGTGTTGAACATCTGCTTCTGGATTCCGGTTCTTGCATACAAATCCTCAAGCGGAATCATCTCATAAACCTTATCATCCATTCCTGCCGTGCGGTTGTCACGATATCCAACAGTATCTCCCAGAATCTTATCATCCTTATCCAACAAAACATAGTCTACTGCCCATGTATCAATTCCCATGGATACCGGAATCTTTCCCAGCTCTTTGCACTTTTTCAAACCGTTCTTAATCTCTGTAAATAAGCGATTCACATCCCAGCACAGAGTTCCATTCACATTGTCCATGCCGTTTGGAAAGCGATACACTTCTTCTAACTGCACCTTTCCGTCAACCATGGATGCTAACATGTGCCGTCCGCTGGATGCGCCGATATCCACAGCCAGATAATACTTGTCCATTTTGTGCCTCCTTTATATATTTCTAAGTCTGTTTCTATTATAATTGGTAAAACCGCACAAGAAAAGGACGCTATTTATCAAAAATAACGTCCTTATTTGCAGATTCCATTCAATTATAGGTCTTGATTCACAGAAACGGCATATTCACGGGGACTGTAGAAACTTTCTTATCAATGAAATATTCTAAAATTTTGAAGAATTAAAATTGACGTCATCATTCTTATCATATATTTTACTGAACCAATCACATTTAAATAGCTCGTTCCAACTTTTCTTTTATCCATTATTACCGGAACCTCTGCTACCTTAGCTCCGTTTTTAATCAAATGTGAAATTGTATCTGGCTCAGGACCATAATTAAGCCTGAATTATTCACGCCGCTATAAACTTGCTTAAAAACGGATAGCATTACTTTAAAGTAAGTAAAACCGTAACTTAA